>JBCDCE010000062.1:0-22549 GCA_039182515.1 Pseudomonadota bacterium | reverse complement strand
TTAACAGGCGTTAAGGTTAACAGGCGTTAAGGTTAACAGGCGTTAAGGTTAACAGGCGTTAAGGTTAACAGGCGTTGCAAAAAGGAAGCCTGAAAAGGCTTGCAGGTTGTGTAAAACTTGCAAGCCTTTTCGTGTTTATTCTGCTGGCACGGCGATGCTGGTTTGCGCAACGGCATCCCAGCCAACCATCCGATTGGTTTGCTCATCATAAAGCTTCCAACGGTAACACTGCACAACCTCCGAGAGCGAAATTTTGCGCGATTGCAAAAGGTCTCCCGCCTCCAAGTAACACTTTTTAAGGCGATAGCATGGAATGTTCGCGTTGAGGTGATGCAAATCGTGATAGCCAATATTGGCAGTGAGAAAGTCAAAAACGGGCCCAAAATCCAAGACACTTGAGCCTTGCAAAGCGCCTTGCTCATAAGTGTACTCAGGACGTCGCCCCCAATACACTTCTTCAAAGTTATGAACCACATACGGGATAATGGCGCCAAAAACAGTGGCAACGTATATCGCCCCAAATTGGATCAAGACCCCACCCCATCCGGCAATCAGATAGAGAGCCGCAAACATGCCAAGCAAAAGGGCATTGTGCAAAACCACCCACCAGATCCCAGTCTTAAACCCATTCCGGGGGAAACGGCGCAGCACGGTGTAGAGCACAAAAGGGCCGACAAAAACCAAAGTAAAAGGCGAGCGATAAAACCGGTACCAAAGCTGTTGTGCGCGGCTGGCTTCTTGGAATTCGGCCACCGTCATCATATCGATTTCGAACGCTTCACGATGCTCAATGTTGCCGACATGAGCATGATGCAAATTGTGATTGTACTTGGTCGCTTGATAGGGCGTCAGCGACACTGGCGAGAGCAATGTCCCCAACACATCGTTTACAAGCCGGCTCTCAAACAGAGAGTTGTGCATACAATCGTGCTGCAGCATGTAAATCCGAACGCCTAAGACCCCAGCCAGAGCCGTAAACGGCACCACCCAAAATGTTCCTAAAAAGCTTATTGCGAGCGCAATACAGGCCAAATAGGCGAGTACTGTCCAGAGCGTCTCAACGAAGGCAACAACATTGCTTTTTTCGGTGTAAGCGCGTGAGAACTCTCGTATATTCATGGTCAAACAATCCCCCGAATGTTTATGATTTTATTGGGAAAACACCAGATCCGGACATGCAAGCGTTGGGTTCTGGATCCCTGTTTTACTTTGTTAAAAACCAAACAGCTTTGCTAAGCTGCCCGGCCTGTACTTTTTGACTTTATCAATCCGCAAACGGACTGAGGCGTGAAGCTCCTCCATCGCTTTTGGCCCACCCCGTGGGCTCTTCAAAAATCCCGTTCCACCTGTAAACAGGCTCGTTTCCATAGCTGGGTCTGTGGGGCCAAGTGGGATGGCGCAGCCTGGCTTTATGCTTAATCCCGTGGGCTCAAACACCCATTCTAAAGCCAAACCCGAAAGGGCTTGGTGATCAGCGTCACTGCCGCCAACGACGCCATGGGTGCCGCAAAACCAAAGCTGTTGATAGGGCGCATCCTCGCCTTTTGCGTCACCGTTCAATTTCGCGACATTTTCCCAAAGGGCTGGGCGAAACAGCACGCGACGTTCGTCAATGGCCACCGCATGACGCGCACTGCGCACAAGGCTGGACAGCTTGGCATCATGAAACCGGTAGCGTGCGTTCCAGATCACCGCCAGTGGCCCTAAGAGAGATGGAGGGAGCCCAATCGCTCCAACCGTGTCCCAGACACCAACATAGGCCAGGTTTACGAGTTCGGAGCCGTCTCCGCGGCGATCCAGATCCGATTGCGAAGTTGCAAACCGCGGTGACATCTTGCGGCGTTTTTTCCAAATCCGATCGCTGTCTGGATGGTTCCGGACGCCGCGTTTGCGGTAAAGGTCAAAGGCATTGTTGATGCCTTCAGGGCTCGTATCCTCCACGATGCCGCATTTTCGGATCAAGCCAGCAACCGATCGCGCCGTATAGGCCCCGCGTGAAAATCCAAAAAGATAGATTTCATCGCCCGGTTTGTAGACTTTTGCAATAAACTCGTAGGCTTGCTTGACCTTGACATCGAGCCCCCAGCCAAAGGCGCCTCCCCCATATTTGTGCAGCCATTGCCCAACTTTACCGGTGTAGCGCTCATCAATGCCAATGCCTTTGAAATAGGCCACAACTTGGTCTTGGCGGGGATCGTTGACCAAACAATCTTGCAATTTGAACACATGGGTGGGCTCCACCATTATCGGTGAATTCCAAGTTCCATCGCAAAAAATCGCAATTTTGGTCATAATGCCTAGGTTACCCCTATGTCTTGCAAAGAATTCAATCACTTGGACCTATCAGTGGCCAAGCGTTAACCTTTGGTCAAGTAAGGCATTCCGTAACGGAACCCGGTCTTTCGCCGAAATCCAACCAAAAAATTCAGGAAACCCACACTGGCTTGGCTCAGCCCTTTGGCGAAGGTTTCCCCAAATGCTTGCGCAGACGGCTCGGTGTGGATTTTTTCTTGTCTTTGTAGGGGTTTTTGTCCCCTTGCCCGCGCAGGGTCATACGGATGGGCGTGCCGGGCATGTCAAAATCCTCGCGCAGCCCGTTCACAAGGTAACGCGAATAGCTTTCTGGCATTTTATCAGGATGCGAACACATCACTACGAAAGCAGGCGGGCGCGTCTTCACTTGCGTTGCATAACGCAGCTTAATGCGACGCCCGGCGGGTGCGGGAGGCGGATGCGCCTCAACCATGCCGGTAAGCCAGCGATTGAGGGCCGCAGTGCTGATGCGTGTATTCCAGGTCTCTGCCGCGCGCAGAATGGCGGCGTGCAGCTTGTCGAGGCCTTTGCCCGTTTTCGCAGAGACCGTCACCAAAGGCGCGCCCCTGAGTTGCGGCAAAAGGCGCTCAAACTCTTCGCGAAGCATACGCAGCTTAGACTGCTTTTCAGGTTCCATGTCCCATTTGTTCACGGCGACAACCACCGCCCGACCTTCGCGCTCGGCAAGATCCGCGATGCGGAGGTCTTGTTGCTCAAAGGGAATCGCTGCGTCTAAGAGCACCACCACCACTTCAGCGAATTTTACGGCTCTCAAACCATCAGACACGCTGAGCTTTTCCAGCTTATCTTGCACTTTTGCACGTTTGCGCATGCCAGCGGTGTCAAAGATGCGCATCTCTTGGCCAATCCAATCGACCGTTAATGCGATGGAGTCCCGCGTGATCCCGGCCTCTGGCCCCGTGAGCAAACGGTCTTCGCCCAAGATTTGGTTGATCAAGGTGCTTTTGCCCGCGTTTGGCCGCCCAACAACAGCAATTTGCAAGGGGCGCTGAGGCGCTTCCTCATCGATATCGAGATCAACATCCGCTTCTAAGGCTTTGTTTTGCTCTGCATATTGGTCCACAAGCGGCATTAGCTCCGCCAAAAGCTCGCCCATGCCCTCGCCGTGTTCCGCGGACAGGCGCAAGGGTTCACCAAGGCCCAATTCATAGGCCTCCATGACGCCATCATCCGCCGCGCGGCCTTCGCCTTTATTGGCGGCCAAAAGCACGTGTTTGGCGCGTTTGCGTAGCAAGTCTGCAAACATCCGGTCCAACGACGTAACACCTGCGCGCGCATCGACCATGAACAAACAAACATCGGCCATATCAACGGCGCGCTCTGTGAGGCGGCGCATCCGACCCTGAAGACTGTTGTCTGTGGCCTCTTCGAGACCTGCCGTATCAATTACTGTAAACCGCAGATCGCCCAGCCGCGCTTCGCCCTCGCGCAGATCGCGTGTGACGCCGGGTTGATCATCAACCAAGGCCAAGCGTTTGCCCACAAGGCGATTGAAAAGGGTCGATTTGCCCACATTCGGACGCCCGACAATGGCAAGAGTAAAGCTCATAACTGTGCTGCCTTACATAGCGGCTCAACGATCAGAAGACGCGCTTACACCAAGGCCTAAGCCAAGCCAAGCATCAAGCAAAGTATGCTCGAGCTTAACGGAAGGCGATCAACTGTCCCCGTGTGGAGAGAACATAGAGCGTGCGTCCAGCAACAGCAGGCGCGGAGGCTGCGCCACCTGAAATAGCCCAGGTACCCAAGAGCTTGCCGGAGGCTGGATCAAAGGCGCGAAGGCCCTCGTCAGAGGATGCGACCCAAAGCTGCCCACCAGCCAACACCGGGCCGTAATGCGCATAGACCCCTTTGCGGCGGCGCTCTCTATCGTTCTCAAAATAGGGCATCGCAGTGCGCCAGATCTCTGCGCCCGTTGTGCGGTCCAAGCGAACGAGCTCGGCTTGGTCATTCACGAGGTAGACGCTGCCCCCTTCTGGCCAAACAGCGCCGTAGCTGCCATGCTCGGCCGTCCATTCGCGCGCCCCTGTGTTCAAATTCAGTGCAACGGTGCGGCCAGATTGGTTGCCCACATAGACCCTCTGCCCTGCCACAACAGGTGCGCCGGTGATATCTTCGATCGTTGTGTACACAAAGCCGTCGCGACGCCCAGACACACTTGCGTCCCAGCGCCGAACACCGCCTTTGCGGAAGGTCGCCACGATGTCTTCTGCGCCAAAGGCAAAGATCGCGAGACTGTCTGTGACCGCAGGCCCTGCTCCGCCGAGCATCGTTGCGCGGCCAGGGAGGCCCGGCAATTGCCAACGGATGCGGCCCGTTTCTGCATCCAGCGCCCAGGCCAATCCTTCGGTTGTGACCACATAGACCAAGCCGCCGCGCACGGTGGGCGCGCTTGTGGCTGGTGCATCCAAGCGTTGGGTCCATTGCGTTTCACCGGTTTCAGCCGAAAGCGCTGTAAGTGTTCCGAAACCGGTTGTGGCAAAGACAGTGCCCTGAGCATAAGCTAGCCCCCCACCGGAGGCTCCGCCACTACGCTCAGAAGCTGGAGTCAAGTCTGTACGCCACAGCTGCGCGCCTTGGGTGGAGGTCGCTTGAACCTGAGCGGTGGCATCAAGTGTAAAAACCGCGCCTTGCGCTACGATCGGTTCGGCAACAATCCTGTTGCGCCGCGAATTGCCCGCCCCAATGCCTGCGCTCCAGGCTTGAGATGGCGTGGCGCTCAAGGCGGGATGGGAGGTTCTGTGGGTGGGTCCCCCGCGCACGTGGGTCCAGTCTGAATTTGCGACCGGCTGAGACAGCGATACAGGCTGAGCCTCTCCAAGCGGCGCGATGGCGCGCGCTTCAACACGGCCATTTGGCGCAACCAAAGCGTCTTCCGCGCCGTCCGCACCCGACCGCAGGTCAAATCGTGGCCCTTGCAAGATTTCCTCTCGGTTGCCACAGGCCCCCAGCAACGCCACGGCACAAAGCCCTAAGATCACACGTGTAGACATACCACCCAGATTCTTGTTTTTGGTTCGACCGCTTTGATCGGCGGTTTTTGGGAAGACCGGCAGTTCCGCCGCATCATGACAGGATTATTGCCCGGCCGACAGATCCAACTCGCCCCCCAACGCCACAATTGCCTGACTAACCCGTCGGCGCAACCCTTGGGTCACACCTGCGTCGAGCGCAATGGCTTGTAGGCGCTCTAATGCCGCTTCGGTGTTGTTGTCAGCCAGCTCAACGAAAGCCAATTCTTCTTCAGCCAAAAGTCGGAACGGGGCCCCCGGGCCCGCTAAGGCTTCAAGCTCTGTGCGCCTTTGTGCGGTAGACAGATTTGCGCCTTGCAAACGAATGGCTTTGAGAGCCGCCAGATCTTGGTAGATCTTGGACGCCTCTGAATTTGAGGAGATCGCGGTGTAGGTGGCAAGGGCAGCTTCATCGTCGCCCGCATTTGCTTGTTCTGCAGCCAGTAAAAACTGTGCCACAAGGCCCCCGCCTCCCTCTGAGGCAACCGCTTCTTCCAAAGCAATTTGACGGACTGCCGGATCATCGGCTTCGAGCCCATTGATCAAAACGTCGCCCGCTGCTTGCGCTTTGGACGCTATTTGCGATTTACGTATTTCGTTATAGGTCGCGCCCCCGACAATGAGAATGACAGCCAATACAGCGATCCAGCCGTATTTGCGAAAATACCCATAGAGCCTGTCGCGCTGCAGCTCTTCGGTGACTTCATCGATGAAGCTTTCATTGTTGGACATGCTTTACCGCCTTTGCCTCTGCTGGTGACGTTGTATGAGCCGCAGAGCGGGAATCCAAGACCCAGAAAAACGCCTTTATTTTAATCACACATGCTTTTTTGGGCTACCACAGCGATTTTTTTTGAACTAAACGGTTTAGGAAAGCGTAGCACTGGTTGAGCCCGTGTTATGAGTGCCTAGGTAAGCCCTGGGGGCCCAGGCACTGTTTTCTGCGGCGGCAGATGAGATTGAAGATGAGAAAGTCAGAGATATGAAACTCTTTCCCCTGATCACAGCGGTGATCGTTTCGGCCTTTTTATATGCGCTCGTTTTCGAACGCGAGGCTCTGCTCGCTTTTGCGCAATCCGCCCCACAAACAGATGAAACACCTCTCCTGGACGACTCAATTGAGCGCGTTTCTGTTGTTGTGTTGAAATCCACTGCAAAACCGCTCGACAGCGCTGTGCTCGTGCGTGGGCGTACCGAAGCGGCGCGCAGCGTGGACGTCAAAGCGGAAACCTCTGGTTTGGTGATCTCAGAGCCATTGCGCAAGGGAGCCTTTGTCGAAGAGGGCACTTTGATGTGCGAACTTGATCCCGGAACGCGGGCCTCGCGCGTTGCAGAGGCCAAAGCCCGGCTTGCGGAGGCCAAAGCCAATCTGCCTTCCGCCGAAGCCCGCCTCCCAGAGGCTGAGTCGCGGCTTAAAGAGGCAGAAGCGCGCCTGATTGAAGCGCAAATCAATGAAAACGCGGCGCAAAAGCTGAAAACTGGTGGCTTTGCCTCCGATACGCGCGTGGCCACTGCAGAAGCCAACGTGGAGGCCGCTTTAGCGGCCATTGTCAGCGCACAGGCGGGCATTCGCGCCTCTGAAGGTGGCGTTGAAAGTGCCCAGGCCGCGATCGAGTCAGCCGAAGCCTCTTTGGCAACGGCGCAAGAAGATGTCGCGCGACTCAAGCTCAGAGCGCCCTTCAGTGGGATTTTGGAAAGCGACACAGCCGAGCTTGGGGCGCTGCTTCAGCCTGGGGCCTCCTGCGCCACTGTGATCCAACTTGATCCGATCAACCTGTGGGCTTTGTACCTGAAACCCAAGTGGCCCGGGTGAAAACAGGTGCACCTGCGGGCGCGCGTCTCACCACAGGCCAAGAAGTTGTGGGCAATGTGACGTTCCTCTCTCGTTCTGCCGATCCCCTCACCCGGACCTTCCGCGTTGAAGTGAAAATCCCTAACCCCAACCTAGAGATTCGTGATGGCCAAACGGTTGAACTGGTGATTCAAAGCGACGGCAAACAAGCGCATTTGCTGCCCGGCTCTGCCCTAACGCTCAACGACGAAGGCACGCTCGGTGTGCGGGTGGCCGAAGACGGCGTTGCGGTTTTCCAACCTGTTAACCTCATTCGCGATACGATCCAGGGCGTTTGGGTCGACGGTTTGGGTGCCACGAGTGAAGTGATTATCGTGGGCCAAGAATATGTGACCAACGGTGTCGCTGTTGATGTGACCTATGAAGAGGAGACCCAAGGATGACTGGTTTGGTCGACTGGGCCGCGGGCCGTGCCCGTATGGTCATCGCCTTTATTGTTCTGTCCCTCGTGGCAGGCGGCTTCTCTTACTACTCTCTGCCCAAAGAGGGTGAGCCGGACATTGAGATCCCGGCGCTTGTGGTCTCGCTCGCTTTCCCTGGAATTTCGGCCGAAGACAGCGAAAAGCTCCTTGTTAAGCCCATGGAGACCGAGCTTTCGGATCTCGACGGGCTCAAAACCCTCACCGGCACGGCCGTGGAAGGCTATGCAAACATCGTCATGGAGTTTGATTTCGGCTGGGACAAAACCAAAATCCTGGCCGACGTCCGCGATGCGATGCAAAAGGCTGAGGCGGATTTCCCTGATGGGGCTGATGCTTACACCATCGCGGAGATCAACTTCTCTGAGTTCCCCATTGTCATCGTGAGCCTCACAGGCGCGCTGCCTGAGCGAACTCTCGTGCAAGTGGCCAAGGATCTGCAAGACCGCATCGAAGGGCTCGAATCCGTGCTCGAAGCCGCGCTGGCGGGTCAGCGCGACGAGATGCTCGAGGTGCTGATCGATCCACTGAAGCTCGAAAGCTACAATGTGACAGCGGGCGAGCTGATCAATGTGGTGACCAACAACAACCTTCTGATCGCGGCGGGCACCATCGAGACGGAAACGTCCGCCACCGGGGTGAAGATCCCATCGAGCTTTAACGAGCCGCGGGATGTCTATGATTTGCCTGTTAAAACCAATGGCGATCGCGTGATCACTTTGGGGGATCTCACAGACATCCGCCTCACCTTTGAGGACCGCGAAGGAACTGCGCGATTTGATGGCGAAAACACAGTCGCTCTGCAGGTCGTGAAGCGCAAAGGCTACAACCTGATCGACACGGTTGAAGCCGTGAAAGCGACGGTGGCTGAAACCCAAGCCGCCTGGCCCGCCGAATTGCAAGCCGCGATAAAAATCTCCACGTCCAACGATCAAAGCCGGGTTGTGGATTCCATGGTTAACCAGCTCGAAGGCTCTGTTCTCACGGCCGTTGCTCTCGTCATGATTGTAGTTTTGGCGGCCCTCGGCACGCGTCCTGCTCTGCTTGTGGGCTTTGCGATCCCGACCTCGTTCTTCCTTTGCTTCGTACTTCTCTCCATCATGGGGATCTCGATCTCCAACATTGTGATGTTCGGCTTGATCCTCGCCGTGGGCATGCTCGTAGATGGCGCAATCGTGGTGGTGGAATATGCCGACAAACGGATGAACGAGGGTGCTGGCCCCATGACCGCCTATACGGATGCGGCCAAGCGCATGTTCTGGCCGATCATCTCCTCCACCGCCACAACGCTTTGTGCCTTCCTGCCCATGCTCTTTTGGCCAGGTGTGCCGGGCGAATTTATGGGCATGCTACCGGTTACACTGATCTTCGTCTTGTCAGCCTCATTGGTGGTAGCATTGGTCTATCTGCCCGTAATGGGCGGCGTGACAGGACGGTTGACCAATATCTTTGGCAGCATTTCTGATTGGATGCGGGCGCGTTTGCCTTGGCTTTTGCGTGTAGCCCTTTTGGCCCCTGCCCTGATGGCCGCCTTTGTGGGCGCGATGTCTCTCATCAATCCGAGCTATTTGTTGGGGCCTGATGCTGGCGTTCTCGGTGTCGCAATTGGTGCTGTGCTTTTCATGATCGGCACGGCGCTGCTCTCAATCGTTATGGGCGCAATCTCGATACGCGGTCGCGAACGCAAAGTCCGCGTTGGGCGCAAGCGCTCGCTCTTTGGCCAGTTCATTCGTTTGATTGCAGGCAATCCTGTTATGCCGATTGTGGCGATTGGATCTGTTTTGGCCTTTGTGATGTTCACGTTCACATACTTTGGCGAAAACTCAAACGGCGTTGAGTTCTTTGTCGAAAGCGAGCCAGAGCAGGCCAATGTCTATGTGCGCGCGCGTGGTAACCTGTCGTTGGAAGAAAAGGACAAGTTGGTCCGGCAAGCCGAAGAGGTTGTTTTGGCCCATCCAGCGGTGACAAACGTCTTTTCCTTTGCGGGGGAAGGTGGCTTGAGCACAGGTGGCCCAGGCGGCGGCGATGGCCCGCGGGACACAATTGGTCAAATCCAATTTGAGACCCTCCCTTGGGAAGACCGTCCCAATGTCACACGTGAGACCAGCTTCTTCTTTGGCCTCATTCCCTACACTTACGAGGTGAGCGATCCTTCGGTGGATGGGAATGTGATCCTGGATGAGCTCTCTGCTGAACTGGCGAAGTTGCCGGGCATCAAAGCCGAAATCACGGAGTTGGCCCAAGGTCCAGCATCTGGCAAACCGATCCATCTGCGGATCCGTGGCGATAGCCTTGAGGTGCTGGAACAAGCCGCTCTTGACGCGCGTGCGCAGTTTGAGGCCATGCCGGGCCTCACGCTCATCGAAGACACCCTGCCCTTGCCCGGCATTGATTGGGAGATAAACGTAGACGTGGAAAAAGCAGGCCGCTATGGCGCGGATGTGGCCACGGTGGGCGCCATGGTGCAACTCGTGACACGTGGCATCTTGCTCGACACAATGCGCGTTGACAGCTCTGATGAAGAGATCGAGATCCGGGTCCGACTGCCGGAAGAAGACCGCGTTCTTTCCACGCTCGACACGCTCAAAGTGCGCACGCCCGATGGGCTTATTCCCCTCTCGAACTTCATCTCGCGCAAGCCAGTCCCCAAGCTCGCACAGATCGACCGTGTTGATCAAAAGCGTCGGTATGATGTGAAGGCGGATGTGTTGCCAGGGGTGTTCAAACTGAGCGACGGCCCGATTTCACAAGCTGAGCCTGAAAACCCGATCTTGGCAACCGTTCAGCTTCTGGGCGAGCGCGAAACCGTGCAAACTGCCGTCTTTGAAGACACCGAAGGCCAGCGCTACCGCTTCTTGCAAATCGCCGAAGGCACATCTCTAGATGACCTCTTCAATCTGCAAGACGCAGGCGAGCTGGCCATTGCACCCGTAAACCCCAATGAGCGCATCGCAGAGCTGACGCGTTGGCTGGACACCAATCCGTTCCCTTCAGGCTACGAGTGGGAATGGACGGGCGACCAAGAAGAACAAGCCGAATCCGGTGCGTTTTTGATGAACGCTTTTGCAGGCGCTTTGGGGCTGATGTTCATCATCCTCTTGGCGCAGTTCAACAGCTTTTATAACTCCGTGCTGGTGCTCTTGGCTGTGATCCTCTCGACCGCCGGCGTGCTCTGGGGCATGATCATCATGGGCCAAGCCTTCTCGATCATCATGACTGGCACGGGCATCGTCGCGTTGGCGGGGATCGTCGTGAACAACAACATTGTTCTGATCGACACCTACCAAGAATACTCGCGCTACATGCCGCGCGTAGAGGCGATCATTCGTACCGCAGAAGATCGCATCCGGCCTGTGCTTTTGACCACGATTACCACGATGGCGGGCTTGGCTCCGATGATGTTTGGCCTCAGCCTCGACTTCATCGGCGGCGGCTACACCATTGATAGCCCAACGGCGCTTTGGTGGAAGCAACTTGCCACCGCTGTGGTTTTCGGCCTCGGCATCGCGACGGTTTTGACGCTTGTCTTTACACCCTCCATGCTGGCGCTTCGGGTCTGGGTTGTGACCTATGCCAAATGGACTGCGGCAGCGCTGGCCAAAATGAGCTTGGGGCGCGCGAGCCGTGTGGCGCAGGACTGGGCGCTGCGCAAAGAGGCCAGACGCATCAAACACCCAGAGATCCTTTGGGAAGACGACGAAGACGAACTTACCCCTGAGCCTCCTTTACCGGCGCCGCATCCGCTCAGAGCTGCGGAGTAACGCGGGCAATTGAGCGCCAGAAATCATGCAAAGGCCACCTTCGGGTGGCCTTTTCCTTTTGGTTACCGTCTCCTTTCCAACGCCCCGTGACGCTACTGGACAAAGGGAATAGCTCCAAATTGTAGAATTCTTCTTCGGTAAGGTCTCGCTGTGGCAGTTTAGATAATGCTGGCATCATGACAGGGTCTCCGCTTTGTGATATCAAAAAGATACCTCGCGAAAACCTGACTTAATGCAGCTATTATCCAAAGGGTCTTTTCAAAAATAAAAAATGTGTCCTGGGGAGACTTGGAGCTTTTCTTGCATGTGGCTGAAGAAGGTGGCCTGTCTAAAGGGGCCACACGCGCTGGATTGAGCCCTGCGAGCCTTGGGCGGCACATGGCGCGGCTGGAACAGAAGATTGGCCAACAGCTTTTTGAACGCACCGCCTCTGGCTACGGACTTACTCCAAAAGGACGCAGCCTTTTGACCCGGGTCAAAACCATGCAAGCCTGCGCTGTTCCAATTCTGTCAGAGTTCTCAGATCAAGCGGAAACCCCTGTCGTGCGCCTTTCGGCTGGCACCGGAACAACCCAGTTTCTTATTCAAAACTACCACCAGCTTTGCTGCGACCAAGATGATTTCCGGCTCAATTTCGTAGCCACTGAAGCGGTGCTCGACATTGCGCATCGAGACGCCGATATCGGCATTCGCAACCAAAAACCACAAGCTGGCAATCTTGCAAGCAAACCCCTCGGAACGGTCGCCTTTGCCCCGTATTTGAGCCGCACGGCCAAACGCCCGGACCTTTTGGATTGGGTTGGGATAGAGTCTGGAAAAGCGATCCACCCGGCAGCGCGCTGGGTGCATGATCAAGGACATAAGATCCGGGCAACAGCCGAAAGCGTTGCCGCTGTTCACCACCTTATTCGCGCAGGTGTTGGAATTGGATTGGTGCCGTGTTTTGTGGGCGACAGTGATCCGTTGCTCACCCGTGCAGGCGACCCTATTGATGCGCTCAATGAGCAGCAAACACTGGTCGTGCACAACGACGACCGACACATTCCAAGGGTGCGGCGCACCCTGGATCGATTGACCAGGCTCTATGCGCAAAAAGCGGCACTGCTTTCCGGACGGGCCCCCATGGCTTGAGATCTATAAAGCTCTCAAGCCGCCTCGGAATCTTGCCGATGCCATAGCCGCGCATAGCGCCCATCGGCCTCTAAAAGCTCTGTATGGGTGCCCCGCTCTATCACCTGGCCGTCTTCAAGCACAGCGATCTCGTCAGCTTCCACTATGGTGCTCAAGCGGTGCGCAATTGTAATCACAGTGCGCCCTTTCCCAAGCGCGCGGAGGCTTTCTTGAATCTCGGCTTCTGTATCGGAATCAAGCGCGCTCGTGGCCTCATCTAACAGCAAAATAGGCGGGTTTTTCAAAAGCGTACGCGCAATGCCGACGCGTTGTTTTTCACCACCCGACAGTTTGAGCCCGCGCTCGCCCACTTTTGTCTCGTAGCCCTCTGGTAGCGCAGTGATGAAGTCGTGGATTTGCGCCGCTTTGGCCGCCGCTTCAATGTCGCTTCGGCTGGCCTCTGGGCGTCCGTAGGCAATGTTGTAAAAAATCGTGTCGTTAAACAGCACCGTGTCCTGCGGAACAACGCCGATCTGCTGATGAAGGCTGTCTTGCGTGATGTCGCGCAGGTCCTGCCCATCGATCTCAAGAGCCCCGCCACCAACATCGTAAAACCGGAACAGGAGCCGGCCGATAGTCGATTTACCAGAGCCCGAAGGCCCCACGACAGCCAAGGTCTTTCCAGCGGGCACGGTAAGATCCACGCCCTGCAAAATGGGCCGTTCCGCATCATAGCCAAAGTGCACATCGCGCAGACGGATTTCGCCTCCTGTGATCTTCAAATCAGGCGCACCCTCTTTGTCTTTCACCTCTGAAGGCTGCTCCAAAAGATCAAACATCTCACCCATATCCACCAAGGCTTGGCGAATTTCGCGGTAGACTGTGCCCAAAAAGTTCAACGGCATCGTGATTTGGATCATGTAGGCGTTCACCAGAACAAAATCGCCCACAGTAAGCACACCGTTTTGCACGCCGATTGCAGCCAAAACCATCACAATCACAAGCCCGGTTGTGATAATCAAAGATTGCCCAAAATTTAGGAAGGCCAGACTGTAAGAGGTTTTTAGGGCCGCTTGTTCATAGCCCGCCATGGCCCCATCATAGCGTTCCGCCTCGCGCCATTCTGCACCAAAGTACTTTACGGTCTCGAAATTGAGAAGGCTGTCGATTGCCTTTTGGTTTGCGTCCGTATCCTGTTCATTCATGACTTTGCGGATCTTCACGCGCCATTCCGTCACGGCAAAGGTAAACCAGATGTAAAGACCAATCGTGACGGCAATTGCGATCAGGTACCAAATATCAAATTTGATCGCCAAAACCGCGCCGATGAGCGCAAGTTCCAACACAAGCGGGCCAATCGAGAAAAGCAAAAAGCGCAAGAGAAACTCGACGCCCTTGACACCGCGCTCAATGATCCTGCTCAGGCCGCCTGTTTTGCGCGTGATATGATAGCGCATGGACAGCCGGTGAATATGTGTGAAGGTTTCAAGCGCCAGGGCCCTTAAGGCGCGCTGCCCTACGGCTGCAAACAGTATATCCCTGAGTTGCTGAAAACCGACGTTCATCAGTCGCGCAACGCCGTAGGCTACCGTCAGCCCAACAGCCCCAACGCCGACAAGCCAACCCACGTCATCTTGAGCCAAGGCATCAACGCCGGCCTTATACAAAAACGGCGTGTAGACAGCGATCAGTTTAGACACCAATAAAGCTGCCATGGCCAAAACCACGCGGCGCTTCACCCAAGCTTCGTCCTCAGGCCAAAGATAAGGAACAACCCTTTTGATCGTGCGCCAACCGCTTCGCTGCTCAGCGTTTAGAGTATCTGCGGTTTTGGGCGATCGAGCCATGCAAAGTCCTTGGGTTTGCTTGGGAAAAAAGATGGATGGTTCCTAGACTCGCAAGACGAAAGGCGCAAACAAGAATGCCGCTCAAGCAGACGGCAAGCCCCTAAGGTCGCAGCACTTCAAAGTTCCTGCCTTGGACACCCTTCGTAACCGTTACCGCGACCTGCAGCCTTCCGTGCGCTGCTAAAGGAAAAAATTTACATATTTTGCAGGCGAACGTTCATTTTTCCTAATCCGAATCCCCCAACAATGAAGGGCGGTAGGGAGAGGGCTGCTTCTCAAAAGCAATTAACCAAAAATTTAGGCTTCAAATTGGGCCTTGGTGTCAATTTCTGACGGACCTTCAATTCAAGCGATATCTCAATTGGGGATCGTGAAAACTTGACCGGGGTAGATCAAATCTGGATTGGATATTCTATCGCGGTTGGCGTCAAAAACCTTGAGGTATTGAATGCCTTCGCCATACCTCTCTCGCGCAATCGCCCAAAGGGTTGCACCGGGTTGGACCGTTTGAATGGTAAATTCTGGCGCCTCAGTGATGATTTTGGCCAAAACGCTTGGTTCTTCACGTTGAAAAGGTGTCTCTACCCGAGAGGCGACACTCCCATCCTCGCGCACGCGATCAACGCGTAGGGTGTAAGTTCCGGGATCAATCTCGGGCAATCCGGTATTCCAAGCCCCGCGTTCCACTCTGGTTTCGGTCAAAAGGGCGTTGTTGAGATAAATCCGCAAAGTACCCTCTTGGGCAGTACGCCCTGCCAATTGCACACGCCCCGTTGTCGAATAGCTAATTGCGTCCAATGACAGTGGCGCGGCTGTGCCTCCAATATTTGGGGTTTCTTGCGCCTCGACCGTACCCAAAGCAGCTGCAGTGTCTATCTTTGGCGCGGTTTTGGGCGGTGGAAGGGGCAACTCCGGCTGCAGCAAAGCAACCCCTTGTGGGGTGGCTTTCAGGATCACCGGTTGTGCCACCAAGTCTTCAACCGTCTCTGCTGGTTTTGTTTTGGGTTGGACAGGTGCGGGCGCAAGAGCAACAACGATATCCTCGATCGAAGGCGCGGGCGAGCTGTCGGGCGCTTCAATCAAAGTGATAACTTGGGGTGCGGTGCGCGCTTCCAGATCAGCAAAGGCAACAAACGCCCCATCTGCGCCGCTAAACGTACGTGCGATCTCCAAACCATCAACTACGATTGCTACGGGGGCGTTTGGAGAGGCTGTGCCTGCAATCAATGCAGCCCCATCTGGGTCCACACGCACAAGATCAAACTCAGGCGCTTTGGCAACTTGGCCCGTGTCGTCAGTATCCGAGGCATCTTGCCCCTCTAAGGCGAGAGCACCGTCATCTTCTGCCTCACCTTGGGGCGCGTTATCCGTGTTTGATGCGCCTGACGCTGACGGCCTGGGCTTGAGGACTGCTACTTCGGAAGCCAGATCCTCCGATACGCCAGGGCGTGGCAGTGGGCTATCCACCTTCGTTCCAAGCGCTCCAGACGCGAGAGGTGCACTGTCAGGGCGTGGTTCAGCTGCGCTTTGGTCAACCTTGGCACTTAGAGAGGCGACGGGGCTTTGCGCGTCAGATCCCAAACCTGCGTCATTTGAAACACCGGCATTTTGATTGCCGTTGCGTGACGATGTGTCTGATGCAGAGTTCACAGGTGCAAGAGATTGCGTTGAAAGTGCCTCTTGGGACGCATTTGAAGCCTGCAGAGGTTCCTTTTCGGCAGCCCCCTCAGTCGTTCGACTATTTTCGCCCGCATCCACCGAGACCGTTTCGCCTGCGTCTTGTGCTCCGCTCGCAGCCACACCAGCTGGGGTTGCCTCCGCCAATGGGTCCACAGTTTGCGTGGCCTCAGGAGGCGGTCCATCTAAGATCTCGATGGCGGCAGGAAACAGAATTGCGGCCACAACCGCGGCGCCCAAAAGTACTGCGAAACCGGCGTAGCTTTTGTCTTCTTTTTCATCCGGCTGCCTGTCGCTGTCCGACATGCTGCGCTTTCCTTTTTGATTGGGGGCCGAGCGAGTTGGGGCGGAGCATAGTTTGTATTGAGAGGGGGTTGCAAGGGCGATATATGGTGCGAGCCAATTGAAATGGAGAGGATCCGCAGAATGGCCCCTGGATTTTCCGTTTGTGTCTTTTGCGGTGCTCGCGATGGCCAGGATCCGGCATGGAAAGCCGCGGCTTTTGAGCTGGGTGAAGGCTTGGCCAGGCGCGGCTGGCGTTTGGTTTATGGTGCGGGCGACGCAGGCCTGATGGGCGCTGTCGCGCGGGGCGCCCATGCGCAAAACGGTGCGCGCCTCGGCGTGATCCCCGAACACCTAGTGACGGTGGAGCGGCGCTCCGCTCTTGGCGAAAACCTTGTTATCACCCCCGACATGCACAGCCGAAAAGAACGCATGTACAAAGAGGCGGATGCATTTGTCATTTTGCCAGGCGGTGCGGGCACCTTGGACGAGTTTTTCGAGACCCTCACCTGGAAGCAATTGGGCCGGCATACCAAGCCGATCTTTGTGGCCAACCTAGAGGGCTACTGGACCCCACTGCGCGATCTCTTGGCCCAATTGGTGCACTCAGGTTTTGCGGATGCCAGCATAATAGAGCAGGTTTCGCTTCTGCCCTCGATCCCAGAGATCCTCACCGGTCTTGAAGAAGCTTCAGCTTAAGATGCTGCAACAGCAGGATGGTTTTGCCGTCCTGGATGTCCCCAGAGGAGATCATCTCCATGGCCTGATCCAAGGCGATATGCAGCACTTCGATATCTTCGCCTTCCTCGATTTTGCCGCCCCCCGCGGCTTTCTTGTTGGCCTCTGAATAGGTCCCGAGGAAAAGCGACAGCTTTTCGGTCACAGAGCCTGGGCTCATGAAGGCCTCGCAGGCTAGTTCCAAACCAGATATCTCATAACCCGTTTCTTCGCTGAGTTCTTCTATCATGCGCGCCTCTGGCGCTTCTCCATCCAAGAGCCCTGCGGGCACTTCGATTAAAAACCCAGGCTCCCCCAAAAGATAGGCGGGCAAGCGAAACTGCCGGACGAGCAGAACCGTTCCGGCAGCGGGATTATAGAGCAAACACCCTGCCCCATTGCCCCTGTCATAAGACTGACGGACCAAACGCTGCCAGGCACCATCCGCGCGGCGATACTCGAATGTATATTTCGTGAGCCTTGCCCAGTCATCCGACAGAAGCGTTTCACTCTCTGGGCGAATATAGTCAGAGGCACGAAGGGTTGACGAAGAGGTCATCGCAAAGGTCCTTACGGATTTTGAACGAGGCTTTGGGGCGCTTGAGCCGCTCTGTAAGCGGCAGGCGAACATCCATAGGCGCGCTGAAACTCGCGGTAAAAGTTGGACCGGGTCAAAAAGCCTGACTGTTCCACAAGTTTGGTCACAGAGAGCGAGGTTTCCGCGAGAAGCTGAGCCGCATGCCTCAGCCGAAACGCGTTGACGTATTGCGACACGTTGATGCCCTCTTGCTGATTGATCGCTGCAGAAAGGCTGCGCGTGGGCAGATGCAAGCGTTTGGCCAAGCGCTCGACCGTAAGATCGGTTTCAAGATAGAGCTTTTCACTTTCCAAGAGGCTGCGCGCCCTACCCTCAATCTCTGCAGCAGAGCTTTTTCCTTCAGCCCGCTGGGACGGTTGAGCTTTGATGCTCGGGCTGCGCCCGACCAGCCCACGCGAGGCCGCCGTAAAGGCGATGGCGATCATCGTGACAGCCAGCCCAACAGAGCCCAGCGAGATTAACGCAAAGGCATTTTCAGCACGCCCAAAAGCAAAACTGACAGCAATTGCGCCATCAATGACCAAAAAGACCGCCAGGAAAAGCGCAGCCCAAAGCGCCCAGGCCCGCACCGATTGAACCGCTTCCAAGCGCACCCTCACGAAAGCCGCCTCTCCTTTGCGCCAAAGCAAAACGAGAAGGAGCGTGTAGGTCAGATAGCTGAGCAGGATGAGCCCATCCGCTGCGTTTGCGCCCCCTGGCACCAGCGGCATGGCCACCGCCAAAGCAAACGGCACGCCCATATGTAAGAGAGCCGCCCGCATGAGAGGCGCTTTGGGCACGCAGAGCGCCCAGAAGCCGAGATAGAGCAAGGGGCCTGCAAAAAGTGGCAAGACCCGTTGCAGGGGGACGAAGCTGTCGATCCCATAGCCGAAGCGCAGCGCCACCAGAAAGGTCCCGCAGGACACCAAAACAAAGAACGCCACAAAGAACGCGCGAGAGAGCGCCACGCCCAGATCGAGCCTGGCCACAAACCCTGTCGCGCCTAAAGCTGCCAAAAACGTCAGCAGCGGCAAAGGCAGCGTCACCAAATCTCCCAAAATCCTTGTCCTCTTTTTTGCAAAGCTGTCCTCTATCGCGATCCAGGACAAGGACAAGCGCCCCAACCCATTGTTTTAATTGTGAACTTGGCCAATTTCGATGTCATCGTTCCGTTAATCTTGGAGGATTTCAAATGAAATTCAAAGTCCCCTTCGCCGCCCTTTGCATGCTCTCTTTTAGCCTAACAGCCGGTTTTGCCGAAGAGGTCGCTTCAGGGTTACAAAACCTGTTTGTCGCGCCGACACCCGAGGGCCGCCAGTTTGATGGCTATATTTGGTATCCAACAGAAGATAGAGGCCCCGTAACTCAAGCTCACGGCAATGCGGTCTGGCAAAGTCTCCCCACGCGCCCCGATGCGGCACCGAAGCCGGGCCAAAAGCCTCTGGTCCTCATGTCCCACGGGATGTTTGGCAATGCGCGCAACCAGGCGTGGCTGGCGCAAAGCTTGGTGGCAGAGGGTTTTGTTGTTGCGGCGGTGAACCATCCCGGCACCACGACCTTTCAGCGCGATCCGGACGACCGTCGCGAATTGTGGAGGCGGCCGCAAGACATCAGCCAGACCCTCGACCAGCTTTTGGCCGACCCGACCTTCGCGCCCCTGATTGACCCAGATCGGATCTTTATGGCGGGGCATTCTTTGGGCGGCTGGACGGCTATGACTTTAGCTGGCGCACGGTTTGAAAAAGCGGCCCTGGATCGCTTTTGTGCCAGTGACGACGCTGATCTTGTCTGCGAACTCTTTGCGCGCTGGGGCATTGCTGCATCAGAGACAGACCGCGCTGCCATGGAGAGTGATCTGAAAGATCCGCGCATCAAAGCCATCGCCGTCTTTGATTTGGGGGGCACACAGACCTTCTCGAAAGAAAGCCTCGCTGAAATCACCACGCCCTTGCTTGTCTACGGCGCACCGCGAGGAGACGAAGCCCTGAACTTGGACGTGGAAAGCCGCGCGCTCGTGGCGGCCCTACCTGAAAGCAACACCACTTACCTTGAGCCCAAACGCTTGGCGCATTTTGATTTCTTGGGCGTGTGTACAGACATGGGGCTCGCGATCCTGAAAGAAGAAGAGCCGCAAGACGCTTATGTCTGCGAAGAAGGCACCGGGGAGCGCCGTGATGAACATGCCCAAATCGCGCGTGAAGTGATTGCCTTTTTCCAAAAGCAGTAACGCACAACACTTAGCGTGCGCCGGTCCAAATGCCCGGCGCGCGTCTTTTGCTATACATGCCAATGATTTGTTCTTACCCTCTGCAAAGCTGTGGAGGATTCATTTTATGTCATTGCTTTTTTGCCGGTTAGTCGCATTGTTTTTCGCCGTTTTTCTTATGGCGCCTCCCATGCTCCAAGCCAATCCGATGAAAGGCTCCGAATGCCGAAGCCTTTGGCGCGACTACCAAACAAAAAACGGCTACCGCAGCTTTGCCTCAACCCGCAACAAAACTGGGTGCTCTTGGACGGGCGGCTACAGCACACAAGCGAAAGCGGACCAAGAAGCGCTTAGGAGATGTCGCAGTTACGGCAGCTGTTATATCCTCACCAACACCACAATCGAGGCCGACGCAAAGCGCAAAGTCTCCGAGGCCAAAAAGATCCAGACCGCGCTCAACAAGCTCGGTTTCAACGTTGGCAAAGTGGATGGAATTATTGGCCCCGGCACACGCGCCCAAATCAAGAAATACCAAAAGTCCATTGGGCAATCCCAAACGGGGAAATTGACCAGCGTGCAAGTGCGGGTGCTTGAAAAGGCCGTAGAGACCGCGAAGCTCGAAGCGCAAACGACGCCGCAAAGACTTGCCTCTTATCCCCTGTCAGCCAATCCAGACTTGTTCGAGATAGATGCAGATCGCACCACGCTCATTGGGGTTCAAACCGGAACGCGCGTTCGGGTTTGGGATGCTCTTTCTGCCAAATTGCTATTTAAATCTTCAGGTCCCTATACCGATGCAGCGGTGGACCAATCTGCTGAGCGCATGATCTTCGCGCGCACGGGCGATGTGCCACAAGTGCTCGATATGTCTAACGGTAAGCTGTCGAGTTTGCCCGGGTTTAGAGAGGCGAGCCAGGTCGCGATCACCCGAGATGGAGGCCAAGTGGCGCTGCTTTCTCCAGGTGGGCTCGGTGTCAGCTTGCATGACGCGAAAACGGGGACAGAGCGCGGTCAATTCCGGCTGCCTTTTGCGGCTGACGACATTCTCTATGCACAAGTTGGGCCACTTTTTATCGTGTCGAAATCCAAAGGAATTGTGCAAGTACAGTTTGACGGAAGCGTCATACCGATCCTTCCAAAGCCCACTCAAAGATCGATTTCGACCTACCGGTTCAGCCCCAATGGTAAGGCCTTAGCGGTTGGCTATACAGACGGCACGATGAGCATTTATCGGTCGACCAGTATCGGTTGGGAAGAGATCAAAAGCACGCAGTTGTCGGGCGAAATCAACGCGCTCGATATCCATGATGGGCGTCGCGAAGTTGCGATTTGGGTTGAAAACAAGTGGCAAGTTTACGATGCCAATTCGCTCAAACCCAAAGGGTCGTACGGCCAGAATGCCTTTAAGAAAAATGACTGGCATCTCTCTTTTGTGAACACCACTTCGCACATCATTCGATCTGGTTCGGCCAAAGCAGATCTGTTGGGCCGAAATGGCCGTGAAAGCCTCGCGTACAAAAAGAAGAGTTTTGGGTACAACACCGCCGCCAAACGTCGGATTACACAATTGGCAGCGTGGGAGAAAAGCCAGTCTGATGCTTTGGTCGCTGCAAAAACTTCTGCAAAGACGCTCTTTGATCAGCGCGACTGCGCAGGCTTTGCGCAAACCGATCCTGCGCACCGTGACGGGCGCACCGTTGAGGCTTGTGAAGATCTGCAGCGTGCAGAACAACTTGCGGCCGAAATAAAGACCGCCCTGTCGCAAGGAGACTGCGCGCGGGCAGCCGAGCTTGATGCAAACGATCAAGCCTTTGGCGCCGAGATTGCGCAGTGTAAGGCGGATGCCGAAGAGCGCTTCTTGCGCGCTGTTTTTGCGCAAGCCCAAGCGGATGGTGACTGCTCGAAACTTTCCGAGCTAGAAAGGCGTCTTGGTGAAAAAGGGGCTGCGAGTGCATGCAAGTTCAACACAGCCCTTGGGTCCGATAGCGCGCGCAGGATGTATCTCGCCGCTGCAGGCTATGACGCAGCCAACGAACGGGCCCGCGCCCGGTTGCTGTACACCACGCTCATGGAGAAATTTCCTGAAGACGATCTCGCCCTTCAAGCCGCAATGCGGCTCACGGCACTCAATGACATTGCCCGTTCGGAAAAAGCCCAAGCTGCCATGGAGGCAGAGGTTGCCAAACTTCGAAAAAAGGCCGCTGACGCCAAGCGGGCGGCGGAACGTGCGCGCAAAGACGCCGCCAATGCACAGCGCGTAAGGGTCCAACAAGCCCAAAAGCCGCCATCACCCTGCAGGCACTTGGCCGCCGGGCAAGGCATTCGATACACGATTCCATCCAGCGGTGCGTTCGACGCTTTCATTAAATTCTCCGACTATGGAAGTGAATTTGTGATCTTGAACCTAAACCATCACACAGGTTGGGCGCATTTAAGGAGCTTGGGAACCGGCAAGCTGCTCGATGTGCGCTGCAGCAATCTTTAAGACGAAAAAAAGCCCCGGGATGGCGGGGCTTTTCAACATAGGGTTCTGGACGACGCTTACATGCGGCTTGCAACGTTTTCCCAGTTCACGAGGTTGTCGAGGAAGTTCGTGAGGTACGCGGGGCGTTTGTTGCGGAAGTCGATGTAGTAGCTGTGCTCCCAAACATCGCAGCCCAAAAGAGCCGTCTGACCAAAGCAAAGCGGGTTCACCCCATTTTCGGTTTTGGTTACTTTAAGGCTGCCGTCTTTGTCTTTGACGAGCCAAGCCCAGC
>JBCDCE010000061.1:0-23070 GCA_039182515.1 Pseudomonadota bacterium | reverse complement strand
GGCTGCGGAGGCTGGGTTCATTGACGATCTGAAGTCCTTTGATTGGGCCAGCAAAGTCACCTTTCATTTTTCGGATCAGAACCGGCGAGAGAACTTGGATAAGACGCTCGCAGGCTACCAACTCGGCTGGCAAGTCTATGCCTGCGGACCAGACGGGTACATGGCCGGCGTTATGGAGGCCGCTGAGCGCCAAGGGTTCCCTGAAGAGGCCCGCCATTTGGAATATTTTTCGGTGCCTGAGGTCCCAGAGCACGAGAATAGTGAATTTTTGCTGCGTCTTGCGAAATCTGGGAGAGAGTTCACGGTGCCAGCCAACAAAACAGCGGCTGAGGTCTTGATTGAAAACGGGTACGCGATTGACCTGAAATGCTCTGATGGCATCTGCGGTGTGTGCCAATGTGGCCTGAAGGGCGGCGAGGTTGAACACAGAGACTTTGTGCTTTCAAAAGCCCAACGCGAGACCACGATCATCCTGTGTCAGTCTCGCGCAAAAGCCGAGGGCGGCATGGTCGAAATTGATCTTTGATCCAGCCCGTTTGATGGTAAAAGGACGATCATTTGTTGATGGGTCAACTTTTTGTTGACGTGCCAACCCTTGTCCGGCGATATTCAAAAGAAAAAAGGTCAAATTCAGGGAGGAATCGACCTATGAAATCTCTTTTCAAAACGAGTCTTGCAGCGCTTGGCTTTGCGGTCATGGCAACTGGCGCTTTCGCGGCAGATTGGACGCCACCGGGCCCAATCAAACTGATGATCGCTTTCGCCGCTGGTGGCGGAGCTGACACGCAAGCGCGCATGATCGCGGAAGAGTTGGAAGCGTCAACGGGTTGGCAGATTATTCCAGAGCAAGTCACGGGCAAAGGCGGTTTGAACGCTGTAAATGCGCTCAAAAACGAACCCGCTGACGGCAGCGCGATTGCGATGATCGTGACCGAGACCCTTGGCTACAACTTGGCAGCCGCAGGTGCTGGTGACCCAAGCGTTGCAACCGCGATTACCACCACTGCTGGCAGCCAGATGGCTGTCGTTTCCCTTGCTTCTAGTGGGTACAAAACGCTTGGGGATGTGATTGCTGCTGCCAAAGGCGGCGCGGAGATTCGCTTTGGTGTGATGAGCCCATCGCTCGCGGACCTCGCCTATGTGATCGGCAAAGAAAACGGCGTTGAGTTCAACATCATCTCCGTGCGTGGCGGCAAAGCTGTCATGAACGGCCTCAATGCAGGCGACATGGATGTTGGATTTGGCGCAGGCATCCAAGCAAAAGCGGTTGCTGCAGGCGATATGATTGAGCTGGCATCTGCGAAAAGCGGCCCATTGGCTGGCACACCGGATGCGCCGAACCTCTCAGATTTTGGGGTAATGTTCCCAAATGACACGATGTTCATGTTGGCTGGCCCTGCAAATATGGACCCAGCCGCGCGCGAAGCGATCGCAATGGCCGTCGCGAAGGTTGTGAACGCCGAAGGTTCCAAAGCCGGTGGCTTCATCAACAAAGCATTTGGCGGCATAGATTTGCGTACCGGCGATGAGCTCGACGCCTTAATCGCCAAAGCCTATTCAGACGCGGGCGGTCTGCTCGAAGCCTCGGCTGAATAACCCATAAGCGTTTTTGAATGGCCCAGTTTCGCCTTTATTTGAATCCTGGGCCATTTGCACTTTGATCAATCATGTCCACTCCGTCCCGTAGTAACTTCTTCCTGGGCTTGGTTTTCCTGGCTTTCGCGCTCTTTGTTGCCTTTGTCTGGGTCCCGCTCGACACGGAAACTGGCTTGATCGAAAAAGTGCGCCGCCGGACGATGATCGGCGATGCCCTGGCGCCGACAGTGGCTGCATTTTTCATAGGATTGGGCGGGCTTGTGTTGCTCTTATTCGAGCGCAACGCGCATGATCAGCCTAGATTAGGGGGAGCAAATCTGAAGTTTATCGGCATGCATTGTGCCGTGCTCGTGATTGGCTTTCTCATCATGCTCTACGCGGGGCCGATCCTGGTCTCCCTGATCGACGGGGAGACTGAATACCGTGTCCTGCGCGATACCGCGCCGTGGAAGTACATTGGGTATTTCTTGGGTGGCACATTCATCGTTGCAGGGTTGATTTCTCAAGCCGAAGGGCGCGTGACGCTAAAAGCTGCCGTTATCGGCATGTGCGTGGTTCTGGCCCTGATCGTGATCTATGACCTGCCGTTCGAAGACCTACTTTTACCGCCAAACGGGGACGTTTGATGACCGTCTTTGACTACATCTGGATGGGTGTATTGGCGGTCTTCCAAGGCCAGGAAGTTTTTTCCATTCTTGGCTTGCCGGTTTCGATCACCATTCTGATGATCCTAGCAGGCTTTTTGTTGGGCATCCTTGTTGGAGCAACGCCGGGTATGGCGGGCCCAGTTGCGATGGCCATTTCACTGCCCATCTTGATTTCGGTTTTCGGATATCATCCCGATGCCTTGCTTCCGGTGGTTGGCTTTTTGATCGGCATCATGAAGGGCGCTACGGTGGGAGGCGCTGTTCCGGCCATCCTGTTTAATACACCCGGCACACCTGATGCCTATATGACAACGCTCGACGGCTACCCGATGGCGCAGCGCGGACAGGCCAAAAAGGCTCTGCGTGTGGCGCATCTCTCCTCGGCCACAGGGGATACATTCTCAGATATCGTCCTCTTCGTCTGTGCGCCGTTCTTGGCGCTTCTTGTTGAATCGTACCTAGACCTCCCAGAAAAAACTGCGCTGCTGATCTTGTCTTTGAGCTTTATCGCAGCTGTGATCGGCGGCTCTCCCGCTAAGGGTTTAATCTCCACCGGGCTTGGCCTGCTGGCTGTCTATGTCGGCACGGGGGAAGACTTTTATCCTCGCATGTCCATGGGCACAGACGAGCTTGCGCGAGGCTTTCCAATTGCAACCTCCGTTTTGGGCGTTTTGATTATTGGTGCAGTGTTCAAGGGCCTTGATGAGCTTTGGCAAGAGCGGCGAACGCGAGGGACAATTCCTGCCATCCAAGACAAGGGGGATCAAAGGCTGAACAGGGCTGATGTCCGACGTCTCTCGCCTTATATCGCGCGCTCTGCTGTGATCGGAACCATGATCGGAGCGCTGCCAGGCGTGGGATCAACCCTCGCCGCAACCCTCGGCTACACCATGGGCAAAGGCAAACATGACAAGCAAAAAACGCCGGATCAAACGGCTTTTGGAGAGGGCGCGATGGAAGGCATCGCGGCCACTGAGGCCGCGAATTCATCAGTGTCTGGAGCCAACTTGATCCCGGTTCTGTCGCTGGGCATTCCAGGCAATGCAGCTGCCGTGTTCTTGATCCTTGCGATGGACTCCATTGGCGGGTTCAACCCAGGCCCTTCTGTGTTCAAGTTTTCCGCAGAGCAGGTGAACACGGAGCTTGTGATGGCCTTTGGTCTCTTCACCGCCATGGTCGTGGCCAACCTTATGAACTGGACAATCGGGGGGCTCTTCATGCGCTCTATGGGTGTCATGATCCGCATTCCAAAGCAGATTTTGCTACCGTCCGTTTTGCTGCTCACGCTCACGGCGATCTATCTGCAAGAAACCCGGATTGAAGCCATTTGGTTTGCCCTGGCATTTGGGGTTTTGGGTTATTTCATGCGCTTACTCGCCATGTCCCCGTTGCCGTTTGTCATTGCTTTTATTCTCGGTGGCAGGCTCGAAGACACGGCGCGCCAAGCCTATTCAGCCACGGGCAATGATCCCTTTTTTCTGTTTAACAACCCCATTGCTGCGGTCTTTATGGCCTTAGCATTGGGCGTTGTCGTCTACGCTGCCCGCAACACCAAAGGAACGCCATGAGCCGTCCAAACATCCTGTTGATTTCTTCTGACCAGCACCGCGCCGATTGCATGGGCTTTATGGGGCGCAAAATCAAAACGCCGCATCTGGATCAACTGGCAGCCCAAGGCACGCATTTTGATGCCTGTATCACCCCGTCTGTTGTGTGCCAGCCTGCACGCGCTTCAATTCTGACAGGGCAATTGTGCCGAACACACGGTGTGCACGACAACGGGATCGATTTGCCGCCTGAGATTGGAGACAAAGGATTTGCGGGCGCTATGGCAGCAGCAGGATATCAAACCAGCTATTTCGGCAAAGCGCATTTTTCTACCTATCATACTTACGAGCCAACCGGCGCGCCGGAGTGCCTGCGCTCTTCGGTCAATTATGACGAGGATTGGTATGGGCCCTATATGGGATTTGAACATGTTGAGCTGATGCTCGTGGGGCACAATTGGTGGGCACCTGAAAAGCCGCCCGCTGGCCAGCACTATGAGCGTTTTTATCATATGGACGGCAATGGCGACGAGAAAACCAAGCTGATGTGGGAAAACGCGGGCGACACCAAAGGGGCCGCGCAGGTTTGGCACTCAAAGCTTCCCGTTGCCTATCATAACACACCCTGGACCGCCGATCGCGCAATTGAATGGCTGCGGCATGGGCGCGATGAGGAAACGCCATTTTGCACCTGGGTAAGTTTCCCCGATCCGCATCATCCTTTCGATTGCCCAGAGCCTTGGTCGCGTTTGCATGATCCCGCAGAGGTTGACCTGCCCGAGCATCGCACCCGCAACTATGAGGGCCGTCCCTGGTGGCACCAAGCGGCCATGGAAGGTGAACCCACAGATCCAAAATACGCCGATATCCGCAAAGCCTACAGCAGGATCAGTCCACAAACGGATGAGCAACTGCGCGAAATCATCGCCAACACTTACGGGCAAATCAGTTTCATCGACCATCAGATTGGCCGGATCATGAACACGCTTCTCGAAGAGGGGTTGGATGAAAATACAATCGTCATCTACATCTCGGACCACGGCGATTGGCTGGGTGACCATGGGCTCATTCTCAAAGGGCCGATGCATTTTGAGGGCCTTTTGCGCGTTCCGATGATTGTGCGCGGTCCAAGTGTGCCTGCGGGCAAACGTGTGTCTGAGCCGGTCTCAACTCTTGATCTCGGTCCAACCTTTTTTGACTACGGATCTGCTGATCCGCTGCTTACGCAACACGGGCAATCCCTGCGTCCTTTGATCGAAGGCGACGCCACGCGTGATTTTGCCCGCAACGAATGGGGCTTGGGGCCAGGCCGCGTTGGGGTGGGGTTAGAGCTGCGCACAGTGCGCACACGAACCCACAAGCTAACGGTCGATTTGATATCGGGAGCAGGAGAGCTTTACGATCTAGAAGCGGATCCCAACGAATTGGTGAATCTCTTCGACGATCCAAACGCCGCCGAGATCTGTGCCACGCTACAAAACTATGTCGCGTCGCGTCCCGACGACATGCTGCCCGATCAACCCCGCGTTGGCACGGCCTGACACAACTAGAAAAGCGATAGGGGGGAGAAGTGGTAGCCCGTAGGGGAATCGAACCCCTCTTTCCAGGTTGAAAACCTGGCGTCCTAACCGATAGACGAACGGGCCACTGAGCTTGGCTGAGCGCTCAGATACGCAAAGGCGCGGCAATCGGCAAGAGGATTCTTTGCCTATTGGGTCGCTTTCTTTTCAGATGTCACTGTGGGATGGCCGCGTCGTCCACTTTCAGCTGTGCAGACTGGCGACCTTGCCAGGTATTGGTCTCCAATCGGCCCGCAATATGCACGTGATGCCCTTGGCGCTGCAAGAGCTGGGGCCCGAGCTCACTACCCATCGCTCCAAAGAGTATTCCATCGATGCCGTGCCCCATATCATCGCTCACGCGAAGCTTGAGATGGCCTTGGCCCACCACCTTGGCAAAACTTAAAAGGCCATTTGGCAGCGCAAAGCGCGGGGCAGGGGCGCTTGCGCCGAAAGGCCCGGCCAAATCAAGCTCCGCAATCAAATCGAGCGTCGCGGCGCCCGGCATCAAAAGATCATCGATTTTTAGATCTGTTGGCCCGCCTTCCCCTGCGCCTTGTTGGGCAAGGAGCTCAGACAGCTGCGCCATCGCGGGCTCAAGCTGGGATCTCTTGAGCGACAAACCCGCCGCCATTTTGTGACCACCGCCTTTTTCGATACTGCCGTCGCGCGACAAGCGGTGGATGCTGGCACCAAGATCGACACCACGTATCGATCTTGCGGAGCCTTTACCATCCTCGCCCTCAAAGCCAATTACGACCGCCGGGCGATTGAAGGCCTCTTTGAGACGTGCTGCGACGATTCCAACAACACCGGGATGCCAGCCATCGCCTGCGGCCCAAACCAGTGGCGCAGTAGGATCGCGCGCTTCAACTTGTTCAATGGCGGCTTCCCGAACGGCTGCTTCGATCTCGCGGCGCTCGGTGTTCAGCCGATCAAGCTCTTCGGCCAAAGCAACCGCTTCATGAGGATCGTTGGTTGCCAACAGCCGCGCGCCCAGATCCGCTTTGCCAATGCGCCCGCCCGCGTTCACACGTGGTCCAAACACATAGCCCAAATGGTAGCTCGCAGGCGCGCTGTCGAGGCGGGCCACGTCTCCCAAAGCCACAAGCCCAGGCCGGTGCCGGCCCGCCATGACCTTGAGGCCTTGCCGCACCAAAGCACGGTTAACACCGATGAGCGGCGCAACGTCTGCCACTGTCGCCAGAGCCACAAGGTCCAAAAATCCCATGAGATTGGGTGTGGTCTGCCCTTTTTCACGCAGGAGCCGGTTCACTTCGACAAGCGTTAAAAACACCACGGCTGCTGCGCAGAGATGGCCTAAAGCGCTGCTCTCATCCTGCCGGTTTGGGTTCACAACCGCATAGGCAGGCGGCAGGGTTTCCCCCCCCAAGTGGTGGTCGAGCACCAGTACATCCGCGCCCTTTGCGGCCTCAAGCGCCTCATGGCTCAGAGTTCCGCAATCAACGCAAATCACCAGATCATGCGATTGTGCCAGTTGCGCCATGGCGGGTGCATTGGGGCCGTAGCCCTCGTCAATCCGATCTGGAATATAGAGCGTCGCACTTTGCCCAAAGGCGCGCAGATAGTCGATCAAAAGCGCGGAAGACGCACCGCCATCGACGTCATAGTCGCCAAAGATTGCAATCGCTTGCTTGCCTTCGATGGCGGCCAGAATGCGCGCGCCTGCCTTGTCCATATCGAGAAGGCTGCGCGGATCAGGCAGGAGATCGCGTATCTGAGGGGCTAAAAAAGCCTCGGCGGCTTCAGGGGCCACGCCCAAACGCGCCAATACAGAGCAAAGCTGCAAAGGTCGTTGGGTATGCTGGGCAAGGGCTTGAGCCGCCCGATCGAGGGCGGCGTCAGGCCCAACCCAACGCCGCCCTGAAAGAGAGGCGTCAATGCCGAGAAAGCTCAACTTTTGGCCCCCACGGATCCGTGGCTCAAACGGGGTTGGTGTAGGTCATCCGCCGGACAGAGCCGGTTTTCGAGCGCATCAAAATCGTCTCAACCGTGATATGGCCCACATCGCGTTTGATCCCAGACAGCACAGAGCCATCCGTGACACCGCTTGCGGCAAAGATCACGTCAGATGTCACAAGATCGTCACGGGTGTAGATGCGGTTGAGATCTTCAATCCCGGCTTTGGCTGCTCGGCCTTTTTCGTCGTCATTGCGGAAGAGCAGCTTGCCCCACATTTGTCCGCCCATGCATTTGAGAGCCGCCGCTGCAAGCACACCTTCAGGGGCGCCACCAGAGCCCATGTACATGTCGATGCCGGTGGTCGCAGCTTCAGCACAGTGAATGATGCCCGCGACGTCACCATCGGTTATGAGACGGATTGCAGCGCCCGTGCTGCGCAATTCAGCAATCATCTCTTCGTGGCGTGGGCGTTTGAGGGCGCAGATCGTTATGTCTTTCGGGGCGCAGCCTTTGGCATTGGCGAGAGCCACCACACGCTCGGTTGGTGTCATCTCCATTTTGACGACATTGGGCTCAAAGCCCGGGCCCACAGCGAGCTTTTCCATATACACGTCTGGTGCGTGCAGCATCGAACCACGCGGGCCCATGGCAATGACTGTCAGCGCGTTTGGCATATCCAGGGCCGTGAGTGTGGTGCCTTCCAGTGGATCAAGAGCGATGTCCACACCGGGGCCGTTGCCCGTACCAACCTCTTCGCCAATGAACAGCATCGGCGCTTCGTCGCGCTCGCCTTCTCCGATGACCACAACACCTTCGATGTCGAGCTTGTTGAGCTGTTCGCGCATGGCATTTACGGCTGCTTGGTCAGCGGCCTTCTCATCGCCGCGTCCGATCCAATCTGCAGAGGCGATGGCGGCTTGTTCCGCCACACGTGCTAGCCCCAAAGAGAGCATGCGGTCGTAGAATTCAGGGATTGGGGCATTGGCCATGACGAGGTCCTTTCTCGGGCAGGGCAAAAAATTAACGAGGCTTCAAGTGGAGCCTTTACAGGTTTTCGATCCGAATAGCGACCGGTGCGCTTTCCAAAACGCCCGTCGCGTCAAACGCGGCTATTGCGGTCTCTAAATCAGTCAACTGTGTCGCATGTGTGACGATCAAAACAGGCGCTGTGGTGCCTTCATGGTTATACTGGCGCATCCGGTCGATCGATACGCCTGCGTCTCCGAGAGCAGTTGCTATTTTTGCCAAGGCGCCTGGCTGATCCAAAAGATGCAAGCGCAGGTAATAAGGGGCAGGAGTTTGACTGTGCGCGCGAGGCGGTTCTTTGAGAGCCGCTACAGGCACACCAAAGGTGGGCAAGCGCAAACCTCGGGCAATGTCCATCACATCCGACATTACAGCAGAGGCCGTTGGGCCTTCACCAGCGCCAGGCCCACGTAAGACAACCTGCTCTACCGCGTCGCCTTCCAGAACAACCATGTTCGTGCCACCCTTGAGCTGACCCAAAGGAGACGTGCTGGGCACCAAGCAGGGCGTCATGCGTTGCTCAAGGCCAGTCTCACTTTGCTGGGCGACCCCCAAAAGCTTAATGCGGTAGCCTAGATCGTCGGCGCGATTGATGTCGTCGATAGAAATCCGCTCGATGCCTTCAAGATGCACGCCGTCAAAATCAACCTTGGTGCCAAAGGCCACGGAGGCTAAAAGGGCCAGCTTATGACCTGCATCAATCCCGCCCACGTCGAGCTGAGGATCTGCTTCGAGATAGCCTAAAGCATCTGCCTCTTTAAAGACTTCGGCGTATGGGAGCCCTGCGTCCTGCATGCGTGTGAGGATGTAGTTGCACGTGCCATTCATCACGCCCATGACGCGGCTGATCTGGTTGCCAGCGAGACCTTCCGTCAGCGCTTTGATAACAGGAATGCCGCCAGCAACGGCAGCCTCATACCGCAAAACGCGCTCGGCGTTCTCTGCCAAAGTGGCCAGAGCCTGACCGTGAACAGCCAGCATGGCTTTGTTGGCTGTCACAACGTCTTTCCCGGCGCTTAAAGCAGCTTCTGTTGCGGCCTTGGCAGGCCCATCTGTCCCGCCCATGAGCTCAACAAAAACATCCACATCGTCGCGTGTGGCCAGGGTAACGGGGTCGTCTTCCCAGCCGTAGCTCGATAAATCAACACCGCGATCTTTCGATTTATTACGAGCGGACACGGCTGTAATTTCTAAGGCGCGTCCACCACGGGCACTCAGTAATTCCGCATGATTTTGAATGATGCGAATGACGCCCGTGCCAACGGTTCCCAAGCCAGCAATGCCAAGTCGAAGAGGGGCAGGGGTTTGGGTCATGGGGCTCGCTCCGTTAATCGCTTTGTACAGGCCCATACCCAAGGGGGCGAACGACCGCAATAATACCTCAAAATACAATTTGCCCAATTGCAGCTTTAGAGCGCTTTTTCCAGCTTTAGTCGCTCAGACCGGGTCAAAACCGAGCCTCGCAAACGCGCCGCCCTTGCTTTCAACCGAGCCAAACGATCCGCCGCACGTGCACTGTCTTCTTCTTGTGCCTCTCGTGTTTGAGGCGGCGTAAGCACTGCGTCTAGCGAAATGAGGCTCGGAAACCCATCAGATGCGCTGGATCGTTGAGCTGGTAAGTCTGGGAAAGGCACGCAAGCGCACAACAGAACACAGCTCAAACTGAGCAAAAGTTGTCGGTGTGGCGTCTTCGTCATAGCTCGCTTGTATTTGGGAATGCGCCAAGCCTGCAAGCGGAAGGGAGCTGTGCAACGGGTCCTTTGCGGGATTGTGCTGACGCAGGGTTCAAATAATAAGGGCCTATGGCACGCAAACAAGGCTCGCATTCTGAGATTACTGGCCCAAAGGTGAAACAGGCCGCCCTGCGGCTATTCGCGAGCTCGGGCTTTGCTGCAGTATCGATGCGTCAGATCGCAGCGGAGGTTGGTGTTCAGGCCGGTGCGCTCTACTCTTACACGCCAGACAAACAAAGCTTATTGTTTGACCTTATGAAGGGGCACATGGACGCCTTGTTAAACGCCTGGGCGGAAATTGAAAAAATAGGCAATCCTGAACACGACTTGAAAGCGTTTGTGACATTTCACATGCACTTTCACTTTGATCGTCCCGATGAAGTTTTTGTTGCCTACATGGAATTGCGCAACTTGAGCCCTGAGAATTTTGTGGCCATTGAACGCCTACGCAAAGCCTATGAGGGGCACTTGGTTGAGATCCTGCACGCAGGGCAAAATGCGGGAATGTTCGGGATCGAGGATATGGCCGTAACGACCCGGGCTCTGATTGCGATGTTAACCGGTGTGACCACATGGTACCGCGATGACGGGCAGCTTAGCAGAGATCAAGTTGTGGGTATCTATTGGCAGCTTGTGGCGCGCAGCGTGGGAATGAAAGGACAAAATGCATGAGCAATGACGAGGTGCTGATGGTGCTGACGGCCTCCATCGGGAGGCGCATTTTGGCAGTGATGGGCATGGGGATTTTGGGCGCAGTCTGTTTTGGGCTGGGGTCCGAGAGTTTCTCCCAAGTTCCAGCTACAGGTGTTTTGCTCTTTGCCTTAGGGGGCTTGGGCTTTTGGTGCGCTTGGAAGATTTGGGTCGCCACGGAGGGCGGCATTGAGCTAACGCGTGATGCCCTGCGAGACGCGGATGGGCAGACGATTGCGCGGATCGACGACATCGTTGCAGTGGAGCGCGGCTTGTTTGCCTTTAAACCCTCAAACGGGTTCCTCTTGCGGCTCAAATCGAAAGAGAGCCGCAGTTGGAAACCTGGGTTGTGGTGGCGCGTGTCAGGACGCGTGGGTGTTGGCGGCGTCACCTCATCAGGTGCCGCCAGAGCCATGGCTGAAGCCATCGAGGCCTTACGGGCAAAGGCGATATAGCTCGCGACCGCCGCTCATGAAGCGAACCTGTGGACCACCATTGCCTTCGCGAGACTTGGTGAAGGTCCGGTTTTCAAGACGGATCGCTCCAACGCCAACGTTGAAATAGGGCTCATAAGGCATCCAGGTTTCCACGAGGATAAATTCGTTGCGCGCAGGAACAGGAGGCAGCTTGTCGCGAATGGAGTTTACAGTGGCATTGTTGTGACGGATCACACCCCCACGCGCTTCGGACCAGCTTACATAGTAGCGGTCGCGCGTGTCACTCCAGCACACAACTGAAACCCGCATTTGTGGTTCTTTTGACGTGGGCGCCAAGTATTGGAGCACCGTAAACAGGCTGTTGATTGTTGTTGGCTCAATGGCCTGATCCGCGCGGCTTATGAAGTCGGCAACGGCATATGTCGCTTTTTGATTGAGGTACTGCGCGCGAAACGCATCGAAGAAAACGATGGTTGCGAGAATGGTGAAAAACAGCAAGGGCAGCATGAAGACAGCTTCAATCGAGAGGTTACCATCTTCGTCTTTCCGGAATTTCCGGGCATTTCGCATAAAGTCACGCATCAGTCACACTCACACAGGTTCAGTTACATAAGACGCCATGGCAACGAGGGGGATATATTTTCCCTCAACCATTTGTTTGTCGACGCGGTTAAATTCCGTCAGTTCTTTGCCGGCTTCCCCATTGGGGTTGAACCAATTCATCCCGCCCCAGCCAAACCCAGGCAAAAGCGGACGGATCATAACGCAAGCGCGCACAAACATCAGCTCATTGTCGCCGCCGTTTTCAAACGTCCGCGGTGGTACGATATCCTCAGGCGTATTGTTGCAGCTGGGGGTTTGGGGAATGTTCACAGTACCCGCATTTGGATCCACGCGGATCATCTCCAGGCGCAGTGCCGAATGGCAGTTTTGGATCATACCCATTTCTTTGCACATCAAGGTTTTCACCTCGTTATAGGAGGGTGGATCCAAAGTGTTCAAAGAGATGTTGCGCACTGCGGATGTTAGACCCCGCTCCAAGCTCACGTGTTTGATCATGACCAAACCGTTGTCGATGCCTGTGGCCAGGAAGGTGAAAAAGAGCGGGAAGTAGAGGACGAACTCGATTGTAGAAGAGCCATCCTCGCGCTTACGCCAGTTTCTGAGTTTTTGGAGCCAGTTCATTGTGTCAACTTCAGGTTGCTGATTTGCGAGGCGATCAAAGCAAAGGCAGAGGAAATCTCAGTGCCATTCACGTCGAAGTAGTAAGACTGCTCAGTCGCACAGTATTCCATCGCGCGTTTCCCTTGTGACGGGGCTTCAAATCCGATGGCGAAGACGAGGATGTCTTTGTCCCGGGCCGCGTCGCAGATGTCGAACAGGCGCGCATCCGCAGTAGATGGGGTCTCCTTTGTGGTCTCTGCATAGTAGAGATCAACGTAATCGTTGTAGGACGAGTGGCGATAGAAGAAGTAGCCAGCGTCGCGTTTTGCGAATTGATCCCAAACTTCAATCCAATCGAGTTGTTGAAGATCGAACAGTGATGGGTCACCGTTGTTAACTGCTGAGCTTGAGGAGCCACCGTTGTTGCCCCAACCACCGTTGTTGCCCCAGCCGCCGCCCCAGCCGCCGCCCCAGCCATTGTTATTGTTGCACTGCCACCAGGCACCGGAACAATTGTCATCATCGTCATCATCGTTGTTGATGGGCGTTGGATCTACAGGCAGGTCCATCGTGTCATAGTACTGGTCGTCACCGGAGCCCGTGCTCGAGCCTGGGCGATACCAGGGCTCCCAGCCATTGTTGGCGCGCCACGGGATATAGACAAAGTAACCGTCTCTGTTGCGTTGGCCGCCACTGGTGCCACCTGCATGGTGCGAATACCAAATGTTAGACGGGCCGTGTTTGTACTCATCTTTGAGGTCATATTGATAGAAGTTCGCACCATCGGTCATCAAAACAACAACCTTGAGTGTATCTTCATCCTCAGTTTGATTGGCTTTGAAGTTTGCAGGGCGCGCGCCAATGTCGCTTGGCGTATGGCCGTCTGTTTTCAATCCGTTCACAACGGGTTGGAACACAGGGTCTAGCAGAGCAACGCCCCATTTCATGCCAACGTCGATCGCGGTTGACCCACTTGCGTAGGTTAGGTTGCGGTCGTTGATTTGCTGTTTGAGCGCCGTCGCGTTTGTCTGGTGCACTTGGATCTGGTTGCGATCATTATTGCAATAGCGATCCCGGTTGCTGGGCTTGTTATAGTTGTTGCTGTAGCGATCGTAGTGCGAGATGCGGACCAAAGGCTGATCAGGCGTCACAGACGTGCTGTTCATTTCCGCATCCGACCAACGGATACAATCAGAAAGATCGTGCTCTGTTTGGTAGGTTATAATCCGGCCGGGAAGTTGCCCGTAGGCTGCAGGTTGGTTCGTTGCGGGCGCAGTGCCGCCATCTGCATTCAGGTGCTTGAGCAAATGCGGGCCAGCCACAACGTTTGAGTTGTAAGCCACCAGATTCACGGTCGTCATGGCTTCAGGCGTGTTGTTGGCCAAAACCGTGTCGAAGAAGTCGCTTGCTGCAACACGCAGCTTGTCAATTTTGCCATTTCCGCCCATCGAGCCAGAGATGTCGACGACAACAGATATTTCCACGTCGGTCACAGCTTCGCGTGCTGTTGCAACAGCTGGCGCATTCAAATGGTAGATCGGGTTTTGCCCAAGTTTCATAAACATCGTGGGCACTTTGAGACTGGTTTTGATCTTCACCTCTTTCGAGTTGAGATTTTCGTCAACCTGAATGTCGTCGAGAACGTTCGAGATGCCGGCGGCTTCGAAGTAGCCGTTCACAACGTCCATGGCGGGCATCGGGTTCTGCAAATCAGCGGCGGCAAGAGCTGCAGCGTCTGTCACCGTTTGGATCTTATTGCGTTGGGTCTCGGTATGCATGAGATCAACGGCCATCCCTGCCATGAGCAGTGTGATGAAGAAGATCACAAGGCTAAAGTGAACTAGGTTCCCATCTTCATCCCGGCGAAACCGCGCGATGGAACTTGCGAATTTTTCTTGGCACTTAGGCATGGCAGCACCGTTTCCTCTCACTAACCGTCGACAGCAGCGTCGAGCGCACACGCGATCTGCTTCAGTCAGGATCTGGGCAGGCTCATGGGCGAAATTGGGCAAGATTAAGGCGCTGTCCAGCCATTCGCATCAATGCGATTTGGGAGCCAATATTGTCTAAAAACAGAGCTTTAATAGCCTTAATTTGCCTTCAGCAAAATTTACCAAAATGAGCCGTATCAAATGCCGGCTGGCTATGTTGAACTGACGATATGCGGGCATGAGTCGCCAATCTCGGGAGGAGAATTGTATGAACACTTTGTCTGAGCCAAGCTTTCGCGAAAGCGTTGATTTGATGTTTGAGCGAGCGGTTGCATTAATGGAGCTGCCGCCTGGTTTGAAAGAAAAAATTCGAGTTTGCAACGCCACCTATACGGTGCGGTTTGGTGTCCGTTTGCGCGGCGAAATCCATACATTTACCGGCTATAGGGCCGTGCACTCCGAGCATATGGAACCGGTCAAAGGTGGCATTCGCTTTGCTATGGGCGTTAACCAAGACGAAGTGGAAGCTCTTGCGGCTCTCATGACATATAAATGTGCGCTTGTTGAAGCGCCCTTTGGCGGCTCGAAAGGCGGGCTTTGCATCGACCCTCGAGAGTATGACGCTCTTGAGATGGAACAAATCACACGCCGATTTGCTTACGAGCTCATCAAGCGCGATCTGATCCATCCCAGTCAAAACGTACCAGCCCCTGACATGGGAACAAGCGAGCGCGAGATGGCTTGGATCGCGGACCAATACGCGCGCATGAACACCACGGATATCAACGCGCGGGCCTGTGTAACCGGCAAACCGCTCTCTGGCGGTGGTATTGCGGGGCGTGTCGAAGCGACGGGCCGCGGCGTGCAATATGCGCTCCGCGCGTTTTTCCGCAATCCAGAGGATGTTGCACAGGCAGGGTTGAGCGGCACGCTTGACGGCAAATCTGTCGTCATTCAGGGCCTTGGCAACGTGGGCTATCACGCAGCCAAGTTCTTGTCTCAAGAAGACGGCTGCAAGATTGTCGGAGTGATCGAACGCGACGGTGCGATTGTGGATGACGCGGGGCTAGATATCGACGCATTGCGCGCCTTCATCGCCGAAAATGGGGGCGTAACTGGTTATCCAGATGGTGAGCATGTCGCTGATGGGGCGGCCGTTCTCACCAAAGCTTGCGACATCCTTGTCCCAGCGGCCCTGGAGGGTGTTATACACAAAGACAACGCTGCTGATGTCAAAGCACCTTTGATTATCGAAGCCGCCAATGGCCCGGTAACAGCGTCGGCGGATGCAATCCTGCGCGAAAAAGGCTGTGTGATCATTCCAGATATGTATGCCAACGCAGGTGGCGTGACGGTGAGTTATTTCGAATGGGTTAAAAACTTGAGCCACATTCGCTTTGGCCGGATGCAACGGCGCCAAGAAGAGGCGCGCCATCAACTGATCTTGGATGAATTGTCGCGGCTTGACCAAAGCATGGGGGACAAATGGTCCCTCACGGACGACTTCAAGCGCCGGTATTTACAAGGGGCAGATGAGCTCGAGCTTGTGCGCTCTGGCTTGGATGACACAATGCGCATTGCTTATGATGCGATGCGTGAAGTGTGGCACACGCGCGACGATGTCACCGACCTGCGCACTGCGGCTTATCTTGTGGCCATCGGAAAGGTTGCCCACAGCTATGAGGCCAAAGGGCTTTGATCCAAAAGAGCAGCGCGCTCAAATGAACTTTGCGGGCACGTGTAAAATGCCCGCAAAGCATCAAGTCTTGCGACTAAGTGGTTTTGCCAATTCGGATTTTGCCCTCATGCAGAAAAAAGAGCTTTCGGAAGACTGACAGATCTATTGGATTGGGCAAGCGGACGTCGGTAATCTCGGGCATAGACCTCCCACTCACTTCGAACGAACGATCGATTTGAGAGATCACTGCGCAAATTGCGCCTGTGTCTTTGACTTATGTCTGCAAAGACTTGATCTGATCTTTGAGTTCAGGGTTTGTGCGCTTCTGATCCAGGAGTTGAAGGTAGTCAATCACGATGAGCGCTGGCTCGGTTTCACCGCTAAGGCGCCCTTTGATGTGGTCAGCTGAAATATCATCAGATGTGTCGATCAACACTTTTGTGTTGATAATATTTGGGTCAAACCCCAACGCGTCGAAACGTTTTGCTATGTCGCGCTCAAGATATTCAAGCGAGAAAAAATATCCTCGTCTCCCAATGTCCTGGGCCTTGGCGGATAACTCGAGGCCGAGAAGCGTTTTCCCATGTCCTGGACGCGCACCAATGAGAGCGAGATCGCCGGGTTCCAACCTCGCCAGGATTTCCTGCGACGGCGTCCGTTGCCAAGGAGAGGATACAAGGTGGCTCCAACTCGCGAAGCCTTCTTCTTCAGCAACCTGGTTCAAAGCTTCATGCAGGGCTATATCGGAGCCCCGCTGCAAAAGTTTGGCTTTTCGTTTCAAAACGTGGATAGGAGCAGATAGCTGCATCGGTGTTCCTTCTCTTTCGAAACGCTTTTGCAATCCCTCCTTATGCGTGCGTTCGAACGAGAAAGGTTCCAACAAATGCGCTCGACATGGCGAATGCTTCCCGGACGGAGGGCGGGGGCCTGAGCACAACCCACTCTATGTTTGTCCCAATTAAACGGATTGCTCAACCTGGAAAGCCGTCCTAGGCTCAATCTTGCGCACCACATAAGATTGACGAGCTTTTCGTCTCACCTTCGTCTTGCGCATCATTCATCAGGCCTAAATACTAGGGGCATGAGCCTGCCTCCTGGATTCTTAGATGAGCTGCGCAGCCGTTTGTCGATTGGACAGGTGGTGGGGCGCAAAGTGTCTTGGGATGCGCGCAAATCGAACCAAGCCAAGGGCGACCTATGGGCGCCGTGCCCGTTCCATCAAGAAAAGACCGCCTCTTTCCACGTCGACGACCGCAAAGGCTATTACTACTGCTTTGGCTGCCAGGCCAAAGGCGATGCGATTGGCTTTGTTAAAGAGACCGAAAACGTCTCTTTCATGGAGGCTGTTGAGATTTTGGCCACAGAGGCAGGGATGCAAATGCCTGCCCGGGATCCAAAAGCTGCTGAAAAAGCGGACCGTCGCAGCCAGCTCCATGAGGTGATGGAGCAAGCCGTGCAATTCTTTCGGCTTCAGCTCAAAGCAGGGGTCGGGCAGGGCGCGCGCAGCTATCTTGCGGGGCGTGGGTTAAATGGGGAGGCCTGGGATCGCTGGGAGCTCGGGTTCGCCCCGGATGGGTGGCAAGGGCTTTATGACCACCTGACCCAGAAGGGTGTATCAGAAGACATGCTTCTCGCGTGTGGGCTCATCAAACGGTCCGACAAAGGGCGTAAGCCCTACGATGTTTTTCGCAACCGCATCATGTTCCCAATCCGGGACGCGCGCAAACGTGCGATTGCTTTTGGCGGGCGGGCCATGGCCGCGGATGATCCGGCCAAATATCTCAATAGCCCTGAAACGGAGCTTTTTGACAAAGGGCGCAACCTTTACAACCACGCACCTGCACGCGAGGCCGCAGGGAAAGGTGAGCGCTTGGTTGTGGCCGAAGGCTATATGGACGTGATCGCCCTCGCTGAGGCTGGATTTCGGTCCGCCGTGGCCCCTCTGGGCACAGCGGTAACAGAAGACCAATTGCAGCTTTTGTGGCGGATTTCGCCTGAGCCGCTGATGGCGCTCGATGGAGACACAGCCGGGCTGCGTGCAGCCTACCGCGTGATGGATTTGGCGCTGCCAATGATTTCGCCCTCTCAGTCCCTGAGATTTGCGATGATGCCTGGGGGCAAGGACCCAGACGATCTGATCCAAGAGGGTGGATCTGACGCGGTTGCAAGGGTGCTCGACGACGCCTTACCAATGGTTAAGCTTATGTGGCAGCGCGAAACAGAAGACAAAGTCTTCGACAGCCCAGAGCGCAAAGCCGCGCTTGATACCGCGTTGCGCGCCCTCATCGGTAAAATCCAAGATCCCGGTCTGCGCCAGCACTACGGCAGCGACATCAAAAATCTGCGCTGGGAGCTCTTTGCGCCCAAGCGCTCGGCGCCAAGGGGCAAAGGTCCAAAGCCGGCCTGGGCCTCTCAAGATGCTCCCCGTACTTCTACCAAAGGATCGGCCTTGGCCCAGCAAGGGGGCAACGATGCTCTGGCTGTGTTGGCGCGGATCATCCTTGGGGTCTTAGTGAAAACACCAGAAGTTTTGCCTGAATATGAAGATGCTCTAGAGCGACTGGGGGGATTGAGCGCAGACTTGGCTGAGGTGCGCAGCGGATTGCTCCGCGTGGCCCGGGATTGGCCGCCTGATTTAGAGGATGCACTCGCGCAATCCATTCCCCAAAGCGCTCTTGACGCAACACTGCTGCATCCCCATGTGCGTGTGAACCCAGCGGTGCGCCGGGCGGGTGACGCTGAAATCGCGCGTCTTTGCCTTGATGAAACACTTACAAGTTACTTCGCTCGGGAAGGTCATTCGCGCGAGATCCAAGAGATTGTTCAGGATTTTGAAACGCTTGAGCATGAAAGCCTAACTTGGCGCCTCAAAGATGCATCACAGGCGTTGAACGGACCTGGTGAAACCGAAGACGATGACGTCGCTGAATTTGAAACGGGCCCCAATGGGGCAAAGCTAAAGAAAGACGAGCGCCGGGCGTTCGACGCTCTCTTAGAGAATCTTGGGTTGTCTAAGGACGCAGCCGAAGATTTGCCCAACAAAGATCTGCCCAAAGAGTAGAGCGGATCAACCTGATTCGTGTTGAACAGCGCGCTGTTTGCCACTGTGGCTTGGTTGCGTCCGTTTCATGGACGGAGGCCCAAATACAACAAATGCTAAGGATTCTTTGAACGAATCACTGTACGAGGGGTTACCGAATCACTTTCGAGCACTATGATTCGGGTAAAGTTTGAATATATCGCGCTTAGGCAGCTGTTCCCCACTTCAGCCCGCGCCCAGAGGAGCCCCCATGGCGAAAGATACCGACGAGCGAAAGTCTGACGATCAAGACGCGGAAATGAGCCTCGATATGAGCCAAGCGGCCGTCAAACGGATGATCGCTGACGCGCGTGAGAGGGGCTACATTACATACGATCAGCTCAATCAAGTGCTGCCACCTGAACAGGTGTCGTCGGAGCAAATCGAAGATGTGATGTCGATGCTCTCTGAAATGGGCATTAACATTATCGAAGATGAAGAGGCCGAAGACGAAGAGCAAAAGGGCTCGACAGAAGTTGTCACAACCTCCGGCCCGAAAGAAGTCACCGTTGCGGCCCAAGAGACCGAGAAGCTTGATCGCACAGACGATCCGGTTCGGATGTACCTGCGAGAAATGGGCTCGGTGGAGCTCTTGTCGCGCGAAGGCGAGATTGCCATCGCAAAGCGCATCGAAGCGGGCCGTAACACCATGATCGCCGGGCTTTGTGAAAGCCCCCTGACGTTCCAAGCGATCACCATTTGGCGTGACGAACTTTTGGGCGAAGACATCCTCTTACGTGATGTGATTGATCTTGAGACCACGTTCGGTCGCCAAATGGGCGAAGACGAAGAAGAAACACCTGTGGTTGATACCTCTGCCGTCGAAACGAAGAAGGACGACGCGCCTGAGCTTGATGCCGATGGAAATCCGATCATCAGCGACGACGATGACGATGACGATGATCAAGCCAACATGAGCCTGGCAGCGATGGAAGCTGCGCTGAAGCCGCGTGTTCTCGAAACGTTGGACCGCATTGCGGATGACTATGGGCAACTGTCGGAGATGCAGGATCTTCGGATGTCTGCGACGCTGAATGAATACTCAAGCTTCTCGGAAAAAGAAGAAGAGACCTACCAAAAGCTGCGCAGTGAGATTGTTGAGCTCGTGAATGAGCTTCACCTACATAACAACCGTATCGAGGCTTTGATCGACCAGCTTTATGGAATCAACCGCCGCATCATGTCGATTGACAGCAACATGGTGAAGCTTGCCGACCAAGCGCGCATCAACCGCCGAGATTTTGTTGAGGCGTATCGCGGCTCTGAACTAGACCCAACATGGCTCGAGCGTATTGCGTCTAAACCAGGTCGTGGCTGGGCAGCGCTTTTGGAGCGCTCAACAGGCAAAATCGAAGAATTGCGCTCTGATATGGCGCAAGTGGGCCAGTACGTTGGCCTCGATATCTCCGAATTCCGCCGCATTGTGCAACAGGTGCAAAAGGGCGAAAAAGAAGCCCGTCAAGCGAAGAAGGAAATGGTTGAGGCCAACCTGCGTCTCGTGATTTCCATCGCCAAGAAATACACGAACCGCGGCTTGCAATTCCTTGATCTCATTCAAGAAGGCAACATCGGCCTTATGAAAGCGGTGGACAAGTTTGAATACCGCCGCGGCTATAAGTTCTCGACCTATGCCACCTGGTGGATCCGCCAAGCGATCACCCGGTCCATTGCGGATCAGGCTCGCACGATCCGGATCCCTGTGCACATGATCGAAACGATCAACAAGCTTGTGCGCACGGGCCGCCAGATGCTGCATGAGATCGGCCGTGAGCCAACGCCAGAAGAACTCGCTGAAAAACTGCAGATGCCGCTTGAGAAGGTGCGAAAGGTGATGAAAATCGCCAAAGAGCCGATCTCTCTTGAAACGCCGATTGGTGATGAAGAAGATAGCCAGCTTGGCGATTTCATCGAAGACAAAAACGCCGTTCTACCGCTGGACTCTGCGATCCAAGAGAACCTCAAAGAAACAACAACACGTGTTCTGTCGTCGCTCACACCCCGCGAAGAGCGCGTGTTGCGCATGCGCTTCGGCATCGGCATGAACACGGATCACACGCTTGAAGAAGTGGGCCAACAGTTCTCGGTGACCCGCGAACGCATCCGCCAGATCGAGGCCAAGGCACTTCGTAAGCTCAAGCACCCAAGCCGCAGCCGCAAATTGCGCAGCTTCCTGGATCAATAAGAAACGTGTTCAAACGGCTCTTTTCTGCCAAGCCTCGGCCGGGCAAACGCATTGCGGAAATGTACCGTAAATCGCTCGGTAAAACGCAATATACATCGCTAGATGGTGCCCGATTGGTTGGCTTTGAAGGTAAAGACGGCTTTGACTACGAGACCTATGTTGCTTTGCAGAACGAAGCCAACGCGCTGAAACTTGATAATCAGTGGGTTTCCGAGGAACAGGTCGCAAATCTGGCAAAAATTGTACTGAAATTTCGCTCTGCGCCAAATTTTGGTCTCTGCCACGGCACCCGTCAGGGTTATGAACAGGCCTGGTTTCGCGCCAATTTGCCAGGTTGCGATGTGATCGGCACCGATATTGCAGAGAGCGCAACAAATTTTGAGAACACCGTTCAGTGGGATTTTCACGAACCAAACCCAGATTGGGCTGGCCGCGCTGATTTTGTTTATTCGAACTCATGGGATCACGCCTTTGATCCAGAGCGTGCCTTCGCGTCTTGGTTTGAGGCTTTGGTTCCGGGCGGAGTAATTCTGCTAGATCATTCTAAGTCGCATCAGCCAGATCGCGCGAACGAGATGGATCCTTTCGGCGCAACCCTCGAGGGCCTAGGAAGGCTTTTTGAGCGCGTGTTTGAGGGGCAAGGCAAGGTTCAACCCGTTGAGCCTGGTGTGATGGACACCGTCGCCACCTTCGTTTTTCAGAAAACCTAGCCTGTCGTCACTGCTTTTAGGGCGCAGCTTGCGGTTGCAGTCTCTCCAAGAGCGGTGAACTCCGCCGCTAAACAAGTCATATGCGCAAAATCCAGCCTGAAAGCTCGAAGGCTTATACGTCTGACCACCCTCAATATACTTTTGGATGGTAGATGAATTTCTCAGGGCATGTCATTTGTTTGGAGCGAACTTAAAGCGAAAGTAAAATGCTCCGATTAGACGTTCATACCAATGGCCAGGGTCTTCACGAGATCACGCAGAATGTTGCGGCGATGGTCAGCGGCACAGGTTTGCTCACGCTTTTTGTGCAGCACACGTCTTGCTCGCTTCTGATCCAAGAAAATGCAGATCCAGAAGTGCAGACGGATCTTAAAGCATTCTTCGCGCGCCTCGTACCGCCCAGTTCGCACCCCAGCATGGCTTATCTCACGCATACCTACGAGGGCCCCGATGATATGCCAGCGCACATCAAAGCCTCGCTTTTACCAGTGAGCCTGCAAATCCCCGTCGATGCCGGAAAATTACAGCTTGGGACCTGGCAAGGCATTTATCTGTTTGAACACCGAGATGCACCGCAGACACGACGCGTGCTTCTCCCAATGACACCGTTACTGTGAGCAGCTTCGTGAAGACGTTTGGTCCAAAGAAGAAAAAGACAAGCATTGCACTTCAGCTTGAGCCCGCAGATTTCTCTGAGTGCGGCCGGCCCAATTGGCCACAGATGCGTCCGCAGCCCAAATGTTGGCAAAGAGGCGGCCGGGCGTCACCGGCAAGTTCACGTCACTGGCGCGCACTTCGTGGATCAATTTGCCGTCCACAAACCACTTTATGTGCTTAGAGGTCCACTCAAAGGCATAGATGTGAAAGCTGTCCGCCGCATCAAAGCCTAGCGGAATCCACTTTTCGGTTAGATCGCCGTCGGTGAAATAGGCCACCTGCACATGTGTTGTGTCTTTCCCCAAAAATTCGAAATCGATCTCATCATGTCGGGTGCCGTAGCTGGGGCCAGTATAGGTGAAAAAGCCTGTCACCAAACCCTCTCCACGTGCAGCTTTGAGCGTCGCCTCATAGCGTCCATAATGCGTGCGCTCCTGACGCCGAAGCGAGCCTCCCACAAATCCGTTCTTGTGTCCTTTTTGTGGGGAAAGGCGCAAAAGCAGGCGGTTTT
>JBCDCE010000060.1:0-23559 GCA_039182515.1 Pseudomonadota bacterium | reverse complement strand
TTTGAAGAGGCGGCAGCGGCGGGGCAGGGTGTTGCTTTGGTCGATGGGAAAATTGTTGAAAACCTCGATATTGAGTCCGCCCGCGCCACCCTCGCAAAAGCCTCAGCGATTGCAGATATGGCACAAGCCTAAATTCCAAGCATGGCACCAAGCCACTCAAGCTCCCTGTCTTTAGCTTAAACCCAAAAACAGCTAGATATTCCGCAGACGCCACTTCAACCAGCTTATGCGTGGAGCAGCCAATGGGATTTCTTCTTCTTATCGTCGGTTTGGCCCTTTGGACCGGGGCGCACTACTTCAAGCGGCTTGCACCCGAGGCACGTGCAAAGCTCGGCGAACCTGGTAAAGGCTTGGTGACGATCCTGTTGCTGATTTCGCTTGGTGCAATGATCTACGGCTATCGCTGGGCGCCTTTCATAGAGGTTTGGTCGCCGCCGAGCGTCTTGCGTCACATCAACAACCTTTTAATGCTGGTCGCTTTTTATGTGTATCTCTCCGCGATGGCTGCGCCCAACCTCAAGATCGCGCGGATCGGACACCCGCAGTTGATTGGTTTTAAGATCTGGGCTGTGGCGCACCTTTTGGTTAATGGAGATTTGGCTTCGATCCTGCTCTTTGGTGGGCTTTTGGCCTGGGCTGTCGGCTCAGTGATCTTGATCAACAAGCAAGACGGAAAACCGGTGCGTTCTGAAACAGCGCCCATTAAATCTGAAGCAATCATGGCCCTTGTAGGTGTCACCGGGTTCGTCGCGATTGCAGTGGTACACATTCTCTTGGGGGTTAATCCTTTTGGCTGAAGAAACAACGCTTTACCGACTTCTCACAGAAGAAGACACATCCGCCTTTTGCCATAAAGTGAGCAAAGCGCTTGCGCAGGGCTGGGCGCTTTACGGGGATCCAACCTATGCCTATGACCATGCCAACGGGATCATGCGGTGCGGGCAGGCTGTCGTCAAAACTGTGCCGGTGGCATACACGCCCGATATGAAATTAGGGGACCACTAAGAATGAAGACCAATCCAGGCCGCTTTTTCGAGGACTACACGGTGGGGCAAACCATCATTCATGCGGTGCCTCGTACGCTTTCTGGCGGTGAACGCGCGCTGTATCATGCGCTCTATCCGGCGCGCCACGCGCTCTATTCCTCTGACGCTTTTGCGCAGGCCTGTGGACTGGCCGCGAGCCCAATGGATGATCTTGCAGCCTTCCACGTGGTTTTCGGCAAATCTGTGCCCGACATTTCGCTAAACGCTGTGGCCAACCTGGGCTATGCAGAGGGGCGCTTTTTCCAGCCTGTGTATCCCGGGGATACGCTCAATTCAGTCTCCGAGGTGATTGGGCTTAAGGAAAACTCCAACGGCAAAACCGGCATCGTTTATGTGCGCACGCGCGGGTTCAACCAGCGCGATGAGGTGGTGCTCGATTTTGTCCGTTGGGTCATGGTCCGGAAATCTGATCCCAATGCGCCCGCACCCCAGACGGTGCTACCCGAGTTGAAGCCTGTGCTCGAAGCGAGTGATTTGACTGTGCCCTACGGGCTCACATTCGAAGACTACAACGCCGATTTGGCAGGCGAGCCACACCTTTGGGGCGACTACGAGGTCGGCGAGATCATTGACCATGTTGATGGCGTCACTCTCGAAGATACAGAACATATGATGGCGACCCGTCTGTGGCAAAACACAGCGAAAGTGCATTTCGATGTCACCGCGCGCCCAGATGGCAAGCGTTTGATCTACGGCGGTCATATTATCTCCATGGCGCGAGCGCTTTCCTTTAACGGGATGGCGAATGCGCAGATGATTGCCGGTATCAATGCGGGCGCCCACGCAAACCCGGCCTTTGCGGGCGACACAGTTCGGGCTTGGACAGAAGTTCTAGACAAGGCGGAGACCAGCCGCGACGGTGTTGGTGCAATGCGCTTGCGGCTCGTTGCCACAAAGGATCCCGTGCCGGGAGGGCATCCGCTCAAAGATGACGCGGGCAAATACCTGCCACATGTTCTCCTAGATTTTGACTACTGGGTGCTTATTCCGCAATGACGACCGCAACGACACTTAAAGCCGCAACGGCCGCATTGGCTCTTCTCGCAACACCTTCTTTTGCGCAAGACACGCAGCGCTACGTGGAAAATAATCTACTGGCGATCTTTTATCATGAGATGGGCCACGCGTTGATTGATGTGATGCAATTGCCGGTCTTTGGCCAAGAAGAAGACGCGGCGGATGTGCTGTCTGTCTATCTCATTGATGCATTTTTTGAGGAAGATGCTGCGGTGGAGATGGCCTACGACACGGCCTTTGGCTTTCTCAACGATGCTGAAGAAACCGGCGACGACATTCCCTTTTGGGCGGTGCACGGCCCTGATATTCAGCGCTATTACAACCTCGTTTGCCTCTTTTACGGAGCCAACCCAGATGAGCGTGGAGATGTGGCGGAAGAGCTAGATCTGCCAGAAGATCGCGCGGAGACCTGCCCAGAGGAATACGAATTGGCCGCCGACAGTTGGGGCCCCGTGTTGGACGAGATGGAAAACACATCCGGAAAACCGCTGCGGTTCGTGCCTTCCGGATCGGACGCGCCTTCTGCCAAACTTTTGGATGCTTTGATGGAAGCGGAAGTAGACGATTGGAACGAATATTACGCCTGGCCAGCGCAGGTTGAGGTGCGCGTGATCTTTTGTGACGAGGCCAATGCCTTTTATGATCCGTCCGAACGCAGCATTGAGATGTGCGTGGAATATGCGGAATTCCTGGCCGAAACAGCGCCTGACTAACCGACTCATCGCCCAGAGAAGAGGCGCGTGATTAGATTTGTGATCACAAGAAAATCACATGTGATCACAACCTTCTCCAACTCTGCGCCTTTTTGACCCAATTCCTCAAAACGGAAGCTCTGCGGCGTGACATATGCTACGCTTTGCGGGTAAACTTTCGGCAACGGATCAAAAGGACACCGGAATGGCTGACGTTAATCGCGGGACGAGACCTCTTTCGCCCCATATCATGATTTACCGCCCACAACTGACCTCGGTGTCATCCATCTTGGTGCGGATCACGGGCATCGCTGTGCTGTGCTTGGCCCCGTTTGTGGTGATCTGGCTCTTGACCGCTGCAACTTCAGAGGCTGCCTTCAGTGGCATCGACGCCTTCATGCGCAGCTGGTTTGGCGATCTAATCATGCTGGGTGGCGCTTGGGCCTTTTGTTATCACATGTTGGGTCGCCTGCGGCACGTCGTTTGGGACTTTGGCTACTGCCTAGAGGTCGATATCTCTGAAAAGCTCGCCATCGGCATGTTTGTTGTGGCCACCGCGCTGACGATCTTCGTCGCCTTAATTGTATGAGGGGTTTGAGATGCGCTATTTAACAGACAGAAAACGCGCCTCAGGACTTGGATCTGGTCGGCAAGGGACGCACCACCATTGGCAAATGATGGTCACCTCGCTTTTGCTTGTGGTGCTTGTGCCTGCGTTTCTAATAACCGTTGGCCTCGGGATAGGCGGCACCCACCAGGAGGTGATCGCTTACTTTAGCCGCCCTTTGCCAGCTTTGATCACGATCCTTGGTCTGAGCGTCGGGATCTTTCACTTGATGAACGAAACGATCGTCGCAGTTGAAGATTACGTGCATGGCGTGGCCGGCAAGTTGACAATCGTCGCCGTCACCGCATTTTCCTATACGTTGATCGCAGCGGGGGTCTTTGCCGTGCTGCGCTTGGCCCTTTAACCCTCTATCGGAGCGACCCCATGGCAGCCTACGATTACGAGACACACGAATATGATGTTGTTGTGGTTGGCGCTGGCGGCGCTGGCCTGCGCGCCACGCTTGGCATGGCCGAACAGGGCTTGCGCACGGCGTGCGTGACCAAAGTGTTCCCAACCCGCTCGCACACGGTTGCAGCGCAAGGCGGTATCGCAGCCTCGCTGAGCAACATGGGGCCGGACAACTGGCAGTGGCACATGTATGACACCGTCAAAGGCTCGGACTGGCTGGGCGACACCGACGCGATGGAATACCTTGCGCGCGAAGCGCCCAAAGCTGTTTATGAGCTTGAGCATTACGGCGTGCCATTCTCGCGGACCGAAGAAGGCAAGATTTACCAACGTCCTTTCGGCGGCCATACTACCCAGTTTGGCGAAGGCCCGCCCGTGCAACGCACATGCGCCGCCGCTGACCGGACCGGCCATGCGATCCTACACACGCTTTACGGTCAAAGCCTCAAGAACAACGCGGAATTCTACATCGAATACTTCGCCATTGATCTGATCATGAGCGAAGATGGTGTCTGTCAAGGTGTGCTTTGCTGGAAGCTTGATGACGGCACGATGCACCTCTTTGCGGCCAAAATGGTTGTTTTGGCCACAGGCGGCTATGGCCGTGCATATTTCTCGGCAACCTCTGCACACACCTGCACCGGTGACGGTGGCGGTATGGTGGCCCGCGCTGGCCTGCCTTTGCAGGACATGGAGTTTGTCCAGTTTCACCCTACGGGCATCTATGGTTCGGGCTGCTTGATCACCGAAGGCGCGCGCGGCGAGGGCGGCTATCTCACGAACTCCGAAGGCGAACGCTTTATGGAGCGCTATGCGCCCACCTATAAAGACTTGGCGAGCCGCGATGTGGTGTCGCGCTGCATGACCATGGAGATCCGCGAAGGGCGCGGTGTGGGCGCGGATGGCGACCATATCCACCTTCACCTCAACCACTTGCCCCCTGAAACCCTGGCCGAACGCTTGCCGGGTATCTCGGAAAGTGCTCGGATTTTCGCAGGTGTCGATCTCAACAAAGATCCGATCCCTGTATTGCCAACCGTGCATTACAACATGGGCGGCATTCCAACGAATTACTGGGGCGAAGTGCTGGCCCCCACCAAAGACAACCCCGACAGGGTCTCTCCCGGTCTTATGGCTGTGGGCGAAGCGGGCTGTGCGAGCGTCCACGGTGCTAACCGTTTGGGCTCGAACTCGCTTATTGACCTTGTGGTCTTTGGGCGGGCGGCTGCGATCCGCGCCGCCGAAGTGGTCGATGCAAAAGCACCAATTCCCACACCAAACCGGCGGTCTGTGGAAGCCGCCTTTAGCCGATTTGATGGCCTACGCCATGCCAAAGGCCAAGTGGGGACAGCCGAGCTACGCCTAGAGATGCAGAAAACCATGCAAGCGGACGCAGCCGTCTTCCGCACTGACGCGACCCTCGCGGAAGGCGTCAAGAAGATGGACAACGTTGCGGGCAAAATGGACGACGTTAGTGTCACGGACCGCACGCTGATTTGGAACTCCGATCTGATGGAGACGCTTGAGCTTGCCAACCTGATGCCCAACGCTGTGGCCACGATTGTAGCGGCAGAAGCGCGCAAGGAAAGCCGTGGGGCTCATGCACATGAGGATTACCCAGACCGCGATGATGAGAACTGGCGTAAGCACAGCCTCGTTTGGTTCAAAGGCTCTAAAGCGGGTCTTGGCTATCGCGGCGTGCACTTGCAGCCGCTCACCAGCCACAACGACGGCGGCATTGATCTCAAAAAGATCGCGCCGAAGGCACGGGTCTATTGATCCGCACGGGCCTCTTGCTCGCGGCGGTCCTTTTAACCGCTTGTACGCCGCTCACTGAAGAGCGTGCGGAAGCCATCTGCCGCGAACGTGCGGCAGATGCAGCTGGTCCAAGTGGTAGCATCGGTATTGGTGTAGGAACGGGTGGCGTGCGCACGGGCGCATCGGTATCGATCTCGGGCGACGCGCTAGCAGGCCGCACACCCGAAGAGGTTTATACCACCTGCATTACGAAGTTCCGCGAAGAGGGCAAAGTGGGCTCTACAGGCGGCATTACCTTCGGGATCGGCGGCTAAGCCTAAAGCACCTCTGCAAAGCTATCCGGCAAGCAAAAGAGCTTTTTGCCGTGTAAGAGCTTGTAGCGATAGAGCCCTTCTGCGTTGGGTTTAGACTTTGCCGTGAGTCGCATGCGCAGGTCCATCGGACCGGTGGTGAGGCGCGGTTTGCTGGGCACAGGCCAGGCGTGAAATTCATCGATCATGGCTTCCAACGCGGCATCGTCATGCCGCCAGCGCCGATTGCGCATAGCTTGATGGCGCTCTGAGGCTTGTGTTGTGGCTCGCCTGCGCGCCACGCGTGCGCGTAAGAGATCAAGATCAAAGAACCGAAAATGGACGCTATAAACGCCCGGAGCAAAGCGCACCCCTTTTTGATCCACAAAATGCCCGCCACGACCATACTTAACAGGCGTCCGCAGGATCGAAGGCTTTGAATGAAAGCTGGTGCGCCGATAGATCGGACGTTGGGCGAAGACAGGCTGGGATATGTTGATTGGATCTGGATTGAAGTCTTGCCGGTGGATCAGCTCGATCCCGCGCGCAAAGGCGACGGGGCCGGGCGCAGACATCAGTCGATCCGGCAGAGCCGTAAGATCGCCCGGCAAGGTAAACAATAGCTCGTCCACATCCGTGTAAACCACCACCTCCGCCTGACTGAGGCGCGCGCCCAAAAACTCAGACAGAAACACCCAGCGATCTTCTTCCATTGTGGGGTAGGGTTCGCCGCGCGGGTGGATATGATGGTTGATCTCAGAATAGGTGCTGAGCACGTCCATCACGCCAAGCTCAGTTCCATGGGTAATTACCCAAAGCTGGCTCTGATCAAGGTGTTTGGTCCAATGGCGGAGCCAAAGGGTAAGCTCCTCCACATCATCGTAGACCATCGTGACGACGCTGAGGGCGTCGGGCTTCATTCGGCTTCAACGCGCAAAAAGGTGATGACTTCGCCCTTGGAATAGGGCGCGTGGTACGCAAAACCCTGGGCTGAGAGCGCGTCAAACACGGACTTCACAGCGCGGCGGCTGGTCTTACGTTCATGCAGTTCCATGATCACTGCCCGCACGCCCGTGAGATCAAGATCGGGCGTGAAGAGCGACACTTCCGCCCCTTCAATGTCGCAGGTGATGACCTGCGGCTGTATCTCCGCCAACAGATCGGACATCAGAACCGTTTCAACCTCAACCGCCTGCGTATAGGGGCCTTGGTCGGCATCCATGGATGAGGCCCAAAAGGGGTCGCGCAGGTAGAACGGCTGAGGCGGCTTTGGCGTCGGCATTGCTAGAACATTGCGCAGCTCGATGTTGGTAATCCCATTGGCGGCATGAAGCTTTCGAATGCCCTCAAAGAGCTGCGGATTGCCCTCTAAAGCCACAAACTTTTCGGCTTTCGTTGTGTGGGAAAGAGCCGCGCCGATAAGACCTAAGCCAGCCCCCAATTCGAGCACACGGTCGCCTGGCTCGATCACAGCCTGCGCGCCGCGCAACTCGTGTTTTTCATAGCGCAAAAGCCGGATTTTCTTCCAAATATTGTCTGGCATCGTGCTTGGGTCGCGCGTGACGGTGAGCCCGTGAAACCAAGCACGGCGCGCAAAAGGAAAGAGCTGTGGCAAAAGCTTGAAGATGGGCAAGGCCATTGAGCTGTCCTCTCTCGTGCGATGGGCTTTTTAGGCACATTTTGCACCCAACCGCGACCATTCGCGCCACGTATCTTATTGGCTTTGCCGCGAAAAATGGAATACATCAAGGGAAATACGTGAGGTGTTCTATGGTTCAACTGACCCTGCCGAAAAACAGCCGGATGACGGCTGGTAAAACATGGCCAAAGCCAGAGGGCGCAACCAATCTGCGCAAAGTCCAGATTTATCGCTGGAACCCGGACGACGGCAAGAACCCAAGCTTGGATACCTATTGGGTCGATATGGATACCTGTGGGCCGATGGTTCTCGACGTTTTGATCAAGATCAAAAACGAGATCGACCCCACGCTCACATTCCGCCGCTCCTGCCGCGAAGGCATTTGCGGATCCTGTGCGATGAACATCGACGGGATCAACACGCTGGCCTGTATCTACGGCTCTGACGAAATTAAGGGCGACATCAAAATCTATCCACTGCCGCATATGCCTGTGGTTAAAGACCTGATCCCAGATCTGACGCACTTCTACGCGCAACACGCCTCGATCATGCCGTGGCTTGAGACCAAAACAAACCGTCCGGCCAAGGAATGGCGCCAGTCCATTGAAGACCGCAAAAAGCTTGATGGTTTGTATGAATGCGTGATGTGCGCATCCTGCTCCACATCTTGCCCAAGCTACTGGTGGAACGGCGACCGCTACCTTGGGCCAGCAGCCCTTCTGCATGCCTATCGCTGGATTATCGACAGTCGCGATGAGGCAACAGGTGAGCGACTGGACGAGCTTGAAGACCCGTTTAAGCTGTACAGGTGTCATACAATCATGAATTGTGCGAAGACCTGTCCCAAAGGTTTGAACCCGGCTAAGGCGATTGCGTCCATCAAGCAAATGATGGTCGAACGCACCGTCTAAATTCTGCGCTTTCAATCGTTCTAGGGCGGCTTGTTTCGCCCGTGGGGGGCGGTTTTTTGCGAGAGGAAGTCACTTGAAAATTAAAAATACTTTGCTGGGCCTTTTGGGCCTAAGCCTTCTTGGTGCCTGCAGCGGCGGCGGCAGCGACAATTTTACAACGTCGGGTTTTACGACACCGTCGGCGACGGGCGCGATTTCCGAAGGTCTAACGTCGAACATCAGTTCGGGAGTAGAAACGATCGGCGCTGAAGGTATCGCCTGGCAGACAGGATCTAGGACAAATGACGGGTTTTTTGGCTACGCCGGAATTATCCCTGGAACCGCCGTTGCGGCTGCGCCCACAAACGGCGGAATGGTGACCTATGTGGGCCTTTATGAATTGAGCTAGATCGATAATATCTTCATCTCAGGTGAGAACATCAACGGCTTCCAGTCTGTTGATCGAGGCCTGATTGTTTTGACCGGCGATTTTGACGCAGGAACGCTCACCGGATCTTCGGGTGATTTGACCGTGAATGGAACTCTCTCGGGCACAACGCTTGGCGGGACCGTCACCTATGATGGGCAAGATGGCACGCTGACAGGACTGGCGGGCGCTGATCAAGCCTTTGGGGCGTTTCATTCAGCAAGCGGCACAATGATCTATGCTGGTGGGTTCGCTGCTGAATAGGCATAGTCCCTTAGAATTTACAAAAATGGGAAGATGGGCTTAGGTCCATCTTTTCATGATCTAAAGGAGCGCTTTTATGAAATACCGCATTTTGGGAAAAAGCGATCTTGAGGTTTCGCGCATTTGTTTGGGTTCGATGACATGGGGCAGTCAGAACTCTTATGAGGAGGCGGCCGCGCAGATCGAGCTCGCTTTGGATCGTGGTGTGAACTTTATCGATACGGCCGAGGCCTACCCCGTGCCTGTTTTGGCCGAAACGCATGGCCATACCGAAGCGATTATTGGGGAGTGGTTCGAGAAAACCGGTCGCCGCAATGACGTGATCCTGGCCACGAAGATGGTCGGCCCTGGAAGGCCCATCAGGGGTGGCGCGGGGCTCTTGCCCAGCAAGGTGACAGAAGCTGTGGATGCCTCGCTCAAGCGGCTCAAAACCGATGTGATCGACCTCTACCAGCTCCATTGGCCACAACGCCAAGTCAACGTTTTTGCGCAGCGTGATTTTCAACCTGACAAACACGTATCGCTCACGGGCGAAGATATGCACGGCATGCTGGAAGCTTTGGGCGAAGAGATCAAAAAGGGCAAGATTCGCCATATTGGCGTGTCTAACGAGACCCCTTGGGGCCTGATGAAATACCTTGAGCTCCATAAAGACCACGGCCTTCCCCGCATTCAATCGAGCCAGAACCCTTATTCAGTGCTTCAGCGCAACTGGGATGTAGCCGCGGGAGAGGTGGCCATGCGCGAAAACGTGGATTTACTCGCCTATTCACCCTTGGGCGGTGGTATTTTGAGCGGCAAGTACCTCGGCGGCGCGCGCCCCGAAGGCGCTCGGTTCTCTACCGATTGGGGTGCGAGCTTGATGGGGCGGCACGCGGCCAATGCCGACAGTGACTACGTGCGCCAATACGTTGATCTCGCACGGCAGCACGGGATCACCCCCACACAACTTGCCATCGCCTTTGTCAATTCGCGCGGGTACCTTGGATCCAACATCATCGGAGCCACAAGTGTGGCGCAGCTCGAAGAGGTTTTGAGCGCAGAAGACATCACACTTTCTGAAGACGCTTTGGACGCTATTGAGACCATCCACGACGCGCATCCCAGCCCTTCATTGGGGCGGTTTGGTCCGCGCGATAGCCGCTAGACCCTTGTCGCACATTTACCACGAGTCCCCCACAAGGGCTTGACGCAAAGGGCAACGCGGCTCATATGCAGCCCATCACACCCGTGAGCGAACGCGCGTGGCCTTGATCTGAGGCCCGCTGATGTCCGGGTTTCTCTTGATACGCATCGCCCCGCTCAGCGTTGTTTGGTCCGAGCTTCTTTGCAAGCTGCGCACCGCCCGCTGACCGCCCATCTTCGCGAGGGGCATGATACCTATGTGGCCTTTGCGGGTTTCGCTTTTGGCCACCTTCACAAGGATTGTCACTTTGACAAAGTTTTCTGAGCTCGGCTTGCCTGAGCGTCTTGTCCATAAATTGGACGCAATGAACCTTACCCAACCCACACCTATTCAAGAACGGGCTATCCCCGTTGCTTTGGAAGGTGGGGACGTCATGGGGCTGGCCCAGACGGGTACGGGCAAAACCATGGCTTTCGGCCTGCCACTCGTAAAAACACTTTTGGATCAGGGGTTTAAACCTGCGCCAAAATCCGTGCGTTCGCTTATTCTTGCGCCAACACGCGAGCTTGCGCGACAGATTTGTGATGCACTTGGCCCTTTGACGCAACGCACGCCGCTCAAAGCCCAAATGGTTGTGGGCGGCGCCTCGATCACCGCGCAGGTGAAGCGCTTGTCGCGCGGGGCGGATATTCTTGTCGCCACGCCTGGGCGTCTACTCGATTTGATCGACCGACGTGCGGTTAACCTCGATGACACCCGCTTTTTGGTGCTCGACGAAGCAGACCAAATGCTCGATTTGGGTTTCGTTCACGCCCTCCGCCAGCTTGCCAAATTGCTGCCTGTGGAGCGTCAAACGATGCTGTTCTCGGCCACAATGCCCAAGCACATGGACGAGATTGCGGCTGAGTACCTCAACAATCCCACCCGTATTCAGGTCGCACCTCCTGGCAAACCTGTCGAGAAAATCCAACAAGCGCTCTATTTTGTGCCGAAGTCTGAGAAAACCGTCACGCTTAAGCGCGATCTCGAAACCCATCCTAAAGCCCGTGCGATTGTCTTTGCGCGGACCAAACATGGCGCAGAGCGGCTTATGAAGAGCTTACTGGCCGATGGGTTTAAAGCTGACAGCATCCACGGCAACAAAAGCCAAGGCCAGCGCGACCGCGCACTGCGCTCGTTCAAAGAAGGCGAGACGCTCGTTTTGGTGGCGACTGACGTGGCCGCGAGAGGCATCGATATTCCAGGTGTTGAGCGGGTCTACAATTTTGACATGCCAAACGTGCCAGAAAACTACGTGCACCGGATTGGGCGCACAGGCCGCGCAGGCGCCGATGGCAAAGCTGTGTCATACGTTGCGCCCGACGAATTGGGCATGCTGAAAACCATTGAAAAAGTGATGAAGTTCACCATCCCTGTGGCAGGTGGTACGCGCCCTCAAGAGGCGATGGACCCTTCAAAGAAATCCCAAAGAAAGCGCCGCATAAAACGGCGCAGCGATGGCGCTGGACAGGCGCCTGAGATGACTCAAGATAGTTTGGATACGTTCGGTTCAGATCCAATAGCGCCAACGAACAAGCCAAAAGCGAAGCGCCGTTTTGGTGCGGGCCAGCGCCGAGATGGCGCTCCGGCGCGCGGCGGCAAGGGTAAGTCTGAAGAGCGGTCTCGTAAACCGCGTCATAAACGCGCCCACGAGGATCAAAGACCTGTCGATACTGTGACGCAGTCGGAAAAACCCAAAAGCCCCGAGGCTGGTCACGAAACCCCTAAAAAACCGCGTCAAAACGCCAAGCAACGCGCCAAGTCTTGGAGCTCTGGCGGCAATGGCGGGCGCAATGCAAACGGGAAGTCTTTTGGCAGTGCCAAAGGTGGCAACGGTGCAAATGCGGGCCCAAATCGTGGGGGCAATGCAAAGCCCCAACGCCGACGCAAACCGAGTCAAGGACGTCCGCAACGCGGCGCGGCTTAGGAACGCGTGAGCGCGGAACAGGATCCGTTTCCTGACCAGGCAAAGACGTGAAATTCGCAAGCGACACGGTGTGCACCGATGCCGTTCTTGCGAACACTTTGAGTAAAAGTACAAATTAATCGCAAGCAACGACCTACCGCCGTTTTAGATTTTCTTATGGGAATCGCCTCAGGATGAAGGGCGGTAGGGAGAGGGCTGTTGGCCGCTTTTTCGAGCGAATTTTTGGCAAATTTTATTTATGCGAAAGCCGCTTCAAGGGCAATCTCGACCATATCCGCAAAGCTTTCCTGCCGATCTTTGGCTGGCAGCTCTTCTTTTGTGATAAGGTGATCGGAAACGGTCATAACGGCCAAAGCCCTGCAGCCATGACGGGCCGCCAATGTATAGAGTTCAGCCGCTTCCATCTCTACCGCCAAAATACCGTGGCGCGTCATTTCTTTATTCAAATCAGGGCGTTCGTCATAAAATGTGTCTGAGCTGTAGATCCCTCCAACATGCACATCCGAACCCTTTGTGCGTGCGGCTGCCACGGCGTTTTCCAAAAGACCGTAGTCTGCACAAGGCGCATAGTTTAGCTCTTTGAAAATAGTTGAGCTTGGGGTCGACACAGTGGAGGCTGTCATCGCAATCACAACATCGCGGAGTTTCACATGCTCTTGCATGGCGCCCGTTGAGCCGATCCGGATGAGCGTTTTAGCGCCGTAGGTTGTGATCAATTCATTGGCGTAAATTGAAAGCGACGGCATTCCCATTCCCGATCCATGGATCGTGACGCGGTTGCCTTTCCATGTTCCTGTATAGCCCAGCATCCCACGAACCTCATTGACCAAAACAGGGTTGTCCAAAAAGGTTTCAGCCGCCCATTTCGCGCGCAAGGGATCGCCTGGCATCAACACAGTTTCAGCGATTTCTCCGGCTTTTGCGGCGATATGAGGGGTCATGGGGCGCTCTACATTTTAGGGGCCTGAAGGAGGATTTTTACCAAGAAAAAGGGGTCGGTTCGGATTTAACGTTTGCGATGTCAGGAGACAAACACAAGCTTGCCTGTCAGGGTGGCGCAAAGGGAGCGCACAGGCAATGACATTAAGCAGCTACAACGCGGTATCTGGGCGATTAGAGCCTGTTTGGACGTTGGAAATTCAAACAGTCCCGGCAGATGTCGATAAAATTTTGGACGCGGTGATGAAGGTCCATCCTTTGAGCTACGGGCGATATCAACGCAACGCGAGTGTCTCTGCGCCAGGGGTCGAGACGGCCCAACCAGAGCCTGGATCGACCACGACAACACATGTGAGTGGCTTTGAGGCTGGGTCAACGGAAACCTACGAGATGGTTGAGTTGAAGTTTTCATTGCCGCGAGATCTGTCTGTTTTGGAACAGGTGATGGATGCCATTCTCTATGTGCACCATTACGAAGAACCTGTCATTTTTTTAAGGGAAGACTGGGTCAGCCGGGCAGCTTATGATCCCAAGTCTGACAACCCCAACCGTTGGTGGAATAACACGCGAGGACTTGGGACGTGACCAAATTGATTAATATCACCCGTTGGCCCTCGATTGGAGTGTTCATACTCGCTGGCGTTGTTGGCGTCGTCTTTGCTTTTGTGACGGTTAATCTTTTTACGCAAGCCATGGCCAACGTGGAATTTTTGCAACGTGCTGGTTTTGAGGCTTTGCGCCACGGCGCACTTTGGCAGGTTCTGGAATTGGTGATCTACGGGGCAATTGCGCTCTTGTGCTGGGTCATCTTCAAAATCTGTGAGCAGGTGTTGGAGGACCGCTATCTTGCTTGGGCCCAAGAAGATGAGGGGCAAGCGCCAAATGAGAAGACAAATGCATGGCCAAAATAGAGCGCGTTGAGATCTTCATGGTGGACCTTCTACCGAAGGTAAAACGCACCGATGCGATTCAGAGCTTTGTGAGCCAGGAGACGCCTTTTGTTCGTATTATCGATGCCGATGGCGCATCAGGCCTAGGCTATAGCTACACCATCGGTCAAGGCGGCCCAGCGATCATGTCGCTTTTACGCGAAACGCTTGTGCCACAGCTCATTGGTCAAGAAGCCGAAGAGATTGGGCGCATATGGAGAGATTTGCTCTTCTCGACACATGCCACAAGTGTGGGCGCGATCACCTCACTGTGCTTAGCGGCAATCGACACGGCTCTATGGGATCTCAGATGCAAACGCGCACGGTTACCGCTTTGGCAAATGCTCGGCGGGGCCAAACCGAGCGTTGCCATGTACACAACCGAAGGCGGCTGGCTGCACATCGAAACCGAAGACCTCGTGGCCGACGCTGTTGCGGCGCAAGCCGCCGGGTTTTCAGGCAGCAAAGTTAAGATTGGCAGGCCTCACTTAAGCGAAGATCGCGAACGCCTAAGCGCGGTGCGTTCTGCCGTGGGGCCTGGCTACGAGATCATGGGTGATGCCAATCAAGGCTTTAGTCTTTCTGAGGCAACCCGTCGGGCCAAAATGCTCGAAAGCCTGGATATCGCTTGGTTTGAAGAGCCTATGCCTGCCGACGACGTCCTGTCTCACCAGGAGCTTGCAGGCAAAACCTCTGTTCCGATTGCAGTGGGGGAGAGCCTCTATTCTCTCAGTCAGTTTAAAGATTACCTTACTTCCGGCGCTGCCAGCATTGTGCAGGTGGACGTGGCCCGGATCGGCGGCATAACCCCTTGGATGAAAGTGGCTGCGATGGCGGAGGCGCATAATGTTTCTGTCTGCCCGCATTTCTTGATGGAGCTACACGTAAGCCTGGTCTGCGCGATCCCCAACGCGCCCTGGCTCGAGTACATTCCGCAATTAAGCGACCTGACAGCCAGCCCCATGGAAATGAAGGATGGGCGCGCCTATGCCAGCAAAACTCCAGGCCTGGGCATAGATTGGGATTTAGAGGCCATTGAGGCGCGCTGCATCAATGATTTGAATTTTTGCCTGACATAGAGCGCTACTCTGCGGCCATGGGCGTTTGATCCACAAGGCCCACGATATCGAACATGATGCGGTTCAGCTCGAAGTCTTTGGGTGTGTAGACCTTGGCGATCCCCATGGCCAACAAGCGCTCTGCGTCCTCGTCGGGGATAATGCCGCCCACAACCACAGGCACGTGGCCGAGGTTTGCGGCGCGGAGCTTCTCCATGAGGTCTTGCATCAATGGCATGTGGGAGCCCGAAAGGATCGACAGGCCTATGACATGCGCCTCATCATTGGAGGCCGCTTCGACGATCTCGTCGGGGGTGAGGCGGATGCCTTCGTAGGTGATGTCCATCCCGCAATCGCGCGCGCGTGTGGCGATTTGCTCGGCGCCGTTGGAGTGACCATCCAGGCCCGGTTTGCCCACAAGGAATTTAAGCCTGCGGCCCAGCTTGTCAGATACCGCATCCACGCTGGCGCGGATTTCTTCCAAGCCTTCTGTACGGTTTGAAACGCTTTTCGAAACGCCGGTTGGGCCACGATATTGCCCAAAGGCGGACCTCACTACATTGCCCCATTCGCCTGTTGTCACGCCGACTTTAGCGGCTTGGATCGAGGCCGGCATGATGTTGGTGCCAGACTTGGCCGCTTCCGCCAGATCCGCGAGCGCCTTTTCGACCGCCGCCTCATCGCGCTCCTCCCTGAAAGCGATGAGGCGAGCGATCTGGTCGCGCTCGGCGTCTGCGTCGGCAACCATTATGGCGTCTTCGCCTGCCGTGAGCGGCGATGGCTCACCGCTTTTGTATTTGTTCACACCCACCACGGTTGTCTCTGCCGTCTCAATGCCAGAGATGCGCGAAGCGTTGCTCTCAACAAGGCGCGATTTCATATACTCAATCGCCTCAACGGCACCGCCCATGGCGTCGATGGTGGCAAGCTCTGCGCGCGCCCCTTCTTTGAGCGCTTCGACCTTGCGATCCACAGCTGGGTTGCCGTCAAAGAGATCATCGTATTCCAGCAGGTCCGTTTCAAAAGCCATGATCTGTTGCATCCGAAGCGACCATTGCTGATCCCATGGCCTGGGCAAGCCCAGTGCTTCGTTCCATGCAGGCAATTGAACCGCTCGGGCGCGGGCGTTTTTGCTGAGCGTCACCGCGAGCATCTCAATGAGAATGCGGTAGACGTTGTTCTCAGGTTGTTGTTCGGTCAGACCCAGCGAGTTGACCTGCACCCCATAGCGGAACCGCCGGAATTTCGGATCTTCGACACCGTAACGCTCTTTGCAAATCTCATCCCAGAGATCGACGAAGGCGCGCATTTTGCACATCTCGGTGACGAACTTGATGCCCGCGTTCACAAAGAACGATATCCGGCCAACCATGGCGGGAAAATGCTCAGGCGGGACCTTGCCTTTGAGATCATCGAGCACGGCTTGAGCTGTGGCCAGCGCAAAGGCCAATTCTTGTTCGGGCGTCGCACCGGCTTCTTGCAGGTGGTACGAACAGATGTTCATTGGGTTCCACTTTGGCAGATGTGCGCGCGTGTAAGCGGCCACATCCGTGATCATCCGCATGGAGGGCTTAGGCGGGCATACATAGGTGCCGCGACTGAGGTATTCTTTGATGATGTCGTTTTGAACCGTGCCTTGCAGCTTCGAGACATCCGCGCCTTGCTCTTCAGCCACAGCGATATAGAGCGCCAAAAGCCAGGGGGCTGTGGCGTTGATCGTCATGGAGGTGTTCATCTGCTCTAGCGGGATTTCGTTGAACAAAGTACGCATATCGCCCAGGTGGCTTACAGGCACGCCCACTTTTCCAACTTCGCCCGCCGCAAGCTCGTGATCGCTGTCGTAGCCGGTTTGCGTGGGCAGATCGAAAGCCACAGAAAGACCCGTTTGGCCCTTGGCCAGATTGCCCCGATAAAGTGCGTTTGAGGCCTTAGCAGTAGAGTGGCCCGCGTAAGTGCGGAAAAGCCAAGGGCGTGTTTTTGTGGACGAAGACGAAGGCGCGGCACTAGACATTCGAGCGAATCCTCAAAGAGCAAGAAAATTTCACAAGAAGTTATATTAGAGACATATTAATGCGCAGTCAATCTGCTGCGTTGCAGCGAAAGGAGATTGTTCGACAGGCTTTGGCAAAGCCGAATAAGATCGCGCATCTTTGAACTCAATTGCAGCAGGCTGGCACGAAATCCGCATCGCAATTTAGAGCTCAAGGTGCGGTTCATAACATAGAACCTGCGCCTTGGTTTACCCGAATTTGCAAATTGCCTGCGAGTGGGTTGGCCATATTCCTTCTGCAGCAAAGCGCGTTTGCCTGCCTAACCACAGTTAAATTTCAGACCTTGTCGCTTTTACGCAAAATTGCCCATGAAAGACCGATAAATACCAATTCATAGACCAAAAACAGATACATCATGAAATTGGCAGGCCCGTCGATGAGCATTCCAGCGATACGGCCGACCGCCATACCCCCAAGTACAGCGATAAGCGCACGCAGCCCGTTCGCCCGTGATTGAGGCAGTCTGTTTAGCAAGTGAAAGATAAATCCAACGCCAAGAAGAACCCCGCCATAGGTCGCTCGCATGTCAATGAGGCCCGACGCTGATGAAGGAGAACTGTCGGTGACACGCAGTGCAGTTTGTTCGGGAAACAGCAAGAAAGCGAGCCCAACGAGGACAAACACAACTGAATTAAACAAGAGCACCGATTGATCGTGCTGCATGGAAGCGTTCCCCTTTGATCAGCAGTGTCTATGCTCATTTAGCCAGGTCAAGTGCTTAAGCGTCGGAAAGACCCCATCTAGCTAAAGCGCCCGAAAGGTTCAGCGGCCAAAGTAAGACAGCTTCACGGGTCGCCGCGCAGAGGTTTTGCGGCGGCCTGTAAGGCGACAAGCATCTCATCTCTGACGCTTGCAAGTTCTTCTACAGTGCGACCTGCGGCTTGTTGCTCCATCCCTTCAACCAATGTTTGGATCGTTTGCGCGTCGAGTTTGGGCTCGCCCAAACCCTCCCACCATCCGTTGAAGGTCCCGGCAAAGTGGTCACAAAACCCTTGCAGCCCTGCCTCGCCAGCGCCGAGGTGAAAGAGGCTTGTGGGCCCCATGGCCGCCCACCTAAGACCTGGGCCCGCCCACATTGCGGTATCTATATCCTCGACGCTCGCCACGCCTTCGACAGCCATATGCACAGCTTCGCGCCAAACGGCCGCTTGCAGCCGGTTGGCAACATGGCCTGGCAGACCCTTTTGGATCCGGATCGTGACCTTGCCAATCGCCTTGTAGAAGGCCTCGGTGCGCTCGAGGATACTGCTCCTCGTTGCCGCATTTGCCGTAAGTTCCACCAAAGGAATGAGATGTGGCGGGTTAAAGGGATGGCCTAGGATTAATAAGCTTGGATCCTTCCAGCCCTCTTGAAGTGTCTCAAGCGTGAGCCCAGAGGTGGAGCTCGAAACAATCGCGTCGGGATCCAGTTCAGGCTCAATCTCAGCGTAGAGTGCGTGTTTGATCGCTGTGCGTTCTGGGGTGTTTTCTTGGATGAACTGCGCGTCTGCGACGGCCTCAACTGCGCTTTGCGTAAAGCTTAGAGCATCAGGCGTCGCATGCTCGGTCAGGCCTAGGGATTCAAGCGCGGGCCAAGCGGTCTCGATGTAAGCACGGGTTTTGGTTTCTGCCTCCGGCGCCGGATCATAGACTGTGACATGCCGCCCGGCGGCCAAAAAGAGTGCTGTCCAACTGGCACCGATTACACCAGCCCCAAGCACGGCTGTGTGCGTGATCGCATCGGCTACACCCGACATCTAAAAGAGCCCCGGGTTGAGCAGAGAGGCGGCTGTGAGCCCGCCGTCTACGGTGAAAAACTGACCCGTAGCAAAGCTTGCATCGTCTGACGCCAACCAAAGCGCCATTGCGGCAATGTCTTTAGGTTTGCCAAAGCGCCGGGTGGCGTGCCGCGCCAGCGCATCTGACTTGGCCAAGCCAGGATCTTTGGCCAAATCAAATCCAGCGTCGAGCATTCCCGTTTCGATCCAGCCCGGGCAAATCGCATTGCAGCGCACCTTGGGCCCGTGGTCCACCGCGATAGAGCGAGTGAGCCCATGCACAAAAGCCTTTGAAGCATTGTATAGTGCCATACTCGGGTCAGCGACATTTCCAGAAATGGAGCCAATGTTCACGATGCTGCCCGTCTCCATAAGCGGAAGAAAAGCACGGCAGAGGTTGAACACGCCCTTAGCGTTAGTCCCCATCACGAGGTCCCAATCGGCGTCCGTGCTGTCGGCCACCGTTTTCTCAACCTGAACGCCTGCGTTGTTCACCAAGATATCGATAGGTCCTGTGGCTTCTGCTGCAGCTGTCACAGCTGTGGAATCCGACACGTCTAGAGTTAACCAAAGCGCAGAGAGATCGCTTGGCTTGAGCCCACGCCCACAGGTAATCACCTCAGCGCCCTCAGATTGGAACCGCTCGACGATGGCCCGGCCAATACCTTGTTGCCCGCCCGTGACAAAAGCGCGTTTGTTTGCCAGCTGCATCAATGCGCCACCATCACATGGCGGACAGACGTATAGGCATCGAGCGCATAAACCGACATATCGCAGCCTGTGCCCGAGCCCTTCATCGCGGCCCAAGGCATCTCGGGCGTCGCCACCCCGTGGGTGTTGACCCAGGTAAAGCCGTAGCGAAGCTTGGAGGTCAGGCTCATTGCGCGCCCAACGTCGCGCGTGAAAACGGAGGATGCCAGCCCGAAGCTGCCCGTATTTGCGATTTTGAGCGCGTCTTCTGCATCTTTAAAACGCGATACGGTCACCACAGGTCCAAAGACCTCCTCGCGCGCCACTTCTGCATCATTTTCGACATTGGCAATCACAGTGGGCTCATAAAAGAAGCCCGGCCCTTCTGGAGCTTCGCCGCCTAGCACAATTTCTGCGCTCCCGCGCGCTCTATCCACAAAGCCAGCAATCCGTTCGCGTTGGATCTCAGATATAAGCGGACCCATTTCTGTGCCTTCCGCCTTTTGCGCACCGATTTTGATCTGGCTGACCTGATCCGTGATTGCGGCGACCACGCGATCATATGCGCTGTCGTCCACCAAAACACGGCAAGGCTGCGCGCAGTCCTGGCCTGCGTTGAAATAGCTGCCGTAGCGAATGGTTTCAGCCACTGCGTCGATATCTGCGTCATCAAAGACAATGACTGGTGCCTTGCCGCCAAGTTCTAAGTGCACATGCCGGATCTGTTTGGACGCCGCGCGCATTGCGGCCATCCCGGTGGCAGGAGATCCCGTGACAGTGATGGCCTCCATAGCTGGATCATTAATCAAGGCGTGGCCCACATTTGCACCACGACCATGAAGGACATTGAGCACACCTTTGGGGAGCACGTCTTGCAAAAGCTCTGCGAGCTTTAGCGTGGAAAGCGGTGTCAGTTCCGAGGGCTTCAGCACAACCGAGCAGCCTGCTGCGATGGGTGCTGCGAACTTCCACGACGCCATCATCAAGGGATAATTCCAAGGCGCAATAGCCGCCACCGGACCAACCGGATCACGCCGGATCATGGATGTGTGCCCCGCCACATATTCACCCGCAGCCGAGCCCATCATGGTGCGCGCAGCCCCTGCGAAAAAGCGAAACACATCTATAGTGAGGGGCATCTCATCGTCATGCGCAGACGGCCATGGCTTTCCCACATCGAGGCTTTCCAGTTCTGCGAGTTCCTGGGAATTGGCATCAATGACGTCTGCAATCTGCAAAAGGAGCGCTGCACGCTCGGCAGGCGGCGTTTGTGAAAACGTTTCAAAGGCTTCTGACGCGCCGCGTGTCGCCGCTTTAATCTGCGCTGCGCTGGCTTCATGCACTTGTGCAATTTCACCGCCTGTGGCCGGATTCAAAATACTGGTCGCCTCTCCCGCGCCAGAGATCATCTCGCCATTGATGAGCATTTTTGTTTGCATCTCTCTCCCTTCCCTAAATCCGAGCCCCCAGACCTTTACACGCGTCAGGCAGGTGCCCCGAACACAATGCGCCTCTTTTTCTTGGGAAAAATACTCATAGACGCATCTGTTGAACCTGGGCAGAAAGCCCTCCATCGAGCACCCAAAGTTGGCCAGAGGCATAACGGGCCTCATCGGATGCCAACCAATGCACAAGGTTGGCGATGTCGTCGGGCGTGCCATAGGTGCGCATTGGATGCACATCGCGCACAGCCTGTTGGAGCGTTTCAATGGTCCCACCGTCGCCGCCAGACCCTTCACCTTCGAAAAAGCTCTGCAGCATCGGTGTGTCGATATAGCCGGGGCATATGGCATTCACCCGAATGCCCTCAGGGCCATGATCACAGGCCATGGCCCGCGTCAGGGCGTGCACAGCGCCTTTTGTGGCGCAATAGGCCGCAAGCCCGGGATCTGCGATAAATCCGTCATAAGATCCAAAGTTGATCAGACTAGCGGATGCTCCGCTTTGTGCCGCTTTGCGCATAAGTGGAAGCGCATATTTGGACGTCAGAAACGTGCCTGTCACATTGACCGCAAAGCTCCGGTTCCATTCCTCCAACGACGTGTCTTCAATGGTCTTCTCGATCTCGATCCCGGCAGCGTTGACAAGCACATCGAGCTTGCCTTGTTCTCCTTCAACACGGGCCATGGCGGCTTGCGCATCCGCTTCGCTGGTCACATCAAGCCTTACAAATCGACTGCCATCCTCATCATGCGCCGCAAGTGAGCCTTCAGGCGTTAGATCCGCCGCATAAACGGTGGCGCCTTCCTTCAAAAACCGCGTGACAATCGCGCGGCCAATCCCGCCGCGCGCGCCTGTTACAAGCGCTGTTTTGCTTGCCAAGCTCATGCCGCAGCGTCCTTGGCATAGGCATCCAGTACCAATCCATGAAAGTGATGGACAGCATGCTCTGATTTCCCAGAGCCGTCAGGGTCATGCACAATCCGTCCTTGTGTGAATGCGGGCGTGCTCATCCCGCGTTGCACAGATTCAACCAAGCTAATGTCTTCAACTTGCAAAACCTCATCAAGATACCGGATCGCATCGAGCTCCATCGCGTCCGGTTCCGGGGTTTCGAGGAAGAAATCATATGTTTCCAGCGTTCGATCCGGCCCCACAGGGATGATATTGAGCACAATCATCGAAGAGCGGCCTGGATACCGCATCAAGCAGGTTGTGGGCCAAAGCCACCAAACGGCATGCGTTTTCACCGTGGCGTTTGACACATCGTAAGCGGAATTTGTGTTTTGACCGGCGTCGGCCATATGAGACGAATAAATCCCATGGGTCGTCACCTTATAGGTGTCCATATCCACCAGATCACAGAAGTCTTTGTGTGCTGTGGGGCAATGATAACATTCTAGAAAGTTATCGACGACGTTCTTCCAGTTGGATTTGATATCATAGGTCAGCCGGTGCCCAAAGGTGAGGCTTTCCACATCTGGTGCCCAGTGCCGCACCTCCGTTTCCAGATTGCCGGTTTGTTCGGTCATAGAGGCTGCATTTGGATCTAAGTTCACAAAAACAAAGCCACAAAATTCTTCCACCTGCACTTGGTCCAAGCAGATGTCGCTTGGATCAAAGTCCTCAAGATTTTCGGTGTGCGGCGCGCGTGCAAGGGTTCCATCGAGCCGGTAAACCCAGGCGTGATAGGGGCACATAATCCGCGTTGTTTCCCCGCTGCCAGAGAGCAGCTCATGGGCTCTGTGTTTGCAGACATTGTAAAAAGCGCGAAGGATCCCGTCTTTGGCGCGCACCACGGCGATGGGATGACCAGCGAGCTCTACTGTCACATAAGATCCTGGCGCACGGACCTTTTCAACGTGGCACACCCATTGCCATGTCCGGGCGATGATGGCTTTCAAATCTGTTTCAAACCAACGTTGATCGGTATAGGCCTGCGCGCGCAAAGAGAGCGAGCGCGCAGGTTCTGGATTGTAGCCTTGAGCGATATCTTGCATGTCGCGCGTGTGAGCCCTCCGCATATGTTATACAAAGAGTGCCGCGAACCCGGGCTCGGCGCAAAACAAAAACCGACATTTACCGCCGCGAATGGCCTATCGCGTCCAACGCGGCTGCACGCAAGGGGTCCCACACCCGGCTCTTTGGCTGCAACATGAGCTCCTCGGGTGTGACCGGCAAATCGCGCAACTTGATCTTAGAAATAGAATAGTTGAGTTTCCGTTGTCCTTGGTTAAAAATACTCATAGCTTGTCCTTTCAGCTTTTTATGTAGGATTTAGGCCTGATTTGAGCTCAGAAAGCAAAGCACTATGATTTTAAAAAAGATAGCTGAACTATTGTTATGAGTGATCGACAATGAACTGGCGTGCGATGCCATCCTTAGCGGCTTTGCGGGCTTTCGAAGCCGCCGCTAAACACCAAAGTTTTGTCGCTGCCGCGATGGATCTGAATGTCACGCAGGCCGCGATTGCGCAGCATGTGCGCAAACTGGAAAAGGACCTTGCCGAGCCTTTATTGCAGCGCGAGGGTCGTGGGGTTCGTCTTACATCAGCGGGGCGCG
>JBCDCE010000059.1:0-23978 GCA_039182515.1 Pseudomonadota bacterium | reverse complement strand
GGAAAACGTAAAGATCTTGCCGATTTCAACGTCGATCGGCTCATCGACCAAAGCCTAAACTACCTCGGCCCATTGAACCCGCTCCAGCGTCACGATGAGCTTTTGGTGGATACCGAAGCCCTAGCAATTTCCCGCCTTGTGGACGCAACGACAAGTCGAGGCAAATGGACCGGAATTTCGCCAGTGCTGCGCCCCGAAAAATAAGATCGTTGCAACCCTGAGCGACCGCTCAATCTCTACTTCTCACGAAAGCAATCGACAGCCCCACGCCCTTGCTTTATCCAAACGCGACGACGAGTTTTTAAAAGAACCAAGAGGGCCCAAATGTCGGCACTTAAAATCAAAAAAGGCGCGACAAGCCATTCCGCCTATAATCTTCGCCCGACTTTCTCGGATGTAGACGAACGCCACACCCTTGCGGTGCTCGTGGTCAACGAAGCGGGCGTATTGGCGCGCGTGATTGGGCTCTTTTCTGGTCGCGGATATAACATCGAAAGCTTGACAGTCGCCGAGGTGGACCACGACGGTCATCTCTCGCGCATCACTGTGGTCACAACCGGCACCCCGCAAGTGATCGAGCAAATCAAAGCGCAATTGGGCCGATTGGTACCTGTACGCGCCGTGCATGATCTTACGGTAGAGGGACCGTCCGTTGAGCGCGAATTGGCGCTTTTCAAAGTCACGGGCGACGGCGACAAACGCATCGAAGCCCTGCGCTTGGCGGAGATCTTCCGCGCAAATGTTGTGGATAGCACTTTAGGCAGCTTCGTATTTGAGATCACCGGCAACCCCGAAAAGATCGACGCCTTCGCAGATCTGATGCGCCCATTGGGGCTGGTTGAAGTGGCTCGCACGGGCGTCGCTGCGCTGAGCCGCGGCGAAGAGTAGTCCAGCCTGTCGAATAAACCCAAATGGGAGGTGCGAGGCCACCTCCCATCCAAGACGCGTGTGTCTTACTAATCGGTGCTCTTTACCAAAAACGTCGTCTTTACGTTGCTTTTTGAGGCAGCAGCTCAGCAGCATCCGCGGCTGCAATCTCATCAGCATCCACCACGCCATTCGCATCAACATCAATGATTTCAAAGAGTTCTGCGGTCATGTCGGGGTAGGCAAGCTGCATTTCATCAAGCGTCAAAACGCCATCACCGTCGCCATCGATCTCTGTCACGGATGTCATCGCCCAAGCCGCAGTGGCCGCGCCAAGCAACGCGATAGGAAGTATCAAGTGTTTCATCTTCTGTCTCCATATCCTGTCAAATCGCATCCCAAAACGCCGGATGCAGTGTGGATAAAAGCGAGCAGACAGTGGACGCGCGAGCCCTCTCAAACTTTCAACCCAAACGCGCAATCCGGCGCCCATTTGCACGGATCGTCCCGGCAAGGAGTGGCGCAAGGGTCAAGCCTGCGCGTCTTTTGACCCATGCGTCCGCCGCAAACGGGCGCATTTTGGCAAAGCCATAGGGGCCAGACGAGCCGTTTCTTGACAGGGTTGATGTCGCATCCAGCAAGCAAAAGCGCCTCTCGAGCTCTTAGCATAGAGGCATCGAATCGCACGGAAGCCTGCAAAGGACCGCATCCATGGCCAAAGATCACACCTTTACAAACCTAGACGCCGTCCGCCAACCCATCGATCAAGCGCGCGGTCTGCCCAATGCGCATTACACCGATCCAGAGGTGTTCAAAGCTGAATGCAACGCTGTGCTCCTCAAGACATGGGCGGGCCTGGCCGTGGCCGCAGATGTGCCTGAGATTGGCGACGCCAAACCTTTGAGCTTTCTCGGCATGCCGCTTTTGCTCCTGCGCGGACGCGACGGCCAAGTGCGCGTCTTTAACAACATTTGCCGCCACCGCGGCATGATCCTTGTGGAAGAAGCCCGCAAGATCGGGGGGGCCATCCGCTGCCCCTATCACAGTTGGTGTTACGGAACAGATGGCCGGCTTGTTTCCACCCCACATGTGGGTGGTCCTGGCATGAACACGCACCCCAAAATGGACCGCAACGATTTGGGCCTAATTGAAGTGCGCAGCCATATCTGGCGCGATGTGGTCTTTATCAACATCTCTGGCGATGCTCTTGCATTCGAAGAGACACACGCCGATCTCATCAAACGCTGGTCAGATTTCACAACGCCCCTGTATCACGGCGGCGACGACAGCCGCTTTACCCTTGATGTGCAAACCAATTGGAAACTCGCGGTCGAAAACTATTGCGAAAGCTACCACCTGCCTTGGGTACATCCGGGCCTCAACAGCTATTCGCGGCTCGAAGATCACTATAACATCGCAGAGCCCGGCCAGTATTCCGGCCAAGGCACCTATGTGTACCGCCAGCTCAAAGATGAGGTCGGCGACGTCTTTCCAGATTTCCCTGGGCTGCCCGAGTTTTGGGACGAAGGGGCTGAATATATCACCGTCTATCCAAATGTGCTTTTAGGCGCGCAACGCGACCACGCTTTCGCAATTGTCTTGGAACCAAAAGATCATGAGACCACGCAAGAACACGTGCATCTCTATTATGCCGAAGAGAGCACAAAAGCTGAGATGCGCCATGCGAATGCCAAGCTGTGGAAAGAGGTCTTTGAAGAAGACATCTTTGTCGTAGAAGGCATGCAAAAAGGCCGCGCGGCCCCAGGCTTTGACGGCGGGCGCTTCTCTCCAGCGATGGATGGCCCCACACACTGCTTTCACGACTGGGTCGCCGGTCAGCTGCAAAAGGCCAACTGTGACTAAGTCAATCGAAGCGCCTTCCCTAGAGGACCGCCTTCTCAGCGCTCATAAGAGTAACGACAAAGAAGCGCTGGTTGGCCTCTATGAAGAAGCCTGCCATACTGCCAAGGCTGCAGGCAACGAGCAAGGCGCTGGCTTCTACATGACCCACGCTTACGTTTTTGCCCTGGAAATTGGGCACCCGCGCACGCAAGCCCTGCGCGCCTGGCTCATCAAAGAAGGCCGCGAGCCGGAAGCCTAGCCCCTTCCCCCCTTTTTCTTGATAAAAATACTCCCGCCGGAGGCAAAACGCGTGCGCAGCACGCGAAAAAAAAAGAAGGGGCGCCCAGCGGCGCCCCAGTTTAAATGGTCAAGCTCGTCATTACATTACCGCCCGGTTTCTGCCTGCGGCCTGACCAAGATGGCCTCTCCGTAAAGAGGCCGACGATGGCGTGCGGCTCCCCGCGCGCCCCCGCCCAAACGTTTAGCTACAGCCCGAGGTCGACCCACAGGTGTTGCACTTCATGCAAGTGCCGTTGCGCACCAGCGTGTAGTTCCCGCATTCGCCACAAGGATCGCCCTCATAGCCTTGCATTTTCGCTTTGGTGACAGCGTCCATTTTAAGCGCTGGTGCCACGTCCTCCATGGTCGCGGTTCCAACCTCTGGCACGAGAGCCTGAAGGGCTGCCGCCGGATCTTCGACCCCACTCAAAGCAACGGCACCAGATCCAGTGCCTTGACCGCCTTGCAATACCCGGAATTCCTGCGGCAAGCGCTTACGCAAGTAGCCTGTGGAAGAGATCTGCTTCAAGACTTCCAAAGATTTGCTTGCCGCCGTGTCGCTCATCTCTTTGATGTTGGACACACCCTCTTCCTCACCGCGACCCACATCATCGAATGTGGCGCCTTCAGGCTTCACATGCGCCAGATCCGTGCGATCGAGATAGCTTACCGCCAATTCGCGGAAAATGTAGTCTAGGATCGACGTGGCATTTTTGATGCTATCATTGCCTTGCACCATGCCCGCAGGCTCAAATTTGGTGAAGGTGAAAGCATCCACAAACTCTTCGAGCGGAACACCGTATTGCAAGCCAACCGAGACCGCGATGGCGAAGTTGTTCATCATCGCCCGGAAGCCAGCCCCCTCTTTGTGCATGTCGATGAAGATCTCACCCAGGTTGCCGTCCGAGTACTCACCGGTGCGCAGGTAAACCTTGTGCCCGCCCACAATCGCTTTTTGCGTGTAGCCCTTGCGACGCTCCGGCATCTTTTCACGCTGCGATTTCACGATCTCCTTGATCACAACCTTCTCGATGACCTTTTCGGCCAACACAGCCGCTTTTTCAGTGGTCGAGCCGCTTTCGAGAATCTCCGCCGCCTCATCGTCGTCTTCCACAAGGGCTGCTGCCAATGGCTGCGAAAGCTTCGAGCCATCGCGGTAGAGCGCGTTGGCTTTCACGCCCAGAGCCCAAGATTTCTCATAGGCCTTTTGGCAATCCTCAATACTTGCATCGTTGGGCATGTTGATCGTTTTGGAGATCGCGCCCGAGATGAAGCTTTGCGCTGCCGCCATCATTTCGATGTGGCTGTCCACGCTGAGATACCGTTTGCCCTTCTTACCGCAAGGGTTCGCGCAGTCGAACACGCCATAGTGCTTTGGATCAAGATGCGGCGCGCCTTCCAGCGTCATTGTTCCGCAGACATGGTCGTTGGCCGCATCGATATCCGCTTTGGTAAAGCCAAGGTGCTTAAGAAGATCAAAGGTCGGATCGTTCAGCTTTGCGGCTGGGATACCCAAGGTCTCCGTGCAGAAGGCCTCGCCCAGGGTCCATTGGTTGAACACAAAGCGAATATCAAATGCGGATGGCAGAGCTGCTTCGATCTTGTCGATCTCCGCCTGACCAAACCCATGGCCCAGAAGCGCCGTGTGGTTGATGCCGGGCGCATTACCGATGGTCGCATGACCCACTGCATAGCCCACGATCTCTTCGATCTGCGCGGAACCGTAGCCGAGCTTTTCCAAAGCGGCTGGCACCGAGCGGTTGATGATTTTGAAATATCCACCGCCTGCGAGCTTCTTGAACTTCACAAGCGCGAAGTCCGGCTCGATCCCGGTGGTATCGCAGTCCATGACCAAGCCAATTGTGCCCGTCGGCGCAATCACAGTGGCCTGCGCATTGCGGTAGCCATGGGCTTCGCCCAAGCTGATCACTTCGTCCCACACCGCCATGGCGATATCAACCAAGCCGGGCTCAGGGCAGTTTTTGTGATCCAGCGCCACTGGCTTGACGGCAAGCGTTTCGTAGCCATCGGTCTTGCCATAAGCGGCATTGCGGTGGTTGCGCATCACGCGCAGCATGTGATCGGCGTTCTTCGCGTGCCCTGGGAACGCCCCAAGCTCGCCTGCCATCTCTGCGGAGGTGGCGTAGCTCACGCCCGTCATAATGGCACTCAGAGCGCCACACAGGGCCCGACCCTCATCCGAGTCGTAGCTATAGCCCATGTTCATCAAGAGACCGCCGATATTGGCATAGCCCAAACCAAGCGTACGGAAGTCATAAGACCGCTGCGCGATTTCTTTGGATGGAAACTGCGCCATCATCACAGAGATCTCGAGCGTCACGGTCCAGAGACGCGAGGCGTGCATGTAGTCTTCGATCTGGAATGTGCCCTCTTTGTAGAAGGTCAGCAGGTTCATTGAGGCGAGATTACAGGCCGTGTCGTCGAGGAACATGTACTCAGAACACGGGTTTGAGCCGCGGATCTCGCCATCTTCTGGGCAGGTGTGCCACGCGTTGACCGTGTCGTGATACTGGATGCCAGGATCTGCACAGGCCCAAGCCGCGTGACCCACTTGCGCCCAAAGATCGCGGGCTTTCATTGTGCGGGCCACGGATCCGTCCACGCGGTTGATCAGTTCCCAATCCGCGTCCTTCTCAACAGCATAGAGGAATGCGTCTGTCACACGGATAGAGTTGTTGGAGTTTTGACCCGACACGCTGCCATAGGCCTCGGAATCCCAATCTGTATTGTAGGTCGGAAACTCGATGCTTGTGTGACCCTGGCGCGCGTAATCCAGAACCCGCTTGATATAGGTCTCTGGGATCATCGCAGACTTGGCGTCTTTGATCGCCGCTTTCAGCTGCTCGTTGGCCTTTGGATCGTACTTGCCGTCCTCAGAGCCATCCCAACCGTTCAAGGCTGCGAAGATGCCGTTGAGCTTGACTTCATGCATCTTGGAGCCAGCAACGATGCTTGCTACCTTTTGCTCCTCGAGCACTTTCCAGTTGATGAAGTCTTCAATGTCAGGGTGGTCTGCATCACAGATCACCATCTTCGCCGCACGGCGTGTGGTGCCGCCTGATTTGATGGCGCCAGCAGCGCGGTCACCGATCTTCAGAAAGCCCATGAGCCCGGAGGACTTACCTCCACCAGACAAGCCTTCGCCTTCGCCGCGCAAGGAAGAGAAATTTGTGCCGGTGCCGGAGCCATATTTGAAGAGACGCGCTTCGCGCACCCAAAGGTCCATGATGCCGCCGTCATTCACCAAATCATCAGAGACCGACTGGATGAAGCAGGCATGGGGCTGTGGGTGCTCGTAAGAGCTCTTGGATTTCGTCAGCTTGCCGGTTTTGTAATCGACGTAGTGATGGCCTTGTGCTGGCCCATCGATACCGTACGCCCAATGCAGACCAGTGTTGAACCACTGTGGCGAGTTGGGCGCGGCTTTTTGAGTGGCCAACATATAACGCATCTCATCGAAGTAAGCCTGCGCATCTTCTTCTGTAGAGAAGTAGCCGCCTTTCCAGCCCCAGTAGGTCCAAGCCCCTGCGAGGCGGTCAAACACCTGCTTGGCGGACGTTTCGCCACCAAAGGTTGCGCCTTTGGCTGGTTTACCGCGCCACAAGAAAGACGGCACGTCATTTTCTTCGACTTTTACGATCTCAGAGGGCACGCCCGCTTTCCGGAAGTATTTCTGCGCAATCACGTCGCTTGCCACTTGGCTCCAAGAACCTGGGACTTCGAGGTTCTCGAGAGAGAAAACCACGGTCCCGTCTGGGTTGCGAATTTCCGAAGTCGTGCTTGTGAAGGAAAGCCCTTCGTATGCGTCCTGCCCTGCGGCGGTGAACCGTCTTTCAATTTTCATTGCGTAGCCTTTGCCGTTGTCTTTTTGAACCTGATCTCACCCGCGAGCTTAGTTTTCCCAAGTTTCGCACCAGCATGAGAGCAATCGGCAATACGCATCTGCCGCCGAAATCGTTGTCCGGCCTCCGAGCGACATGCCCGCTGCATTTGCTTATGTGTCCCTCTTACCCCTCGCCCGCTCCAGATGATTGACAAACACTACATCTAGTGCGGACGAAGCCAGCCCACACAAGGTGACGTATTCAGGCATAGACCGTCAACGGCAAATTTATGCAAAGTTGAAGAAATTTCCCTTGACCGCGCCTTGAGGCACAGGAGCGCTCAGAATCGCTTTTGAAACCAAAAATCGACGCAAGTGCGCCCCTCAACCGATTTTTTCCCGTATTTTGAGAAACTTGCCAGCCAAAGCGTAGGTAAGCACTCGAGCGGCAATGCCTTTCGCACTCTCAAAATCGCAAAACGCACCTGAATCCAAATGCGGAGAAGTCGCAAAAAGACACGAGATATGGAGCTCTGTGTGAGTTTTTTAGAAGTGGTCGGGACGGCAAGATTCGAACTTGCGACCTACGGTACCCAAAACCGTCGCGCTACCAGGCTGCGCTACGCCCCGACTGACGGGGCTGATAGCCCGCTGTCTGACAAATGAAAAGAGTAAAGTTCTTCAATTACAGCGCCAAGACGCGTTTTTTGCATCGATGCTCGGATGCCGCATGACAGAGCCAGCATCGATCCCGAGCGTCTCGGCCATACCACCGTTAACCTCCAAAACATATTGGATGCCTGGCCCGCCAGGAATGGACGTGAGATCTCCCGGTATCGCATTTGAATGTACCCGCCGCACAACACCGTCGGCCCCAGCGAAAATCATATCGAGGGGAATCAGCGTGTTTTTCATCCAAAACGCCACGGATTGGGGACGCTCATACACAAAGAGCATCCCAGCAAACTGGCCGAGCGACGGGCGATTCATCAGGCCTTGCCCGCGGCTTTCGGGCGTATCCACCACTTCAATGCTAAATTGTGTTTGCCCCCAAGAGCCGCGCAGATCGATCTTGTCGGGAGAACAGGCCGCTGAGGCAATGTTTGTTGCCATCAGCCACATCGCCAAACCACCATAGGCCGCAGCCCGGCTTAGTCTTTGAGCGCCATTTCCCACGAACACACCAAGGTTGCCATCCGCCCGCGTTGCCCGTCCATGACCCGCAACCCGACCGCTTCGCCGGGTTGGAGGTCTGCCAGGCCAGAGGCGCGCAAAACTTCGATATGGATAAAGACGTCTTCGGATCGGCCGAAAACATTCGCAAAGCCAAAGCCTTTGCCCTTGTCGAACCATTTGACCCGTGCAGGCTCAAGTGGGGTCGATTCAATATCTTCTGGATCAAGCCCGATGAGATCTTGCAGCCCGCTGTTGGCGGTGCTGTCCGGCGGCTCTATTGCCAAAACCTCGGTGGCTTGGATGCCGCGTTGTGTTTCTTGAACTGCGACGTCAATGCGTGCGTCATCTGCTACAGAACCCTGCCCAAAGTTCCGCAAAACATTTGCGTGCAAAAGGATATCGGGGCCTCCGGCGTCAGCCACGACAAACCCGAACCCCTTAACTGGATCAAACCACTTGACCCGGCCACTCAACACGCGGCGTGCTTCTTCTGTTTCTTCCATCTTATCCCGCGTGGGTCTTTTGACCCGTTATTTGTCTGGCACCAGGCGGCGCTGCGCCCTCACCATCTCGTTACAACACTCAAAGCGCAAGACTTTTGCCGCCTCTTCACTCTGAAATTATCATTTTTTACGGCGACAGCCTAACTTTGCTCCATTCTTCCCCCGGTTGCGCACGTGTATACCGAAATCGATTGTGCAAGCGATGGGCCCCATCCGCCCAAAGTTCGATCTCGGTCGGTATGATCCGAAAGCCGCCCCAAAACGGTGGTCTTTGTGGCGTGTCACCATGTGTTTCGGTCACAACTTCAAGCTGTGACATCAACTGATCTCGGCTCTCGATCGGCTGCGACTGTTCAGAAGCCCAAGCACCAAGACGGCTTTTAAGAGACCGAGACGCATAGTAGGCATCTGACTTAGGCCCGTCCTCTTTTTCCACCGTGCCGCGCACCCGCACTTGCCGCCGCAGTGACTTCCAATGAAGCGCAAACGCCGCTTTGCCAGAAGCTATGATCTCCTGCGCCTTCACTGATCCATAGTTGGTGTAGAAAACAAACGCGTCCGGCTCGATATCTTTGAGCAGAACCATACGCACATTTGGCAGGCCATCCTCATCGACGGTAGCCAAAGCCATAGCATTCGGATCGTTCAACTCAGACACAACGGCCTCCCCCATCCAACGCGAAAACACCGCGATGGGATCTGAGCCATCAAAAATATCGTCAATGCTCACGCCAGCACTCATGTCCCTACAGTTAAGGCTTTGCACACGTGTCCGCGCACAAAAACTCTCGGCTAGGGCCCACCCCCCCCGTTTAAACACAAGCCCGCTCCCCCAAGCTGACCTATGTCGAGGCTTTCAGCAGTAGTCCAAGCCGCTTCGCGCCTCAACCCCTCGGGTCGTAACAAAATCGATTTTTCTTCTCTATCCTGGTCACCGCGCTCTGAACACAATGCAGATGCCCTTTTCAAAAGCACCAGATCTTGCCCAGACGCGGATTTGCCCTTACACCGCGCCGGGTGGTTTTCAGCGGCGGGAGACGGGCAATGAGCACAAGTGGAATGGCTGGCCTAATGGCAGGAAAACGGGGCCTCATCATGGGGCTTGCAAATGACAAATCCATCGCATGGGGCATCGCAAAGACCTGTGCCGATCATGGCGCAGAGCTCGCGTTTTCTTACCAGGGCGATGCGCTTTTAAAACGCGTCACGCCGCTCGCGGCGCAGCTTGGCAGCGACATCGTATTGCCCTGCGACGTAGGCGACATGGACAGCGTCGACGCGCTGTTCGCAGAGCTGGAAGCGCGCTGGGGTAAGCTTGACTTCATCGTCCATGCCATTGGTTTTTCGGACAAAAACGAGTTACGCGGGCGCTATGTAGACACCAGCCGCGAGAACTTTCTTACCTCGATGGACATCTCCGTTTATTCCTTCACAGCCGTGGTAAACCGCGCGGAAAAGATGATGAACGAAGGCGGATCCTGCCTTACGCTCACTTACTATGGCGCCGAGAAAGTCATGCCGCATTACAACGTCATGGGCGTCGCCAAAGCGGCTCTGGAAGCCTCTGTCAAATATCTTGCAGAAGACCTCGGCAAGCAAAACATCCGGGTCAATGCGATCTCAGCAGGCCCGATCAAAACACTCGCCGCCTCGGGGATCGGCGATTTCCGCTACATCATGAAGTGGAACGAATATAATTCGCCGCTGCGCCGCAACGTCACGACCGAAGATGTGGGCAAAGCCGCACTATTCCTGCTGAGCGACCTTGGGTCAGGCACAACCGGTGAGAATTTGCACGTCGATGCGGGCTATCACGTGGTGGGCATGAAAGCGGTTGACGCGCCGGATATATCCAAAGGATGAGCTGGGCGGTTTTTGCCTCTGTTGTGGTGATCCATCTCGCAGCCGCGATCAGCCCGGGGCCGTCTTTTGTGCTGTCGGTACGTACAGCTGCGGCGGAAGGGTTCAGAGTTGCTGCGGGCTTGGCGTTAGGCTTTGGTATTGGTTCGATGATATGGGCTGTGGCCGCCCTTGTTGGCCTTGCGCTTTTGTTTGAGATCGTCCCACAGCTCTTTGTTGTTCTAAAAATCGCCGGTGGCGCTTTTTTGATCTATTTGGGCATTCAGATGTGGCGCCACGCCGCCGCCCCTATGCCTCAGATAGAGGCCACAGCAGCGCCGCGCAGCCTTTTAGGCGCCGTTTGGCTTGGCACTTCGACCTTCCTAGCAAACCCGAAACCCGCCGTATTTTTTGGCTCAATCTTCGTCTCTGTAGTCCCGCCAGACACTTCAACCGCCTGGCTCGTGCCGCTTGTGTTGATTGTCGGGTTTAACGAATGGATGTGGTACATGATTGTGGGCCGTGCTTTCTCGCTGCCAAAAGCGCGCGCGGCCTATGTGAAACTCAAACGATGGATCGACCGCGGCTTTGGGACATTGATTGGGGGCTTCGGCCTCAACATCGCCCTCCGCTAACCCACCAAAAGGACCCTCGCCATGGCCTCAGACAATCAAAGCCGCCTGCCCCATGAAAAAGGCTTTCACGTGAGTTGGGATCAGATCCACCGCGACAGTCGGGCTTTGGCGTGGCGTTTGGATGGCAAAGGCCCTGACAATGGAGCCTGGAGGGCGATTGTGGCCATCACCCGTGGCGGCATGGCCCCTGCGATGATCGTCGCCCGCGAGCTCGACATCCGCACCGTCGATACGATCAGCGTGAAAAGCTACCATAACCAAGACCAAGGCAAAGCCGAAGTGCTCAAAGCCCCTGATGCGGAGATGATGGGCGATGGCACGGGCATTCTGGTGATCGACGATCTGGTTGATTCTGGCAAAACGCTCGAACTTGTACGCGCGTCTTATCCAAACGCACATTTCGCCACCGTCTACGCAAAGCCCAAAGGGGAGCCACAAGTAGACACCTTCATCACGGGCGTGAGCCAAGACACTTGGATCTTCTTTCCTTGGGACATGGCTCTGCAATACGTTGAGCCTTACCGAGGCACCGACTAACGTGCCCGGATCTCAAAGTCGTACCGCAGCCACCTTTCCACCTCCCGTTATGGAAGCGCGGCGGTGGCTCGAGGGTGTGGATTTCTCGTCCCGTGATCTCCTAAACGTCAGCCAAGCCGCCCCAGTTGCTGCTCCTCCTCAGCCGATGCTCAAAGCCATGGCTGAAAGCGTGCTCAACGATCCAGGCGCACATCTCTATGGCCCGGTTCTGGGCCTGCCAGAGCTGCGTGACGCCCTGAGCACCAATTGGTCCACGCATTACGCTGGTACTGTGACGGCCCAAAACATCGCGATCACCTCCGGGTGCAACCAGGCCTTTGCAGCTGTGATCTCTGCGCTTTGCTCAGAGGGAGATGAAGTTCTCCTGCCAACACCTTGGTATTTCAATCATAAAATGTGGCTCGACATGAGCGGCGTCAAAGCCGTTCCTTTGCCATCGGGCCCTGGACTTTTGCCCGACCCAGAGGCCGCACGGGCGGCTCTCACCTCACGAACACGGGCCATTGCACTTGTCACACCCAACAATCCCGCAGGTGTGGAATACCCCGCTGAGCTGATGGCCGCCTTTCGGGACTTGGCCCAAAACGCTGGCATTAAGCTTATTGTGGATGAAACCTACCGCGACTTTGACAGCCGGTCTGGTCCGCCGCATGCGCTCCTCAGCGATCCCGATTGGGCCGAGACGGTAATATCGCTCTACTCCTTTTCCAAAGCTTATCGTCTCACAGGCCACCGCGTGGGTGCAGTGATTGGATCTCAAAAGCTGATGCCCGAGATTGAGAAGTTCCTCGACACGGTCGCCATTTGCCCAAACCAACTGGGCCAACGCGCCGCTCTATGGGGCTTGGAAAACCTCAGCGATTGGCTTGCAGGAGAACGCGCTGAAATCCTGGCCCGCCGTGCGGCCATTGAGACGGGCTTCTCACGGGTCGCCGCCCAGGGCTGGGAGCTTTTGGGCGCAGGAGCGTACTTTTCTTACATGCGCCATCCCTTTGATATGGCGTCCGATAACTTGGCCCCTGCCTTGGTCAAAGAGGCCCAAGTGTTGCTCTTGCCAGGCACGATGTTCCGCCCTCAATCGGATGGGAAGGGCGCGCAAGAATTGCGGGTCGCTTTCGCCAATATCGACGCCTCAGGGATCACGGAATTGTATGATCGTCTAAGTGCGCTTGCCCCGAGCGCTTTCCCTTCGTAAGAAGCTTTGCAATCGGTTCGCAAAAGCGCAGCACGCGACGTAATCCAAAAAGGCTAGAAAATGGCAAAAGGCAAGATTTCAAACACCTTGATCTGGATCTTACTGGGTCTGCTTGTGTTGGCCCTCGCGGGCTTCTCGGCAGGTGGCTTTGGCGTGAACGTGCGCTCCATCGGCAAGGTTGGTGATCAAGAGATCCCTGCCCCTGCCTATGCAAATGCCTTGCAACAAGAGATAAATGCGCTCAGCGCGCAGACGCGCCAACAGATCAGCTTTCCGCAGGCAGTGTCCCTGGGCATCGACGGTCAAGTGCTGCAGCGCGTGATTGCAGCCACAGCCCTTGACTTTGAGACCACCCAGATGGGCCTCTCGGTGGGCGACGAAAACGTGCGTCGCGAGGTGCTTGCAACGCCCGCGTTTCGCGGCATCGATGGCAGCTTTGACCGCGTGTCTTATTCAGAGGCACTGCGCCGCTCCGGATTAAGCGAACGAGAGTATGAAGAAGCGATCCGTCGCGATACCGCCCGCGCGCTCTTGGTCAATGGCGTCACCAGCGGAGCCGCCCCTTCTGAGCTCTACATGGACACGCTCTTTGATTACATCGCCTCGCGTCGGAACTTCTCGTGGTTCGCCGTCACGGCTGAGGGCCTGGAAACAGAGCCGTCCACGCCAGACGACGCCACACTGCAGGCCTACCACAGCGAAAATCCTGAGCTCTTTTCGTTGCCTGAGCGCAAGAAGCTGAATGTTGCCTGGGTCACACCCGATATGCGGTTCGACGAAGTGACGGTGGACGAAGAAACGCTGCGGGCTTTGTATGAAGAGCGCAGCAATATCTACCAGCGCCCGGCCCGTCGCTTGGTCGAGCGCCTCGTGTTTCAAACGGTTGAAGAAGCCGACGCGGCTGCGGCCCGCTTGAATGCAGAAGAGATCACCTTTGAAGAGCTCGTAGAAGAGCGGGGGCTGGCCCTTGAAGACATCAACATGGGTACCGTCACCGAAAGCGACCTTACCGCTGGCGCGGAAGTCTTCGCGCTTGAAGAGCCAGGCACAACAGGTGTTTTGCCCTCCTCGCTTGGCCCCGCCATCTTTCGCGTGAATGCCATTCTCGTGGCCAGCACAACCTCCTTTGAAGACGCACAAGAGGCCCTAGGCGCAGAGATCAGGCAAGACCGCGCAGCCCGCGACATTGAAGCCCGCGCTGCGGACTATGATGATCTTTTGGCAGGCGGAGCCACGCTGGAAGAAATCTCCGACGACGGCTTTTTCAAATATGAAGTGATCGAGTGGTTCCCGGGCTCTGAGGCCGAAATTGCGCGCTACAGCGCGTTTCAGGCCGCTGCGGCTCAAATCCAAGAGGGCGATTTTGCTGAAATCGTACAACTCGACGACGGCGGACTCTTCGCGATCGAATTTGTCGAGACGCTTCCCGAAACAGTTCAACCCTATGACGTGATCCAAGACGAGGTGCTTAGCGCTTATCTCGCCGCAGAAGAGGCTGAAGCTGTTCAAACCGAAGCCACCACGCTGGCCGAGGCTTGGCGCAACGGCGAGCCGCCCCGCAGCGCAGGCTATGAGTTGACCAATGAGATCGACATCCTGCGCTCCGACAGCGTGCCTGGGACACCGCCCGTCCTGATCGCTGCGGTGTTTGAGATGGAGCCTGAAGAGGTGCGCGTGATTGAGAACGCGGGCTCGTCCATCGTTGTGCGCCTGACCGCCCGCCTTGGACCAGATCCAGACGACGAAACGCTGGGTGCTGTGCGCGATCAACTTGCGCAGGGCGCGGAGCGAGGGATGGCAGAAGATATGCTCGCGCTCTTCTCGGCAGCCGTTCAAAGCGAAGCGCGCATCCAACTGGATCAAGGCGCAATCAACGCAATCCATCAAAGCTTCACGAATCCTCACGGCGGCGGATACTGATCCATGGCGCTCACCCCTGATTTTGCCAGCTTTGCGGCGGGCTATGAGCGTGGCGAAAACCAAGTCGTCTACACCCGGCTCGCGGCCGATCTCGACACGCCCGTCTCTTTGATGCTCAAGCTTGCGGGCGCACAAGCCCACAGTTTTGTGCTGGAATCCGTCACGGGTGGCGAAGTGCGTGGGCGCTATTCCATCGTGGGTATGAAGCCGGATGTGATCTGGCACTGCCAGGGCGAAACGAGCAAAATCAACCGCAGTGCGCGCTTTGACGAGCAGGCCTTTGAGCCTTGCGAAGAGGCACCGCTCGATGCGCTCCGCGCCCTGATCGCTGAAAGCCGGATCGATTTGCCGAGCGACCTGCCTGCGGCCTCTGCCGGTCTCTTTGGCTATTTGGGCTACGATATGATCCGGCTTGTGGAGCATCTGCCCGACATTAACCCGGATCCTCTGGGACTGCCGGACGGGATCATGATGCGCCCGTCTGTCGTGGCGGTGCTGGACGGCGTAAAAGGCGAAGTCATCTTGGTCTCTCCGGCTTGGGTGGGGTCTGGTCTTTCAGCCAAAGCTGCCTACGCGCAAGCAGCCGAGCGCGTGCAAGACGCGCTGCGCGATCTTGAGCGTGCGCTTGTCAGTGACAGCCGCCGGATGGACGCAGCGCCTGCCCCCTCCGAGGCCCGTTCGAACTTCACCCACGAGGGCTATAAAGCTGCTGTGGAGAAGGCCAAAGACTACATCCGTGCAGGCGATATCTTCCAAGTGGTTCCCGCCCAACGCTGGGCACAAGAGTTCACGCCACCGCCTTTTGCGCTTTACCGCAGCTTGCGGCGCACGAACCCATCGCCGTTTATGTTCTTTTTCAACTTTGGCGACTTCCAAGTTGTGGGCGCAAGCCCCGAAATCTTGGTGCGGGTTTTTGGCAATGAGATCACAATTCGGCCCATCGCGGGCACACGCCCGCGCGGCAAAACACCCGCCGAAGATCGTCATCTTGAAGAAGACCTTTTGGCGGATGAGAAGGAATGCGCAGAGCACCTTATGCTCTTGGATCTAGGGCGCAACGACGTAGGCCGCGTGGCCAAGATCGGCACTGTGCGTCCTACCGAAGAGTTCATCGTCGAGCGCTACAGCCACGTGATGCACATCGTCTCAAACGTGGTGGGCGAATTGGCCGCGGGCGAAGACGCGCTTAGCGCTTACTTTGCAGGCATGCCCGCTGGCACAGTCTCTGGAGCCCCCAAAGTGCGCGCCATGGAGATTATCGACGAGCTTGAGCCCGAAAAGCGCGGTGTCTATGGCGGCGGCTGTGGCTACTTCTCGGCCAATGGCGACATGGATATGTGCATCGCGCTGCGCACCGCTTTGGTCAAAGATCAAGTGCTCTATTCGCAAGCTGGTGGCGGCGTCGTCTACGACAGCGATCCCGAATACGAATACCAAGAAACCGTTCACAAAGCCCGCGCTGTATGGCGGGCTGCGGAAGATGCACATCGGTTTTCTGGCGATGGCAACGCGTGAGACGCACTGCCTGAGGTGCAACCCCAAGACCCAAATCGAAAGCGTTAGATGCGTCTTTGGATCGCTGTCTCAACACCCTTAAACGCCGCGCTCGGCGACCGGTCCCAGGCGGCGAAGCCGACCAGCGCCTAGTCGCATTCTGGCCGCCGCCTTTCGTAATTACCCAAGGGCGGGGGCTTTCAGCCCGACGCCCGCGGTCGGGTGCAGGTCTTTGTGCTTTGAAATTACGCTGGGGATTAAGTGAGTGATGCTCTAGCGCGCGAGCAGCAATTGCGACACAGGCACGATCTCAACGCTTTTTGCACGCTGGCTTACGCCCCAAAGCAAAAGGCCAGAGATAATCGTAGGATGGATCTGCGCCACCACAACCGCGCCAGTGCCATTTTGAGCGGCTGCAAAGGCCACCTGGTCCAATTGTCTGCGCACCTCGCGCACGTCTTGCGCTGTGTCACCAAGGTCTCTCTCAGCCGTGCGCACCGGCACACCGCCGCGCTCCATCTCCGTTGCAACAGCGTCAAAGCCACGCCGCGTGCTGAGATAGGCCAACCCTCTTTCTGCAAATATATCCGCCGCCTGACCCCGCAAAGCGGTTCCCCCTCCAAGCGACGCACCTGTGCGATCAAGATAACCGATGGCCTCGGGGAGCGCGGCAGCATAGGCTTCAAAAGACACTTCAAGATCCTGCGGACGACTGCCCGGCGGCAGGTCCAAAACCGCCATGACCTCAATCCCTGCGCCCCGGTAGGATGACATTAAATCCGTTGCATTGGAGGCATTTGGATCCAGCGCAATCGTGACGGGATGCCCAAAATTGCTCAAAGCATCGAGCGCAAATGTGAGCCCGCCGCTGTCCACCAAAACGATTGAAACCACAGGCAATTCTGTTTGCCGTGTGAATTCGGCTGCATGATCCAATAGCGCGCCCTGGCTGGCTTTTGCCTCTGTCCCGTCTGACGCAGACGCCTCAGTTTGAGCGCTCGATTGATCTCCAATCGTTTGCCCAGAAACAGAGCCAGGCCGCAACACGCGCACCGTTGGCGCTCGATCTCCGAAGCCTGTCGCTGAGCTGCTTTGGGATTGCGATAGCCCAGAAACCCTTTGGCCTGGCAAACCATTCGAAACTTTCGGCCGGAACAACTGCCCTGTTTCTGTGACCGTCACCGAAGATGCTGTTTGCGCGGTCTGTCCATCTACAGCTGTTGCGGAGGGCGCGGGCGCTGTGGGAAGGGCTGTTTGTGGGCTGGGTAAAACGGGTGTGAGCACAACTGTGCCCGACCCACTCGGCGCGACGATGGACGTTTCACCGTCAAGTGCGGCCACCGAAAGATCTACATTGGGCGTGTTGGCCGAGGTTTGCGTGCGGGCTGAGGCGGGCGAGTTTTGGGCGCTTGGTCCGCTCGGCAATGCGACCTGACCATCTGCGCCACTGCCAGAAGACGTGGCCCCAGCACCGCTGCCTTGATCCAGATCCGACAACACAGTCGCTCCCACATCGGAACCCCCAGAGCTAGGAATATTAGGTTTTGGCCCAAGGCCGTTGGCCTGGGTTTGAACCTCAGGCGCATCCTTTTCTGGAAGTCCGGCTACGGCACCAGCGCCAGTCACGGCAGCGCTTGGCACCTGCGGAGCCGTCTTTGCGATCTCGGGTGTTTGCGTGTCGAGACCTTGGGCGACAAGCCCCGTAGCGGCATTTGCCGTGTTTGAGGTCGCTGGATCCTCCTGACCGACAGCAGGCCGCGAAAGATCGCCCGCTGTCTGTGTTGAAATGGCCGGGCGAGAGGCCGTTTCAGTTGCATTCGAGGTTTCCGGTGCAGACTGGGAAGACGTTGCGTTCGGAAGCTCACGCGGTGCCACAATTTCTGTGCTATTGGTCAAAGACTGTGAGTCTTCGGGAACGGAAGCCTGTTGATCAGCGTCAGGCCGCAAGCCCAAGGCCGGCGCGTTTTCAGTGTCTGCTTGTGGCGAGGTTTCAAACGCCGCACGATCCGATCCCGGTAAAGGCGGCGCAATAACCGACGCAACAGCGAGGCCGATGAGGCCAATTACCAGCCCCCAAAAGGTCCCAAAGAAAAACCCCCTGAACACGTAATTCCCCACTTCTCATCAATTTAACCCACCAAGTGTGCCACACTTCGCCGAAAGCTCGCAAAACCCACATCACACGAGCGCTCACTCTTGACCTTCAGGCCCAAGACTGAGCATCTAATTCGGACACGTGAAACGCGACACGCTTCACAGTATGACATAGACTTAACCTATCCGAAAGCGGCCATCGCATGTTGTTGCTGATCGATAACTACGACAGTTTTACCTACAATTTGGTTCACTATTTTGGCGAACTAGGGGCGCAAGTTGAAGTGCATCGCAACGACACGCTGACCGTCCAAGACGCCATGGGCCTCAACCCCTCAGGCGTCGTGCTGTCGCCCGGCCCTTGCGATCCCAGTCAAGCGGGGATCTGTCTGGCCATGGTCGAGGCCTGCGCCGAAACGCAAACCCCACTCTTGGGCGTCTGTTTAGGTCATCAAAGCCTGGGCCAAGCCTTCGGTGGCAAGATCGTGCGCCACTCAGAAATTGTTCACGGCAAAATGGGCAAAGTGCGCCATTCAGGCAAAGGGGTCTTCGCAGGCCTGCCTAGCCCGTTTGAGGCCACGCGGTATCATTCGCTGGTGGTGGAGCGCGAGAGCCTCCCCGATGTGCTTGAAATCACAGCAGACCTTGAAGACGGCACGATCATGGGATTGAGCCACAAAACCCTGCCACTCCATGGCGTGCAATTTCATCCCGAATCGATCCGCTCGGAGCATGGCCACCAAATGCTAAAAACCTTCCTAGACACCACGGCTGTGCCCGCATGACTGATCCATCCTCTGGCGCTCTGCGCCCCCTCATTGCTGCCGCCGCCGATGGCCCTTTGAGCCCCGATCAGGCTCGGTCTGCGTTCGAAATCCTCTTTGACGGCGCAGCAACGCCTGCGCAAATGGGCGGCTTTTTGATGGCCCTGCGTACGCGCGGTGAAACGGTGGACGAATATGCCGCCGCCGCTGCTGTGATGCGCGCCAAATGTGTGCCTGTTAATGCGCCCGAGGGTGCCATGGACATCGTCGGCACGGGCGGCGACGGCAAAGGCACGTTCAATATCTCCACCGCCACCGCTTTTGTGGTGGCGGGTGCAGGTGTGCCCGTCGCCAAACATGGCAACCGCAACCTCAGCTCACTGTCCGGCGCTGCAGATGCTCTGAGCCAGATGGGCGTGAACGTGATGGTCGGCGCGCCTGTGGCGGAAGCCGCTTTGGCAGAATGCGGCATTTGCTTCATGATGGCGCCCATGCACCATCCCGCGATCAAGCATGTGATGCCGGTGCGCGCAGAGCTCGGCACGCGGACGATCTTTAATATCTTGGGCCCATTGACCAACCCTGCTGGTGTCAAACGCCAGCTTACTGGGGCTTTTTCACGAGACCTGATTAGGCCCATGGCCGAAACGCTCCTGGCGCTTGGGTCGGACAGGGCCTGGTTGGTGCATGGAAGTGACGGCACGGATGAGCTGACCATCACGGGCGAAAGTTATATTTCTTCGGTGGAGAACGGTGCTGTCAAAGAGCTGACGCTGCACCCCGAAGAGGCCGGCCTGCCCGTGCACCCTTTTGAAGCCATCTTGGGCGGTAGCCCGGAAGACAACGGCAAAGCCTTCGCGGCCTTGCTAGATGGTCAAGCGTCTGCCTACCGCGATGCCGTGCTGTTGAATGCATCAGCAGCCCTTTTGATTGCTGGCAAAGCCCAAACCTTACCTGAAGGCGTAGAGCTTTCCGCCGAAAGCCTCGACAGTGGTGCCGCCAAAGCCAAAGTCCAAGCGCTTGCGAAATTAACCTCGGAGTCCGCCGCATGACCGCGACCATCCTGGATAAGATCAAAGCTTATAAGCTTGAAGAAATTGCAGCGCGCAAAGCCGAAGTCACGCTGGAAGACATGCAGGACCGCGCCAAGGACGCACCGCATGTGCGCGACTTTGCAGGCCGCCTCACTCAAGCCACCAAAACAGGCTATGGCTTAATTGCCGAAATCAAGAAAGCTTCACCCTCAAAAGGCGTAATCCGCGAGGATTTTGACCCGAAATCGCTGGCAGAAGCCTATGCCGCAGGCGGTGCCACCTGCTTGTCGGTGCTCACGGATGGGCCATCTTTCCAAGGCAGTGAAGAGGCTTTGATCGCGGCGCGAGCCGCTTGCGATTTGCCGGTGATCCGCAAAGACTTCCTCTACGATCCCTACCAGGTTTATGAGGCTCGCGCGATGGGTGCCGATTGCATCTTGATTATCATGGCCGCCCTTGAAGACGCCCAGGCGCATGCCCTTGAGGACACTGCCGAAGATCTCGGCATGAGTGTTTTGCTCGAAGTGCACAACGAAGAAGAACTGAAGCGCGCCACAGCGCTCAGGTCGCCGCTCTTGGGCATCAACAACCGCGATCTCAACACCTTTGAGACGAGCCTCGACACAACACGCATGTTGTCGCGCTTGGCCCCAGAAGATCGCCTCCTGATCTCTGAAAGCGGGCTTTTCACGCCTGAAGATCTCGCGGATATGGCTATGTACGGGGCGCGCGCCTTTTTGATCGGCGAGTCTTTGATGCGCCAAGAGGACGTCACGGTGGCCACCCGGCAATTGCTCAACACGCAAGTCAGCTCTGCCGGAGTTGGGATGTGAGCCTCACCCATTTCGACAAAGCCGGACAGGCCCATATGGTGGACGTCTCAGAAAAGGCTTCAACAGCGCGCCTTGCTGTGGCACGTGGTCAGATCAAGATGAGCCAGCAAGCTTTTGATTTGACGGAAGACGGCGAAGCGAAAAAGGGAGATGTCAAAGGCATCGCGCGGCTCGCAGGCATCATGGGGGCCAAAAAGACCTCGGATCTTATCCCATTGTGCCACCCTCTGGCTTTGAGCAAAGTGAGCATCGAGCTCTCTGCCTTGCCAGACCTGCCAGGCCTTGAGATCACCGCTACGGTCAAAACCTCAGGCCAAACTGGCGTGGAAATGGAAGCACTTACGGCTGTTTCCACTGCTGCTTTGACCGTCTACGACATGCTTAAGGCCGTCGATAAAACCATGGAAATCAGCGATATCCGCCTTGTTCTTAAAGAAGGTGGCAAGTCTGGACGGTTCGTTGCTTCATGATTGAATGGCAAGAGGCCCTAGCCCAGGTGCTTCGTCTCGCGACCAAACCTGAGGTCACCCACGTCCCCCTCAGCCAAGCCGCAGGCCAGGTTCTCATTGGCGCCGTTGAGGCGCACCGAGATCAGCCCCCCTTTGCTGCTTCCGCGATGGATGGCTATGCGGTGCAAAACGCCGATGCCCATCCCGGAGCAGCCCTAGAGGTGATCGGAGAAGCCGCCGCAGGTCACAGCTTTGAAAGGCCTTTGAACCCTGGCCAGGCGGTACGGATTTTCACAGGCGCGCCGCTTCCCCAGGGCGCAGACAGAGTGGTGATACAAGAGGACGTCACGCGTATTGAGCCGCACGAGGAGGCCTCAGACCAAGCGCCAAAGATCACTCTCAAAGAGGAACTCGACAGCTCCATGCATGTTCGTCCTAAGGGGGCAGACTTTCAAAAAGGGGCAACCTTTGACGGTCCAAAACGATTGACAGGCCGCGACCTTGCGCTCTTGGCCGCGATGAACATCGCGCAGGTGCCCGTGGCCCGCAAACCGGTCGTTGCGATTTTGGCCACTGGGGATGAATTGGTCATGCCCGGAGAGCACCCACAAGACGATCAAATCATCGCTTCCAACATCTATGGTCTCAAAGCGCTTGTGGAAGAAGAAGGCGGCACCGCCCGCCTTTTGCCCATCGCGCGCGACACCAAAGACGCGCTTACCCAAGCCTTCGATCTGGCCTTGGGCGCAGACTTATTGGTGACCGTTGGCGGCGCGTCCGTTGGAGATCATGATCTTGTTGGCCAAGCTGCCGCCGAACGCGGGCTCGACCGCGCCTTCTATAAAATCGCCATGCGCCCGGGCAAACCCCTGATGGCAGGCAAGCTTGCAACGCAAATGCTGCTCGGCCTGCCCGGCAATCCAGTATCGGCATTGGTGTGCGGAGAGATCTTCCTGCGCCCGCTTCTCAAGCGCATGCAAGGGCTTCAAGCTGTGGAGCCCGTGTTCCAAACAGCCCTCCTCGATACCCCTTTGTCGAAAAACGGCCCACGCGCGCATTTTTTACGCGCCACGCTGAGCGAAGGCCGCATCTCGCCCGCCCGCTCGCAAGACAGCGCCCTTCTAACCCTGCTCAGTTCGGCGAATGCCTTGCTCTATCGCCCGATCTCAGATCCAGAGTTAGAAGAAGGCGCTGAGATCCAATACCTGCCACTTCCCAGTTGATTCTTGACACAAACCAAGAACATCAGTAGAACATACGCAAAACCTGTCCAAAAACGCGCCCCCAAGACAATCCGGGCATCGAGGAGAGCACGCGCATGTTGACGAAAAAGCAAATCGACCTTCTTGAGTTTATCCACAAGCGCGTTGCGCGCGATGGCGTGCCGCCCTCATTTGATGAAATGAAAGAAGCGCTCGATCTTCGCTCGAAATCCGGGATCCACCGGTTGATCACCGCACTCGAAGAACGCGGCTTTATCCGGCGCTTAGCGCACCGTGCACGCGCAATTGAAATTGTGAAACTGCCGGACGCGATTGCGGGCTCAGCTTCGGTATTAGGCTCTGTTTCCGGGCACACCGCGCGCACCAGCGGCTTCCAGCCTGTGGTGATAGACGGCGCGAAAGAGGACAGCCCCGCGCCGAGCCAGCCCGCTGCCGCTATGCCAGTCAACACACATGCCATTGAACTGCCCGTTATGGGCCGCATTGCTGCCGGTGTTCCCATCGCAGCAATCAGCGAAGTGTCTCACAACGTGGCCGTGCCTGGACAAATGGTGTCCGGTGCTGGGAACCACTACGCGCTGGAAGTCAAAGGCGACTCCATGATCGATGTGGGCATCAATGATGGCGACGTGGTTGTGATCCAGGAAGCTGATACAGCGGACAACGGTGATATCGTGGTGGCCCTGGTGGAAGATCAGGAGGCCACCCTAAAGCGCTACCGTCGCCAAGGCAGCACGGTTGCGCTTGAGGCCGCCAACCCAGCTTATGAGACCCGCCTCCTGCGCGACGATCAGGTGAAAGTGCAGGGCCGCCTCGTTGGGTTGATCCGCACATACTAAGCGTGGCTTTTTAACGTAACCCAGCATTCAGGTGCGCCTTGGATCGAGGTGTACCTATTATCATTGGAACCTCTGCAAAAACCGCTTCTACATCTCGAAGAGCCTTGGCATCAGCGTGGGGTGTCCATGGACGTTTGCCACTGGCCCCTAAAGCTGAGGTAACACGCCATTTGTTGTCTTCTGGATAGAGCGCCAAGGACCCCGTTTTGCGCAAATCCGCAGGTCCCAAAACCACACAGGCCTCCCGAGATGGCATGAACCCGAGCTCTGTGCCGATCTCAGCGCGCGTTGTGACAATAACCAACGGCGCCTCCCTTGGCTTGGAGCAAAGGTCTGCAGCACGCGCAACCTCACTTTTGCGACGGACAGACAAAAATGGCTCCGGCACACCCTGCGCTCCCCGGATTTCTTGCGCGCCAAGATCTCCATCATTTTCGAGCCAAACGCTGGCCACAAAACTCTCGCCCTTGTCGCGACTAAGCGCGCGGTATCCGTCTTGTTGCACGCCAATCAAGCCCCCTGTTTTTGAGATGGGAAGCCGTCAGAGAAGAGCGCAAGCTTTCTTTTGAGCAGAGTCCAGACGCGCTCAAAGCCCTCCGTCGATGCTCGAT
>JBCDCE010000058.1:0-24552 GCA_039182515.1 Pseudomonadota bacterium | reverse complement strand
GAATGAGTGATTTTTATGCCATTAACCCGTGTTAAAGGGCGAAGATCTTCCGGTAAAGTATCCGGAGACGGCGCATTCAGATCACCAAAATAGACTGGAATTATTTGTGTGTTGGCCTCTGAAATGGCAGTTCGAATTTCGAATCTCAAAACATCGTCTATGTCATTTAAGCGAGGTATCGCTTCAATCCACCCATTGCCGATAATGGGCATAAAAATCGAAGCATTGGCAATGCTTTTGCGGATAAACTCTCGATAGTCTTGTCCGAGTGGAATACTATCGGAATCGAAAAAAGCGGAACCCCTGCCAAATTCGGCTTCGATTCTCTCAAATACTCTGCCGGCTGATCCTTCATCGATTCCGCGACGGTAGGATATAAATACTGAACCACGAGAAATCTGGTTAACGAATTCAACCGAGTGCTTTGTGATAATCTGAAATTCTCGAAAAAGTCGCTCTCTGTTTATCTGCGGAAATCTATTTGCTAAAAAATTCCGCCATTTTGGAATTTCAGAAATTAGTGTCAAAAAAATATGACCCGTGCGGATAGGACTTAAAGCGTAATCCGGTCCTGCAATTGCTTTCGAGTGTTCAATTGAAAAGAGCACATCATCATGAATGGATTCAACTTTCGAATTGGCGGACGGAAGCATGTTTATTTCTTGTTCGATTGCGAGACTAAATTTCACTGAGCGCACGTTGAAAAAGTTCAAGATCAGTTCTAAATCCCCACCCTCGATGTTAGCCATCTGATGGATTAGATGAGACGCATCTATATGGCTGTTGCCTCGACGTTTTGCCAGCACCATTGCTTTTTCTAGGGATTCGTACACAAACCTATTTGTTAGCTTTAGTAGGTCTCCTACCGTCATTTCTGCCATTGCCTCGACCAATTCTCGAATTGAACAAATTGCTTATACTGCCTGAGGTTTTCCACACGCTGTCTCTGTTGTCTAGCAAAGTGGATAAAAGCCTTTCTGAAGCGCCGGCTTAGCAAATTCGTGCACGAGATCGAGAGCTCAGTCGGCCTTGAAATGCATGCCCTGTTAGAGATACACGCCTGCCGACTTTGCACTTGTCTTTCATGCTGTTGGACCAGAGTGCGTAGCTAGTTGTGGTGCGTTGGCTCGATTAACGGTGCAGCGATGTGCAATCGGTTCACTGAACATGTTTGGCCAAGTTAGAGTTTGTAAACGGACTCCTAGCAAACGTCGACTAGCGCGCGCTCAGACCAAGGCCTATGGAGCGCGCAGGGTGGCAACGGATTTGGGCCAGGGGTCTGGGAAAACTTCTCCGGCTTTCCAAGCTGCAATTTCAGCCTCGGTACAAAAGCAGGTCTGAAGTGCGTCTACAAAAGCATCGAGTTCCAGCTCGTCGCCGATCACGGTGAGTTGACAGCGTCTGTCGCCAAAATCGGCATGCGCTTCGGTGAGTTTGGCGCGCATTGCGTCTTTTTCCCAGTCAGACAGGTTAAGGCTGTCATCCTCAAGTGCGCTGATCTTCCAGTAATTCACGATCTCCAACCCAACGCTGCCACCGGTTTGGTTCCATAACAGCATGAGATTGTCGCGCGTGGGCAGCCAAAAGAAGCCCTTGCTGCGATAAATGCCGATCCCAAGGGCTTGGGTATAGACGTTGTATAGACGTTGGGGGTGAAACGGGCGTGGGTCGCGCAGAACCCGGTTTCCGATTTTGTAGGTTTCGGGATGCGCCATGGGATCGGCTTTATGTTTGGCTTCCCAGTCGATCAGCTCTTTGCCGAAGGCCTTCACGCGTTCGAAATCGTAGAGCGGCATGGCCAGGATTTTCTCCAGGCTCACGTTGCCCCACTGCATCGCCAAGACATCAGCGCGCGGATTGAGCGGATGCACGGCCTCAGCCACGTGTTGGAGCACTTCGCGCGGCACTTTGTCGGACTTGCTGAGCAACAGGCGATTGGCGAACATCACTTGCTCAGCCAATAGGTTTGCCACACCGCGGCGACCCGCGGAGAGGTTTTGGCTGGCAATGGAATGGATAGACCTGCCCAGATCATAGTCCTGTTGCAAAACCAATGTATCCACCACGGATAAAAATCCATGCAGGCGTAGCGCTTTCATCGCCCGCACCGCTTCCAGCAATGGCCAGGGATGGGTGCTGCCGGAGGTTTCAATCAAAAGGTGTGTGACCTTGCCATCTGCGAGCACTTTTTCGACCGCCTCGCGAAAGAGCGGGAGGCCGTCTGCGCTGCTGATGCTCGCGCCAGGAATGGAGGCAAAGTAGGGGCTTTTGCGTGAAATGACCTCGCTGGTTTCAAGAACAGAGCCATCCACGTCCAGGGTGCTCATTTCATTGACGATCACACCCAGTGTGACGTTCGGCATGTCCCGTGATTGCATGAGAAGGCTCTGCATGAGGGTCGTTTTACCCGCACCGAGGAAACCGTTTAGGATGGTGGTGGATATGGGCATGTCTTGATCCAAGGCAGAACTGTCGCGCTGTTATATAGTAACATTTGCTGTGGGCTGAAACGTCTTTAATCGCGATGTGGCGAGACAGAGCCCTGACGGGTTTTTACCGGTGACTAAGACGCTTCTTGGCGGGTGCTGTGCGCAAAACGCGTGCGTTTCGAAATTGAAAACGCTCCAGAGCCAAGCTGAGGCGCGTGCGGCTTTACAGCTCTCGTGCGCCATGTGAACATGCTCGCGATATGCTTGAGATTGATGCTCTGACAAAGCGGTTCGGGGAGATTACGGCTGTGGATGCGGTCAGGATCCACGTCGATAAGCCCGCAATGATTGGGATCATTGGACCGTCCGGTGCTGGAAAGTCCACGCTCTTGCGCATGGTGAACCGGCTGACGGATCTAAGCGCAGGCACCATCGTGTTTGAAGGCGCGGACATTACGGCGCTGAAGGGGGCTGCAAAGCGCCGCTGGCAGGCCCGCTGCGCGATGATCTTTCAACAGTTTAATCTGGTCGGGCGCATGGATGTGGTGTCGAATGTGTTGCATGGGACATTGAACAGGCGGTCAACGCTTGCAACGCTCTTTAACTTGTATCCTCAAGCAGACATTCACAAAGCGATAGACATTTTGGACCGCCTCGGGATCGCAGAACAAGCCTCCAAGCGCGCAGAGGATTTGTCGGGAGGGCAACATCAGCGTGTGGCGATTGCACGTGCTCTAATGCAAGATCCCAAGATCATTTTGGCGGATGAGCCCATTGCCTCGCTTGATCCGATGAATGCGCAGGTGGTGATGCAGTCTTTGCGTGACATTCATGAAGAGGACGGACGATTGGTCATCGCCAACCTGCACACGCTCGACACGGCGCGGCGCTATTGTGACCGGGTGATTGGTATGCGGGACGGGCGGATTGTCTTTGATGGTGTGCCCGGAGAACTCACACCCGGCGTTGCGCGCGACATTTATGGGGCAGGGGCGGCGTTTTCCGAAGCGGTCACCTCAACAGAGATTGACGAATTTTGCGCAACCCCAAAAGCCTATGCCTAACTGCGTTGAGCCTTGCCAGCGGCGCGGGGTTTCTTCATCCAAACCTACCGGAGACCATGATGACTAAGATCCTCGTTCTGACCTTTGTGGCCACAGCCACGCTTGGCTTTGCCGCGCTGGCCGATGACAAAGCCATTTCAGAATTTCGGATTGGCATTTTAGGCGGAGAGAACGCGCAGGACAGGCTCAGCAGCCATGCCTGCTTGCAAAATTACACGACCCAAGCGCTGGGCGTGGAAACCAAGCTCTTCGCGCCGGCTGATTACAACGGTGTCATTCAAGGCGTATTGGGCGGCACAATCGACATGGCCTGGCTGGGCGCCTCGGCCTATGCAGCGACTTATTTGCAAGATCCCGAAGCGGTAGAGCCGGTGCTTGTGAAGGTCAATGTGGACGGCACGATTGGTTACCACTCGGTGGCCTTTGCGCGGGCTGACAGCGGGATTGACAGCTTGGATGGCATGCAAGGCAAGGTTTTTGGCTTTGGAGATCCAAACTCCACCTCTGGTTATCTGATCCCCTCCATCGAAATTCCGCAGTACAAAGCAGGCATCTCAATGGAGCCTGGTGCGTATTTTGGCGACGTGAAGTTTACCGGCGGCCATGAGCAGACAATTGTTGCTGTGGCCAATGGGGACATCGACGCTGGCGTCACCTGGGCAGATGGTCAAGGCAACTGGGAAGATGGCTACAATTCAGGCGCACTGCGCAAGGCGGTTGATGCGGGACTCGTTGATATGAACGACCTCGTTGAGATCTGGAAATCCAAGGTGATCCCGGAAGGCCCCTTTGTCTTGCGCAAATCGCTGCCCGTAGAGGTCAAAGCGATCATGACAGAGCTCATGGACACCCTTTACGAGATTGATCCTGATTGCGCCTACGGTGTCGCGGGGGGCGAGTCTCTTGGATTCCAGCCTGTGGGTCACGACACCTATCTTTCCGTGATTGACGCCCGCAAAGCAAAAAGCGGCGACTAGCGCTTGTGAGCGTTGCAAGTATTCAGTCTGATTACATGGCTGAGCTGCACCGGCGGCGGTTTTATAGCGGGCTAACTCTGCTGATTTTTGTCGTGCTGATAGTTGCTGGCTTTAGCGTGGCTGAGGATCGGAATGCGGGCGGTTTTTGGGAGGGGTTGCCTCAGATTGGCGACTATCCTTTGGATGTTCTCTCAGAGGCTTGGGAGAAACGGTCGGATCTGCCAAAGCTGATCGTGAAGTTTGTTCCGGCCCTTCTAGAAACCCTCAATATTGCGGCTCTGTCTACGCTCTTGGGAACGGCAGGCGGTTTGGGTTTGTCCCTTTTTGGCACGCGCGGGCTTGCAAAATGGCCACGGCTGGTCCCGCTTTTTCGGAGGCTTTCAGATGTCATGCGCGCCGTCCCTGAGATCGTGATCGCATTGATGCTCATTTTTGTGTTGGGCGGTGGGCCGGTCCCCGCGGTCATTGCAATTGCGCTTCATACAGCTGGTGCGCTGGGCAAACTCTTCTCGGAAGTTGCTGAAAACGCGGATCAAAAGCCTCTTGAGGGCTTGCAATCCACCGGTGCAGCTTGGTCACAACGTATGCTTTTGGGCCTCATGCCGCAGGTCGCGCCCAACTATGTCAGCTACGCGCTTTTGCGCTTTGAGATTAACATTCGCGCCTCTGCGATCTTGGGCTTTGTGGGGGCAGGGGGGTTAGGCTTTGAGTTGCGCAACGCAATGGCCTGGGGGCCGGGGCGCTTTGATGAGGCCGCAGCCATTTTTGTGCTGCTCTTTGGCACGATTGTTGTGTTTGACCAAGTGTCCAGCCGCTACCGCAACCGATTGAGCGAAGGGCAAAGGCTATGAGTGTCTCAGGCCTTCAAGACGCGAAAGCCAAGGCGGACCTGATGTTTCGGCGCAAGCGACGGGTCGCTTTTGCCATACCTACGCTCGTTCTGGCCTATCTCATCTATGTCTTTTTCGCCTTTGATATCGGGGACCTCGTGGCCCGGGCCAATTGGAGCAATGCGGCCACCCTTGCCTCAGATAGCTGGTCGCACAAGGTCCATGTGACCCGCAACAATCGCTCGGGTAAGATCAGGTACGCCTATGAAGGCGAGCGCAAAGGGACTTATCCGAAGGGGACGCGTCCTGCTTGGGTGACGGGCGATGAGGTGATCAGCGTCGATCTGGGTGAAGGTCACATCGTGCGCTACCTGCCGCAGAACCGCACCGAGATCGACATCCCTGGGTTTGACCGCATCGAAGTGCAGGCCCAAGAGCGCAACCTGATCACGAATTTGCCTGACGCGCTGCCCGAAGACTTGGCCAGTATGATGTCCATCTCAAGCCGCCGCATTGCCATCACGACGGGGCAAGGCCGGGTCACTCTTACGGGCGCGCGCACGGAGGTATTTCGCTACTTTGCGGGCTGGGAGCTCTTTTGGTTCACACTCGACAGCCCCTATCACGGCAAGAGCTTTGGAGAGATCGCTCTAGGTGCGCAGATTGATCCGGAGCGCTCCAATCTTAAGGGGGCTCTTGCAGACTGGTGGACCAACAAGATGTGGCGCCATGGGGACGTGGCCTGGGCCATTGGCGAGACGATCCTCATGGCCTTTCTCGGCACGATGGGGGCCGCGCTGGTGGCCCTGCCCTTGGCGTTCGTGGCGGCAAAGCGCTTCACGCCAATCCTGCTGTTCCGCGCAGTTATACGGCGTTTGTTCGACTTTGTGCGCGGTGTGGATGCGTTAATTTGGACGGTGGTTTTGGTGCGGGCATTTGGGCCCGGGCCGCTCACAGGGACCTTGGCGATTTTGATCACGGACACGGGCACTTTTGGCAAAACCTTCTCAGAGGCTTTGGAAAATGTCGATCAGTCCCAGATCGACGGGGTGGCGTCCACCGGGGCCAAGCCGCTGCAACGCTACCGCTTTGGCGTTCTGCCGCAGGTGATGCCTGTGCTCTTGTCTCAGGTTTTCTATGTCCTGGAATCCAACACGCGGTCGGCCACGATCATTGGCGCCATCACCGGCGGTGGGATCGGCTTACTGCTCACTCAAGCCATTCAGACGCAAAAGGACTGGGAAGAGGTCGCCTACTACATCGCTTTGATCGTCGTGATGGTCATGCTGATGGATTGGGTCTCGGGATGGCTCCGTGGTCGGCTCATCGGGCGCATGAGGTGATCTGAAGGGAGGCCTTTATGTCTCTAGCGTGAGCGTCACGCGGTCCCCGGCAAACCAAGTGCGCCCGTATTCAACCGGATTGCCGGTCTCATCCACATTGACGCTTGAGGAGCGCAGCAAAGGATCTCCTTCGGAGACCAAGAGATGCAGCGCCTGGGGCGTTGTGGCCCGTACAGCCGTGAGCCGCGTCGTCGCGCGTGTGTAATCTGTGACGCCCACGATGCGGAGCGCTTCTGTGACGCTGCTGATGTCTTCTAGGGCCGCTGTGATGCCGGGCAGGCGCGCCAGAGGGAAAAGACTTTCGAAAAGGGCGATTGGCTGCCCATCAGACAAAGACAACCCGTGATAAGCACAAAGCTTGTCGCCAGGCGCGATCTTCAAGGCCTGGGCTTCTCTTTCAGAGGCTGCGCGTTCTTGCAGGAGGAGAGCGCGCTTTTCCGGGTGCCTGCCTGCGGCAATGAGGTTTTCATGAAAGCGCACCCGCTGGCCAATGGGATAGTCCGTAGGTGTTGCAGCCACAAAAGCGCCGGCACCGCGCCGGGTTCTCACAAGCCCTTCCTCGACCAGTTTGGACAACCCATGGCGCACCGTATGGCGATTAACCCCAAAGCGCTCTGCGAGAGCCGCTTCTGTGGGAAGCTTGTCACCCGGCACATAGCGGGCTTCTGCAATGTCGCCGCGAAGCGCATCCGCAATCGCTTTCCAGACGGGTGTGCTTTTGGATTTTGCGGTCACTTTTCCCAAATCCCTTTTTGCAAAATCGAACGCACGTGTTAAGATATGTATAGTTGTATAGTAATTGGAAAAGTTGTCGAGATGGAAGGCGCTTTAGAGCCTGAACACCCGCAAATGCTGCGCAAAGCTTGGATGAGTCTTTTGGCCAAAGCGCCTGGGGGCCGTGTTTCTGAGCTGCTGGATGCGGCTATGACCCGCCCGGAATTTACCTGGCTGCGCGTGCCTGAAATCGGCACCACAATGGTTCAGGGCCGTGCAGGGGGCACGGGTCAACCTTTCAATCTTGGTGAAATGACCGTCACGCGCTGTGCTTTGGCATTGGAAAGTGGTGCGGTGGGGCATGCCTATATTCAAGGGTGTCGCAAAGAGGATGCGGAGGCCGCTGCTTTGGTGGACGCTTTGATGCAAACGAATATGGCCCCAGATCTGCAAGAGAAGATCCTCGCACCTCTCGAAGTCGAAGTGCAGGCGCGCCAATCGGCCCGCGCGGCAAAAGCGGCAGGCACAAAAGTGGAGTTCTTCACCATGGCCACAAGCGTGCCGCGGGGTGGGCGTTGATGGAGGCCCAAGTGCTCTCAGGGGGCTTTTCGGACCCCGCGCGCCAATCGGCCCATGCGTTTCGTGCGCTCATGGAGGCCATGGCGCGACCGGGCACTGTGCATACGATCACAGGAGCTAAGCCGCCTGCACCCTTGTCCGCCGCTGCGGGCACGGCGCTCTTGTCGCTCTGTGATGCGGATATAACTCTCTTTCTGGCGGGCGAAGCGGATTGTGAGCCGGTGCGTAAATGGCTTTCCTTTCACACGGGCGCGCCTTTGGTGGGCGCGACTGAAGCTATGTTTGCGGTTGGGACTTGGGACGCGCTAGCACCCATTTCGGCCTTTCCAATTGGCACACCTGAGTATCCGGATCGCTCGACCACCTTGATCGTTGAGATGCCCCAGTTTAGCAAAGACGGCGCAAAACTCAAAGGGCCGGGTATTCAGGATGAGGCCCAGTTTGGCTTGCCGGATATAGCCGCTTTTCAAGCCAACAAGCGCCAGTTTCCGCAGGGGCTGGACTTCTATTTCACCTGCAAAGACCAAATTGCTGCTCTACCCAGATCGACAGAGGTGCTCTGATGTATGTGGCTGCAAAAGGGGGCGAGCGCGCGATAGAGAAGGCTCATGAATGGTTGGCTGAAGAGCGTCGTGGAGATCCCAGCGTTGCAGAATTAAGCACCGCGCAGATCCGTGAACAGCTGTCTCTGGCTGTGAACAGGGTCATGGCCGAAGGCTCGCTCTATGATCCAGACCTCGCAGCGCTGGCGATCAAGCAGGCGCGGGGAGACCTGATCGAGGCTATTTTTCTGATCCGCGCCTATCGGACCACCTTGCCGCGCTTTGGCGCGTCTGAACCAGTGGAGACAGGCGCGATGCTCTGTGATCGTCGGATCTCCGCGACCTTTAAGGACTTGCCAGGGGGCCAAATGCTTGGGCCGACCTTTGATTACACACACCGCTTGTTGGATTTCAAACTTGCGGCTGAGTGGGACGCGTCTGAAGAGGCGTCTTCCGAGGTGTCGCTAGACGAAGCTCCCCAGGCGGGGTCAATCCCCCATGTCACAGAGTTCCTCAACAGCGAAGGCCTGATCGAAGACGCGCCGCATGATGATGCGAAACCGCCCGATCTCACGCGCGACCCTTTGGAGATGCCTGCGGATCGTGCCACTCGGTTGCAAGCCCTTGCGCGCAGTGATGAAGGTTTCACACTTGGCTTAGCCTATTCCACGCAGCGCGGCTATGCGCGCAATCATGCCTTTGTGGGCGAGCTGCGCATCGGTTCAGTGCCTGTTGAAATGGAGATCCTAGAGCTTGGGTTTTCTGTTGAGATCGGGGAGGTGACACTTACGGAATGTGAGACGGTCAATCAGTTCAAAGGGTCCAAAACCGAGCCGCCGCAGTTTACGCGCGGCTATGGCTTGGTCTTTGGCCACACAGAACGCAAGGCGATTTCCATGGCTTTAGTGGACCGCGCGTTGCGCTGGGAAGAGCTGGGCGAAGACAACCTCGGCGCACCCGCACAAGACGCAGAATTTGTGCTTTATCACGCTGACAACATCCAAGCGACGGGCTTTCTCGAGCATATCAAACTGCCGCATTACGTGGACTTTCAGGCGGAGTTGGAATTGGTGCGCAAGCTGCGCCGCGACGCGCAAACGCAGGCAGGCGAGGAGGCTGAGGAATGAGCGAACCCACGTACAACTTTGCCTACCTTGATGAGCAAACCAAGCGCATGATCCGCCGCGCCATCCTGAAAGCCTTGGCGATCCCTGGCTACCAAGTGCCCTTTGCCAGCCGAGAGATGCCCATGCCTTACGGCTGGGGCACGGGCGGGGTGCAGGTCTCCGCGGCGGTGCTCACGCCAGAAGATACGCTCAAGGTGATCGATCAAGGCGCTGATGATACAACAAATGCGGTCTCCATTCGCGCCTTCTTTGAACGCACTGCGGGCGTTGAGACGACCACGCAAACAAAAGCGTCCAGTGTCATCCAAACGCGCCACCGCATTCCCGAAGAGCCGCTTAGCGAGGGTCAAATCCTTGTCTATCAAGTGCCGATCCCAGAGCCTCTGCGCTTCTTGGAGCCGCGCGAAAGCGAGACCCGCAAGATGCATGCTTTGGAAGACTACGGGCTCATGCACGTGAAGCTTTATGAGGACATCAGCCGCCATGGCCATATCGCAACGGCCTATGCCTATCCGGTGGAGGTTGAGGGGCGCTATGTGACGGATCCCTCGCCAATCCCGAAGTTCGACAACCCAAAGCTCGGCCACATGCCGGCCATTCAGCTTTTCGGCGCAGGCCGCGAACAGCGGATTTACGCGTTGCCGCCCTACACGCAAGTCATCAGTCTCGATTTCGACGATCATCCCTTTGAGGCTAGCAAAGCCGATCACGCTTGCGGGCTTTGTGGTGCCGATGAGAGCTATCTCGATGAAGTGATTGTGGATGATCAAGGAGGGCGGCTGTTTGTCTGTTCAGACACGGATTACTGCCAAGCGCGCCAGGCCGCAGGCTTCAAAGGGAAGGAGGCGGTATGACCCCGCTTTTGTCCGTGCAAGGCTTGAGCAAACACTACGGCGCGCAGATGGGCTGCGCCGATGTCTCGTTTGATCTCTATCCCGGTGAGGTTATGGGGATCGTCGGCGAGTCTGGGTCTGGCAAGTCCACGTTGCTCAACTGTATGGCAGGGCATTTGAAGCCTGACGCTGGACAGGTGCTTTTTGAAACCCGCACGGAAGGCTTGCGCGACACGCTTCAGATGTCTGAGCCCGAGAGGCGGATGCTCGGCCGCACGGATTGGGCCTTTGTGCATCAGCAGCCGCGCGACGGGTTGCGGATGGGCGTGAGTGCCGGTGGTAATGTGGGCGAGCGGCTGATGGCCGTTGGTGCACGGCACTATGGCGATATTCGCGGACAGGCACTCGATTGGCTGGAGCGGGTTGAGATTGACGTGGCCCGCATCGACCATCGGCCCAGCACTTTTTCAGGCGGCATGCAGCAAAGGCTGCAAATTGCGCGCAACCTCGTCTCGGGCCCGAGGCTTGTGTTCATGGATGAACCCACGGGTGGGCTTGATGTGTCGGTGCAGGCGAGGCTCTTGGATCTTTTGCGGGGCTTGGTGCGCGACATGGGGCTGTCGGCTGTGATTGTGACTCACGATCTGGCTGTGGTTCGCCTGTTGGCAGATCGCTTGATGGTGATGAAATCGGGCCGCGTTGTGGAGGCAGGTCTTACAGATCAGGTCCTCGATGATCCGCAACACGCTTATAGCCAATTGCTGGTCAGTTCCGTGTTGCAGGTGTGAGAGATGATTGAGCTAAGAGGCGTTTCCAAAACCTTCACATTGCACAACCAAGGGGGGGCTGTGATCGACGTGATGCGGGATGTGTCGCTCATGGTTGCCAAAGGCGAATGCGTGGCGCTGACGGGGGCGTCAGGGGCGGGCAAGTCGACGCTCTTGCGGATGATCTACGGCAATTACCTGGCCCAAGCGGGAGAGATCCGCATTGGCGATGTGGACATTGTGCAAGCAGAGCCCCGCGAGGTGATTGCCCTGCGCCGCGAGGTGTTGGGCTATGTCAGCCAGTTCTTGCGCGTTGTGCCGCGTGTGCCTGCCTTGGAGGTGGTTTCTGAGCCGCTTCGGGCTTTGGGAATGCCTGCCACCGAGGCAGAGGCGCGCGCCAGAGACTTGCTCAATCAGCTGAACATCCCCGAGCGGCTCTGGAGGCTGTCGCCCACGACCTTTTCAGGCGGCGAGCAACAGCGCGTGAACATCGCGCGGGGCTTTGCCCATGCCTATCCTGCCTTGCTTTTGGACGAGCCGACGGCAAGCTTGGACCCGACCAACCGCGCGGTTGTCGTCTCGCTCATTGCAGAGGCCAAAGTGCGTGGCGCTGCGATCATCGGAATTTTCCACGATGAAGCCACCCGGGCAGAGGTTTGTGACCGCTGCATCGACGTGAGCCAGTTCGCCCCAAAGGCCCTGGCATGAAGGATGCGAGCCCTCTCTCGGGACGGCTCATTGCCGTGGTTGGCCCCTCTGGTGTGGGCAAAGACAGTGTGATGATCGGGTTGAGAGATGCCTTGCCTCATCTTCATCTTGTGAAGCGTGTGATCACACGCGCACCGGGGCTTGGCGGAGAGGATTATGAGGCTGTCTCAGAAGCCGAATTTCTGGACCTCATGAAGCGAGACGCTTTCGCGGTGCATTGGCAGGCGCATGGGCTGCGCTACGGCATTCCGCAGAGCGTGCAAGGCCAACTTGATGCGGGCACCGATTGCTTGGCAAACGTCTCACGCGGAGCTTTGGAGCGCGCGCATGCGGCTTTTGCAAACCTTGTGGTTCTCAACATCACCGCAACTCCTAAGACCCTTGCGGCGCGTCTAACTGCGCGTGGGCGCGAGACTCATAGCGAGATTGAACGACGCTTGGCCCAGGCTCAAAAGCCGTTGCCCGATGGGCTGACGGTGATCGAAGTGTCCAACGATGGTCCATTGACCGAGACCGTGACGCGCGCTGCCGAGCTCTTGCAAGCACCGAGCGCCTAGCGATGGCGCAAGCGAACGCCACAAACAAAAGAGAAGGACAGTATTGGGCAATGTCTACCCAGGATGTGACAGGTTTGACCGCGCCCGAACCCCTGGGCGACCTTGCTCTGGCAAACGCGCAACTGGTTCTGGCGGAGGAGGTTGTGACGGGCACTCTGACGATTGAGCAAGGCGTGATCACGAGCCTTACCGAGGGCGATTACGTGCCAAGCGGTGCCATCGATTGCGGCGGCGATTTTGTTCTGCCGGGGCTTGTTGAGTTGCACACTGATAATGTCGAGCGCCATATGGAGCCGCGCCCAAAGGTGCACTGGCCGCATCTTCCAGCCCTTTTGGCGCATGATGCTGAGCTTGCGTCAACCGGGATCACCACGGTGTTTGATGCGATGCGCGTGGGCTCGGTGCATAGCGGGATGGGGGGCTATATCGATTATGCCCGCGCGCTTGCTGATGAGTTGCTCGCGGCACGGGCGATGGGTCTTTTCAAGATCAGCCACTTTTTGCATTTGCGGGCCGAGATTTGCTCGGACTCTCTCCTGGAGGAATTTGCAGCCTTTGGTGCTGAGGACCGCGTCGGCATCGTCAGCTTGATGGATCACACGCCGGGCCAGCGTCAGTTCCGCGACATGAAGGCCTTGCGCACCTATCTGACAAAAAAGCGCGGCTTGGCTGATGCGGATTTCGAGACGCATGTCGCCAACCTCAAACGCCTTCAGGCTGCCAACGGCAAAGCGCATGAAGCGGGCGCTGTGCGTGAGGCCAAGCGCCTTGGCGCGGTACTGGCCAGCCACGACGATACTACGGCACAGCATGTCGCAACGTCCGCGCAAAACGGTGTTGGATTTGCCGAGTTCCCGACGACCAAAGAGGCCGCGCAGGCTTGTCGTGAGAGAGATATTCTCGTGATGATGGGCGCGCCGAATTTGATCCGTGGAGGATCGCATTCGGGCAATGTCGCCGCGGAAGATCTGGCCAAAGCGGACCTTTTGGACATCGTCTCTTCTGACTACGTGCCCTCTGCTTTGCTTTTGTCGGCCTTTCGTCTCGCTGAGCAATGGAATGACCTTCCACGTGCCATCAACACGGTGACCCGCAATCCCGCTGAGGCCGCTGGTCTTAAAGATCGCGGCAAGCTTGAGGTTGGAGCAAGAGGGGATGCATTGCGCGTGCGCCAAGTGGGAAGCACCCCCATTTTGCGGGGAGTCTGGTGCCAAGGCAGACAGGTAAGCTAAGCCCGGCGCTTTGTGCAAAAAGAGCTCAATGGGCCGAGATATATCCCGGCCCATGAACTGAGCCCATGAACTGAGCCCGTGAGCTGAATTAGAGTTTGCCGTGGTAAGCTTGGCTCACAGCGAAGCTGTCTTCGAACCAATGCCACAACACCAATTGCCCGTCGCGCACCTTGGCACGCAGAGCGAAGGTGAAGTCGCCGGTGCTTTGGCCGGTTTTAGTGGCTGTGGCCGCCATAGTGCCAAAGACGGCTACAGTGTCGCCGCTGGCGAAGGCATCAGAGTTTTCCCATTTGGTGGTCTGAAGATTGGACGAGAAGATCGGCAGAAACGCAAAGATGGCCTCTTTGCCGCGAGACTCACCAATCCAAGGCAGCGTTTTGTCGCCTTCGTTGTGCCAGACCATATCGTCAGCCATCAGGCTGCTCATGGTGTCCATATCGCCGCCGCCCATCGCGCCCATAAAGGCCATGACGGTGTCGAAGGAAGCTTGTGAAGTTGCGTCCATATCTTGTGCTCCGAGTTTGCTTGCAAGTGTTGTTGCGAGTGCAGCGCCAAGGGTTGTTTTGAGAACGGTTCTGCGGTGCATTGATGCCCCCTTAGGTTGGAGACCTCTTCGCGGGGAAAGAGGCGCGGTTAGAATTTGCCGGCTTCGTTGTGCTTGGCGTCGGGCCCAGGCATGGGGGCAATCACGTCCCAATGCTCTACGATCAGACCATCTTCCAAACGAAAGAGGTCGTAGAAGGCTATTGGGTCAGATCCAATTGCGCCTTCGGACATGGTCAACACGAAGTTGCCCTCGCCGATGACCTTGTGAACCTTGCTGTAACTCATTGATTTGCCCGCTTTGGCCATTTCGGCCATGGCCGCCCCAAAGCCGTCCAAGCCGTCTGCGACAGCTGGGTTGTGTTGGAAGTACTTGTTGGGGTTGATGTAGTTCGTGATGTCGATCTCTGCGCGCTCGATCAACGACTTGTTCAGAAACTCTGCAACCTTGGCTTTGTTGGCCTCGGTTTTGTCGAGATCTGTGATCTCTGTGGCGCCATCAATCTGGCTGCGCCCCGATGGGTTGAGGGGCTGCTCGGGCAGTAAGTTGTCCCAATGCTCCACGATGAGGCCATCTTCCACACGGAACACATCAAATCCTATGGTCGCTTTGGGGCCAAAGCCTAAGTAGCTGGCATGCACGGCCACGATGTCGTCATCCGCGATGACGCGCACGTAATCGGCCTCGAAAGCGCCAGTGCTGTTCATAAATTGGATCAGGCCTTTTTGGGCCTCAAGACCATTGGCGATATCGGGATTGTGCTGAATGTAATCGGGGCTCCAGTATTGCGGCACCGCATCGGCGTTGCCCTTTACCAAAGCCTCATTGAGCGCTTCCATGACCAAAGCTTTGGAGGCAGCGGAGTCGGCCAAAGCGCCAAGAGGCAAGAGCGCCACAGCGCTTATGGCCAAGATGGATGGGATCAATTTCATGAAGGATCTCCTTTTATGATTTGGACGTTAGATTTTGTTGGGATCGTTTGGGCGCGCAGTACGGGGCGCTGCCTGAGGGCCCCCAATCCTCTTCGAGCGCAGGCTATCGTATTGATAAAATTCCGTTAAGCGGCTAAATTAGTATCTATTAATTACGAAAATCGGAACAATGATCGATCAACTTCGCCTTATGGCGATCTTTACTCAGGTTGTTGAAAAAGGCTCTTTCAGTGAGGCGGCTAAAACGCTGGGTCTAGCGCCGTCGCGGGTCAGTGAAGGGGTGTCAAAGCTTGAACATTTTGTGGGCGTCCCCTTGCTCTATCGCACGACCCGAAAGGTCTCGCTGACTGCGGAAGGTCGTGACCTTTACGCCCATACGTCAAGGCTTGTGGAAACGGCCCAGCAGGGCTTCGACGCGCTGCGTCATTCGAAGTCTGAGCCGTCGGGGTCACTGAAAATTTCAATGCCGTCTTATCTCGCCTCTTCGCCGCTTCACGACACCATCGCGGCCTTTGTTGAGACCTATTCCCAGGTGCATATTTCGGCGGATTTTACGGACAATGATGTGGAGCCAATGAAGGATGGCTTTGATCTGTGTATCCGGTCCGGCCGCTTCGAAACGCAAGGGCTTGTTGAGCGCAGATTGGGTGGTTTTGAGCGGATCATCGTGGTGGGGCGCGACTATTTCCAAAGCAAAGAAACCCCTCAACATCCCTCTGGTCTGATGACTTGGGATTGGATCAACTACCGCCACAAGAGACGGATTTATAAACTTAAATCCCACCGGGGGGAGCGGGCGACCCTCACAATCGAAAAGCAGTCGCGGCTCCAAGTCGATCACTTCGATGCCTTGCATTTCTTAACCAAAGCAAACCATGGAGTTTCGGTAATGCCCGCCGAGATTTGTCGGGAAGGCCTCAATGAGGGCAAACTCGTCAGGCTCTTTGACGAGTGGCGCTTGCCCCGCGCGACAATCTCCGCGATTTGGCCAGAGACGGGTCTTCGCAACAGCTTGGTATCGAGTTTTGTGGATTATCTGTCAGCGCATTCGGCATAGCTTGGCCTGAAACAAGCGCAGAGGGCTTTCGTGTTACATAGGGCGGCGCGCGAGGGAAAAGACCTGGCCTGTTGGCCCGCCCAAAGGCTGCGTGGCCATGCTGAGGGCAAGTGCTGCAACCTCATCGGGGTGCTTAACCCTCTCCCGGGCGGGCAACCCTTTGGGCAGGCTTTCTGGGCCAAGCGAGAGGATCTCTTCTGGGCTGCGCTCTGCGCCGGGGGCGGCGTTGTCAAAGGTTGCTGTGGCTGTTGGGCCTGGCACGAGGCTGTTGACGTCGATATCGCGCTGCCACAGCTCGTTTGCGAGCCCATTGGTCAGCATGTTGAGCGCGGCTTTTGAGACGTGATAGGCCGTGGAGTTTGCGCCAGCGGCATAGCCTTTGCCGGAGGTTAGATTGATGATTTTACCGCCCGACCGCATGGCATCAATCAGGTGGCGGGTCAGCAGGTAGGGGCCGCGCAGATTGACCTCGATCGTCTTCCACCAGAGGTCGGGATCGCTGTCCACAAAGGCCCCGCGTTCGAGGTAGGCGCCTGCGTTATTCACAATGATATCAACGCCTTCAAAGCTGCGCAGGATCCGATCGCAAAAGCCCTTGGTCTGCCCAGGGTCCGCAAGATCAACGCTTTCAGATACACAAGTCCGGCCCAGGCTTTCGACGCTTTTGCGCACTTCGATAATCTCAGCTTGCGAGCGCGCACAGATCGCCAGATCCGCGCCCGCCTTGGCAAAGGTCATTGCGATGGATTTGCCGATGCCACGCCCGGCACCGGTGACAACAGCGGTTTTGCCGATGAGGGGCTGATCTGTCATTGCGCGCTTTCCAGAGCTTCGATTTTGGTGGTAATTTCGGCCAGGCCTGCGTCCCAATCAACCGCGCCTTTGGCGGTGTAATGCGCCATGGGCAGGGCCTTTTGCAGACAATCAATGCCGTCCCAAAGCCGGGTGTCGCAGATCATTGCAAAGGGTCGGTCCGTGGTGGCACGGGCCTCTGCGAAGGTGTCGAGAAGCTCAGGGATATCTGTGCCGCTGATGCGCCGGGTTTTGATGCCGAAGGCTTCGAACTTTTCTGGCACCGGCTCAACGGCCATCACATCGCTGGCGTGACCGGAGGCCTGCATGTCGTTGTTGTCGATGATGTAGCACAGATTGCCAAGCTTTTGGTGGCCTGCAAACATCACACCTTCCCAGGTATTGCCCTCTTGCAGCTCGCCATCTGAGAAAAGGCAATAGACGCGGGTGTCCAAACCCCTTTGTCGCAAAGCCCAGGCCAGGCCTGCGGATTGGCTTGGGCCTTGGCCCAACGATCCAGCCGTCATTTCAAATCCCAGTTGGCCTTCAATGGGGCTTTGATCGACCCAACCACCGTCTGCGTTGATCGTACGCAGATCCCCCATGCTGTAGTGTCCAGTTTCGGCCAAAGCGCCATAGGTCATGATCGCGTCGTGGCCATTGGAGAGCACAAAGCGGTCTTGAAACCAGCCGTCCTCATCGGGGCGCAATTCGTCGAAATAGAGCGTGGCGGCGATATCTGCGAGCGCCACACCTTGGGCGGCATAGCCCCCGCGTTGGCGACAAATCTCGAGCACGTTGCGGCGGATTTTAGCGGCTGTCAGCTCAAGCGCATGGACTGAGGAATTGCGTCTCATGTCGCCACTCCTGCGATCCGTTTGGCCAGTGTCGGACCGTCTAGGCCCAGGGCTTGGCGAATGAACGGGAGCGTGCCGCCAGGGGCCCAAGTGTTGGGCAGACCCATGCGCGTAATCCGAGGCCCGCCGCCGATGTCTGAGACAATTTCCGTCACCAAAGAGCCAAGCCCTGTGACAATCTGGTGGTTCTCTACAGTGACGATTTGGTTATGCGCAAAGGCAAATTCCGCAATCTCGGCCTCGTTGACGGGCTTGATTGTGGGCACATGCAAGAGTGAATGATCGATGCCTTGTTCAGCTAAAATCTTGGAGGCGTCCAGTGCCCATTGGGTGCCGTGCCCGGTTGCGATGATGCCGATGCCTGAGCCTGCCTTGAGCTTGTATGTCCGACCCAGCTCGAACTTAAACTTCTCTGGATCCAAGATCTTAGGCGTGTCGCCTCTATGGCCGCGAATGTAGGTGAGCCCTGGCAATGTCACAGCCATTTCAACAGCGGCGCCGAAGTCCGTGGGGTCCACAGGATCAATCACCGTGGCGTTGGGAATGGCGCGCACCATGCCCAGATCTTCTGCCGCTTGGTGGTGGATGCGCGCGGGATTAGAGATGCCTGGCGTAAATCCAATCGCGATATTTGTGGGGCCTGTTTCCCGGTTTGTGCCGTGGCCAGAGCCCGTGCCCATACAAATCATCATCTGATCGTAGGCCCGGCGCGTGATATAGCAGGCAAAGCAGGTGGCGATGGGGATATAGCCGCCTTTGGCCACACCCGCTGCCACCGACAGCAGGTTTTGTTCGGCCATGCCCACATCAAGGTGTTGGCGCGGCAATTCATTTTTGACCCGCACAACCTGGCAATATTTGCTGAGGTCAGAGCTCATGATCACCACGTCCTCGCGGCGCTTGCACAGATCGTAGCTGATCGCATCAAAAGGCGCTGGATCGTAGGTTGTCTCGCCGGTTAGCAGCATGATGGCCTCATGGGTCCCTTAAGGGACGTAGATTGCGCTTGGAAGGAGGACGGTCTCGAGGTGCTCTTTCGCCTCAGCATGGGTGACCCAATCAGGCGGAGGGAAGTCTGCGGCCATGTCCCAATTGTCGCCCGCGGCTTGCATATGGGCCGTGATCTCGGCGTCGAGCCTCTCCATGAGATCCACGCAAGCCGGATCATCGACCAGATTGTTTTGCTCCTCTGGATCTTTGCGCTGATCAAAGAGCAAAGCGCGGTGATCTTTGCGGCGCATGTAGAGCCAGTCTTTCGTGCGGATGCCGCGCTCGGCGAAGGGTGCATATTCGCCGGGGTTGCCACCCGTTTGGGTGAACACCTGATACCAAATCGCCTCGCGATGCTCGGTATTTTTGCCATCGAGCACAGACAAATAGCTCTGACTGTCGCGCCCTTCGGGCATCTGGATGCCCACCATGTCAAAAAGGGTCGCCATCATATCGACGCCGACGTCAACCATGGCTTGGGTTCTCTGCGGCGCAAAGCGGCCAGGGTAGCGGATGATCAGCGGTACATGCATAGCAGCGCGATACGCTTGGTTTTTGATGCCGCAGAAAGATCCGTGCTGGCCGCACATATCGCCATGGTCACTGAGGAAAACCACCATCGTTTCTTCCGCAATTCCAAGCGCATCGAGCTGGTTTAGGATCCGGCCTAAATTCCAATCGATGTTGTGGATCATGCCGTAGTATTCGGCGATGAACTCACGGATTTCGGCCTCAGACTCGACTTCGGCGACGGGCTTGGTCTCATGGGCGGCATGGCTTTTGTGGCCGGACTTCGGATCGCCGCCGCAAAGTACGTCGTTGCGGTGTTTTTGCACCTCAGCTTGAAGCGCAGCATTGGGCACGCCGGGGGGTAGGGGCACTTCCTCGGGTTTGTAGATGCGCCGCAGATGATCTGGCATGTCCATCGGAAAATGTGGCGGGCCATAGCTCAGATAGCCAAAGAAAGGCGCGTCTTTTGCGGTAGCATCCTCAATGAAGTCTAAGAACTGGTCTGTTTGGTAATCGGGCTCGTAGCGCGTTGAATGGTAGGGCTGGCCTGTGTCGTCGTAGTAAATCGACGAGCGGTAATCATGGCCGCGGTTAAAGCCCACAAAGTGATCGAACCCAAAGCGACGGTTGGGCGGCACAAACCCCGGCTTTGGTCCGCCCTCAAGGTGCCACTTGCCGACATAGCCCGTTTGGTAGCCTGCCTCTTTAAGATATTCCGCCAAGAACCCTTGACCTCCTCGCAAAGGGAAGTGGTTTTGGATCATGCCGTGGCCTTGGGCATATTTGCCCGTGAGCATGGAAGCGCGGAACGGGCAGCAAATGGGATAGCTTGTATAGGCCTCTTTGAAATGCACGCCCTCGGAACTTAGCCGGTCAATATTGGCCGTGCGGATCACCGGATTGCCCGCGCAGCCCATCGCATCATAGCGCATTTGGTCGGCGTATATGATCAGGATATTAGGCTGGGTCATTTGCGCAGTCTCGCGGTGATGGGGCCCCAGAGGAGTGTCAAGGCGAGAGCGGCATAGATGGTGAGGCCAATGGGAGTGTTGAAGAACTCAAGCACTGAGCCGTCCGCGAGTGTCATGGATTGGCGCAGGGAGTTCTCGAGGATTGGGCCCAGCACAAATCCGATCGAGAGAGGGGCGATCGAGTAGCCAAGCTTGCGCACGACGTAGCCCAGGATTCCTGCGCCCAAAAGAACGCTCACGTTGAAGAAAGAGTTGGACACCGAATAGATCCCCACAAAGCTGAGGAGCAGCACAATGGGCACGATCACGGCTGTGGGCACGCGGATCAATTGGGCCGCAAAGCGGATGGCGATCAGGCCGATGAACATCATCAGGATGTTGATGATGAAGAGGCCCATGAAAATTGCATACATCAGGTCAGGCTCTTCGGAGAAAAGCTTGGGCCCAGGTGTGAGGCCTTGGATCAAGAGCGCGCCTAAGAGGACTGCGGCGGCAGGGGAGCCCGGTACTCCGAGAGTGAGTGTTGGCACGAGCGCGCCACCCACCGTGGCGTTATTGGCAGTTTCAGGGGCGACGATGCCTTCGGGGATGCCTGTGCCGTAAGCCTCCGGTGTTTTGGAGCGACGCTTGGCCTCGGAATAAGCAAAGAATGCGCCCACGGCAGCACCCTCCCCGGGAATGATCCCAATGACCGTTCCGATAATCGAGGAGCGCAGGATCACGTCTTTCATCCGGCGCAGCGTTTTGAGCCCGGGCAGTTTGACCGTGAGGCTTTCCATGGAGAAATCAACCTTGCGGCCCGCGCGCTCCGCACCGATCAACACCTCTGACATTGCAAAAAGGCCCACGAGGAAGGGCACCAAAGGCAGGCCCTCATAGAGATGGTAAGTTCCGAAGGTGTAGCGCTCTGTGCCGTTAAGCTCATCGAGGCCCCAGGTGGTGAGAAAGAGGCCAAGCCCGCCCATCAAAAGACCCTTAGCCAAGCTCTGACCGGCCACGCGCACTACCACAACCAAGCCAAAAACCGAGATCGCCAGGTACTCTCGTGGCCCAAATTTGACCGCTAAATCCGCGAGCAGGGGCGCTATCAGCGCCAAGCAAACCGCACTGAAGAGCCCGCCGATGATTGAGCCTGTGAGCGAAAAGCCCAAAGCCTCCCCGCCACGCCCGCTTTTGAACATGTTGTGCCCGTCCAACACAGTTGCAATGGCCGCGCCTGTGCCTGGGATGCCAACGGCAATGGCGGAAATGGAGCCGCCATAGATGGCCGCGGAATAGATCCCAAGCAGCAGAACCATGGATGGAACCGTGTCCATGTAGAAGGTGAAGGGCAAAGCAAGTGCGATGGCGATGGGCGGGCCGAGGCCCGGCAGGATCCCAATCACAAGGCCCAAGACAATGCCCAATACAAGCAACGCCATTGTCAGAGGATCAGCGAGAAGCCAAAGGGCAGAGAGAAGAGCAGCACCGTCAATCATGGCTAGATCAATTGCACTCCGAGGCCATACATAAAGACAGCCGTAATTGCGAAGGTCAGCGCCAAAACCACGACGTAGATGAGCGGTTTTCGAACCCCCATCGCGAGCAAACTCAGCGGGCCCAAAACCACCGCCATAGGCAGAAATCCAACGGTCCGCCAAAGGGTGTAACACACCACTGCGACGATCAGCATTGCGATGCCTTGGCGGGCTTCCCCTGCATTTACAAAGACGGTTTCACCTGCGTCATCGCCCGCGCTGCCTTTTATGAGGTATTGATAGCCCACAATGAGGCCGCAGAGCGCCGTAATCCCCAGCATCAATTGCGGAAAGAACTTTGAGGGCAACCCAGCACTGGCCAAAAGTCCGGAGGTTGTGAACCCCTGGGCCACCCAAGCGAAATAGCCGCAGGCAACCAATGTCACAGCGACAAATATCAGATTGGCGATGCGCTGGCTCAGCATGAATGGGGCCCCGAGATTAAAGACGCCGCGCAATCCTACGCGCGGCGCCAGATGGCAAAAGCTGGCTTACTTTTTCAACAAGCCAAGGCCGTCGAGCAGCGGTGAATAGAGATCGATGCCCGATTGGATCAGAGCGGTGGTCTCTTCTACGCCGTGGGTCCAATCGTAGCTCACAGCCCGTGGAACTTTGGCGATGAAGGCCTCTTCTCCCATGGATTTTGACGCTTCAAGAAGCTTGTCCACGATCTCCTGGGGTGTTCCGGCTTTGACCGCCAGACCGCCATGCACCCAAGTGCCAGCTTCTTTGCCTGGGAAGGCTTCGCCAACCGTGCGCACGCCAGGCAGGTCTTTTTCGTAGTAAGGCTTGCGGGTGTTATCGAGAATGATGAGCGGACGGATTTCGTCGCCGTACGCATGGATCGAGGCCACTTGACCCACGGCCACATCGACCTGACCGCCAATCAAGCCTGCGAGCGTCGCAGGCACGGTTTTCAAAGCGATAGTGTTGAACTCAAGCCCAAATTCTGAGGCCATTTGCACGGCAGACAGGTTGGGCGGCGCGCCGAAGTTGTTGACGCCCATGGTCAGCTTGTTGGCTTTGGCCCCCTCTATGAACTCTTCAAAGGTGGTGTAGGGGCTGTCGGCCTTCACATAGAGCGCGTTCGACGCTGAAATCCCGGCATAGAGCGGAATGAAGTCTTTCAACGGGTCATAGGGCGTGGCGCGGGTGAGCGGCACCACCATGAAGCTTGGGGGCGACCAATTGAACACCGTGTAGCCGTCCGCCGGGGCTTCAAGCACACTCATGGTGGCCGGAATATGCGCGCCGCCAGGCTTGTTAACCACGTTTACAGGCACGCCCAAAGCTTCGCTGAGCACATCCGCGTTCATGCGCGCCACGATGTCGGCGTTGCCGCCTGCGCCAAAGGACACCACGTAGGTGATGGGTTTTTCGGGCCATTCCGCCAGGGCAGCCCCCATGCTGAGGCCAAGCGCTGCAACGCTTGCTGCGGCCAGTTTAAACAGTTTCATTTCGAAGCCCTCCCTGCTTCATACCTGAGCCTTTGCGGCTTTTAATGGTCTAGATGTGTGTACCTTTGTGTTTGCGGTCCTTTGAGTCAAGACCGGATTTGGCTCACACCTCATCCGTGGCAAACTCCATCTCAAACTCCAACAGGTCGCCGGGGTAGGAAAGGATCGCGGAATAAATCAACGTGCCATGTGGGTCGAGAAACTGGCGCTCCACGCGAAACACAGCAGAATTAACCTTGATGCCAAGCGCTTGGGCCATGGCAAAATTCGCGTAAGAGATGGTCACTTTTTGGCGCGCGGCCTGGACCATAATGCCAAGATCGCGCAGTACAGAGACGACAATTTCGCGGGCAAAGCGCTCTGGCGCGCGGTCGAAAATAGGATCGTCGAGCTTTATGTCCACCTGGCAGAACGGCTTTCCAGAGCGGGTATGAATTCGGCGCATCGACCTAAAATAACGCCCTTCGGCGTCTTTTTCGATCAAAGCGTCTTGCTGCAGAACAGAGACCTCAAGCCCTTCAACCATCGTGTGGATCTGGCTGATGTCGGCTTTCATATGCAGCGTATGGCGCTGTGGCAGTTTCACGGCTTTCACAAAGGTGCCACGGCCAGAGTGCTTTTCGATCAACCCTTCCTCTTCAAGCGTGTTCATGGCCTGCACAACGGTCATGCGCGCCACGCCCAACTGCTCGGTGAGGGCGCTCAGAGCGGGCAGTTTTGTGCCAGAGGCCAGCTCGCCCGACAGGATTTGATGGCGCAGCACCTCGGCCACTTCGGCATGAAGCGGGACAGCGCTGCGTTTCATCGCTTGAAGATTCATATTGACAGCCTCCCCTTCATCGTAGGTACAAAGGTCTGTACCTTTAATGATAACACGGCTCCAATGAAAGAGAAGCACAATCTTGCGGAACTCGAAGCAATCGCCACGCGGTTGCGCCTGCATGTTGTGGATATGGTGGCCCCGTCTGGGCAAGGCTACGTGCAACAAGGCCTGGGTGCTGCGGACATTTTTACGTCTCTATATTTTGCGGAAGCGACGATGGACCCGGCCAATCCAACTTGGTCAAATCGCGACCGGATTTTTCTAACCACCGCGCACAACACAGCCATTTTCTACGCGACTTTGGCGGAGCGCGGGTTTTTCCCGGTTGAAGACCTCAGCACATATGTAACGGACGGTTCGACCCTCGAAATCAATTCGTCTGAACGCATGGGTCCGTTTG
>JBCDCE010000057.1:0-26256 GCA_039182515.1 Pseudomonadota bacterium | reverse complement strand
CTAGCGACGTAAAACCGTATTGGGTCTTTGGGCCGCTAGGTGCAGTGCAAGGCTAAGCTACATCTGGGGCAGCTTTCTGTTGTATCGTGTTGCATCAACAACAGCTGCAATCCGCTTGCTTCTTGTCGCCGCGGTTTTGGCAAGTTTGATCCACCTTAGGACATTGCGCTGATAGGACGGAGCAAAGGCGTTCCAACGCTCCTTGTCTAAATCGACTTCTAGGTCTTGTGGAACAATCAAAGCATCAACGTCGTCAAAGAAAGTCCACTGCCCAGATTTTTGTCCAGCATCGACCATGGCCTCGCCCGTTGGGTGCATGCGCCCTTCACGTCGCAAACGTGCCACTCTGTCTTTGTAGGTCTTTGACCACGCTTGTTGCTTACGTCGTGTGATGAGTTGAGCCGTTCGATCCTCGTCCACCACAAAACGGCGCCCATCAATCCAGCCGTGTGCAAGCAGGGCGTCCAATACATCCTCGCGCCCGACGTATTTCTCAGGGTTCGCGGCCTTCCACGTGATCAGCCGAATACTCTCTTCTGAGGCATGATTTTCACCGAGCCAGCTCCAAAGCTCAGCCGAGGATGTGATTTCAAGGTCCTTCATGCGCCAGGACGTAGGAGCGGCGTTACTAAAGTCGACCAAAAGGTCTTGGATGGCAAAGGCACCAAATGTGATTTTCGCCAGGCAGGATGTTGGATTGATTGAACGACTTTTTAGGACCACGGGTTCAATCGTGCATCGCGGTTGATTGCCAGACTGGCTGATAACTGGTTTTTCGTTTTCTGGACTTTGCTTTGGTGCGGGGAACACTGGGTTTGCAAACTTCCGTTATTCCATCACTAAGTGAGACTTAAGCCCGGAAGGGCGATTGGCCGACGCCTTTTTGTGGAGCATTAGATGATCAAACCTAGAACCGCACTCAAGATAGCAGTTGCGGCAGTTTGCATTTTGATCGTGTTTGTTTTGGCGCAAAGCTGGGCCAAATCCCACTTTGTTGGGCGTGCACAGAGCGCAGCCCAATCGACGCTCCTTTTGGTGGTTGAAGCAATTGATCAAACCGTTGGCCGCTTCACACCTATTCCTGGTCTGATTGCCGGCGATCCTGCTTTGCGCAACGTTTTGAACTCTGATGCTCAGGTCGGAAAGTCCCCGTTCATCAATGAAAAGCTAAGACAAACGGCTCTATCGATTGGGGCTTCAGATATCTACGTCATGGACCGGACGGGGCTGACGATCGCAGCCAGCAACTACCGCGATGAAAACACGTTTTTGGGAAAGAACTTTGCCTTCCGACCTTACTTCTCAAAGTCCTTGGGCGGCCAGACGGCTATTTTCCATGCGCTGGGCACAACGTCGGGGGAGCGGGGGTTTTTCTTTTCGGCCCCCATCTTGGACGGCATCGAGGTCATCGGTGTTCTGGCTGTGAAGATAACGGTTGGCGCAATCGAAGAGGATTGGGAGACCCTTGGCCCAGAAATCTTGATCTCGGATAACAATGGGATCGTTTTTCTGACCAGCAGACCGGACTTTCGGTTTCAGGCACTGACTCCTTTGACCGATCCTGTCCGAGACCGTATTGGCCAAACTAAGCAATACCCGCTCGATCGCGTTGCAACGCTTGGTGTGTCAGCAAATGTAATTGGGCCGGAAGCGGTGATGGTCACGATTGACAAGGAGAGCAGCGCAGAGCGATTTTTGGCTGCCAGTCAGCCTTTGGATTTCCCAGGCTGGCACGCCATTGCGCTGTCTTCCCTGCAATCGGTGCAGCGTCAGGTCTTTTGGACTTTGGCGATTGGGGGACTGGCTGTCACTGCGGTGGCGCTGTTTCTTTTGGTTTTGTGGCAACGACGCGCAAACGCATTGCAACGGATACGGATTGAGCAAGAACAGCGCGCTTTGCTGGAAGACAAGGTTCGCGAGCGCACCATCGACCTTAACCACGCCAATACAACCCTCCAAGCCGAAGTGGCTGAGCGGCGGTTAGCGGAAGATCGGCTGCGCGAAAGCCAGCGTGAGCTTGTACAAGCAGGCAAACTTGCCGCTCTGGGGCAGATGTCGGCGGCGATCTCGCATGAAATCAACCAACCGCTTGCAGCCATCAAGAGCTATGCGGTTAATGCAGGGGAGTATTTGGCGCGCGCTCGCATTGAGGATGCCAAGTCAAATGTTGAGAGCATTTCGTTGATGAGCGACCGCATGTCTGAAATTTCCGCTCACTTGCGCAATTTTGCTCGCCAGCCTGGAGACAAGCTCAAACCAATCAATGTCTCGCAGGTGATCGCAGAGACTATTGGCTTGGTTGGTCCGCAATTGCGCGCCAGTTCAGCTGTGGTGAAGACCACGCCGTTTGATGAAGGGATTTGCGCGCTCGGCGGTCAGTTGCGCTTGCAGCAAGTCTTGGTGAATATCATCACAAATGCCTTGGAGGCGATGAATGGACTGGATGATCCTGTGATTGAGATTGGAGTCTGCACAAGCGAAGGGCAGGTTGCCATCACTCTTCGAGATCATGGTCCGGGCCTTGGGCAAGATACCATGAAACACGTCTTTGACGCGTTCTACACAACCAAAGACGCAGGAGCGGGGATGGGGCTCGGGATGTCTATTTCTCAAAATATCATCAGCGATTTTGGGGGTGCCCTCAGCGCGAAAAACCATCCCGAGGGCGGGGCTGTATTTACTGTGGTTTTGCAAAGTCAAAGCTTGGGTGATGAGAGGGACACGCTGTCATGAATGCTGAGCGGGTCCTTGTGGTTGACGACGAAGAGCATCTGCGCATCGTTGCCCAACAGACCTTTGAGCTTGCTGACATAGACGTGGAGTGCTGTGCTACGGCAGATGAGGCACTCAAGCGCCTTAAAGTCGGATTTGACGGTGTTTTGGTGACAGATATCCGCATGCCCGGCATGGATGGTGTGGCGCTCTTGGAAGAAGCCATCGCGATCGACCCGGAACTTCCTGTGATTTTGGTCACAGGGCATGGCGACGTCGATCTTGCGGTTCAATGCATCAAAAACGGGGCTTATGACTTTATTGAAAAGCCATGGCAGCCCGAACGCTTGGTGGCAAGCGTGCGCCGCGCGGCTGAGCGACGTTCCCTTGCGCTCGAAAACAGAGCGCTGCGCGAGCAGGTTCATAGTGGGGCTGCGTTTGAAAAGACGCTTTTTGGTCGAAGCGAATTGATGCGCGCGCAACGCCAAGCTTTGAGCGCAATTGCGGCCACAGATGTGGATGTGTTGATCACAGGGGACACCGGCACCGGCAAAGAAGTGGCGGCGCGTTTGGTGCATCGCAAGAGCAGCCGATCTAAGGGGCCATTTGTGCACATCAACTGCGCCGCTCTTCCTGACGCTCTCATTGAAAGCGAGCTCTTTGGGCATGAAGCGGGCGCATTTCCCGGTGCAACACGCGCCCGCTACGGCAAGCTTGAGCATGCTCGGGGCGGTATCTTATGCCTCGATGAGGTGGACCTCTTACCATTGGCGCTGCAAGCGAAGTTGCTCGATGTTTTGCACAACCGCACCGTGACCCGCCTTGGCTCAAACGACAGCCTTCCGCTCGATATCCGTGTTATATCTTTGGCTAAGAGCAATCTGGCCGAAGCGGTTAACCGTGGGACCTTTCGGGCGGATCTTCTTTACCGTCTCAATGTCGCCTCGTTGCACCTGCCAGATCTCAAAGATCGGCGCGAAGATATTCCAGGCCTTTTTACTGTGCTGGCCGCAAAAGCAGCGCAGCAAGCGGGTGTGGGATGCCCCGACATCCCCACGAACGTTCTCAATGAGCTTTCTGCACGGGACTGGCCCGGCAACGTACGCGAGTTGCGCAACCAGGCAGAGCGGTTTGTTTTGGGGCTTCCAAGCGGCATCGGAAATCGCGCCGAGCAGGCCGAGACCCTAGCTGAACAAATTAATGCTTACGAAAAGTCGCTGATCTCAGCTGCGATCTCGGCCAATGGTGGGCGGCTGAAAGAAACCTATGAATCGCTCGGGCTGTCGCGAAAGTCGCTTTACGACAAAATGCAAAAGCACGGGCTGAAGCGCGATGACTTTGGAGAAGATGCGTAGTGGGTGGAACTCCACACAGCCGCAAACGCAATTGTCACGAGACCTACCCATTTACTGATTTTTCTTTCTGAAAATCCGCAGTTTTTGTGAGCTCGTGGCTTCTGCTCCGCAATATCTCTCCGCCATCCTCTCTCGCGTGTTCTGACAAAGCGAGCACGAAACGACGGAAACGGCGGGTCAAACCCGCGTCCCTGGGAGGACATCATGACGAATATTTCTATCGCCGCGGTTGCCGCGGTCCTTTTTGCTGTGCCTGCGTTTGCAGATGGGCATCTCGACAAAACTGGCTGGCCTGAGAGCTTCACGGTTGGCACCGCGTCGCAGGGCGGCACGTATTTTGCCTATGGATCCGGCTGGGCCAACTTGGTGGCCGAAGAGCTTGGCCTTGTTGGCGGCGGTGAAGTCACAGGTGGTCCGATGCAAAATATGGCGTTGGTCCACACCGGAGACGCTCAATTTGGCATGACCACGATGGGTCCGGCCTCTGAATCTCTGAATGGCACAAACCCTATCGCGCCCGGTCTACAGATGACCAATTCCTGTGCGATGTTCCCGATGTATCAGACCCCATTCGCCGTTACGACGCTTGCGTCCTCTGGAATTGCGTCGATTGCCGACATTCCTGATGGGGCCAAGATTGGCTTTGGTCCAGCAGGCTCAACCTCTGACACCTATTTCCCACGTATGATGGAAGAGCTTGGGATTACTTTCGAGCGCCGCAATGGCGGCTGGAACGATCTGGGCACGCAGCTTCAGGATGGTTTGCTCGACGTCATCGCATTTGCCGCTGGAGTACCGACGCCAGCAGTGAGCCAATTGGAAGTGCAAACAGAGGTGAATTTCATCACGTTCACCGATGCCGAACAGTCGAAGATTTTGGACGCGTTCCCTGTCGCACCTTTTGTCATTCCATCTGACACGTATACGTCCATGACCGAAGACGCGAATTCCGTTTCGATGTGGAACTTTGCGATCGCCAACTGTGATCTGCCTGCCTCCTTCGTGGAAGCTGTTGTGGATGTTGTGATGTCTGACAATGAGCGCATGCTGGGTATCCACAAAGCTGCGCGGTCCACTCTTCCGGAAAACTGGGACAAGAACGGTGTGCTGATGTGGCACCCAGGAGCCGCCAAGTGGTTCACCGAGAATGCGGGCGCAGAGATTGCCGCGGATAAAATCTTCGGCGGCTAAGCCGGTCACTCGACATCCTAATCAAACGATGATCCGCGCCTCAAAGCGAAGCGCGGGTCCTTTAAAGCCTGTGGCCGAGGCCGCAGCCTGACTTTTCTTGGGGCACCAGCCATGACCGACGCACACAAAAAGCCAACTGCAGAGCCTGTTCTTATGGACGAACCTGTCCTTGCAGAGGGTGTTGATGAGGAGCCAGTTGAAGGCAACCGCCGCCTTTTTTCCGGCTCCACTGCGCTCGTTATCGCCCTGCTTGCCATGCTCTATGCGGCGTTTCACATGGTGGCGCTCAATGGGGTCTCAATCAAAGATTTGACCGGCGTTTCCGTTCCCTTTCTTCCACAATTCCCGATGGAGACTTGGAACTTTCGTATTGCCCACGTCGCAGGCGCTTTGGGCTTAGGTTTTTTGATTTTCTCCGCGCGTATGTTTGGGAGAGCAGAGGGCGCAACGTCAAACACCCTCATTTCAACCGCCGCAGCGCTTTTGGTGATCCCAGCTCTTGTCGCTGGCGCGTCTGCTATTGATTTTGCTCGGCAAATCAACTCTGGAGATCTCCCCGAGATGGGAGGCCTTACCACTTGGGCATCGTTCGAGGGAACGGAAATTTATCTGTCTGAAGTTTGGTGGTTTGGCCTCCCACTCTTGGTGGCGACCTTTGGGGGGATTGCCTTGAGTTGGGTCGAGCGCAAAGGGCGCGACACGATCCCATTCTCAGACATGGTGCTGGCGCTGTGCGGTTGTGTCGTGGCGGTGTACCTTATTGCGATCTATGGCACAGCCGCGCGCAACTCAGTGGGGACTCCCTTTGTGCCCATTGGCGTAGCCTTGGCCGCCACAGCCGGGGCGGCTTTGATCCTTGAGTTAACGAGGCGCGTGGCGGGGTTGGCCTTGGTGATCATAACGGGCGTCTTTTTGGTTTATACATTTGTGGCCCATATGCTGCCTGGAATATTGGCTGTGCAAAACCCCTACACCTGGCATCGCTTCTTTGGACACGTGTACTCAGACGCAGGCATCCTTGGGCCAACCACGGCGGTGTCGTCCACCTACATCATCTTGTTCATCATCTTTGCAGCCTTTCTACAGGCCTCGAAAGTGGGCGACTATTTTGTGAACTTCGCCTTTGCTGCGGCGGGGCGCGCGCGGGGAGGGCCTGCGAAAGTGGCGATTTTTGCTTCTGGTCTCATGGGCATGATCAATGGCACCTCTGCAGGCAATGTGGTGGCGACAGGCTCGCTAACGATCCCGCTGATGAAGAAGGTTGGCTACGACAAAAAAACCTCCGGTGCGATTGAAGCCGCGGCCTCCACGGGCGGACAGATCATGCCACCTATCATGGGTGCAGGGGCCTTCATCATGGCTGAAATCACCGGCATTCCGTATCAAGACATCGCTATCGCGGCGATTATTCCGGCTGTGCTCTACTTTGCATCCATCTATTTCATGGTGGATTTTGAGGCTGGCAAGTTGGGCATGCGGGGTATGCGCGAAGAGGAGTTGCCCAAGCTCAATCTGATGCTGCGGCAGGTTTATCTTTTTGTGCCGATCCTAATTTTGGTCACAGCACTATTCGTTGGTTATTCGGTGATCAGAGCTGGCACCTTGGCAACAGTGGCTGCGGCTGTGGTGTCTTGGATGCCTGTTTTGATGCAGCGCCTCTTCCCGGGCAGTCTACCAGCCTCTGCGGTCTCGGGTATGGGGCCAAGGTCGATCTTGAACGCGCTTGAGTTGGCAGGCGTGATGTCGATCCAGATCATCGCCGTGTGTGCCTGTGCCGGTATCATTGTGGGAGTCATTAGCCTCACAGGCGTTGGGGCTCGGTTCTCATCGGTTCTTCTGGATCTTGCCGCAGCCTCGCAACTCTTGGCCCTCTTTTTTGCCATGTGTATCGCCATTTTGCTGGGCATGGGGATGCCGACGACAGCGGCCTATGCGGTCGCAGCTTCTGTTGTGGCGCCTGGGCTTGTGCAGCTTGGGATCCCCCAGCTCACGGCGCATTTCTTTGTGTTCTACTTCGCGGTTGTTTCGGCAATCACACCGCCTGTCGCCCTGGCGAGCTATGCTGCTGCGGGCATCTCAGGGGCCAATCCGATGGAGACTTCAGTGGCCTCCTTCAAGGTTGGGATTGCGGCGTTCATCGTGCCCTTCATGTTCTTTTACAACTCTGCAATTTTAATGGATGGGACCTGGTTCGAAGTGCTCCGCGCGGGCGTTACGGCCATCTTTGGCGTATTTCTTTTGTCGTCAGGCGTTCAGGGCTGGTTCTGGGGCACACGGGTGGTTTGGTTCTTGCGGGTTGCCTTGATCGGAGCCGCGCTTTGTATGATCGCAGGTGGCTTGATTAGTGACCTTTTGGGCTTGGGTGCGGCTTTGTCGGTGTATTTCGTGCAAAACGCGTTCCACCCGAGTCCGGGCGCCACGCTGCCAGTGCGAGGTGCTGACTAAGGGGTATTTGCAAGCGCGCAGCGCGCTTTGCCTGCCTCTATGGCCTCTTTGATGTGATCGATGAAGGCTATCAGTTTTGGCCGCTCAAACCCCGACTCAAGAAAAACGGCTTGAACCAGGATCGGGTTGATCGAAAATTCCGGCAAGACTTGCACGAGCCTGCCCGTGGCCAAGTCGTCTTGTGCAAAGAGATTGGGAACCATGGCAAAACCAAAGCCTTTCCTTGCCCCGGCCAGACATGCGGATGCGCTGTTGCAGCTAAATCGCCCATGAACGGGCACAGTTAGCGGCTTGTTTTGTTCGCGAAAGGGCCACCTGTTCGGGGTTTCGCTGTTGATATCGCGAATACATTCGTGGGTGCTTAAATCGCTGGGATGCGTGGGCAGACCGACTTGCTCCAAAAAAAAGGGGGTCGCTACAACTGCGAGATCCGTATCGCCAAGTTTGCGAACCCTGAGATTGGAGTCCTTTAGCGTTCCGATCCGGATCGCCAGATCAAAACCTTTTTCGGCCAGATCTTCGTGGGTGTCTGACAGGGTCACGTCCACTTCGATCTCGGGATGCTTCTGCATGAAGCTCAAGGCTGCGTCTGTGACCATGACCTCCCCAAAGGTCACGGGGGCTGAAACGCGCAAGAGGCCACGCAGGTCTTCTGAGGCGTCAAGGGAGGCCTCAAGCGCATCGAGTTGGTGCAAAACCCTGCGGCAGCCTTCGAGATAGACTTTGCCGTCTGGTGAAATCGACATCGCGCGCGTGGTGCGAAACAAAAGTGTACGCCCCACCTGCTTTTCCAAAGTGGCGATATATTTGCTCACCAATTTGTTGCTGAGCCCAAGCCGTTTGGCCGCCGCTGAAAAAGAGCCCGTTTCAACCACAGCGACAAAGGCCTTCATCCCATCAATACGGTCCATAATTATCTCCAAAATGGCGAAACTAATTCTATTTAATCGCCCTTATGTAGGCAATGGTGCGCGCCTATGTGTTTTGAAGCAACGAAAAAGAGAAGGAGACAAACATGACTAAGACAGATTATGGCCTCGACATCACGCGTGTGGTTTTGGCTGTCAACGATTTGGACCGTGTCTCTGCATTCTACAAAAGCACAGTGGGTTTGAGCGTTCTGCTTCAGGACGGCGAGCACGTTGTGCTTGGCGCGGAGAACACCCCTTTGTTGGAACTTCAGCGGGATGCGCATGCAACGCGCCAAGCCAATGCACCTGGGCTCTATCACACCGCTTTCTTGCTGCCCAATCGCAGCGATCTCGCGGCTTGGGTGGATATGGCAGGCAAGCAAAATGTCTATGCAGAAGGCGCGTCTGATCACCAAGTGAGTGAGGCGATTTACCTCACAGACCCTGAAGGCAATGGCGTGGAGATTTATGCTGACAAACCGCAGGATCAATGGGCTCGCAAAGACGGAGAGCTGGCGCTGGCGAGCAGAGGCATCAATTTTGACAACCTGATGCGCATTGCAACCCATTGGAACGGAGCGCCAAGTGGGACCAAAATTGGCCATGTGCATTTGCAAGTGGGTGATCTGTCAGACGCAGATCCGGTGTTTCTGCAAACCATGGGTCTCAATCTGATGAAAGATATGGGCAATGCTCACTTCTATTCCGCTGGTGGCTATCACCACCATTTTGCGGCCAATACTTTTAGGTCGCAGTGGCGGGGGAAACCCAAAAAGCCTGCGACTGGGTTGCGTCGGATTGACGTGGAACTTGCTTCAAAGGCAGATCTGCCCAGCCAAATTGAAGCGCCTTGGGGCACCATAATTGGGCTCCACAAACGCGCGGCTCTCGCAGCCTAGATCATAACTTTGGAAAGCGCGGTCCTAGCGAGGATCGCGCTTTTCGTTTCGTTGTCACCCAATAACTTTGGCGGCTCTGGTTTGTTGCGGGATCCGATGAAATTCTGAAGCATAGAAAAAGGCCGCAACGATGTGATCGCTACGGCCTAGGTCTTTGTGGTTTGTCTTTTAGCTGGCTGCAGCCACAGCGCGCTTTGTCAGAACACCAACCAAATGCGCACGGTATTCTGCTGACCCATGCAAGTCAGCGATCATATCGTCCGCGCTCATGCTCAAACCGTCAATCGCCTCGGGGGAAAAGGACCCGCTGAGCGCAGCTTCAGCTTCTGACCAGCGGAACACACCGTTGTTGGATGCACCTGTTACAGCGACCCGAACCCCATCCGCAAATTTGGCGACATAAACGCCCACAAGCGCAAAGCGCGAGGCAGGTTGGTCAAACTTCTGGTAGTTGGATTTTTCGGGGATCGGAAAGCTTACCGAAGTGATGATTTCGTCTTCATCAAGTGCTGTGTCGAACATGCCTTGGAAGTAGTCATCGGCGGCAATGTCGCGCGTGTTTGTGGTGATGGTCGCCCCAGATCCTAAAGCCCCTGCTGGGTAGCAAGCTGCAGGATCATTGTTGGCCAATGAGCCGCCAATTGTGCCGCGATTGCGGACGGCTGGATCTCCGATGTGGGCAGCAAGACCTGCCAGACCGGGGTAGGATGTCGCGGCCTCACTGGCGACGGTTGCATGAGTGGTGGCTCCACCAATTGTGAGCGTGCCCCCGCTCTGGGTGATGCCGACCATGCTCTCAACGCCGGTCATGCTGACCAATGTGCCGGGCGAGGCGAGGCGCTGTTTCATGGTTGGGATCAGCGTTTGGCCACCTCCCAAAGCTTGGGCGCCCTCTGCGGCCATGGCCTGGGCGGCTTCTTCCACTGTTGTGGGTTTGGTGAATTCAAAATTATACATCTTTTTCTCCTCTCTGGTGGGCGGTGCAGGGGGCGCGCCCCTGCACCAACCAGATCACGTGTTCATCGCGGCCCAGACGCGTCCGGGTGAAACGGGCATGTCGATATGATCTACGTCATGTCCGCCGCGTTGAAGCGCATCCACAACGGCATTAACCACCGTGGGGGGCGATCCAATGGCTCCTGCTTCACCGCAGCCTTTCACCCCGATGGGGTTGTGTGTGCAGCGTGTGGCATAGCTGTGATCGACCACAAGGTTTGGCAGGTCATCTGCACGTGGCATGGCGTAGTCCATCAAGGAACCGGACAAGAGCTGTCCGTTTTCATCGTAGATCCCATGTTCGAGCAAAGCTTGACCGATGCCCTGCGCCAGCCCGCCTTGAACTTGGCCTGTCACGATCATCGGATTAACCACATTGCCGAAGTCATCCATCGCCACCATCGAGCAGATTTCAACCTTGCCAGTGTCTGGATCCACTTCGACCTCGCAAGCATAAGCGCCTGACGGATAGGTGAAGTTTGCAGGATCATAGAAGGCCGTTTCTTCCAAGCCCGGCTCGATGTCCTCAAGTGGGAAATCATGCGGGATATAGGCCTTCAAGGCCACATCGCCGAAGCTAACCTTTTTGTTGGTGCCTTTGACCGCGAACTCCCCATCTTTGAAGTCTACGTTCTCGGGCTTGTCTTCCATCATATGCGCCGCGATCAACGTGGCTTTTTTGATGATCTTTTCGGTTGCGCGGAACACAGCGGAGCCACAGACCGCCAAGCTGCGAGAGCCGTAAGTGCCCATGCCGAATGGGATCTTCGACGTGTCGCCATGCACAATCTCGACTGACATGGGATCAACGCCCAAGAGATCGGCCACCACTTGCGGGAAGGCTGTTTCATGGCCTTGGCCGTGACTGTGCGCGCCCACCATGACGGAGATATTGCCGGTGGCATTCACTCTTACCGTGGCTGCATCATAAAGCCCAACGCGAGAGCCAAGTACGCCCACGAGGTTTGACGGTGCGATACCGCAGGCCTCGATGTAGCTGTTGATGCCCAGACCGCGCAGCTTGCCGTTCTTGGCACTCTCTGCACGACGCGCCTCAAAGCCTGCGAGATCTGCAACGTCTTCCAGGCCGTCCATTAAGGCATCATAGTTGCCGCTGTCGTACTCAAGCCCGGCTGCTGATGCGAATGGATACTGATCGGGTTTGACGAAGTTCTTGCGCCTTATGTCGACAGGATTGAGCCCCAGCTCCCTCGCGGCTTTGTCGATCACTCGCTCAAGGCTGAAGGTGGCCTCTGGGCGTCCGGCTCCGCGATAGGCATCAACGGGGGCGGTATTGGTGAAGACCGCTTTCACGTTCACATAGACATTGGGCACCGTGTAGTTGCCCGCCATCAGTGTTCCATGCAGGAAGGTTGGCGTGGCTGTCGAGAAATTTGACAGGTACGCGCCAACGTTTGCCAGGGTCTCGGTGCGAAAGGCGATAAATGTGCCGTCTTTCTCACAGGCCAATTCGATCTTTGTCACGTGGTCCCGGCCATGGGCATCCGACAAAAACGCCTCTGTGCGTGTGGATGTCCATTTGACGGGACGGTTGAGCTTTTTGGCCGCGGCCAACACAAGCGCTTCTTCTCCATAGTGATAGATTTTTGAGCCAAAGCCTCCGCCTACGTCGGGCGCATGTACTGTCAGTTTGTTCTCAGGGATGCCCATCACAAAGGCGCTGATCAAAAGGCGCGTAAGGTGCGGGTTCTGCGAGGTTGTTGTGAGCTTGTAGTCGCCCGTGCCGGGATCATATTCGCCGATCGAGCAGCGCGGTTCCATCGCGTTGGGCACAAGACGGTTGTTCACCAGCTCGAGCGTTGTGACGTGCGGAGCGTTCTTTATGGCTTCGTCTGTTGCTGCGCGGTTGTCTTCGATCCAGCCCCAGTCAAAGCACATGTTGGTTTCGATCTCGTCATGCACCAGGGCCGAACCACTTGCCAAGGCACTGGCCATGTCCACAACGGCATCAAGTTCGTCGATGTCCGCTTCGATGGCTTCCACAGCATCCATGGCCTGTTCGAGCGTTTCGGCAACCACGGCGGCATAAGCGTCGCCGACATGGCGCACTTTGCCATGCGCCAAAACGGGGCGCTTGGGTTCTTTCATCGGCTCGCCATCGCGGGAGACGATGGCCCAGCCTGCGGGATTCCCGCCGACGTCAGCGAAGTCCTCACCGGTGAAAACGGCAATGACGCCAGGCATTGCTGCGGCTGCTGCTGTGTCGATGTTGTTGATCTTGCCGTTTGCCACATTGGAGCGCGCAAAGGCGCAGTAGCTTGTTTGGGCGGGGGTGTAATCGTCTGTGTATTTGCCACGCCCCATCAAGAAGCGCACGTCTTCACGGCGTTTGGTCGCGTGACCCATTCCTCCATCTGCTGCCATGTTCTCGTCCTCCCTATTCAGCTGCAATGGCGACGGATTGACCGCTGGCTGCCATGATTGCGTTGACGATGCCTTGGTATCCTGTGCAGCGGCAGATATTGCCTGACAAATACGCGCGGATTTCGGCCTCTGTTGGCTTGGGGTTTTCTTTGAGCAAAGCCGCGGCACTCATAATCATCCCGGGTGTGCAAAAGCCGCATTGAAGACCATGGTGATCTTGGAAGGCTTGCTGGATAATATTGAGTGAGCCGTCGATATATGCTTGCCCTTCGATGGTCTCAACTTCTGCGCCGTCCGCTTCAACCGCAAATATAGTGCAGGATTTCACAGCTTGTCCGTTCACATGAACAACGCACCCGCCGCATTGGCTTGTGTCGCAGCCGATGTGCGTGCCGGTCATGCCGAGGCGTTCGCGCAGTGCCGTAGAAAGCACCGTGCGGTTCTCCACCTCCGCGGACATAGACGTCCCGTTCACATTTAAATTGATTGTTGGCATGTCTTCCTCCCGTAAGATTGCCAGAGTTTTGCGAAGCTCAGCTCAGCCGAGCATGCGCCCAATCCAGCCCTTTTTTGGTTTCGTTTCATCATCGTTATCGGTTTTGTGCGATGCTTCTTGAGCTTCTTCGGCCTCGTCGGGGTCCTCCAACCCGTTTTGAAACCGCTCAAAAAACTGGTCTGCGAGCTTTTTGGTAAAGCCGTCGATAATGCGACTGCCCAATTGCGCCAGTTTGCCGCCCACCTTGGCTTCTACGTCATAGCTGAGAAGCGTGCCGCCTACGTCAGTGTCTGCAAAGGTGACGCGTGCAGACCCCTTCGCAAAGCCCGCGGCGCCACCTTTTCCTTGTCCCGTGAGTGTGAGGCTTTCGCCGACGACAACGTCCGATACCTCAACTTGACCTTTGAAGGTTGCTTTCACCGGACCAACTTTTTGTACGACGACGGCCTCAAATCCATCATCGACCGTTCCCGTGAGGTCTTGGCATCCAGGGATACAAGCTTTGAGGACATCTGGATCCAAAATGGCGGACCAAACGTCTTCGCGCGGTGCTGAGATGTCCCTGGCGTCGGCTAGGTTCATAGTGGGTCTTCCCCTGAAGCGTGCCTCAGAATGTCACCAGGGATCTCAACGATTGTGAAGCCTTAAGGGTGTAATTGGATGGTTGGGGTGTCTCAGTTTTGAGACAAGACGGCTAAAAAGGGTATTCGGAGTGTTCGCTATTCCAGAATTCCAAGACGCTTCATGCGCCGGTAGAGCGTTGCGCGTGACACGCCAAGCTCACGCGCCGCGAGGCTGACGTTTTGATCTGCGCGCACCAAAGCGCGCATTACCGCCGCACGTTGTGCCCGTTCAAATCCTTTAGAGCCTTTGTCGCGTCCAATGAGATCGCCCAAGGGAACAGGCTTAAGCGCGCCTTCCGTTTCCAAGTCGAAAGCCCGTCTGGCTGCGCGGGTTGCTCCAATCACAATGTCATCCGCGTTTGTGGCCAAAAGCGAGACCCCCTCTGAGGGATCGTTCAGGATCATCACCCGCGCATCGCAGAATTTTTCTTGGAAGTTGTTAGCTTCGATACTGCGGGCGGTTTGGCGCACCAGCTCCGATATCATACCGTTCATTGTGGCAGTTTGGTCAGCTCTTGCTGAAGAAACGTCCAGTGCCGCGACGATCTCGCCTTCAGCACCATAAACAGGCGCATCGATACAGCTCATTGCGATGTTGCAGGCTTTGAAGTGCTGGTCTCGGTGTATGATCACTTCACGGCGCTCGGTCAGGCAGGTGCCAATCCCGTTTGTGCCTTGTGCGGCTTCGCTCCAATCAGAGCCTGCTGCTAGGCCCCAATTGTGAAAAACCTGCATATCGGCTTCGGTGAATCTGTGGTCGACCACAACGCCTTGATTGTCTGTTAAAACCACACCGCAGCCTGAACTGCCAACTAACGCGAAAAGTTGGTCGAGTTTTGGTTCGGCAATCACTGCGACCCGCCCCAGTGCTTGTTTGCGACGCTCTACGTCTTGCGCCGAGAGGTAGTCGGGCGTGCGCTCACACGCAGGGTCCAAGCCATGTTTAACCATTGACCGAACCCAAGACGCGGCAAGCCTGGACTGTGCGCCTGCGGCGCCCGACTGCACAGCCTTTGCAATTTTCTCGATATGTGAACTGGTCGATGCGATGGGTCAGGCTCCGTGAATCGTCGGGATTTACAGTACTCCAACCGCAAGATTGCGCAAATTCGGAGACTTTCAAGGGCCGTAATCCAAAGGTCCTTTGGCAAAGTCTTTGATTTGGGATCGCAGTTAGGCGTGCCCACTTTGCCGAAATTTCCATATTTTTATGATGTTTAGAGGAGATTTCTAAGGGGCAACTCTTAGCGACTTGATGTGCGCCAAAAGCTCAGCGTTAACCTGCCGAGGGCCTGGGTTTTTTCTGGCCGCATGACGTTTTGCCCCTGGTAAACGGGCGCCTTTGATTGCTGAAAACTTTTGTGTGAACGCAGCGGTTTGCTTGGCCCAATCCTTGTCCGAAAAGACATCAGGAGACATCGCAAGGATGAATTGGCCACCTTGGGCTGGGCCGCCATCGCCATTGTCGCGCTCTTGTGTTTCATAAGAAAACGTCTCGCCGACCAAAGGGCCGGCCAAAAGCTCGATCATCAAAGCGAGCGCTGAGCCTTTATGTCCACCGAAGGGGAGGAGCACGCCTTTGGCTATCTCAGCTGCTTCCGTTGTGAATTCACCCTTCGGTGATAGCCCCGTGCCCAAAGGCACTTCGTGACCCTCACGCGCTGCGATCTGAACTTCTCCCATGGCCATGGCTGAGGTGGCCATGTCGATTACGATCGGAGTTAGGCCAGGACGAGGCCAGGAAAAACCAAAAGGGTTTGTGCCAAATATCGGTGTTTGCCCGCCGTGCGGCGCCACCCAAGGAAGATAGGATACACAAGTCATGCCGACGAGCCCGGCCTCTGACAGGGTTTCGAGCTCGGGCCAAAGGGCCGCAAAGTGATGGCTGCGTTGTAGAGAAAGGCCCGCAAGACCAAAGGTTTTGGCGGCCTCAATGAGCTTTGGCAAAGCGACGTTATGGGCCCGAGGCGTAAAGGCGTTTTCAGCATCACAGGCTAGTACAGTAGGCGTTTTAGACACCAGGGTAGGGTTGGCGTGGCCATTAACTTTTCCACTCCTGAGTGCCGCAACATATCCAGGTACACGAAAAAGCCCATGTGAGAGCGCGCAATCGCGTTCAGCTTTCACGATGGTCTGTGCCACAGCCTTTGCACTCGGTTGATCTGCTCCATTTGAGATCAACACATCCAGAGTTAGGGCCTCAATTTTTTTAAGATCGAGTGAAATTGTCTCTTTCACAGCGTGTTGTCCTTTGGAGTTGGTGTATTCAGCAGGCGCAAGACGCATGCAATGAGCCTGTTATAGCTTTGAAAACGAGGGAACAAAAAGCAGATTGAAGACGCCGGAACAGAGGATCAGTTTTTGGGATAGTTGGGATCTCACCAAATGCCCCACCATTCCAAATATGTACTTTTTTTCGTTATTGCACAAAGGTTGTAAAGCTCACGCTTGGCGCTCGGAGCGCTCGTTTCTGGTGAGGGCTGGGATCAGGACAATGCTTGTAAAAGCCAAGTGCAACGCTTTTTTGCATCATTTCTCAAAAAAATTGGGGAATCCGTTGCTGATTTTGCCATGATTGCGGAAATTTCACTCCAAAACTCTGAGAGTGGTTTGCGGACAAAGCGTTGGTGACTACGCTGCGATGGTCAGTTCAAGATTCGGCAGGTATTAGTGATTTGACGCGGCCGGCGCTCGTAACCGTTGTGATCCCGACGTATAACTACGGGATTTTTTTAGAAGATGCCGTTTCGTCGGCAGCTCAGCAAGACTATGAAGCTCTTGAAATTTTGGTCGTCGACGATGGATCCACTGACAACACTGGCGAGGTTCTTGAACGCTTGCGTCGCCAAATTCCGGCCCTGCGTGTCATTACAACAGCTCATCTAGGTGTATCCAACGCCCGAAATGTCGGAACACAAGCCGCAAAGGGCACCTATGTGGCTTATCTGGACGCTGACGATATCTGGCATCCTACAAAAATAGAAAAACAAGTGGCGGCCTTGGAGGCCCATGCCGGGGATCCGGAATGGGTCGCTGTTTATAGCCTGTTTCGGATTATTGACCGAGAGGGTGTAATTACGGATAGTGCGCCCGCTTTTGAGACCAGAGGCTACTGTTTTGCGAACCATTTGATCGTCAATCATATTGGCAATGGCAGTGGTATGTTGGTTCGCCGCGATGTGGTTTTAGAGATTGGCGGCTTCGATACGAAATACGCGCTGTGCGAAGATATTGATTTGCAGCTGCGGATATTGAAACACTACAAGATCGAGGTGGTTCGAGAGTATTTGGTTGGGTATCGTCATCATAAAAAAAGTGCCACGACGCGTCATGTAGAAATGGCTCAGGCTGTCACTGAAACAATTGATCGCCACGCAAGCGACCCGCAGATCCCACAATCGCTCCGCGATGCCACCCGCGTGTCTAGCTATCGATACGTTTGGCACAAATACCTTCGCGGTCAACATTATCGCAGCGCTATTCAAGTTCTGCTAAAAGCGCTTTGGGCGGAGCCCTTTGCGACCATGGACGACATCTCTCAGCGGTTTCGCGGTGCCTTTCGTCGCAGAGCAAGATTGGCCTATCAAGCGCTCTCGCTCAAAGAAGAAACGACTGAACTTCCGCTTTTTTTAGCGACCTCCCCGTTGGCCGGTGTTTCGGAAAAAGAACCAAAGCCCCAAGCGCGGATCTCAAAGCGTTTTGCCTGCTTTGACAAACTGCTCTACGAACGCTTTGTAAATCCCGGCCTAAAAAAAGGTCGCTGCCCAAAACGGCACTAGATTAGAGTTTAAAGAAAAGCTGCAATTTAAAAAAAACTTCTCGGAACTACCTCTTATCCTTATTTAGGATGTTCAAATGTCTGTAAATATTTCGATTATTATGCCAGCCTTTAACGCTGCCAAGTACTTAAACGAAGCGGTTGAAAGCCTTACCGCGCAGACCGTCACGAATTGGGAACTTATTATTGTCGATGACGGTTCAAGCGACGACACGCTTGCGATAGCAAAAAATTGGGCAGAGGACGATGCGCGAATCCGTGTGTTGGAACAGTCAAACGCAGGGGCAAGCGCAGCGCGCAATACCGGGCTCAAGGCGGCAACAGGCAAATGGGTTGCTTTTGTCGACAGTGACGATTGGGTTCACAAAGACTTTCTGAAAGCACTTCATAAGCCCCTCAAGCGCGGTGGGTTAGACGGTGTTTTTTGCATTTCAGTAGACGTCCTTTCGGACGGATCTCTCGGCAAACATTGGGTGCCGGCACCCACTGACGCTCTGTTTCCTGTCTATGCCACCGATTGTCCAATTGCGATCCATGGGATCATGGTGCGGCGTGACCTTGTGATGGAAGTGGGGGGCTGGGACACGGATCTGAGCACCTGTGAAGACTGGGATCTTTGGATGCGCCTGGCGCGGACCAAAGCCAAATTCACAAATGTGATGGAAGTGCTGTCCTACATCCGCATCCGGACCGGCTCGTTGTCGCGCTCGATGCCGAAGCGGTTGGCGCGTGACGGTGTGATCGTGATTGAGCGTGCAAATGGCCCAGATCCGCGTGTTCCTAACCCAGACCCAAAGTGGGAAAATGGGCTTCCAACGCCCGACATGGCAGATCGCATAGCTCAACATCTGATTTGGGCCGCAGCGCTTAATATCGCCAGTGGAGGCGATGGGATGGAGATTTTGCAAGCCTATCCAGGCCGCTTTGAAACGGCCCTTGAGCCGTACGATTTGGCTGCCACGATCTGGGACGCAATTTCGCACACGACCGGAGACATGGCAGACGACTGGACCGCGCATACACCCAGAGTTCAGGCGCTCCTGACCGAATTGGCCAAGTTAAGCGAGACACCTGATCTCGAACTGCGCACATTCAAAGCGCTAGAACTGATGATCTTTCAATACGCCTGGCTTGATGAACCCGTCGCGTTTGGTGAAACCTTTTGGATCAGCCATGATTTGGAGGAGCCTATTCAGGCAATCAGGGTGCCCGAGGGGCTGAAACAACTGGCCTGTGTCGTATTTTCCGGCGAGACGAGAATAGGAATGGTACAACTCGACGTCCGGGACGGAGGTGTTTCTGCGAACCGCTTGGCGCGTGCTGTGGCTGAGCGCTTCGGCGGGAAATTGGTGTATCAAAAGCTGCGACATGGGGGCGCCAGCGCGTTGTCTCTTTTGACGCCAATCGCCGGGGCTGCTTTGCGTCGAAAGGTTGTCGGATTTGGTCTGTCGCTCGCGCAGATGAAGCGGCATTCGCAGTACGATAGGTTGAAAACTTTTGCTTTAGAAACAGGGCCAGGGATCGCTTTGAAAAGCGGGCTTATCACAGTCGCTGATGGGAGTGGGGTTCATCTTGAGCCTAAGGTCATAGGGGCTGGATCGGGAAAAACCCACGCATCTGATGACACGGTATTTATGCCCCATGACGAAGACTATGGAACGGAATACTGGGAAACGGTTTTCGCCAACCAAAACCCTTGGGACTATGACAACAGTTATGAACAAACCAAATATGATCAGACGATAGACTTGCTGCCCAAACGTAGCTTTGATCGTGCACTGGAGCTTGCTTGTGCAGAGGGCCATTTTACGCAAATGTTGGCGCCCCTGGTGGGGGAATTGGTGGCAACAGACATATCTGATACCGCTTTAAAACGGGCCTCTGAGGCCTGTGCAAGCCATACCAATATTTCCTATCAACAACTTGATCTGAAAAAGGGTGAAATCCCCGGCACGTTCGATCTCATCGTCTGTAGCGAGGTGCTGTACTACTTTGAGTCGCGCAAAGATCTAAAGATGATTGCGCAAAAACTGGCCAAACACTTGGCGCCTGGTGGCCTAATCCTGATGGCGCATGGCAATATTTCTGTGAACGCTCCCAAGGAAACGGGCTTTGATTGGGAGCATCCGTTTGATGCGCGCAGCATCGGAGAGATTTTTGCGGCGGATCCCGCGTTGACCCTCGTGCAGGAGGCTTGGTCCGACATTTACGGGATCCAACTGCTGCAAGCCAAAGAGGTGAGTTCAGACACAGCGATGACCCCTTCGCCGGCAAAAGATCTTATTCGAAGCCTAGATCTCACCTACTACGTGTCTTCGCAGATTGAATGGAATGGGGCGGCTTGGCACAAAAAGACGCTTGTCTCAGATGAACTGCCTATTTTGACCTACCACCGCGTATCGTCGGAGCCAGGGCCTGCTCCGCTAGAGCCATACCGTGTGAGACCCGCACAGTTTGAAGCTCAGCTTCGGTATTTTGTAAATCAGGGCTATCACGGTGTGACGCTGGATGCTTGGCAAACAGAACGCGCGCGTTGGCGCGGTATGCCGGGAAAAGCGCTCGCAATTACGTTCGATGATGGCTTTGATGATTTCTACCACGAGGCCTTTCCTATCCTGCAAAAATACGGTTTTCCGGTAACTGTTTTTGTGGTCTCGGATCTGGTTGGAAAAACGGCCCAATGGGATGCGCGCTACGGCAATCCCGCACCTTTGATGACCTGGGAGAAGATCAAAGAGCTCTCAAACATGGGCGTTCAATTTGGCTCGCACACAGCAACGCACCCCCTGTTGGGTATGCTCAATCCTGAAGAGGTTCGCCAAGAGGCGCGGCGTTCAAAACAGACAATCGAAGATCAAATTGGGCAACGGGTTACTTCGGTGGCCTATCCTTTCGGAGACTATTCTGAGGTGGTGTGTCGGATTTTTGAAGATGAAGGTTATACGCTAGGGCTCACCACAGCGGGCGATCCAGCGGCTCTCGCAGAAAGACCGATGGAAACAAGCCGGATCGAATTGGCGCCGACCGACGGCCCAATCGAGATCGCGATGAAGCTTCCAACCCCTCGGCCCACAAATGCATTGCGGCATGCGCGCCTCGCGGTTTCGGAAAAGTTGACTAGGCTGCGCTATGACCTTTTTTAGTGAGGTTTATCTCACAATTGGAAACATCGTTTGAAAGAGGCCAGGGGCCGTAGCAAGTTCTGCTTTAGAACCCGACTGCACAACACGACCTTTGTCCAAAACCACGATGTGATCTGCCATTTCGAGCGTGCTTGCGCGATGCGCAATTACAATGACAGTGGATCCTTCAGGGCGCGCAGCAACGGCCTCTTTCACAAGCGTTTCAGCCAAAGGGTCAAGCGCACTTGTGGCTTCGTCCAAAATCAAAAGGCTCGGTTTGCGCAGGAGTGCACGCGCCAAAGCAATACGCTGCCTTTGTCCGCCCGAAAGATCTGAGCCACCTTCGCTTAAGATGCGCGAATAACCCTCCGGATGCTCTTTAATGAAATCATGCGCATTTGCAGCCTTGGCGGCGTCTGTTACTTCCACATTTGTAACACCCTCAAGGCCATAGGCGATGTTGTCTCGGAGACTTGCGTTAAAGAGGTGAACCTCTTGTGGAACGACGCCTAGGCGCCCTTGCCAGGACGATCTTGCGAGATCATGGATCGAGTGACCGTTCACTTTGATGTCGCCCGCTTCTGGCGTCGCAATGCGGCACAGAAGATCAACAAGCGTCGATTTTCCCGCGCCTGACGGCCCAGCAATTCCCGTTATCTTGCCTTTTGGCACTGTCAGGGAAACGTCGATCAAAGCGAGGTCTTCACTTGGAGCATAGCGAAACCTTAGATCCGAAAGTGTTAGGTCCGTCTCGAGATCATCAAAAGAGAGATTGGCGGAAGCAGGAGCTCGGTTTGCTGGGGGCACCAGCCAAGGCACTATCTTATGCACAGAGGCGATTTCACCTGAGAGTGTGACCTGGATCCCGATGAGATTCTGTATGCGTGGGACGAGGCGGCGCAGTAAGACAATATAGCTCACAAAGACTGGTAAGGTGGCGACATCGCGGCCAAGCATGACGAGGCATAAAAGGCCGATGAGCAAAGCTGCAACAATTTCGATCAAAGGCTCCACTGCAGCCGAGAGCTTTTCTTGACGCACGCCAGCGCTGACCGTGTCGTCAATTGCGCGGTTAAAGCCTTTAGTTTCCAGTTGCTCTCCGCCAAAAATGCGGATCGTTTTGAGCCCAGTTAGGATGTCCCAAAGCTTGATGGAGACTTTTTCTTGAGTTTCTACAACCTCTTGCCCGAGTGTTTCGACGCGCCGCGTCAAGATTGTGATCATAGCAAAGAGCACAAGCGCGGTGACGAGAATGACCAGGCTCATTTCCCACGACAGTAGAAACAACAGGACAACGAAAAAGAGTACCGCAAAGAGTTCCCCGATGCCTGTCGTAAGCGCTAAAAGCGCGTCTACAGCACGCCAAGACTGGTTTTCAAACAGGTTGATGGCCTGGCCTGGCGTGACGGCTTTGTCTCTCGCATCGTTAGACATCAAGCGGTCAAAAAGCTTGTGTTGGATCCGCTTGTTGACTTTGGCATCATAGACCGTCCAAGCAAGCGCATCCGCGTATTGAGCAAGGTTTTTCAAAACGATTAGGCTAATGACCGTGCCGATCAAATAGCTTAGGCGCTGATCTTCTGGGAAGAAATCCGTCAGGCCGGTAAGGAAAGGCGGTAGGATAGAGCCGGGTTGGTTGTTGTTGGAAAGAACGGTTTCAAAGATGGGGGCCAAAAGGTACAGGCTCGCCCCTTCCAAAACCGCAACCACGAGGCCCAAAAACATCAACAATGGAGCAATCCAGCGAAGGTCTCCAAATTCGCGAAACAGCCGAAGAAGGGCTTTGGCATTGCGCATGAAGTCAACTCTGCGAAACCGAATAAAAGCGCGCAAGCGGCTTAAGTCACGCCTCAAGAGCGGGTGAATAGTGTTTTCTACAGAGCTGATTTGCAACAAAAATTTTTAGTCGCCGCGTTTTGGGCGCTTGGCTTTGTAAATTTTGTGTCTATTCGAGACAAGAATGCGCCCCGGACATTTGTCCGAGGCGCTCTGGATTTAGTTCAAAGCGGCGTCTGTGATCTCGCTTGTCCAAGCACCGGTAGGCTCTTTGGAAATCACCGGATCCGATCCACCTGCTAGCAGCGTAGCAACGGTGCGCTTGTAGTCCGCCTCATCAAGCGACCCGTCTGACCCGGCTGTGAGCTTGGCAATTTCACCCATCATGCGGATCTGGTGCGCTTCTGTTTGTGCGCCGGTTTCATCGTTGTCGAGCACGATCCCAGCGGCTTCTTCAGGGTTAGCGCCTGCATAGGCCCAGCCTTTCATTGAGGCGCGCACGAAACGTACCATTTTGTCTTTGAAGACAGGATCAGCCAGGTTTTCCTCGAGCGCATAGATGCCATCTTCGAGAGTGGCAACACCTTGGTCTTCGTATTTGAACGTCACCAATTCGTCCTCAGAGACCCCGGCATCCAACACTTGGCCAAACTCGTTGTAGGTCATTGTGGAAATGCAATCGGCTTGGCGCTGCAGAAGGGGATCCACGTTGAACCCCTGTTTGAGAACCGTCACGCCGTCGTCACCACCATCGGTCGGGATTCCTGCTTGCGACATCCAGCTGAGGAACGGGTATTCATTGCCAAAGAACCAAACCCCAATGGTCTTGCCTTTGAAGTCTTGCACAGAGGTGATGCCCGTGTCTTTCCAGCATGTGAGCATCAGCCCTGATGATTTGAACGGTTGTGCAATGTTCACAACCGGCAGGCCTTTTTCGCGCGCAGCCAATGCGGAAGGCATCCAATTGAGCATAACGTCCGCGCCACCACCTGCGAGGACTTGAGGAGGGGCGATGTCAGGTCCGCCTGGCAGGATGGTGACATCGAGGCCTTCTTCTTCGTAAAAGCCTTTGTCGAGGGCAACGTAGTAGCCCGCGAATTGTGCTTGGGTCACCCATTGCAATTGCAAGGTCACTGTATTGGCGTGGCCACCTGCGATTGCGGTTGTCCCCATACTTGTAGCCAATGCCGCCGCCATTAGAAATTTTTTCATAATCCTACACTCCTTGTCAGTCGTTTTGGGCAGAACTGCCCCCCAGTTTTTTGCGCCTTTCTAACGCATCGATGGGTGCCAAAAGGTCACCCGCCCTTCGATAAAAGCCATCAAACCATAAAATGCAGAGCCTGCCAGCGCCGCTACGAGAATCTCCACCCAAACCATATCCATGGCCAGCTGGCCGACGGATGTGGAGATGCGAAAGCCCATGCCAATCGTTGGAGAGCCAAAAAATTCAGCAACAATGGCACCGATAAGCGCAAGTGTCGTGGCAACTTTCAATCCGTTGAACACAAAAGGCATGGCGGCCGGCAGACGCAGTTTGAAAAGGGTCGGCCAATAGCCTGCGCCATATGTGCGCATCAAATCGCGCTGCATTTGGCTTGTGTCTTTCAGGCCCGCCACGGTGTTGACCAGGATGGGAAAGAACACCATCACGGCCACTACCGCCGCCTTAGACTGCCAGTCGCTGCCAAGCCACTTCACAAAAATAGGCGCTGTCCCCACAATGGGCAGCGCTGCCATGAAGGCCCCAACGGGTTGGATGCCCTTTGTCCAAAAGGGAGATCGGTCTGCTAGGATTGCGATTGCAAAAGCGGAGAGCGCGCCAATGACGTACCCTGTGAGGGCGCCTTTCAGAATGGTCTGCTGAAAGTCGACCCAGAGTATTTTGAGCGAGCTTGCAAAGCGAATAGCCACGTCAGAGGGAGCGGGCAGGATCACACCGCTGATGCCTAACATGTTTACCAAAACTTCCCACATGGCCAAGATCGTGAGTCCAAAGATCGCAGGGATCGCGAGACGCACTGAGCGTGTTTCAGACACCGAGCTATGGGCAAGTTTGACGTTGAGACCCCAACCCAAGGCCCAGATCACTGCTGCAAGGAGATAGGGCGTCATGCGCTGCGTCCTCCTTGTGAAAACCCCATGCCTTTGAGGGTTTGCCGCTCAAGCAAAGACAGGATCGCAACAAGACAGGCCGCCGTGATCGCCGCTGCAATCAACGCAGCCCAGGTGAGGATCGGCTGGCCGTATTGGTCTCCCACGAGCATCCGTGCGCCAAAACCTGCGCGCGCGCCTGTGGGCAGTTCGCCAACAATTGCGCCCACAAGCGCTGCAGAGATGCCAATTTTGAGTGAAGCAAAGAGATAGGGAACAGAAGCAGGAAGCCGCAGTTTCCAAAAACCTTGGGCTGGGTTCGCATGGTAGGTGCGTAGCAAATCGAGTTGCATTGGATCTGGGCTGCGCAGGCCTTTGACCATGCCGACGACCACCGGAAAAAAGCTAAGATAGGCCGAAATAATCGATTTTGGGAGAAGCCCTTGGATGCCAATTGCGCCCAAGACAACGATGATCATAGGTGCAAGCGCGAGGATCGGAATGGTTTGCGACGCAACCGCCCAAGGCATGACCGATTTGTCCATCGTTGGACTGTAGACGATGCCCACAGCCAGCAGGACGCCTAATGATGTTCCCAAGCCGAAGCCCAAAAGGGTGGACGAAAGTGTGACCCAGCCATGGTAAACGAGGCTGCGTTTTGAGGTAATTTTCTTGGCGAAAATACTCTCGTAAAGTTCAGATGCCACTTGGCTCGGAGACGGCAGACGGGGCCGTTTGAGGCCATACGCTAAAGGTACGATACCCGGATTTTGCAGAGCAAGCCTCAATCCGGTGACCTCTTGGCGGCCCGCAGGTGTTGCAGGCGTCAGCACCATGCCATCGCGTTGAGCTTGATCTGCGGTCAGATGAGCGTTCATCGGAATGACGGCAAGCGTCCAAAGCGCTAGGATTAACGCCGTGACAACCAGCGCAGGCAGGATGTTGGAGAGTCTAGTCATCAATATGACCTGCGCGAAGCCCATCACGCACACGGTTCGCGATCTCAATAAAAGCCGCACTGTCGCGGATCTCAAGCGGACGCTCTTTGGGCAGGGGGCTCTCGATGACGTCAGAAATCCGGCCAGGACGCGGGCTCATCACCACGATCTTTGTCGAGAGATACACAGCCTCAGGGATCGAATGCGTGACAAAAGCGATTGTTTTTTCGGTGCGGGCCCAAAGCGCAAGGAGTTGTTCGTTGAGATGATCGCGGACTATCTCGTCTAGCGCGCCGAAAGGCTCGTCCATGAGCAGAATGTCTGCATCAAAAGCCAAAGCGCGGGCAATAGAGGCACGTTGTTGCATGCCGCCCGAAAGTTGCCAGGGGTATTTCTTGTCAAAGCCCGCGAGATCCACGAGTTCAAGCACCCGCGCCACGCGGTCTGCCTGTTCCGCTTTCGAAAATCCCATGATCTCAAGTGGGAGGCGGATATTACCCCCGATCGTGCGCCAGGGATAAAGCCCAGCAGCTTG
>JBCDCE010000056.1:0-27425 GCA_039182515.1 Pseudomonadota bacterium | reverse complement strand
TTTGATTTTGCCATATACCTGCCATTGCTGCAGCAAAAAAGCCATAGGAGCAGTAGATAGTTACTTTTATTGACCTTACCGCCCAAGGTAAAGCAGGATGGTCCCAGAGATACTTCCAGACATACTCATCAAGATATTGTTTTGAGCAAAGTAACGGAATTGCGCATAGTGCAAAAGCGGGTCTTTTGTAAGCAATTTTGAATATTGGGAATGCGAGGACTATTATGAAAAGCGTAGGGATAAAATGCAGGTGGTATTTACCCTCGCCCAGAAAAATTATCCTAGCGATAAAGATAGGGTCTGATAACTTTTCTGTATAGTTTTCTAGATATCCAAAATAGCTTGCCTTGATCAACGAAAAAAATATGAAAAATATTGACCAGAAGAGATATAGAGGGATGAGCTTTTTACTAATTTTTAAAGTAGTTTTCCTGTAGCTTATTGGCTTGTTTTCAAGTGAAATTATAAGTAGAAACAGAGAAATGATAATAAAGAGCTCCGTTCGGGCAAAATAAAGTACTGTACGAAGTAAAATTGGAAATACTCTTTGATCTAGATCATACGCAGGCCAGGCCTGACCGTTTGGATCAGAGGTTGCGTGTAATCCAACCATAGATAGACCTGCCGCAACTCTTAGCGCGTCTAGCCAGTCCATTCTCACGTTACTCAACTCGAACTGCCTCCCAAGTACCTGGCAGTCATATTGCTCACGAATCTCAATAATTAGCTAAATTAACAGAAGAAAAATTCAGTCGTTCTATTACGTTGTTTTAACTGTTTGCCTTTTAGAGGGTCCTAGGAGGTTCAATCATGCGTATTCTTTTTTACTGGCTCGCGTTTGGTATATTTAGCAGTATTGCTTTTCAAGTGAACGCGGACGTATCGGAAAAGCGCCGTGTGCTTTGTGAACAGATTTTTGAATTGACCGACACTGTTACCGAGAATTGCGCGAGCCTTTTGTCAGCTAATCAAAGCACTTCGGACACCGGGACATCTTCGGTGGAAGATCGAATTGCGTTACTGCAAACGCGCTACCGTGCTCTTGGCCGTAAAGATAGACTGGCTGATTCACCTCTGGGCACTACAACGCCTGTTGCGCGCACCGAAAATACAGCCTTGAGTTCCCTCTTAGAGAATTTGACAGCGGCTCTACAAGGGCCCTCTGATGTGAAAGCGGTCCCGCTTGAACCGCTTGCAGAGCAAACGCAGCTCAACGCCAATAGCCTGGCGCTGATCGACACCCAAAGCAGCGGTTTGATTGGGTTCGAACAAGGTGGTAGCCGACTTAACGCACACTCTTTGGATACAATCAAAACAACCGCGAAATTACTGCAGATCGAACCTCTGGCATACACATGCATCAAACTCATAGGCCATTCCGACAGCTCTGGGTCTGAGGCAGTCAACTATTCTATAGGCCTCAAACGCGCTCAGTCGGTCGCTGTACAAATGCGAGCGCTTCTCGACAACCCAGCAAGAATTCAACAAGTTGTATCACTGGGTGAAACTGCGCCTTTAAAGAACATTCCGAGCACGCTTGCTGCCAATAGAAGAGTGGAAGTTTGGGTCAGCGATTGCTAAGCACATCAACTTGATGTCCGCTTTTAAAACCAACAGTGTTTTCGGTTCCTCTCTATGGGAATATTGACTAAAGCAAGGTCAATGGAAACGAGGGAGGCGCCATATGCGAGTAGCACTACTTGGAGCGGGTAGGATTGGAAGGGTTCATGCGCCCAACATCGCTGCACACCCCCGCAGTTCTTTGGCAGCTGTGGTAGATCCTATTCAAGATGCTGCCCAAGAGCTCGCTGATACAGTTGGCGCGCGTGTGATGAGTGAAGATGAGATGTTCGCTGATCCATCCATAGACGCTGTTCTTATCGCAAGTTCGACCCATAGGCATGCGGATCAGATTGAAAAAGCAGCCAGCTCGAAAAAAGCCATCCTGTGCGAAAAGCCAATTGATTTAGATATATCGCGCGTACGAGACGTCGAATCACACCTAAAAGAGCACCCGGTTCCGATGATGCTGGGATTTAACCGCCGATTTGATCCAAATTTTCAGACGCTCAAAGCCCAAATCGACAACGGTACCATTGGGAATGTTGAAATGGTCACCATTCTCAGCCGAGATCCAGGTCTACCGCCCATCGACTACATTAAAGTTTCTGGCGGTCTTTTTCGCGATATGATGATACACGACTTGGATGTTGCTCGGTGGCTCGTTGGCGAAACATTTGACAGCGTTTCAGCCATGGGTTCAGTTTTGGTAGACCCCGCGGTTGGTGAAGCTGGGGATGTTGACACCGCCGTTGTTACGTTGAAGACAAAAAGCGGCAAGCTCGTGAGCATCACAAACTCGAGGCGCGCACGATACGGATATGACCAGCGCATTGAAGTCCATGGATCCAAAGGGCTGGTTGCTGCGGAGAATATGCGCGAGACAACCGTCATTACAGCCACGGAGTCTGGCGTTCGCTTAGAAAAACCGATGCATTTTTTCTTGGAGCGCTACGCTCAGGCATACCGAAATGAGTGGGATGCCTTTGTCCGCTTTGTCTTGGATGGAGATAAGAACGTCCCTGGAATAGAAGATGGGATTGCATCTTTGGATCTCGCAGATAGGTGCGTAGCCCTCGTAAAACCATAGAACAACTGAGACATGATAAAACTCCGCCTTGGCAAAAGGGGTGGATCGCCTCATAGTTTGTGTGAAGGCCACTCTGAGTAATTAGCGCTATGGATCCAGCGACCCGTGTTCATCAATCCTTCGTTGAACGGGTAACCGCCCGGAGCTTTCCTGCAGGACTTCCTCCTAAAGTTGGGTTGTCATTGAATGACGCACTGAGCGTTTATCGTTCTACATGCCTTTCACGAGCTTTGGATCGTGAGAGTAGATTCATGCAGGCGCGCGGCGAAGGCTTTTATACAATTGGATCGTCTGGACACGAGGGAATGGCCGCGGTTGCTTTGGCCTTGCGCCCAACAGATATGGCTTTTCTCCACTACAGAGACGCTGCCTTTCAAATCGCGCGTAGCGCTCAAATAAAATATACGGATGCCGCTTGGGACATGTTGCTGTCATTTGCATGCGCAAAAACTGATCCGATTTCTGGGGGGCGCCACAAGGTGCTTGGATCAAAACGCCTTAACATCCCACCGCAAACCTCAACGATTGCAAGCCACCTCCCAAAAGCACTGGGCGCGGCATATAGCATAAATGCTGCGCGCTCCTTTCGCCCTGAACATGCGACACTGGAAGACGATGGACTCATATTATGCAGTTTTGGTGACGCTTCCGCTAATCATTCAACAGCCCAAGGTGCTTTCAACACAGCCAGTTGGACCAGCACGCAATCTTTGCCGTTACCTTTGTTGTTTTGCTGCGAAGACAATGGCATCGGTATTTCCACAAAAACTCCGAAAGGTTGGATCGAAGCGAGTTTTAAAGATCGACCTGGCTTGGCCTACTTCAAATGTAACGGGCTCGACATCTTTGAAACGTTTGAAACCGCAAGGCGCGCGGCATCCTATGTCCGAGAGCGCCGAAAACCCGCTTTTTTGCATTTTACATGCGTTCGCCTCTATGGGCATGCGGGCGCAGATCTTGCGACCAGTTATTTACCGAGATCAGAAGTTGCCGCCGATGAGGCGAATGACCCCTTGCTGAATTCAGTACGACTCCTGGATGAAGCTGGATTTTTATCATCTGTAAACGCCTTAAACATCTATCTTCAAACATGTGAAGATGTTGCCAAACTGGCCAAAAAAATCCCGCGTGAACCCCGTCTCGCGATAAGCCAAGACGTTCAAAAAAGCATCGTTCCACCCTCGCGGAAGAACACCCCTCCCAAAGGCTCAAACGTCAAAAAAAAGGCGCCTGGCGAAAGGAAACGCGCACAGGACAAAGGCCCTCGACAAATGTCCAAATTGCTCAATTGGGCATTGACGGATCTTCTTTCGACCCACCCAGAATTGATCATGATGGGAGAGGATATCGGCCGCAAAGGGGGCGTCTACGGCATAACACAAAATCTCTCGCAAAAGTTTGGCGCAAGACGAGTCGTTGATACATTGTTAGACGAACAGTCCATTTTGGGGCTTGCGATAGGCATGGCTCAAAATGGATTTGTGCCCATACCAGAAATCCAATTCCTGGCCTATTTACACAATGCAGAAGATCAATTGCGCGGCGAAGCAGCCACCCTGCCCTTTTTTTCAAATGGCCAATTTACAAATCCGATGGTGGTTCGCATTGCCGGGCTTGGGTATCAAAAGGGCTTTGGCGGGCATTTCCACAACGATAATTCCCTGGCCGTGTTGCGCGACATTCCCGGGCTGATCAGCGTTGTGCCTTCCACAGGCGCGGAGGCTGTAATGTTGCTCCGTGAGGCCGTCCGTTTGGCACGCGAAGAGCAACGCATTGTTGCTTTCGTCGAACCCATCGCTCTCTATTCCACGCGGGATCTTTTCCAAGACGGTGATTGCAAATGGCTGACAAACTATCCTGAACAACAAGAAAGAGCAGCCTTCTTACAAGTGGGCCAACGAGGTTCTGGCACGGATTTGGCTATCGTTACGTTCGGCAATGGGGTCTTTTTGTCAGAGCAATGTCGGCCCGGTTTGGAGGCTGATGGCATAAAAACAAGGGTTATTGATCTCAGGTGGTTGTCGCCATTGCCTCAAGAAAGCCTGACAGAAGCCCTGGGTTCGATAGACAGGATTTTGGTGGTGGACGAAACTCGGCGCACAGGCGGCGTTGCCGAAGGCGTAATGGCCTATTTGTCTGAAACGACGGAGGCCAAACTCGCGCGTGTGACTGCTGACGACAGCTTTATCGCAACAGGCCCCGCCTATGGTGCAACACTTCCATCCAGGAAAAGCATCAATGACGCAGCGCGTGCGCTGATGAAACGTTAACAAACCAACTTGCAGCAAAGACGAAAAATCCACGGTGCAACGCAGAGTTTAACCTGCCTAAAATTGCTATTTTGCCAAAATAGTATCACCTGTCGCGCCTTTTTTTAAGAATTCATGAAAGATACGTTGTGCAAATAACCAAAAACAGATTACGCTGATTTTGTTAACGGTCGGCACCTGAGTATTTTGCAAGGGGGCGTTTCGGGGCAGTTGGCGAGATTTTAGGCGGGCCTCGGCCCAAATATCAAAACAAGGAATTTGAACTCATGGATCCACTTCTTGGACAAATCATCATGTTTGGCGGTAATTTTGCCCCCCGCGGCTGGGCCCTTTGCGACGGCCAACTTTTATCAGTCACAAGCTATTCTGCGCTGTTTTCCATCTTAGGGACGACCTATGGCGGTGATGGCCGAACTACGTTCGCATTGCCAGATCTTCGCGGCCGTGCGCCTATTCATGCGGGGCAAGGACCAGGCCTGAGTGACCACCGCCCCGGTCAAAAAGGTGGCAATGAGACCACCACTCTGACACCAGCAAATTTGCCTCCGCATAAGCATGACGTCACTGTGGTTGTGGAAGCTGCACCTGCCAATTTGGCCAATCCAACAGGGAATATGTTCGCAGCGTTCACCGGATTTGTCGCAGATACCGCTGCCACAGAGGTCAACATGAGCCCAAAAACGATCGCAGAATCCAGCGTTGGCACGAGTACTCCGTTTTCTAACGAAATGCCTTATCTCGCGATGAACTACATCATTGCGCTCGAAGGCACTTATCCTTCGCGCAGTTAAAAACGAAAAAGCCTTGACCCAACCGGGCCAAGGCTTTCAATAATCTAAGGACCAGCAGGTGTTACGACGTCACCAGTGGGGAATTAAAGAAGAAAGTCGGGTCTTCGCCCGGGCCAAGATCACCAGTTTCTGTTTTCTCGACTGAGAGAACCGATAGTTTAGGTTCTTCGTACAGCGGCAAGTTATCCGCGAATGCTTTTTTTTGATTATTTTCCATAAAACTCTCCTAATACACGCGACAAATATTAAGAGACCCTAAGCCAATAGTCCAGCATCTTTAACTTGTGATAGTCCATAACGGTGGCGGCTTTCTTTTGAAATGATAGTTTTGCATGCTCGTTGGACGACATTGCTAATTTTTCTTCAAGGTATTTGAGTTTTTCCTGGTCTATAAACTCTTCCAGTTCACTCGAAACAGTGGGTACTTGAGGCGCCATTTTTAGTAATAGATCCCAATGGAATGGTGCAAGCTGCGATCCCATTTGATTTTTTTGTACTGCAAACACGCGGCTCGGCAAGTGCGATGAAATCGCTTTGCGATGCAAACTGCGCTGAACACCTTTTTCAAACAGATTGACGGTTGGCGTGCGAAGAACCTGTACCATAAGCTCGCGGTCGAACATCGGGTATCTGAATTCCACACCAAAAGTATTGGCCTTCAACGCCGTGCGTTCCAAACGGCCCGCTAGCCCGCGCCGAAATTTTGTGCGCCCAAGGCAAACCTGATTAAAGGTTCGCGCCTCGGCCAAAGCCTTTTGTTCCTCGCGGTAAATATCCAAAACGCCGTATTGTTCTGCAGCCTCAACTGACAAAAGCGAGGTTGGAAAAAACGCTTCATTCCGCAAATGCCGTTTGGCGTCTAATTCGTACCGCCAACCGCGTCGCGCGTTGCGCGCAAATTCAACCAAGCGGCGCGGGCCTGAGCCGGAGGACATCGCATAAAGCTTAGCAAAATCGCGAGCTCGAAATGCTTCCGCCCAAGCAATTCTAGGAGCTATTGCCGTGACGATTTCGTCTCCCCCATAGCCCGAAAGCAGTGTTCTGATCCCCACACTTCGGGCTGAAGAAAGCATGAAGTTATAGTAGCCTTGAGTGTCAAAGCGCGGTGCAACCCCCAAAACGGGCGGAGCACAATACCCTTCGTTGTCGTCCAACTTTAACTGTTGGGAGGTCTGCACATACATAAAGGGGATGTTCAGGTGCATCGCAGTTTCTTGCATGGCCTGGGCATCATGCTCATACATTGCAAACCCAAAGCCTTTAAAATCGGCGAGAGTGTCACGTAAATGCGGGACTGCGTAGGCGACAATTCCACCTGAATCGAGCCCGCCGGAGATCTCGGCCCCCATTGGGTACGCAGAGCGAAGCCGTCGTTTCACAGCGCGATCGAAGGCTGTGCAATAGTCATCCAGCCGTTTTGCTTCTGGTTTACTGGCTTTTTCGGCCTCAATATCGAAGGAAAAGTATTCGGTTGGCTTCCTCCGCGCTTGCAACGAGACCGTCATATGATGGGCTGGCGGCAGATGGCTTAGCTCTTGATATGGTGTCTCGGTGCGGTCTTCTTCAAGTGACACCAAATACCGCGCGATCCATCTTTTGCTTGGTGTTAGGCGCGGCCCCAACACGTCGTGCAAGGCGGGCAGGCTTGTGGAGGCAACAAAGCACTCGTCGTCCAAATAGTATGTAAAAGGCATGACTCCGACGCTATCGCGCGCACAGAAAACTTGCTTTTTATCAGGATTATAGATGATGAAACTAAAGTCACCTTCAAGCCTATTTGCGCAGTCCTCACCCCATTTAAGATGGGCGTTCAGAATGATCTGAGGATCCGTGAGCGTGACCGTTTCTTTGAGGCCAAGCGCCACACAAAGGTCAGACCTATTGTCGAGGCGTACCCAGCTGGCAATGATCCGACCCGTGTTCGGGCAAACTTCGGGCGTGGCTTGGTGCAAGGACTCAGGGGTATTGTGCCACAGGGCCTGGGCGATCAAGACGCGATCGTCGCTCCAATGCCCAGCCAAGTCACTTTGAGCGTGAGGCTGCAGGGCCGATAAGAGGTCTTCACCACTTTTTAGAGACTGTGGCGGGCCGCCTGAGCCTCGCGACAAAATGACGGTAAACATGGCTCTATTTTACTTCCGTGATAAGCCCGTTTTCCTTCAAATCCGACACGAACTTAGACACTTGAGCATCCAAATCGCCCGCCGCGCTCACATCAAAAGCCTCGCGCACTTTTTGAGTGATTTCAGGCAAACTTGCAGGCTTTGCCAGCGCTTCCCAAATTTGCGTACCAGTGGCATTGAGCGACAAATACACGCCCTTATCCACATCCATCATGACCGTTTCGCCCCCCATATCAGCGGCAACAACTTTTTCGTTGCGCGCAAATCTTGTCTCATATTCGGTCATGTAATCACCCAATTAATTCACTTAGTTAAACCTTAACGCAGCTAGCCGTGACGTGTTGCTTCATTTGTGTCAAGAAGCGCGTCTAGCAACGCATCTATCTCAAAACCGTCCAAAGACCGGGAGACACGATAAACCGGTGTTTGATCTGCAAGCGCCGTGAGACGTCCCAACAGCCCCGCCTCAAGGCGCATGATGCGAAGTTGCTCAGGACGATAAAGATTGTTGCGAAGAGTCACGAATTTGGCCACGCCTGTGACCTCTTCAACCTTTGGCTTACCTTTATGATTGGGATCCGGGGAAAGGCAGAAAATTGCGCTAAGCCGCGTGGGGGTTGTCGCATGAGCAGCGCCTAAGGGCAGGTTGAATTTGTCATCTTGCGCCCTGATACGCGCCAACCTGGTTGTATCAATTCCCAGTTTATCTGCCGTCTTTTGCCAAAGCTTCGCGCGCGCCATTCCGGGATGCACGAAGCCATGCGCGTCTATTGGAGCGACGTCATCGGCTAAAATCTGGTGTCCTCTTTGCAGCATAGCGATGGCCGTAGTGGACTTTCCGGCACCTGACTCGCCAACACACAAGAGCGCATCGTAACGCCCCTTTGGAACTACGGCATTGCCGTGAACAACCAAAAAGCCTCGTTGCATTAACAAAGCGCCGAGCCCCGACCCCAGTAAAAAGAGGCGAATTTCGTCCTCGGGCACGCCTTTTTCAGGGGCATAGGTTATCGACTTTCCGTTCTCAACCAACATGGAGAGAACTCCAGGCACTTTAATGAAAATTTGAAGATTATCTGGATCCCTTTGATCCCATGGCTCTAGGTCATTCGGAATCTGTCCAGCCTGGATTTTTAGATCGGGAAGTCCACCCAAATCAGGGGCGTCAATAAGCTCAGGCATGTCGAGAGAACTCGCAACCTTAAGACCATGAACAGTTTTCAACAAGGCGCCCAAGGGTTGCAGATCCAATCGTTCTCAACAATATTTACTCATATGACAAATGCACTGTAACGCGTTGTTGTCAGTGCGAAAAGACACAATAGGAGGGCAAAGCTTCGCCTCTCGTTTCAGCTGCCTTTCACAAAACCAAGAGTTTGTTAAAACGCAAACCGCGGTTTCTTTTCCTCACAGGCTTTGCGTGGACGGCGCTATGGGTCGCGCGTTTGATCATTATACTCATCCCTCTGCGAAAGCTTGTTAAGGCCTTTGGAAAAGACAGGGGCACAGAGGCTGTGGTTCCTTTGGCCAATCAGGACGAGTTGCGTCGTTCCATTAGGATCGCAAACGCGCTCAAGCTTGCGGTGAAATACAGCCCAAGGTCGGCTAACTGCTACCCTCAAGCGCTTGTGGCGCGGTATCTGTTAAAAAGAGCCCAAGTGCCGCATGGCTTATTTTTTGGCTTGCGTCGCGAAAACGATGAGATGAAGGCCCATGCCTGGGTACACGTGGGGCCTGTGGCTGTAACGGGCGGTCACAGTTTCGAACATTACACAGTTGTTCGTAGTTTTTTGAGCGATGCAAAGACCTAAAGCGCGCACCATAAGTCAATGGCCTGGCAAGGGCATTTCGATGCATCGGCTTAGGACAAAGCCCCCAAAAGTCAAAAATTTCCTTTGCTAGACAGAGCGTTTTTTGTCGCTTAGGCTTTGGTTTTGGACATCAGTGGAATGAGGCCGAAAAAGCCCTGCGATCTGAGTCCAAACATTTGGACCTGTGCATGCACCAAGGCGCAGGGACACTTTGGGAGGAAAATATGAAGACACTATTTGGATCAGCGGTTTTTTCCGCTGCAGTTGTGCTTGGCACGTCAGTCAGCGCGTTCACTTGCGCAGTTACCGATGCAACTATGGAGCGCCCAGGCGGATTTCCTGAACGCGCCCTAACAATGGTTGTGCCCTACGGACCTGCTGGAGGATCCGGTCAAGTTGCCGCCGCTATGGCAGAGGCTGTGACTGAATTGACCGGTGTTGCGATCAACCGTGACCACAAGCCAGGCGGCTCCGGCGTTGTGGGCATGACAGCCTATATGGCTTCGCCTTCAGATGGCTACAACGTGTTGGAGCACATCGATGACGCCTCCTCTGCACACGCGCTGGACTCTTCGATGCCAAACCCTGCTGAGGATCTGATCCCATTGGTGACAAGCCAAGTGACCTTCTCGCAGATCTACATCCGCACCAATGAAACACGCTTCAGCGATTGGCCGAGCTTTGTGGAATGGGTCAAGGCTCAAGACGGGCGTGCGACCATCGCAAACGTTTCCAAAGAAGGCTCCATGGAACGTGTCACTATGCGCTTCATCACAGAAGCCACTGGCATGACGATCCAACAGATCTCGTTCGACAAAGGTGCCCCACGTTACGGCGCGCTTTTGGGTGGCCAAGTGGATGCGCTCTTTGAACAGCCAGGGGACGTGCGCAACTTTTTGGACGCGAACCAGTTCAAGCCGATCCTCACCATCTTTGACGAACGTCCCGGCGTCTTTTCCGACACGCCAACGCACCGTGAAATGGGCATGGATTTTGATCCCCTTCTACGTTTCCGCGGCTTCTACGTGCACGCAGACGCCCCAGCAGACCGTGTGAAATGGTTACAGTGGGCCTTCCAGCGCGGTTATTGCGAAGAGAGCTACCAGGCGTTCAACGAGTCGAAGTTCATGACCGTCATCGACAGCTATCGTGACACTGCGGGCTCTCAAGAGCTGATCACTTCGACCATTGGCCAGTACCGCGATGTGTACAAAGCCATGGGTTTGGATGTGAAATAAGCCCTCTTTGATTTCAGAGCGTGGCGTCTTCGGGCGCCACGTTTTTTGTGGGAGCAAAGTGAGGTTTTGGGGGAGACCGTCATGGGAAGATTGACGCGCACACACCTGATCGAGGCCGTGGTTTGGCTGGGCATCATTTGTGTGTTTTTCGCATATTCATTTGAGTTCAATCAGCCGATCGAAATTTATCGATTTGGGGCCACCGCATGGCCCAGGGTCGTCATTGGACTTTTGCTCATCGCAACGCTTGGCAACCTTTACTATCACTACAAGAACGGCTCGGTCGCTCAAGGCGGTCTCTTTGGGGCTGCGAGTGATGAAGATACGGTGTCGATCTTCAGCGAAGGCAAAACTCTTATTCGTATGGCCCTGGTGCTTTTTACGCCTTTCCTATTCGCCTATCTGCTGCGTCCGGTTGGCATTTATTTCAGCGCGCCTTTCTTCATTGCACTGGTCATGGTGCTTTTTGGGGAGCGTCGCTGGAAAGCCATCCTCATCATGACAGCGGTCATTTATGTCATCTTCATAGGCCTCTTTCTCGTCGTGCTGAATGCGCAATTGCCGCAAGGAAACGTCTCACCCTTCTATGACTTCAGCGCCTGGATGCTGAAAATGAATACACAGCTGCGGGAGCTCTGGTAGCCGATGATCGACAATTTCCTGGCCGGCACCTACGCGCTTTTTGGCGACCCGGTATCCATCGGCATTTTTCTTTTTGGTGTCATCGGCGGCATGCTCTTTGGAGCGATCCCAGGCGTATCCATGCTGACACTGGCGGCGATCTTGTTGCCCTTCACCGCAAACCTCGAGCCTGCACAAGGCGTCATGCTCTTTGCGGTTCTTTACTGCACGGGCACTTACGGCGGCGCGATCACTGCAATCTTGTTCAACATCCCAGGCTCGCCGGAGAACGCGCCAACAGCTTTTGATGGCTATCCCATGACCCAAAAGGGCCAGGCGGGCAAAGCGGTAGGTGCTGCTGTGCTCTGTTCAGCCATCGGCGGTGTTGCCTCCGCACTTGTTATGATGGCGGCAACGGAGCCGCTCGCGAATTGGGCAATTCGGAACATCGGACCACCTGAGATCTTCGCGCTTGTGTTCTTTGGCCTGGCGGTTGCCTCTTCGGTGGGCGCACGCACCATCTGGAAAGGGTGGATGTCCGTGCTCATCGGGCTTCTCATCGCAACCATCGGCCAAGATCCAGTGGGTGGCATCAACCGCTATAACTTCGGCATGATTGACCTTGCAGCCGGCATCGCCTTTGTGCCTGCGATCCTTGGCTTCTTCGCCGTATCCGAAATTTTTGTGCAGGCTGAAAAGAAGGCCACTGGCAAATACAACGCGCCCAAGGTGTCTATGTCATTTCCAAGCTTCTTAGAACTTTGGATGCATAAATTTGCTGTACTTCGCTCTATTCTGGTGGGTTTTTTCTGCGGCATCCTGCCCGGCATTGGGGCCACACTTGCCGCCTTTATGGGGTACGGCGAAGCCGTACGCTGGTCGAAAAACAAGGACGAGTTCGGCAAAGGCAAACTCGAAGGTGTGATCTCTTCTGAGACAGCCAACAACGCGGCCACTGGAGCTGCGATGATCCCGCTTCTCGCCCTCGGTCTACCTGGAGGCGCCCTCACGGCTATGATGGTGGCGGTTTTCCAGATGCACGATCTGCAGCCTGGACCGCTTGTGTTCATGCTCTCGCCCGATCTCATCTGGATCGTTTTTGCGGCCATGTTTTACGCCAACCTCTCGATCCTAATCATCGGCGTCATCGAGACCAAAACGATCCTTAACCTGTTGAAGATACCCTTCCAATTCTTGGCTCCGCTAATCCTGATCCTCGCAACCGTTGGCGCCTATTCTGGTCGTGGCTTGGTGCTCGATGTGATGGTGATGTTCATTGCTGGCATCCTTGGCTACATCCTACGCCGCACAGGCTTTTCGATCCCGGGGATCGTGCTGGGTCTCATCCTTGGTAAGATTGGCGAGCAGAACTTCGCGCAAGGCATGCAAATGGTGCATTACGATCTCGGGACCTACTTCTCGCGCCCCATCTGTACGCTTCTGATTGTCGCCGGGACCTTGACCTTACTCACCAGCATTTTTAAGGCCTTTGCGCCATCCAAGACACGTTCGTAAGGGCCCCAAGATATGAGCGACGACAGCATCGAAGCCATCGTAGACCGGTCGCGCGAGGCGCAGAGAGCCTATGAAGCCAATGGCAAGCAAGCACGCTACGACAAAGCTGCGCAGGCTGCTGCCTGGGCCATCATGGAGCCGTCTCGTAATCAAGAGCTTGCAGAGCTTGCGGTTCAAACAACCGGGCTGGGCAACGTGCCTGATAAGGTGATCAAAAACCACCGCAAAACACTTGGGCTTATGCGTGACATTAAAGACGCCGTGACGTTCGGCGTGATGTCGGATGATGCGGCCACAGGGATCACAGAGATCGCGCGCGCCAAAGGGGTTGTTGGTGCCATTGTCCCTTCGACAAATCCAGCCGCAACACCCGCCAATAACATCATCAACGCGCTCAAATGCGGCAATTCGATTGTGGTTGCCCCCTCACCCAAAGGCATTGCCTGCGCCGAGCGTTTAATCTCGTTTATCCATGCCGAGTTCGACAAGATTGGCGAAGACAAAGCGCTTGTGCAAATGATCCCGGCGCCAGGCTCAAAGGAAAAGACACAAACCCTCATGGAGCTGTGCGACATGATCGTCGCAACTGGCAGCCAAAACAACGTGCACCGCGCCCAAACAGCTGGCACGCCTGCCGTGGCAGTTGGAGCGGGCAATGTCAGCGTGATCGTGGATGAAACAGCAGATCTTGCGGCGGCAGCTGAAAAAATCCGGGCATCGAAGTGCTTTGACAATGCCACGTCTTGCTCGTCAGAGAACGCGGTTGTGGTTGTAGATGCCGTCTATGAGGCCTTTGTGAAGGCGATGGCAGGCGCTGGCGGTGCGCTTGTGGAGGATGAGCCAGGGATCGTGGCAAAGCTTTGGCCAGGAGGCTACCTTAACCGTGAAGTTATCGCGCAAGATGCGGACAAGATGATCGAAGCTTTAGGGCTCGATGTGCCAAAAGGCACAGAATTTGTGGCGGTCCCAACAAAAGGCATTGGGCCAGACCATCCACTCTCTGGCGAAAAACTAAGCCGTGTTTTGGCACTCTATCGTGCGCCAGATTTTGAAGCGGCCGTTGCCCTGACGCGCGAGGTACAGCTTCACCAAGGGGCTGGGCATTCGGTGGGCTTGCATTCCAGTGATCCTGATCGCCCGCTCACGCTCGCAAACGCCATCCCAACGAGCCGGGTTATCGTCAATCAAGCGCACACATTCGCCACAGGTGGCTCTTTCACCAATGGGATGCCCTTTTCGCTTTCAATGGGCTGTGGAACCTGGGGTGGCAATTCCGTCAATGATAACGTGAACTATCGGCACTTCATGCAATCCACCAAAATCATTCGCGAAATTCCAAGCCGCGAACCCGCGCTGGAAGATATTTTCTCGACCTATTGGGCCGACGCGGGCAAATGAAACTGGATCCCCATACCCAGCCAAAAGGTACGTTACGCGATTGGCTTGATGCGCGTGCAGACGACGGCGGCACAGCGTTTACCTTCCCTGAAACAGGCGCGAGCCTCACTTGGGAGGACCTACGCACGCATGCCGATCATGTTGCCCGAGATCTCACCGCCCAAGGCATCGCAAAAGGCGAAAGCGTTGCCGTCATCCACCCAAATGGGCTTGAAGGTGTCAAAGCGCTCTATGCCGCGCTCTATGGCGGCTTTCGCGTGACCATGATCAATCTGGCGGCCGGTCCCGATGCGATTGCTTACGCGCTGGATCATTCTGAGGCGCGTGTTGCTTTTGTACATGAAGATCAAAGGGAAGTCTTCGAAAAGATCCGCCCCGCACGTTTGGCGCTCTATGCCGCGGCTGGTTTATCAGCGGATCTCCATGACGTAAGCCCCGGCGATGATGCGCTTTTGATGTATACCTCTGGCACCACGGGCCGTCCCAAAGGCGTCGTGCACACCCAGGCCAGTCTTCTTGCGGGTGGCTGGACGGTGGCCACGACCCAAATGCTTACGCCTGAGGATCGCGGTTTTGGCGTCTTGCCGTTTTACCACATCAATGGGCTTTGCGTTTCCGTGATGGGCAGCCTCGTTTCTGGCGGCTCACTCGCAATGGTTTCGCGCTTTTCGGCCAGTAAGTTTTGGAAACAAGCAGAGGCTGGCGGCATCACATGGTTTTCCGTTGTGCCGACCATTATCAGTCATTTGCTGCATGGCGCATCTGAGCCCTCTTCAGCACTCAAAGCCCGCCTGCGCTTTGCGCGCTCGGCGTCTTCCGCGCTTGCCATCGAGACGCAACGCGCATTTCAAGACCGCTTTGGCCTTTCAATCGTTGAATCCCTTGGTCTCACAGAGACCGCTGCACAGTGCCTCGTAAACCCGCTCGATCCATCCCTGCATAAGATCGGCTCTGCCGGAAAAGGCCTTGCCAATGAAGCGCGCATCGCTGATGGCAATGGGCTTGAGTGCCCAAGGGGCACCGAAGGCGAGATCCAAATCCGTGGCCCCAATGTGCTCAAGGAATATCTTAAAAACCCAGAAGCCACCGCCGCCACCTTCCACGGAGATTGGCTGCGCACAGGCGATTTGGGCCGTATGGACCAGGATGGGTATGTCTTTGTGACGGGTCGTCTTAAAGAGCTGATCATCAAAGGCGGCGAGAACATTGCGCCGCGCGAGATTGATGAAGCACTTTATGAACACGCCGATGTGGTTGAAGCAGCCGCCTTTGCGCGCCCCTGCGCTCAATACGGCGAACGCGTTGAGGCGGCCGTGCGACTCTCAGAAGCCTCAATGGCCAGCAGCGAAGACTTACGCGCGCTTTGCGAGGCCCGTGTTGGTAAGTTCAAAGCGCCCGATGCAGTTCATATTCTAGCAGAACTGCCCAAAGGGCCTTCGGGCAAAATTCAGCGGCTCTATCTCAATGAGATGCTCTACGGAAAAGCCTAAAGCACGCCTATTGCAATCAGGCGTAGGCCCATAATCAAGAATGCGATCAAGACGCATGTCCGAAACACATCTTGCGACACTCGCCCCCTCAACATCTCGCCCAATCGAAAGCCAATCAGAACGATCACGAGCGCGAAAGCCGATTTCACAAGCGTTGGCCCGTTTAAAACCCCCGCCATAACTTGACCTGCCCCTAGCGGCAAAACGCCGGCCAAAAAGAGAAATCCTGTTGCGCCAATAAAGCGCTCTTTCGACACATCGCGCGCCATCAAATACATGGCCACGGTCGGTGACCAGATCGAGCTAATCCCGCCCAAAGTGCCCGACAACACGCCAAACCCCAATTGCCAACCATGCTCTGGCCCAATGTTGAGTTTGATGCCTAGCAATAGGTTGAGCGAAAAGAGCACCATAGCCACACCAATAACCGCCGTCAGCAGCCCAGTTGGATAATCTGCGATGAACATGGATGCCACAAAGATACTCACCATAATGGCCAATGCGAATACCCAATAGTCGCGCACAATCGCTTTCTTTTGTGGCGCGCGAGCAAACTGCAAAGAATTGGTCGCGAGGATCGAAAGCCACAACAGTGGAATGGCATCAGCTGGAGGCATCACAAGCGTGAGGAAAGCCATAGACGCCGCCGGTAAGCCAATGCCCAGAAAGCCTTTCACAATCGCCGCGCCCAAAAAGATCGCCACCAAAATCGAGCTTTGTGTTGGGTCAAAATTCGCCACGAGATCTGAGAAAGTAGCGCTCATTGGTTCAAGACTTCATCTAAAACCTTTGCCAAGCTATGAGCTGGACGGTTCGCGACGTCCTTTATTTGACACCGGCAAGAAAACCCATCGGCAACGACAATCGTATCTTGCGATGCCGCTCTCACCGCTGGTGCCAAGGAAAGCTCTGCCATTTTGCGCGAAATTTCTTCGGTTTCGGCTTGGTATCCGAAAGGCCCTGCCATGCCACAACACGAACTTTCGATCATTTGCGCTGAGATGCCTTCCATTTGATTGAGCGCCTCAACTGTCGCTCCAGCCACTCCCATCGCCTTTTGATGGCAGTGACCATGAACCAGCACCTCTCGATGCTCGGAAACGCCACCGTCGACGAAATTATGCGCCATGTATTCCGCAAAAGTCAGGATCTGTGCTCCCTGCTCTTCGGTCCAGCCTGGGATTAGATTAACCGCCTCATCGCGAAACACCAGCGTGCACGATGGCTCAAGCCCCACAATGATTTTGCCAGCTTCTAAAGCCTTTTGAAACACCATGACTGTGCGCGCGAGTTCCTTTACGGCTTGGTCTTTCAAACCCGCCGCGAGATAGCTGCGCCCGCAACACAATGGGCGACCAGGCGCTGCTGCCACGCCCACACTGCGCCCGGTCCGCTCGATACAGCGCTTGGCCGCATGAAGCGTTTGGGGGTCAAAATGGCGATTGAACGTATCGGCAAAAAGCAGAACGTCACCGTCGCCAGCCTCTCGAAATGGAGATTGAAATTTCGGAAATTGCCGCTTTGCGCTTAGTCCCACGAACCGCTCCAGAAGGCGCGGAAAGGCTCTTGGCAGATTACAAATAGGCGCAATCCGTGCGGCTATTGGCGCGAGCCGAGGCAGATAGGCGATCAACCTATCGCGCAGGGGAAGTCCATGCTTTGCGGTGCGCGCAGCCTGCAATTCGGTTTTCATTTTGGCCATGTCGATCGACATGGGGCATTCGCTTTTGCAAGCCTTGCACCCAACGCAGAGCTGCATCGTTTGGGCCATTTCGTCAGAGGCAAAGGCCTCCGGCCCAAGTCGCCCTGTCAAAGCGAGGCGCAGAGTGTTGGCGCGCCCGCGCGTCACATCCTGCTCATTGCCCGTCACCCGAAACGAAGGGCACATGACCCCGCCCATGGACTTCCGGCAAGCGCCATTGTTGTTACACATCTCACTGGCACCAGCGAGCCCGCCTGGCCAGTCTGACCAATCAAAAACCGTATCTGGGTTCTCTTGTTGGTACTCAGGCGGCCAGCGCATCAATGTGCGATCGTCCATCTTTGGCGCCCGTACAATTTTGCCGGGGTTTAGCACTCCTTCAGGATCGAAACGGTCTTTGATGGTCTCAAAGGTCTGGACCATGCGCGCACCAAACATACGCTCGTGGAACTCAGATCTTACGATCCCGTCGCCGTGTTCACCGGAATGCGAGCCTTTGTAGTCTGCCACAAGATCAAAGGCTTCCTCGGCAATGGCACGAAGTTTGCGCACCTCCAGATCCTGTCTGAGGTTCAAAACAGGACGTACGTGCAAGAGCCCCACCGAGGCATGAGCGTACCAAGTGCCATCGGTGCCATGCTTGTGGAAAACGGACGTTAAGCGATCCGTGAAATCAGCGAGATGCTTTAAAGGAACGGCGCAGTCTTCGACAAATGAGACCGGTTTTCCTTCCGAACGCATCGACATCATGATGTTGAGACCTTGGGTGCGCACGCCCCAAATCCGCGCTTGAAACGCGGGATCTTCCGCCTCAACCACGCCGCCGTCTTGCTTGCCTGGATCCCCCCAGCGGAACCCAAGTTCGGCCATAAGGTCCCGCAAGGCCGTCAAACGCCGGCGGTTTTCGTCTGGGGTTTCGGCGAATTCAACAAGCAGCAAAGCCTGTGGTTCACCCCGCACAAAAGCATCTACAATGGGCCGGAACTGCGGGATCTCACGGCCCAGTCGGATCATATTGTGATCGACCAATTCGACCGCAATTGGCCCCAGCTTAACGATATGCTGAGCGGCCTCCATGGCCGCGTGAAAACTCGGGAAATGACATACACCCAAGGTTTTGTTTTTGAGCGTATCGGACAGAGACAAATCCAGCGACTTGGTGATGGCCAAAGTGCCTTCAGACCCAACCAAGAGATGCGCCATATTAGGCACCGGCTCCAGGAGCGCATCGATGTTGTAGCCCCCTACACGACGTTGGACCTTAGGAAACCGCGCTTTGATTTCCTCCGCTTCGCGCAGCGCGAGTGCATGCATGTCGGCGTCTAGGGGCGCACCGGAGAGACCAGGCTCAAAACGGCGTAGGGCACCGCCTGCTGTCATAGCCTCTAGGCTCAGCAGATTGTCCTGCATCTTGCCATAGCGAATAGAACGAGATCCACAGGAATTATTCCCGGCCATACCGCCCAAGGTGGCGCGAGAGGCTGTGGAGACATCCACCGGGAACCAAAGATTGTCCGGCTTTAGACGCCGATTGAGATCATCAAGCACCAAGCCAGGTTCAACCTGGACACGCTTTGCCTCGGGGTCATAATCCAGCACACGGTTGAGATGCTTCGTGAAATCGAGCACCAATGCGTCGTTTACTGTCTGCCCAGATTGCGAGGTGCCTGCCCCCCGCGCCAGCACTGGCATGCCTTGGCTTTTAGCAAAAGCGAGAGCCGCTTCCACGTCTTCCCAGGTTTTGGGCACCACAACCGAGCGCGGTGTAATCTGGTAGATCGAAGCGTCCGTTGCATAGCGTCCACGATCAAAATCAGAAGTCAGCACCTGCCCTTCGATTTCGTTTTGAAGATGTGCGTAGTTTGGCATTTAGACTTGACGTCCCCCCAAATCATCCTCTCCTTTGATCCAAGCAAAGACAACATTTAAGGCGATCTTCATGCGCTCTGGACGTCACTTTCTTCAGATCCCCGGGCCCACAAATACACCTGATCGCATTTTGCGCGCGATGCACAGTACGGTGATAGATCATCGGGGGCCCGCCTTTGCGGAGCTCGGCCAGAGTGTCTTGGCGGATCTGAAGCCGGTGTTCAAAACCGAAAACCACGTGGTAATTTTTCCCGCCTCTGGCACAGGAGCTTGGGAAGCGGCTTTGGTAAATATTCTGGCCCCTGGCGATCAACTGTTGATGTATGAAACGGGCCAGTTTGCGACGCTGTGGAAGAACATGGCCGCCAAGCTTGGCTTTGAGCCAATATTCATGCAGGGCGACTGGCGCACGGGCTGTAATGCGGACGCGATTGGGGCCCAGCTCGAAGCCGACACTGGCCATAAAATCAAAGCGGTTTGTGTGGTTCACAACGACACAGCCACAGGCATAACGTCGGATATTGCGGCCGTTCGGCAGGCCATAGATGCCGCTGGGCACCCTGCTCTTTTGATGGTCGATACAATCTCCTCGCTCGGCTCCATTGATTTTCGCACTGATGAATGGGGCGTGGATGTCGTCGTAGCGGGCTCACAAAAGGGGCTCATGCTGCCGCCTGGGCTGTCGTTCAACGCGATTTCCGCGAAGGCCTTGGCCGTATCCAAAGAGGGTGGCGACCGGCGGTCCTATTGGGATTGGCGAGATATGATCGGGCCTAATGCGTCAGGCTATTTTCCCTATACGCCTGCAACCACCCTGCTTTACGGGCTGCGCGAAGCGCTTGATATGCTTAATGAGGAAGGCATGGAGGCAGTGTTCGCCCGTCATGCCCGGCACGCTGAGGCAACCCGAATTGCGGTAGAGACATGGGGGCTGGAAATCCTGGCCAGCAATCCCAGCGAGCGCTCAAACAGCCTCACAGCTGTGTTGATGCCAGACGCCAAAGGGGCGGATGCTCTGCGTGCTGAGATCCTAGACACCTTCGATATGTCCCTCGGCACCGGGCTCAACAAAGTGGCGGATAAGGTCTTTCGGATCGGTCACTTAGGCGACTTCAACGATCTGATGCTCATGGGCACGCTTTGTGGAGTTGAGATGGGATTGATGCGTGCAGGCGTCGATCACGAGGCTGGCGGCGTACAGGCCGCGATGGCTTATCTGGCAAAATGAAGAAAGCCGCCCCCCTGGGGCGGCTCTACTCAAGAAGTGTAGTTTAGGAATAGATCGGGAAGCGCTGACAAAGCGCTTTAACCTCAGCTTTGACACGCGTCTCGACCTCCGCGTTGCCCTCTTCCCCATGCTTGGACAAACCGTCGATCACTTGGATGATCCAATCGCCAATCATGCGGAACTCTGGTTCGGCAAAGCCACGGGTGGACCCCGCTGGCGAGCCTAGGCGCAAACCACTGGTGATCATCGGCTTTTCGGTATCAAATGGAATACCGTTCTTGTTGCAGGTGATATTGGCGCGCCCCAAGGCCTTTTCGGCTGCGTTGCCTTTCACGCCTTTGGGGCGCAGATCAACGAGCATAAGGTGTGTGTCGGTCCCGCCTGTCACGATGTCCAAACCACCCTTCATAAGCTGGTCCGCCAAGGCTTGCGCGTTGCGCACTACTTGGTCCTGATAGACCTCAAATTCAAGCGTTAGAGCTTCCCTAAAGGCCACGGCTTTCGCAGCGATCACGTGCATCAAGGGCCCACCTTGGATACCAGGGAAAATCGCGGAATTGACCTTCTTTGCGATGTTTTCTGAATTTGTGAGAACCATGCCCCCACGCGGGCCTCTGAGAGTTTTATGCGTTGTGGTCGTGGCGACATCTACATGCGGAAAGGGCGAGGGATAATGTCCGGTCGCAATCAAACCGGCGAAATGGGCAACATCAGCCAACAGGAAAGCGCCGACTTTGTCGGCAATAGCCCGGAATTTGGCAAAGTCCAAAACCCGTGGAATGGCGGACCCGCCTGCGATGATCATTTTGGGCTTATGCTCCAGAGCCAAGGCCTCAACCTGGTCGTAATCCACGTCCAGCGTGTCGCGACGTACTCCGTATTGGATAGCATTGAACCACTTGCCAGATTGATTTGGCGCCGCCCCATGAGTGAGGTGACCGCCGGCGTCTAGACTCATGCCGAGGATCGTGTCGCCTGGTTGCAAGAGAGCCTGAAACACACCTTGGTTGGCCTGGCTTCCGGAGTTTGGCTGCACATTGGCAAAGTCGCACCCAAAGAGCTGGCAGGCGCGCGCGATTGCGAGATCTTCAGCAACATCAACGTGTTGGCATCCGCCATAGTAGCGCCGACCAGAATACCCTTCGGCGTATTTGTTGGTCATCACCGAGCCTTGGGCTTCCATCACCGCTTTGCTAACGATGTTCTCCGAGGCGATGAGTTCGATTTCATCGCTTTGACGACCAAATTCAGCTGTGATCGCTGCCGAAATTTCGGGATCAATGGAGCTCAGGGAGGTGGTGAAGAACCCTGAGGCACGGGTTTGAGTGTTCATGGAAAGGCTCCGAAAATTGGTTTTGGTTACGCGACGCGGTCGCGTGGGCTGCGGCCTTCAAAGAAGTCCGCGAGATTGTCGAGCACACGGAAGCCCATGGCTTCGCGCGCTTCGCGTGTTGCGCTGCCCAGATGGGGCAACATCACGAGACTGTCGCATTGGGCGAGTGTTGGATTGATCCGTGGCTCTTCATCAAAGACGTCCAATGCGGCTCCGCCAATGGTCTCAAACACCAAGGACTGAGCCAAGGCCAGCTCGTTGACCACCTCACCGCGCGCTGTGTTGATCAGGAATGCATCTGGCTTCATCAGATCGAGCTGGGTCGTGGAGATCATGTGCCGGTTCGCAGCCCCACCGGGGCAATGCAGCGAGACAAAGTCACAGAGTGGCATCAGGTCATTGAGCGTGTCGACCTGCGTTGCATTGTAGCGCGCAAGGATTTCAGGATCGACCTTCGAGCGGTTAAACACGACGATCTGCATGCCAAAGCCATGATGCGCGCGGCGCGCCATTTCTTGACCGATCCGACCAAATCCAACGATCCCCAGAACCTTGCCAGACACCTTCGTCCCAACAAGATGTGTGGGACGCCAGCCAGACCATTCGCCAGCACGAATTTCACGCTCGCCTTCCCCGGCGCGCCGCGCCACCATAAGCATCAGCGTCATCGCCAAATCAGCTGTACATTCGGACAAAACATCCGGCGTGTTGGTGATCGTCATGCCGTGGCTTTTGGCAGTGACCAAGTCGATGTGTGTGAAGCCGACCCCGTAATTCGCCATAATCTTGGTTTGCACTTTGGGCGTGTCCAAAGCCTCTGGACCAATCTTATCTGTCACGGTTGGCAAGACGGCGTCGAACTTTGTAATCGCTTCGCGAAACTCCTCAGATGTAAGAGGCTTATCGCTGCGGTTGAAAGCAACGTCATAGGTGTCGGCCAATTGGGCCTCGACCGCTGCAGGCCATTTCCGGGTGACGAGTACACTTGGTTTGACCATCAGGCTGCCTCCATCACAGATGCGATTGTTTCGCCGATCACGGCTGGGTTTTCTGCAACCGTCACACCAGCAGCGGACAAGATCTCAACCTTTTCAGAAGCGCTTTCTCCGAAGGCCGAAATGATCGCCCCAGCATGGCCCATCGTCCGCCCTTTGGGCGCGGTGAGGCCCGCCACATAAGCAACAACGGGTTTGGTGATGTGATCGCGGATGTATTCAGCGGCTTCAGCCTCTTGTGGGCCACCAATTTCGCCAATCATGGCGATCACATGGGTGTCTTCGTCTTCTTCAAAGCGCTGCAGGATATCCTTGAAAGATGAACCGTTGATCGGATCACCGCCAATGCCAACAGAGGTAGAAACACCGATCCCACGCTCTTTGAGTTGAGCCGCGGCTTCATATCCCAATGTTCCCGAGCGCCCAACGATGCCCACGTGCCCAGGCAAATAGATATGGCCTGGCATGATGCCCAAAAGCGCCTTGCCTGGACTGATGGTGCCCGCGCAGTTTGGCCCGGTCAGAACCATACGCCGATCTTTGGCATAGCGGTACATGTAGCGCTTAACGCGGATCATATCCTGCGCTGGGATCCCGTCGGTGATGCAGACACAGTATTGGATGCCCGCGTCAGCCGCTTCCATGATGCTGTCAGCGGCAAAGGGTGGCGGCACAAACACCAAGGACGCCTCCGCGCCAGTTTGCGCCACGGCCTCTTCTACAGTGTTGAACACAGGCACGCCTTCGACTGTTTCTCCGCCTTTGCCAGGCACAACGCCACCAACAACTTTTGTGCCGTAGTCCAGCATGTCTTTGGTGTGAAAGCGGGCCATTTTGCCCGTTATGCCTTGCACAATCACTTTTGTGTCGCGGTCGAGTAGAATGCTCATGATACAGCCCTCATTTTAACGCCCTGTGAGAGGTCGTTTCTCCATGCGCCTACGGCGCGTTCTGCGGCCTCATTAAGTGTCGTTGCACGGATTATTGGGAGACCGGATTGAGCCAAGATCTTCTGGCCCGCTTCCACGTTTGTGCCTGCGAGACGGACAATTACGGGAAGGTCGACCTCAACTTCTCGGAGGGCTTGCACCACACCCTCCGCGACCCAGTCGCAGCGGTTGATGCCTGCAAAGATGTTGACCAAAATGGCTTCCACATTCTTATCCGACAGCACCAAACGGAAGGCCTTTGCGACCCGTTCAGGCGTTGCACCGCCGCCGATGTCTAGGAAATTCGCTGGCTCCCCACCTGCAAGCTTGATCGTGTCCATTGTGGCCATTGCGAGGCCAGCGCCGTTCACGATGCAGCCGATGTTGCCTTCTAGCCCGACGTAGTTCAGCCCGCGGTCTGCTGCGCGACTTTCGCGGGGGTCTTCTTGGGACTTGTCGCGCAGCTCGCTGATCTGTGGATGACGGAAGAGCGCATTGTCATCAAAGGTCATTTTGGCATCGAGCGCGATCACGCGGCTATCGGAAGTGATCACAAGTGGGTTGATCTCAACCATGGTGGCGTCGAACTCGGTGAAGGCGCGGTAGCAACCCTGAAGCGTGCGAACCATTTGCTGCACGAGCGACGCATCAATCCCCAAGCTGAAAGCCATCTGACGGCACTGAAACTCGCGCAGACCAACAGCGGGCTCCACAATTGCACGCACGATACTATCTGGCTTTTCAGCAGAGATGTCTTCGATCTCCATCCCGCCCTCTGCGCTGGCAACAATCATCACCCGCTGAGTTGTTCGGTCCAACACAAAACCAAGGTAGATCTCGCGATCAATCGGCACAGCGGCCTCAACATAAACACGATAAATGCCTTTGCCTTCTGGCCCGGTTTGGTGTGTGACGAGCTTGCGGCCAAACATGTTTTCGGTGGCGTCTTGGATCTCGGTGTCGCTGCTGCAAATCTTAACGCCGCCTGCTTTGCCACGCCCCCCTGCATGCACCTGGGCTTTTACAACCCAACGCTCGCCGCCCATTTCGCGCGCTCGATAAGCGGCTTGTTCTGGGCTATAGGCCAACGCGCCTTCAGGTACGGCAACGCCGAATTTCGAAAGCACTTCCTTGGCTTGGTATTCATGGATATCCATCTGGGCTCCTCCCTGAAGCGATGGTGAAAGCTTATTCTGCTGCGACTGCGTGTCCGTAGTAGCCATCGAGGGCCGCTTCGACGCGGCTTTCATCAAAACTTGCGCCAAGCTCTTTCATGGCTTTGCCAAAGCGCGTGGCAATATCCGTGATTGCAGTTTGGTTCAGCAAATTAAGAATGCCGATGCGGACCTGCACGGGTTCTGACAGCGTGGGCCAGATCCCAAAGTTTTGCGCCCGGCAGTGTTGTACAAGTTCCATCTCGCGACCCGCCATTTCAGCGGGCAGATTCAAAACGATCAAGGAGGTCATGTTGGAGGTGATTTCGCAGCCCATTTCTGTGAGCGCAGAGCGTAAAGCTGCTTCGTGATACGCATAGTCTTTGGCGCGCTGTGTCACAGTCTGCTGCAAGGTAATGCGGAGCGCTTCATGGAACGCGGCCACGGCATAGGCTGAATGCGTGCGGTGATAGGTTCCTTTTTCGACGTCTTGGCCGTCGACGACACCCCAATGGCGCGCTTCAAAAATCGGATGGTGCACAAAAGTGCGCGTGCCGGTTGTTTTGAGTACGTCGATGTAGGCGTCTGTGAAAGAAACGGGCGCATAGGTAAGCGGTAGGCAACAAATGCCCTTTTGTGGGCAAGACGCCCAGCCATGTACGCCTGGATAGTCGTCAATCCGGAAGTCTTCGACGCCTAGAGACGACACTGCATCCACGAGCCCCATGGCGCCATGCGCTTGGCAGGCGTCCGAAAAGCCTTGAATATCGTTGATGCGGCCAGAACCCGTTTCCCAATGGGCCATCGCCGCCCACTTTGGCTTGTGTTCGGCCAGCGCCTTTTCGACAATCTCGCCAGTCACAGATTGGCCATGCGGCACATTCACAATCGTGACGCTTGCTGGCTGAGGATCAGATGGGTTGGCGGCAAGCTCTTCGGCGGTGGCCGCTTTCATGCGTACGGTCAAGCCGTCGATGCCTGAGAATGTACCATTAACGAACATCACCACGCTATCGCCGGGCATCACAGCGCTGAACATCATGTCCAGGCCAGACCAGCCTGTGCCCGCCACGCCGAATGTATAAGTGTTTTTTGTGCCCATGACATCGCGCAGCATATGCTTACACTCTACCATCCCGCGCAGAACATCTGGGTGCATGTGATCGGCTAGGCCGGCACCTGCAAAGCGAGCAAGAACGCGCGCGTCGGTGTTGCCTGGACCAGGGCCTGCTGCGATGGTTTCAGGAATTTCGAGTTGTGCGAACAGTGTCATGGGACCTCCGGTATAGGCAAAGCAATTTGATGTCGTTTTCCAACGTCTGAGACTAAGATAATTCCATGGACAAATCCGACAATGGTCCTTACTCCTGCTTTCGGGTATCTATTTGGGTGGGAAAAAACCCACTCATAAGTCTAAAAATACCGCAGTATACCGAAAAATTTTATACCTAAATGGGTAGTAAATCGCGAATAACTAAGGCAAATCAGATGCTTAACCAAAATTCTGACCCAATTAACGTAATGCTCGCAGACAGCAATCCTCTGGTTTTGTCAGCTCTTTCAGAGGTGATTGACCGAGATCCTCGATTCTCTTTGGTGGCAACCTCTGCAACTGCCGAGGGTTTTTTGGGCACTGTGATGCGCGTGCCTGTACAAATCGGCATTATCAATTGGACATTGCCTGCTTTGGGCGGTGCCAAATTGATCGAGGTTTTGCGCGACCAAGCCAATGCGCCCCGTATCGTTGTTTACGCTGATGACACTGGCGACCTGCCCCGCCTTGCCATGACAGCAGGAGCCGCGGCCTTTGCGTCACGCGCCTCAGCAGCTGAAACCCTTTTGGAGACCTGTGTCGACGTCGCCGCCGGCAAGATGGTGTTCCCTTTTCTGGACGTGCGCGAGCTACAATCGGATCCAATCCACCAGCTGTCGCGCAAAGAGCGGGCAACGCTTGAGGCTTTGTCGAAAGGCTTGACCAACAGAGAGATCGCAAAGGAGCTATCGATCTCGACAAACACAGTGAAATTCCACCTTTCCAACCTTTACGACAAACTCTCGGTAAAAAATCGCGCTCAGGCGATCGCGTTTTTCTACTCGTCCCGACTTGCCTTGGAGCAAGATGATCCCGAGAAATGAGGCATGTAAGAGCCGACGCCTGCGCTAATCTGGAGTGAAGCGCAATTGAGTATTTAATGCCAAAGAAAAGGGCATGACGCACTTTGATCTTAGACACCCACCTCTAAGATCGCTGAATTAACGGACAAAACAGAGGTTAGCGCAGGCGTCGGCTCTTACAGGCCTCATTTCT
>JBCDCE010000055.1:0-27964 GCA_039182515.1 Pseudomonadota bacterium | reverse complement strand
TTATCTGGCAATAAACTAACTTTACATCTTTTTTCTAGAATTATAACAAAATCTGCGCGGTTTTTGGGGCTTTTTTTTAACAACGCGACCCTAGAGATGAGCGGGAAACGCCGGGCTCAGCGGGCGCTGTTAGCGGCCTTTGAACCCATGCTGTTTCCATGGCGTTGCACGCTTTTGTGCAAGGCCAATTGATCCGAAACCTCAGCAAATGGACCTTTAAGTGACTTCGAACAAACACCTTACAGCCAAGACCGTTCTTCTCCAAAACCTCAAACAAGCCGGGGCCTCGAAAGCCAAATTCTTCAGCCGCCGCCCCCCGCGCGCCAACATCAATGTCGATCTCAGTATGGCCCAATTGGGGATCACCGCGCAGACGATTGAAGGCGTAGACATGATCGAAATGCCGGATATTTCGGAGATGATCCCAGCTCTTCAAGAGGGCATTGGCGGCGGGTTGAGTGACTATCCGGGTCTTGCAGACGGGCTCAATCAAGCGATGCAAACGCAGGCAATGATTGAAGCGGCCACGAAAACGGGCGTCGTGGGGGTCGATGATGTGTTTTATGTCGCGGCAGCTGTCGCGTCGATCGTGAGTGTTGCCTACATCGCCTATGAAGTCCTGACCGAAGAATCCCCGCGCGACGCGGCCTTCCGGGACACTTACAGCTTGGATCCGGACGATGATCTGGATGGAGACAAAGTCAAAAACGTCAACGATGCTGACATCGATGGGGACGGCGTCCTCAACGAAGTTGACAAAGCGCCAGCCGATCCAGGCGCAAGTGTTGTCGCCCTCGACACCGATGGCGATGGCATCCCGGATATCCACGACAGTGCGCCGAATGATCCCTCAACGCAGCTCTTGGAAAGCGCCCTGCGCGCCTCACATCTCTCCGCGGCCTTCAAGGGATCTCTGGTGCGCGTGGCGCAGGGCCAAGATGCGCAAGGTCACTTTGTGGCGGCCCAGATTGTCTTTGCAGAGGGGGGCACCAGCCCTGTGATGTGCGTCAACCTCACCAAGGCTTAAGCGCGTAACCCTACCAGTGCGATGAGGGTTGACGGGAAAAGGGCGGGCCAAAAAAGCCCGCCCCAGTGTTCTCAAAACTAAAGTATCATCCATTTAATCCACAACGTAGTTTCGACGAAGAAAGACCTGGACCTGACCGCGGGCGTCGGGCTGAAAGCCCCCGCCCTTGGGGGATTACCGGGGGGCGGTCGGGAAGCGATCAGGAGGCTCGTCGGCTTTGCCTCCTGGGAACGGTTGGTGAGCAAGGCGCTTCGAGTTTCTGGGACGTTGCTTTAGCCGTTGTCTTTGTAGCTTGCTGTCTTTTCATCATAGCCAACATCCGTCTGATCCCGCCTCAAAATGAGGCGATTGAGAGCTGAGATATAGGCTTGCACGGAGGCCACAACTGTATCGGCTTCCGCCGATTGTCCGGTCACGATCCGGCCGTCTTCTTCCATGCGCACGGTCACGGTAGCTTGTGCGTCTGTGCCTTCGGTCACAGCGCTCACTTGATAGAGTTGCAGACGGGCAGAATGCTCGAAAAGGGCTTTGACCGCGTTGAAACTCGCGTCCACCGGACCGTTGCCTGTGCAGGTCACTTTTTGGAGCTCGCCGTCGATCTCCAATTCGAGATCAGCTTCCTGCGGGCCTTCGGTTCCGCAACGCACGCTCAGTTTAGAAAGCTTCAATCTCTCTAAACCCTCACCGTGCGTTGCTTGCACCAAAGCGACGAGATCATCGTCGTAGACTTCCTTTTTCTTGTCGGCCAAATCCTTGAACCGCACGAAGATGTCTTTGAGCTCATTGTCGCCCGGCTCAAACCCCAGCTCGTTGAGCTTCGAGCGCAGCGCCGCGCGGCCAGAGTGCTTGCCAAGCGGCAAGGATGTCCCGGCAAGACCCACGTCTTCAGGGCGCATAATCTCAAAGGTTTCGGCATTCTTTAACATACCGTCCTGGTGGATGCCGCTTTCATGGGCAAAAGCGTTCTTGCCAACGATGGCTTTGTTGAACTGCACAGCAAATCCCGACACCGCCGCCACACGCCGCGAGATGTTCATAATCTTGCGCGAGTCGATGCCAGTAGAGAAGGGCATAATGTCATTGCGCACTTTCAGCGCCATGACGACCTCTTCCAGCGCGGTGTTGCCCGCACGCTCACCAAGCCCATTGATCGTGCATTCGATCTGGCGCGCACCGGCCTCAACTGCCGCCAAGGAATTCGCCGTCGCCATGCCAAGATCATTGTGACAATGCGTGGCAAAGACCACGTCTTCGGCGCCCGGAATATCTGCAATGAGCCGCGCAATCAGATCCGCACTTTCACGGGGCGCTGTGTAGCCCACGGTGTCGGGGATGTTGATCGTTGTGGCACCTGCCTTGATGGCAATCTCAATCACGCGGGTGAGATAGTCGTACTCGGTGCGCGTGGCATCCATGGGCGACCATTGCACGTTGTCGCAAAGATTGCGCGCATGGCTGACCGTTTCATGGATGCGGTCGGCCATCTCGTCCATCGTGAGATTGGGAATGGCGCGGTGCAGCGGCGAAGTGCCGATAAAGGTGTGAATACGGGGTTTTGCAGCGTGTTTGACCGCCTCCCAGCAGCGGTCGATGTCTTTGAAGTTGGCGCGGGCCAGCCCGCAAATCACCGAATTTTGCGCATTCTTGGCGATCTCGGAGACGGCTGCAAAGTCGCCTTCAGAGGCGATGGGAAACCCCGCTTCGATAATATCAACACCCATCTCATCTAAGAGACCGGCAATTTCCATTTTTTCCGCATGGCTCATTGTGGCGCCGGGGCTTTGCTCGCCGTCGCGGAGTGTTGTGTCGAATATGAGGACGTGATCTTGGCTCATTGGTCCCTCCCTCAGATATGATCTTTGCTGGCCGGGGTAGCATTTGCATCCCCCGTGTTTGGTTCGCCTTTAGGCTCAATCAGGAGGACTTGCACCTCCTTTTCTGCGCGCGGGCGGTGCACAACGCCTTTCGGCACGATGATGATCTCACCTTGTTTGACTGTAACACTGTCTTGGCCTTCGAAATCCATGATCATCTCACCGTCCAGAACCAAAAAGAAATCATCGGTGTCATCATGCTTGTGAAAGGGAAATTCGCCTTGGAATTTCACAACCATTACGTCGTTGGAATTATAGGTGCCCACCACTTTGGGATCCCAATGGGTGGTAAAGAGCGCAATCTTTTGCGCGAGATGAATGGGGGTCATATCGGACCTCGAATTTTGCGGGTTTTTGAGAAGCTAACCGACGCTTGCCACCTTATGAGCGCGCGCGTCGGGGCACGCTCAGCGCAGGCTAAGTTCTAGCTCTAGGAGGCCCAAAAGGGGGCGATATGACGACGTATGTTTCACGTATGTCCTGACGTATGCCTAACGTATGTATACAGCGCCGATTTGATTTGAAAAGTCTTAACAAAAGCGTTGCGCGGCTGAACTGGCCGGATCCTCGCCTCGCACTAGGTCACCCCAAACGTAAACGAGGGGTAAATCATGCGCGCATTGGTGATTGGAGCATCGGGGGGCATTGGTGGCGCTGTGGCGGAGGCCTTGGTTGCGCGCGGTGCAGAAGTGTTTCAGCGCTCGCGGTCTGAGCATGTTCTCGATGTGACCTCCGAGGCCAGCGTCATTGCCATGTATGAGAGCTTAGAAGGGCCCTTTGATTTGATCTTTGTAGCCACCGGCGCACTGTCTAGCGGGGCAGGGCCGGAACGCTCCTTGCGTGCTTTGACAGCTCAAGAAATGTCGGCCCAGTTTTTGATCAACACCGTGGGCCCGGCGCTCTGCATAAAACATGGTGCAGCACTTTTGCCAAAAGAGGGGCGCAGCGTGGTGGCCGTGCTCTCCGCGCGCGTGGGCTCAATCGGCGACAACCACTTAGGTGGCTGGTATTCCTACCGCGCGTCCAAAGCGGCCTTGAACCAAATTGTGCATGGCGCGGCCATCGAGATCGGCCGCAAGTATAAAGAGGCTCTGGTGGTGGCTTTGCATCCCGGCACCGTCGCGACGTCTTTTACGTCCCAGTTTCCAGGCCACGATAAGATGACACCAGACGTGGCAGCCGCGCGTCTCTTAGAGGTGCTGGACGGGCTCGATGTCTCTCAAACAGGCGGCTTTTTCGACTATGCGGGCAAGGAGATCCCCTGGTGACGCGGCTTGTTTTGGTCTTGGGCGATCAGCTCTCTGTGGATCTTTCGGCGCTTCAGGAGGCCGACAAAGCGCGTGATGTGGTGGTGATGGCTGAGGTTTGGGATGAGGCGTCTTACGTCAAACACCATCCCAAGAAGATCGCCTTTCTCTTTGCGGCCATGCGTAAGTTTGCCGCTGCGCTTGAAGCGCAAGGCTGGCGTGTGGCCTACACGCCGCTTGATGCGACTGAGAACTCCGGCTCAATTGGCGGCGAGCTTTTGCGCCGTGCTTCAGAGTTTGAAGCTGGGGAGATTTTGGCCACAGAGCCCGGTGAATGGCGGGTGATCTCGTTGTTGGAGGATCTGCCGCTCCCTGTTCATCAATTTGCCGATACGCGGTTTTTGGCAACGCATGCGCGTTTTGAGGCCTGGGCCGAGGGGCGCAAGCAGCTTCGCATGGAGTATTTCTATCGCGAGATGCGGCGCGAAACAGGGCTGTTGATGGACGGCGCAGATCCTTGTGGCGGCAAGTGGAACTTCGATCACGACAACCGCAAACCCGCCCCGGGCGAGATCGCCTTTGAGGGCCCCCTCCGGTTTGAGCCTGATCCTGTAACACGCGAGGTTCTGGATCTTGTCGCGGCGCGCTTTGACAATCACTTTGGTGATCTTGAGCCCTTTTGGTTCGCCACAGACCGCGCTGGCGCTTTGGAGCAGCTGCAGCATTTCATGGAGCATGCCCTGCCGCTTTTTGGCGACTTCCAAGACGCCATGCTGACCGAGCACAAATTTCTCTACCACGCGGTGATTGGGCTTTACCTGAATGCCGGGCTCTTAGGCCCCTTGGAGGTTTGCCAAGCTGCTGAGGCAGCCTACCGCAATGGCAAGGCGCCCATAAATGCAGTGGAAGGCTTCATTCGCCAGATCATCGGCTGGCGCGAATATGTGCGCGGCATCTATTTTCTCGAAGGGCCAGACTATACCAAGCGCAATTACCTGGAACATGGCCGTCCTTTGCCCAGCTTTTATTGGGGCGGAGAGACGAAGATGGCTTGTATCCGCCAAAGTGTCGCCCAGACCCAGTCGGAAGCTTATGCCCATCACATCCAACGTCTTATGGTGACAGGCAACTTTGCGCTCTTAGCGGGTATCGACCCGAGCGCGGTGCATGAATGGTATTTGGCCGTTTATGCCGATGCTTATGAATGGGTTGAGGCGCCCAATGTCATCGGGATGAGCCAATTTGCGGATGGAGGCATCATTGCGAGCAAACCCTACGTCTCGAGCGGCGCTTACATCCATAAAATGTCGAATTACTGCAAAACCTGCGCTTACAAAGTGAACCAAAAAACGGGCGAAGAGGCTTGCCCGTTCAACCTCCTCTATTGGCACTTTTTGATCCGTCACCGTACGCGGTTTGAAGGCAATCCGCGCATGGCGCAAATGTACCGGGTATTTGAGCGGATGAACGAGGACAGGCGTGAGACAGTGTTGCGCGAAGCGGATGCTTGGCTGGCCAAGTTGGACGCCCAAGACCTGGTTTAGATTTTGGTAAGATTTTCGGCTTTCGACAGCCCTCTCCCTACCACCCTTCATTGTTTGGCGAGTCGGTTAAGGTTGCATGAAGCCAATCCTTAGAAAGGCCTTCAATTTGAAGCGTATTCTATGGAGTTTCTGTTTAAACTTGAGGCATAACTACCCTGCCATGCTTCGCAGTCTCGGGACATTCGTGTCACCTGATGTTTCAGGTCAAAACAGAAGAGCTTTAACGACAAACGCCTTTGGCAAGCCTCTGCTCAAGCAACACCACCTGCTTTTACAAAAAATTGAGGAAATTGCGGTCTTTTGCGCCTGACGAGCAGGAGATCAAAATGTCCTACCTATCCCGCCTTGGCGGTCCAATCGCCTTGTGCCTGACGCTACCCGCACAGGCCGCCACCCTGGATATGCCAGCCTCTCAATTGGCGATCACGCCCCCTCAATTCAAAGCAACCGCTTTTATCCGCGCAGCCTCTCGCTCGCCGCTTTGGACACTCCCATCCCTAACGGATGCAGACATCAAAACACCGATAAAATCCACGGCGTTCAAGCCTCACATCACCCGAAAACACCGCGGCAAAGCCCGTATAATTTGGCCCGCGCCAAAGTTCTTTCCGCAAAGACCCTATAAAGGCCTCACAACCATGCCATTGGGCTTCGCTTTTTTTATGACGATGGCAGCCAGCCTTTATATCATCGCTCAAGAAGCACAGATCAACCGTCGCCGCGATCAACGCCGCCGCAGAAAACGCTATCGGTAAGTCGAGATCTCACCACCCCCTCTTTTTCTTGGCAAAAATACTCAAAAAAAGCCCACCGCCCACAAAAGAGCACGTGTGTTATTCGGCTTGCGCGGGCGCCTCATTGCTTTGCGCATCATCCGCTTGCAAAACGCCATTGTTCCAAGTTCCGCCCGCCGTATTGCCTGAAGCAAAGGTCATGGTCCCCGGGCCGTCGCGCATGCCGTTTTTAAACGAGCCGCGATAGACGTCCCCATTGTTATAGGTTGCAACGCCCTCTCCGGTAATCTGATCGGCAACAAAGCTGCCTTCATAGGTGAAGAGCCCTGCCTTGGTTGTAATCTTCCCCATGCCGTCGCGCAGATTGTTCTTGAGCATGCCTTCATAAACGGTGCCATCGGCATAGGTGATCACGGCGCGTCCCTCACGCACACCGTTTACCCAATTGCCTTCGTATTTATAGCCCGAGGCGTCTGACATAATGCCGAACCCATGGTTTTTACCGTTCTTGAAGCTGCCTTCGTAAACCAACCCATTGGTGTAGGTGAGTTTGCCTTTGCCGGTGATAACCCCTTCGGACCAACCGCCCTCATAGACTTCCCCGGTTGCGAAAATGAGCTTGCCGGAGCCTTGGGCAAGGCCATCCATAAAATCACCTGTATAGGTTGCGCCATCAGGGTAGGTCGCTGTGCCACGTCCTTCGATTTTATCGGCACTCCAGGTGCCTTCGTAAATATAGCCATCCGCCCCTTCAAAGCGACCCTGACCGTGACGCAGTTGGTTAAGGATACTGCCCTCGTAGACATCGCCATTGGAATAGGTGATCCGGCCTTGGCCTTCGCGCCGCCCATCTACAAAGGACCCTTCGTAAATGGCGCCGCTTGCGTTTTCCAAACGTCCCTGTCCGTGCATTTTATCGTTACGCCATTGACCCACGTAGGTCGCGCCATCCGCGCTCACGCCAGTGCCTGTTCCCGCACGCAGGCCTTGGTCAATGTCGCCTTCATAGGTTGTGCCTCCGGCGTAGGTAATTTTTGCTGTCCCTTGAGGTTGGCCGGCTTTCCACTCGCCAACATATTTGTAGCCTTCAGGTGTTTCGAGGGTGCCCGTCCCGTTGGGTTTGCCGTCCAAAACTTCGCCCGTGTATTGGCTGTTGTCGGTATAGGTGATGACGCCCGAGCCCGTCATTTTGCTCTGCACCCAATCGCCTTCGTAGATGTTGCCATCTGCTTGGATGATCTTGCCTTTGCCGTCCATTTTGCCGGCTTTGAACTCACCTTCATAGATTGCGCCATTGGCGAGTGTGGCTGTTCCCATGCCCTCGATCTCACCTTCGACCCAATCGCCCGTGTAAGAATAGCCATTGGGCAGCGTATAGGTGCCTTTGCCGTGTTGGCGGCCATCTTTAAAGGTGCCTTCATAGACACCGCCATTTTCGTATTGCTTGCTCGCTGTCTGCGCCGAAAGGGGCGAAACACTCGCAACAGTCAAAGCAATACTCATCATTGGCACAGCCATCATGGCCGTTTTCAAAGCTTGGCGCCGCATGGTTTGATTTCCCCTATTTCCTGTTCTCGGACACTGTTTTTAGACGTAGCCGTGTGAGCTGTGCAGGCGTCTGTCTTGTCCTCTTTGGCGGAAGGTTAGAGGAGCCTGAGATACGAGACAACGTCTTTTGCAGGGCGAATTTGAACTTCTTCTACAGTTTTCTGTGGCGGCGGAGGCAGCTTGCGCTCTTTTGTTCTGTGACGGGCGGCTTTAAGAGAGGCCATTCGCCTTCGCCAGGGTGCTTAAATCGCTCTAACCTGGTCCCTATAAGAGGATCCCAGATGACCAAATTTCGCATCACACTTGCGCAGCTCAACCCCACGGTTGGCGCGTTTGAAGACAATGCGGCCAAGGCCAAATCGGCTTGGGAGGCTGGCAAGGCCGCCGGCGCAGATTTGGTCATGCTGCCTGAGATGTTTTTGACGGGCTATCAGGTGCAGGACTTGGTTATGAAGCCTGCTTTTACTGAAGATGCCATGGCACATATCGAAAGGCTGGCGCGCTCTTTGATTGATGGCCCTGCGATGGGAATAGGCGCTCCGCTGCTCGATGAGCGGGGCCTGTTTAATGCCTATTATATCTTAGACAAAGGGGCAGTCAGCTCCGTGACGCTCAAGCATGAGTTGCCCAATGAAAGCGTCTTTGACGAGCGCCGAATTTATAACGTGCCAGATATTTCTGGCCCACACGCGATTGGCAATGTGCGGATTGGCTGCCCAATTTGCGAAGACGCTTGGCATCCAGCGGTTGCGGAAGCTCTTGAAGAGAGCGGAGCGGAGATCCTCGCTGTTCCCAATGGCTCTCCTTACGCGCGGGGGAAGATGGAGACCCGCATGAACCATATGGTGGCCCGTGTGGTCGAGACGGGTCTGCCGCTGATTTATCTCAATATGGTCGGCGGTCAGGACGATCAGTGCTTTGACGGCGGATCCTTTGTGCTCAATCCCGGCGGCGCCTTGGCGGTTCAACTGCCTGTGTTTGACGAGGTCATTGCCCATGTTGATTTTGAGCGGGGAGACGAAGGCTGGGTGGCGCTAGAGGGCGAAAAAGCGGTTCTTCCAGATACCAAGGCCCAAGATTACCGCGCTATGGTCGAGAGCCTGCGCGACTATTTTGGTAAAACGGGGTTCAAAACAGCTCTGTTGGGACTCTCCGGCGGTGTTGACAGCGCTTTGGTCGCTACAATCGCGGCAGATGCCTTGGGCCCCGAAAACGTTCGGGGCGTGATGCTGCCGTCGGAATACACGTCCAACACGTCTCTGGAAGATGCAGAAGAAACCGCCCGACTTTTGGGCATTAAGCTAGATACGGTCTCGATTGCAGGCCCGCGTGCGGCTGTCACTGAAGCTTTGGCGCCGCTCTTTGACGGGCTTGAGCCTGGGCTCACGGAGGAAAATATCCAGTCGCGCTTAAGGGGGTTGCTCCTCATGGCGCAGTCCAACAAATTTGGGGAAATGCTCCTGACCACAGGCAATAAGTCAGAAGTGGCAGTGGGCTACGCGACGATTTACGGAGATATGTCCGGTGGATATAACCCGTTGAAAGACCTCTATAAAACGGATGTTTTTGCGACTTGCCATTGGCGTAACGAAAACCATGCAAGCTGGATGAAAGGACGTGCTGGTCGGGTCATCCCGGAGCGTGTGATCATCAAACCGCCAACAGCGGAACTGCGCGACGATCAAAAAGATGAAGACAGTTTGCCGCCCTATGAAATCCTCGACGGGATTTTGCGGATGCTGGTCGACGACGAAGCGAGTGTGGCGGATTGTGTTGCCGCCGGCTTTGATCGTGAAACGGTAAAGCGCGTGGAGCATCTGATCTACATCAGTGAATATAAGCGCTTTCAGTCCGCGCCAGGCACGCGTTTGTCGACCCGTGCTTTTTGGCTTGATCGCCGGTATCCGATTGTAAATCGTTGGCGTGATCCAGGTTAGGCAAACGTCCACTTAACCTCTTATTAACCATGTTTTAGATCGCGACATTCCCCCTCCCTACCACCCCTTATCCTTAGGCGATTCGGTGAAGGGCGCGTTTCTAAACCGCTAGGTAAGGCCTTTTTTTTCCTGACAATTTGAAAGAACTAGAGATCTAGAGAGCTTGAAACATTAGGCGAAAAATCTGCATCGGTTTAAGCTAACTGAAGCCTTTGGCTTCAACACGCTCCGCCAAGCGTGTCGTCTCAAGGTGTTCGTCAAACGCTATCAATCAGACTTATAGTGTTTGACGAAATACCTCAGGCATCGAGTATCAGCGAACGCGTTGAAACCAAAGGTTTGAGGCAGCGTTAGGTAAGTCAGGTTTTTCGCATAACGCTTTAGGCCGTAGACGCATTTTTTCTCGCAAAGAATTTTGAGAGAAACAAATTACTCTGAAAAATAATTGCGACGGGACAGATCTCTTAGTGAGAAAAACCATAACGTCCGAAATCCAACGCGCCAAAGCGCTCACCCTGTGGCTGGTTTTCAGTATACATATCGAAGTGACGCCAAAATCTAAGAGATAGCAGCGAGGAGCTTTGCGATGAACCAAACCAAGTCACTGTCTCCACGGGATTTTTTGGAAAGTGTTCCCAATGCGTGCCGCCGCGAAGACGCGTTCCAGTTGCTCGACCTTTTCCAAAGGGTCACAGGTTATGAAGCGAAGATGTGGGGAGGCTCCATCGTGGGATTTGGCCGCTATGATTATACCTATGACACAGGTCATAGCGGTGCGTGCCATGCCACAGGCTTCAGCCCCCGTGCGGGCAAAATGAGCATCTACATCATGCCGGGCTACAACGACTATGGCTCTATCTTAGATCGGCTTGGCCCACACAAAATGGGCAAAGCCTGTTTGTATGTGGGGCGCCTCAACAAGATCGATCTGGATGTTTTGGCGGAATTAATAGAGGTTGGAGTGCGCGACTTGAACAAAATATGGCCGGTGCATCCGGTCTAAATCTGTATTTCATAAGGTCCAGATTGGAGACTTACATATGGCTTTGTTTCGATCGGTGGCACTGGCGGCCTTGCTTTTTTGGAGCCCTGCTGGATTAACGGCCGAACCGCTTTTCCCAAACTCGGTGGTCTCAAATAATTTGGATTTCATAAAAACGAACGATCAGAGCGTTTACCGTTGCTTAGCCTTTCAAGGACGTGAGCGGGCCGAAATGCCAGACAAACGCAAAGATCAACTCTTTGCGGACAATACCTATATTTTTGAGGCGAAATACACGGATGGCACAACCATTGGACTTTGGGTGCATCCGGATTTTGGCTCGCAAGCCAATGCACGCAAGTCGGCTTTACCTGTTGCGCAAGCGGTCGGAAAATTGCCCACCTTCATGCGCGCGACGTTGAACCATGTGGTTGTTCATAAAGGTGACGAGACGGCCTTTGCCGAAGACCAAGGCCATTTCTTCGTCATGTACTCAGACAATATCCGCACCCGGATCCGCAACAACGACCTTGAGGAAACTGTGTTTCATGAATCGGTTCATGCCACTTTGGATGCCGCTCATCTCAAGAGCCGCGCTTGGCGCAAAGCACAGCGGGCCGACAAAGGCTTCGTGACGGAATACGCCAAAGACAATTCTCGCAAAGAGGACATGGCGGAATCCGCGCTTTTTGCTTGGGCCATGCTTCAGCACGAAGGGCGTCTTCCGGCCTCTGTGGAAGCCGATGTGCGAGAGGTCATGCCTGCGCGTCTGTCATTCTTCGAGAAGTTATTTTTGGGCCAGCCGCGGTTTGCAAAAGTTGGCCCAAACACGGGCTGCTAGCGCCTGATGAGAACCCTGCGGCCCCGGTGTGGAACCGCAGGGAGAGATGGGGTGTGTGTAATCTTTCGAGAAAACCTCGATAGCAGAAGGCGAAAAACCTGAACCACCTAGCGCTGCCTGAAACCTTTTGGTTTTGAGCGCGCTAGGGGGTGAAGGGATCCTCAAGCTCTTCGCCTCATACTTAGCCCATCAATTGGTAGCTCACGGGGACGTAGTGGAACCCGTCGTCGCGTGTTGTGACATAGCCTGCTGCGGGGAAGGGCATGTGATAGCCGATGAAGGGCACTTTGTCTGTGGCGAGCATGTCAAACACCTTGCGGCGCGATGCAGCAGCGGCGGCTTTGTCCATGTCAAAGCGCACTTCCCAATCGGGATAGGCCAGCGACCACACATAGTGGTTTGCCAGATCTGCAATCAAGAGAAGCTGTTGGCCGCCGGACTCGATCATATAGGTCATATGGCCCGGTGTGTGCCCAAACGCAGGCATGGCCGTGATGCCAGAGGCCACGGATCCGCCTTCACCAAGGAAGGTCATCTTTTCGGCCAAGGGCATCACCTTGCCTTTGAAGTTCTCATTATCGGTTTTGGCCCAGGCGTCGTATTCCACTTGGCCGGTCATATAAGCGGCCCCTGCGAAAGTTTCGCCGGCCTCTGAGCTCAGCCCGCCGATGTGATCGCCGTGCATGTGTGTGATGACCACTTTGTCGATATCAGATGCGGAATACCCTGCGGCTTCCAGCGCTGCGAGCGTACCATTTGCATTGAGCCCGGCGTCAAAGAGAACAACTTCAGAGCCCGTGTTCACAACCGTTGGCGTGAAGTAGAAGCGCGCCGCGTCATTGGGGATCAGATTGGCCTCGGAGACGGCGTTGAACTCGTCCGCTTCCACATTCATGCCAAAGATGCCCTGCGGATTATCAACAACCCGGCTGCCCACAAGTAGAGGCGTGACCTTAAAATCACCCACAGTGAAATCGCGGTGTGTCGGCAAGCTGGCCGCATGGCCGCCTGCACGCGCAGGAGTTGCACTCAAACCAGCAGCGAGGGGGAGCGCAGCACTCGCGGCGAGGGCTTGGCGGCGTGTGAGAGAAAGGGTCATTGGAGATCTCCTGTCGGCAATTTCTATATGTGTGTTGAAAAAGACCTAGCTCGATTGCGGCCTATGTCCCGCAAGGGGTTCCTGAATAAGCGCAGAGATCCTCTGCATCTGCGCACAGTCTTGCTGATCTTTCAGGACAAACTAGGGCCAATGCAGGCGCGGCGTGCTAGACTTTTGATCTCTCCTGTGAGACGGAGCGCTTCAGTTTGGAGAACACCATGGTCACCACCCGTTTTGCGCCGTCCCCCACGGGCTATTTGCACATTGGCAACCTGCGCGCCGCGCTGATGAACTATCTCATCGCCCGTCAACAAGGCGGCACGTTTATCTTGCGGATCGACGACACAGATCCCGAGCGCTCAGAGCAGCGCTATGTGGATGCGATACAGCAAGATCTCGAATGGTTGGGCCTGACATGGGACAAGATTGAGCACCAATCCGCCCGGCTTGAGCGCTATACGGCTGCGGCGGATCGCTTGCGCGAGATGGGCCGCTTTTACGAGTGTTTTGAAAGCCCGATGGAGCTTGATCTCAAGCGCAAAAAGCAGCTCAACATGGGCAAACCACCTGTGTACGACCGTGCGGCTTTGGAGCTATCTGAGGCTGAAAAAGACAGCCTGCGCGCTGAGCGCGGCGGCTATTGGCGCTTTAAGCTCGACCACGCGCGCATTAATTTTGACGACGCCATCTTGGGCGAGATTTCAATCGACGCTGCGAGCGTTTCAGATCCGGTTTTGATCCGCGCGGACGGGCAGTTTCTCTACACGCTCGCGAGCGTTGTGGACGACACCGAAATGGGCGTGACCCATGTGGTGCGCGGCTCTGATCACGTCACAAATACCGCGACGCAGATTCAAATGATCGAAGCGCTGGGCGCGACGGTGCCGACCTTTGCGCATCACTCGCTTCTCACCGGGACGCAAGGCGAAGCGCTCTCCAAGCGCTTGGGCACCCTTGCGCTGCGTGATCTGCGGGAGGCGGGCGTTGAGCCGATGGCGCTTCTCAGCCACATGGCGCGCCTGGGCTCATCGGATCCGATTGAGCTGCGCACCTCTATGCAGGAGCTGATAGAGGGCTTTGACATCTCGAAGTTTGGGTCCGCACCCACGAAGTTCGACGAACAAGATTTGTTCCCGCTGACGGGACGCTATCTGGGCGGGCTGGAGCTCGGCGATGTTGCCTCAGATCTGGCGGACTTGGGTGTGCCGTCTGACATGGCTCCCAATTTTTGGGCCGCTGTGCGCGAAAACCTCACCACCCGCAAAGACCTCGCAACCTGGTGGACGCTCTGCACGCAAGGCGCAGAGCCCGTCATCGAAGAGGACGACAAGGACTTTGTGACACAAGCCTTTGCAATGTTGCCCGAAGGGCCGCATGATGGCGACAGCTGGAGCGCTTGGACAGGGGCCGTAAAGGCGGCCACAGGGCGCAAAGGTCGCGGGCTCTTTATGCCTCTGCGCAAAGCTTTGACCGGCCAGGCGCATGGGCCTGACATGGGCAAACTGCTCCCGCTTTTGCAAAAGATACCAGATTTGGGGTGAGGCTATGAGCGCAGAAGCAAAGTTCCTAGAGGGCAACCTTCTGCGTCATATCACGGTGATGTCGCTGACTTCGTCTTTGGGGCTCGTGGCGATTTTCTTTGTCGATTTTGTCGATATGATCTTCATCTCCATGCTGGGCAAAGCTGAGTTGGCCGCGGCTGTTGGCTACGCCGGCGCGATCCTCTTTTTCACCACCTCTTTTGGCATTGGCATGACCATTGCAGCGGGTGCTTTGGTGGCGCGCGCTTTGGGGCAGGGCGACGAAGAACGGGCCCGGCAACGGGCCACCAGCTCACTTGTATTCGGTGTGTTTTTTGCAGCCATCTTTGCGGCTGTTGTCTGGTTCAATTTGCGCTGGATCGTGGGGCTTGTGGGCGCCACGAATGAAACAGCTGATCTGGCCGTGAGCTACCTGTCAATCATCATTCCCACTTTGCCTGTGCTCATTATTGGCATGATCGGCGGCGCAATTCTGCGCGCCTATGGCGACGCCAGCCATTCGATGAATGCCACCTTGGCAGGCGCGGTGGTCAATGCTGTGTTGGATCCGATTTTGATCTTTGGGCTGGATTTGGAACTTACCGGCGCAGCGCTTGCCAGTGTTGCCGCGCGTTTTGCCATCGCAGCGGTGGCTTTGAGGCCCATCTTTAAGTTCCATGGTGGGCTGGCCCGGCCCGAATGGACCCATCTCAAGCTCGACTTTGCGCCGATCTTAACCATCGCAGGCCCTGCGATTGCGACCCAATTGGCAACGCCTGTGGGTCAGGCCTATGTGACCCGCGCCATGGCCGAATACGGGGAAGACGCGGTGGCGGGCATGGCCATCGTCGGGCGTCTCACACCGGTGGCCTTTGGCGTGATCTTTGCACTGTCTGGCGCGGTGGGGCCGATCATTGGTCAGAACGCTGGTGCAGGCAAACAAGACAGGGTCCGCGAAAGCTTCCGTGATGCTTTGATCTTCACCGGTGTGGTTGTGGTCTTGGTGACGACAATTCTCTTTGCTCTGCGCGGGCCTTTGGCGGCGCTCTTTGAAGCTGATGGCGTGAGCAAACAGCTGCTCTTTTTGTTCTGCGGGCCTTTGGCGCTGATGTTCTTTTTCAATGGTGCGATTTTTGTTGGCAATGCTGCGTTCAATAATCTTGGCGTGCCGCTTTATTCCACGGCCATCAACTGGGGGCGTCACACGCTTGGAACCATTCCGTTTGTGATGCTCTTCGGCGCTTGGTTTGGGGCCAGCGGGGTGTTGATCGGCCAAGCCATGGGCGGCTTGGTCTTTGGGCTGATCGCGCTTTATTGCGCTTGGCGTGTGATCAATCGTCCGGCGGCTTCAGAGGGCGCGGAGGCGCATCAAGGCTGGGCTTGGTCGCAGCGGATGCTACAGCTGATCCACGCGCGCCGATAGTCTGTTGAGATGGCTGTCGACAAGCTGCGTTTCGGCTTTTGTCAGTATTTGGGCGCGGGGGTATAGAGGCTTTGCTCGGTCATTCAGCACGGGCGTTTCCCAGCGGCTGGTGGTGGCAAAGAAGTCTGCCACGCCCCGTTCTCCATAGACTTGATGATAGCCCTGTACGACGACGTCGAGGTAGCTCAGCAAGATGGGTCTTGGGGTCGCGTGATTGGCATGGCGGCTTTCGGGGATCGTATAGATGGCGGTTGGTGCACCTGCGACCTCTGTCATCACTCGGTCATAGCCCGCCTCTCGGGCATCTAAAATTGACCAATCCGCTCCAGGAAGCGAGGCCGTGAGCCCATGTAGAATTTGATCAGGCGCAGGGATTGCAGTGAGGATGGCATAGGGCCAGCTGGCATCTTGTCGCCATGTGCGCGCCCAACCTTCAACCTTTGCTGGTGTCGGATTTTCGTAGGCCTCTGTGTGTGAGCCCGTGTTTACAAGACTGCCGTAGCCAAAGAATGTGAACGTATGGTGCATGGATTGATCCCTGGTTGAGGCGCGCTCTGCGCGCCGCGCGTCTCTTAAGAGCGTTTGCAAGCAAACGCGCTTTGGGGGCGCCGCCCCCGTCCTGATACAAGCCCCCCCAAAGCGGGGCGTGGATCAGGACACCCCCGGAGTATTTCTCGCCAGGAAAAGGATCAAGTCGGGATTAGTCTCGGGCGCGCAAGATCTGAGCCGGTCGCGCTTTCAATGGACGCCAGGCAAAGGCAAGGCTGGTCAAAAGTGTGGCCGTGATGCCGCCCAATATGATGGCGAGGGCATTGCCCCAGATGACCTCAAAGCTGGTGTCCATCACAAAGGTGGTGACAGCCCAGGAAAACGCGATGCCTGCGACGAGTGCAATCGCACCCGCGCTCAGTCCCAGTAAAAGCGCGCGTTCGGTAAAACTCTTCAAGATCGTTCCCCGAGACGCGCCCAGTGTTTTGAGCAAAGCGGCTTCATAGGTGCGGGCCGCTTCTCCAGCAGCTGCAGCGCCTATGAGCACCAAAAACCCGGTCAGGAGCGTCGCCGCTGCGCCGTAAGATGTTGCGGAGGCCAAACCGCGCAGGAGGTCGCTGACCCGCCCGATCGCGTCTTTCACGCGGACGGCCGTGATGTTGGGATACGCGGTTGCGACATCCCTCAAGATCGCGGTTTCGGCCTCAGCTTGGGCATAGACGGTTGAAATATGGGTGTGGGGCGCGCCAGCCAGTGCGCTTGGATTGATCGACAGGATAAAGCCAATCCCAGCATTGGAAAAATCAACCTCACGAAAGCTCGTGATGGTGCCAGTGAGATCGCGGCCGAGCACATTGATGGTGAGGCTATCATTGAGATTAAGACCCATTTCCTCAGCTTCTTCGGCGGCAAAGCTGATTTGCATGGGACCCGCGTAGTCCTCAGGCCACCATTCCCCAGCTGTCACCTTGGTATTGTCGGGCTTTTGAGCCGAATAGGTGATGCCGCGATCCCCTTCTAATACCCAATGGTCTCCAGCGGTCTCTTTGGCGGGTTTTCCATTGATCTGGGTAATCACGCCCCGGAGCATCGGTGCGCTATCGATACGGCTGATGGCTTCAAAAGTGCTTAGGCGGTCTTTAAACCCTGGCAATTGATCGTTTTGGATGTCGACGAAGAAAAAACTGGGCGCAACTTCCGGTAGGTCCCGTGCGATTGCCCCGCGCAGGTTACCGTCGATCTGTCCAATAGCTGAGAGAACGCTGAGGCCCAGCCCAAGTGACAAGATCACAGCCGCTGTTTCTTCGCGCGGACCCGAGACAGCGCCCAAAGCCAGGCGCTGACTTGTGCGCCCGCGCATGAGCGGCAAGCGCGCAAGGCGTTTGGCCAAGGCGCGAATGCCAGCGGCGGCCAGCGACAGGGCTGCCAGCACGCCCAAGATGCCAAGCGCGGTCCAGAGTGTGAGCGTCACATTGCCCGAAAAGAGCATCGCAGCGCCAAGCAAAAGCGCCAACAACACAAAGGCAGACACCAAATAGGGTAAGCGCGGCCAATTGCGGGTTTGGTTCAAGGCATCTCGCATCAGCGCTGCGGCTGGAATTTCATCGGCCTTTGCAAGGGGCCAGAGCGTAAACAACGCCGCGGCCAATGTGCCGTAGATCGCTGCCTCATAAAGCGGGCCTGCATAGATCCCAAAGTCGGCAGGCACGGGCAGTCGGGCGGTGATCACGGGCGCAAGTAGGTTGGGGATGGCGGCCCCAATGATGAGGCCCAAAACAATCCCGAGCGCTGTGAGAACCGCGATTTGCAAAGCATAGGTCAAAAACACGGTCTGGCGGCTCGCACCCAGCGTTTTCAGCGTGGCGATCACATTTGTTTTGCGGCTCAAATAAGCGCGCACAGCTGCCGCCACGCCAACGCCCCCAACAGCCAATCCAGATAGGCCCACCAGGATCAAAAAGGCGCCAAGCCTGTCGACAAATTCGGTGACCCCAGGCGCGCCTGCGCGTGCATCCGTCCAGCGCAGGCCCGAGGTTGCGAGATCCGTTTCAGCGCGGGCTTTTAAAGCGGCCAAGTCGCTGCCTGGGGCAGTTAGCAATCGGTAGCGCGTCTCATAAAGGGTGCCGGGTTGTAGGAGCCCTGCGCCATCTAAGTGCTCGGTTTTCACCAAGGTGCGGGGCCCTAAGGCAAAGCCGCCGACCGCATTGTCCGGCTCAGTGACGATCTGTGCTGTGAGCGTAAAGGTTTTGGTCCCAAGCCGCACCGGATCGCCGACCTCCAGGCCCAGACGATCGATCAAGGCGCGCTCCATCACGAGGCCAGGCGCTCCGGGCGATCCGAGAGCTTGGCTTAGCGGCATGGCAGGCTCGAGCGTGATCTCTCCCACCAAAGGATAGGCGTCGTCGACCGATTTGATCTGCGTGAGCGCGCGCTCGTCACCATCGGGCTTTAAAGCCACCGCCATGGATCGAAAGTCAGTGATCTCAGAGCTTTGGAGGGCGTTTTGAGCGATCCATGCGCGCTCGGCTTCATCTGCAAAGCGGTAAGTGAGGGCAAGTTCAGCGTCGCCGCCCAAGAGCAAAGCCGCGTTTTGACTGAGCCCTTGCAAGATGCTTTCGCGCACCGTGCCAACAGCCGTTAAAGCCGCTACGCCCAAGGCCAGGCAAGCGAGGAAAATCTGAAAGCCTTTCAGGCCGCCGCGTAGCTCGCGCAGCGCAAACCGCGCCGCGACTTGAGCCGATAAAGACTGCGACCCACTCACTTCGCGGCTCCTACAGCTCTCGGCGTTGTGGCCAAAGCGCCATCGCTGAGTGCAATCACATGATCACATCGCGCCGCCAGGTCGGGGGCATGGGTCACCATCACGAGGGTTGCATCATGCCGGTCGCGCAGCCCAAACAAGAGATCCATGATCGCAGCTCCGTTCGCGCCATCAAGGTTTCCTGTCGGCTCATCGGCCAAGAGCAGTTTGGGGCGTGGGGCGGCGGCGCGGGCCAGTGCGACGCGTTGCTGTTCTCCGCCCGAAAGCTGATTGGGATAGTGATCGGTACGGCTGGCCAGGCCCACGGCCTCGAGCTCGGCACTTGCCCGGTCAAAGGCGTCTTTAGCGCCCGCGAGTTCGAGAGGCACCGCCACGTTTTCAAGCGCCGTCATCGTTGGGATCAAGTGAAAGCTCTGGAAGACCACGCCCATCGTGTCGCGGCGCAGACGGGCCAAAGCGTCTTCGTTCAAAGCCGTCAGATCTTGGCCCATCGCATGCACCGTGCCTTTGGTGGCTTTTTCCAAACCGCCCATCACCATCAAGAGGGAGGATTTCCCCGATCCAGAGGGGCCAATGAGCCCAACCGTGCTGCCTTGGGCCACATCAAGTGTGATGCCTTTGAGAATCTCCACAGGCCCGGCATTGCCATTTAGAGTAAGGTACACATCTGTGAGAGAGAGAACGCTTTGGGACATGGAAGGCCTGGGTCATTATGAAGAGAAGAATTCGCGCTTATCTCGGATATGGGGCGGGCTTGGCGCTGCGCAAGTTCGCTTTCACATTGATTTTGCTTTGGCCCAGCTTTGTGAGCGCCGAGGCGCTGCGCGTGAGCTTTTTGGGCGACAGTTTGGTGCAAGGCTACGGACTGGCGCCCGAGCAAGGCCTGGTTCCAAAACTGCAGTCTTGGCTAAGGCAGGCTGGGGTCGAGGTCGAAATGATCAATGCGGGTGTGTCGGGCGACACCACGTCTGGCGGTTTGGCGCGCATTGCTTGGACACTCAGCGACAAACCAGATGCTCTACTGGTTGCCTTGGGGGGCAACGACGTGCTGCGTGGATTGGATCCCGGTCTGGCCGAGCAAAACCTTGCGGGAATTCTGGAGGCGGCTGCGCAAGCGGAGGTGCCTGCGATGCTTTTTGGGTTTGATGCGCCGTCCAATTATGGGCCTGAGTATGAAACGGCCTTTGAAGGGCTCTACGGAAGCCTCGCCAAGCAGTTTGACGTGGATTTGCACCCAGGCTTTTGGGTGGCGTTTCAAGGCCTTGGGGCTCAGGAGCTACAGACTTGGCTGCAAGGCGATATGATCCACCCAAACGTTCGCGGTGTTGAGAAAATTGTGGATCTTATTGGTCCAAGCATTCAGGATTTTTTGCAAAAACAGGCTGGGCCATAGAGGCACTTGGCTCAGGACTGTTACGTTCGGCCTTTTGCGTTAGATCTGACGCGTTTTCGAGCCGCCAAAGGGCCAAAACGGGCGCGCTCGGGGTGTGTGATAGCCGGCATAGGTCTCAGGGGCATAGGCCGCTTCCAAGCCGACCCGCCGCAGCTTTTTGGCATTCATCTGTGTAATCACCAGGGCCTTTCGTACCTTTGACGTGGGCGCCCCGCCTAACTCTGACACGCCACGCACAACAGTTGCGAGCTTCGTGTGATCCCACTTCACAGCATAGAGCAGCATATCGAGCGATGGGCTCACAAGCCGCGCATCGGGGGCAACCAGCGTGGGAGGCAGGTCAACGATAATCCGGTCGACCTGCGGTCGGGCCTGGGCAATGAGCTGCGCAAACCTTGGTTGTGCAAGCAGATCCGCTGGATTGGCGCAGGTCTGACCGCCGGGCAAGGCCCAAATCTGTGGTCCGAGCGCGGCGCAATGAGAGAGCTCAAAGGCGCTTTGTTCTAATAGATAGTGCGCAAGATTTGCTTGGGAGGCCGGATCATGGGCGAGATTTTTGCGGGCGGTTAAACTGGGGCGGCGCAGGTCGGCTTCTATCAATAACACACGCGCGCCCGCGCTGGCCTGCATATGGGCCAAGCTGAGCGCCAGGGTGCTTTTGCCTTCTCCTTGAACCGAACTTGTAACGCCCAAGACCTGTGGCATGGGATCCGTTGAATTCAGTGCGGTTCGCAACGTGCGCAAAGCTTCTGTGACGGGCGTTGTGCCAGATTTTGCAATGAAAACGTCCGGCGCTTTCGCGAAAGCCGCGCTTTTGTGCAAAACCCCCAAGACCGGCAAGTCGAAGGTCTTGTGCAGATCTTCTGGCGTGCGCACGCTGTTGCGGTGATGCGCGCGCAACAGCAACGCGCACAAACATAGCGCAAACCCCACAAGGCCACCCAAAAGGGCAATCAAACTGAGCCTCGGCGCCACAGCGCTGCGCGGAACCGCCAAAGACAAGCGTCGCGCATCAGGTTGCTCGAGCCCGCGCTCTACGGAGGTTTCTTTAACCTCTGCCAAAAAGCTTTGGTAAAGCGCTTGGGTGGCTGCAATTTCGCGATCAAGATCGCGCAACGCCAACTGGTTGTGCGACATCGCGGAGAGTTCTTCGGTTTGGGCAGCAACCTTTTCCTCCGCAGATGCGATGCGCGTGGCACTTTGCAAAAGATCTGTCCGAACGGCGTTCAATATCGCGCGCGCTTGCTCTGCATTTCTGACGCGTCCCGTAAAATACTCAGTTGTGCGGACGAGATCCGAGAAAGCGCTGTAGTCCCCAGTTTGTTGGCCTTTGGCAAAACCCGCATTCAGAGCCTCAATTTGATCGGTTTTGTGGAGGTAGTTTTCTGTGCTCTCATCGAGTTTCGCCCGCGCGTTTTGGAGCCTGGCCGACAGCCGCTCTGCTGCGCCTTCGTCCACCACATCTCCACGGTTTGCATAGGTAAACCTCTGGTTTTCCAGGGCTTCTAAGTCGCTCCGCAAATCCTGCGCACGGGTGCTCAACACCTCAAGTGTTTCCGAATTCGCCAGTTTTTTACGTTGTTTTTGCCAAGCCAGATAAGTCTCTACCAAAGCGTTCGCGATCTGGGCGGACAGAAGGGAGTTTTGTGTGGTCACAGTGACTTCAAGAGCAAAGGACTGACGCGGATTTTGCACATCCAATCGATCTTCCAGAGCATCGATTGCGGTGTCGCGAGGGGAAAAATCTGGTGCCAGTCGGATCCCCTGTGGGTCGAGCCAAGCGAGGGCGTTTTCAAAAACAACAGGGGTCTGAGAGACCTTTGGCTGGAATTCAGCCACATCCCACAGCGCAAGACCGTCAACAACGTCGCCCAAAAGAGTGCGGGACATCAAAACAATCGCTTCTGTGCGCACGGCCGTACTTTCGGCGCCCGCGAGCCCAAATACGGTTTCTAAATTTTGCGCAAAATCTTGCCGCGCGGGCTCAAGGGCCAAAGTGGCTGTGGCCGTGTATTGCGGTGGCCAGAATCGGGCGGCGAGCGCCACGGCGATAACCGCAAAAGTCAGTGTGGCGAGGCTCAACACAACCGCGCTGCGCCGCAACAGCCAGAGCAATTTGAAATCATCGGCCCCGTCAGACACCAAGCTCACTGCGCCTTTCATTGACGGTGTCGAGGTCGCCTGGAACGCTTGTTTGGGAGGGCTAAACATAGGCAAAGCGCTCACTTGTGGCTTTCGAAACCTGATGTGCCAAAGTTCGCTCAAAAAGACGTGCTGTTGCGTCGGTCATAAAGCTTGCTTGATGACGCCCGAGGTAGGTTTGACGCGCGGCTTGCCCAAGAGTTTGACGCAAGTCTGGTGTGTCGATCAAGAACTTTAAGAGGGCCGTTCCGTGAATCTCGGATTGAAATAGGAGACCGTTTTCATTGTGTGATATCAGCTCCTCATGGGCTGGAATTGAATTTGCCAAGATGGGTTTGCCGGCTCGAAACGCTTCGATGATGGCATAGGGCATGCCTTCGTAATGCGCGCTATGAAGGACAATGTCTGCCGCGGAAAGATGCGTCTGAGGATCGTCGAGATCACCTGTGAAAATCACCTCATCAGGGCCTAAATTCAGGCGCCCTGCCTGGATTTCAAGCTTGCGGCGATCTGGTCCGTCTCCCACCAGCGTGAGGGTTGCGCGCCCTTTTGGCAGTCTTGCAAAAAGCCGAAGCGCTTGGGCTTGGTTCTTTTGGGCACAGAGCCGTCCCAGCATGAGGAGTGACAGGCGCGCACTGCGCGGAGCGGTAAGAAGCGGGCGATCTGAGCGTCCATTTGCAATGAGGTGGATTTTGTCTGCCCGATACCCGAGCATCCGTTGAGCGCTCTGGGCATCCGCTTGGGTGAGCGTGATGAGGCCCGTTGTGCGCGGCGCCATCGTACGCTCTAGAGCCAAGCTGAGCCATTTATGCGCCGTTGGCGCGCCGTCGGCAAAGCCCCAACCATGTGCGGTGTAAAGAACGGGTATTTCAAAGCGAGGCCCGCACCAGCGCGCGATGAGGCCCGCTTTTGCACTATGCGCATGAATGAGCCGGGGGGCGAGCTGTCCAAGCAGCATTCCAAAGGCTCGTAAAGCCTGCATATCCTGCAAGGGCTGCAAGGTGCGGGCTAGGCTTGGCATCTGTGTGGTCGTCACGCCGAGTGCATTCAGTCGCGATGTAAGTGGCCCCGGCTGACCGTAAGCCACGTGCAGGTGAAAGCGCGACCGAAGCCCTTTCACAAGCTCCAAAAGATGCGTTTGAGCGCCGCCCAAGGCCGCACTTGTGATCACAAACAAAATATCGGGACGATCCAAAACACTTACCCACGCGAAACGAGCTTATGTTGCGAGGCTTACAGCGAGACTTGCCAATATTTTCTTAACTGTGACCTGCCATAGAGAGGCCACTGGATGAGTATCGGGAGGTGTCCTTGACGGAGATTTTCGTCGTGAGTGGGCTGTACGGACTTTTGGGCGTTTTGGTGGCTGCGCGGGAAGGAGACGCGCGCGCGCGCCGAGGGCTCTTTTGGTCTCTTGGCCTGCTTGCGGCCCTTGCGATCTTGGCCGCTTGGAATTTTGAAAAAGAGATTTTTGAGCAGAAGTTTGCCTCCGAGTTTGCCTTTAATCTCTGGAGTGGCGAAGAAAGCCCACGGGATCATTCAACCTTCATTTTACAGGCTCTCATTAATGCGCCCGCGTTTTGGTTAACGGAGCGATGGTGGGCGGCAATCGGTGTGAATGTGGCCTTGGTTATATGGCTTTTTGCCGTTCTTTGGCGTTTGCGGCCAGAGATTTCATGGATGGCCTTCACCCCAGCAATTGTGAACTTTTCTCTCTTTTCTTTGCGCGACCCCATTGTCATGGGCGTGATTTTTTTGGCGGTTCTGAGCTTTTGCGACCCGCGTGTTGGGCGGCGCTTAGCAGGGCAGGGCGTTGCGGCTCTTGCGCTTTTGGCGGTGCGCCCCGAATTGGCGGTCCTTTTGGTTCTTGCAAATGCCATACGCAGTGCCTGGGACGTACGACACCTCGCAATAGCCCCAGTGCTCCTTTTGCTATTCGGGTGCGTTTTTGTAGCGGGACTGATGAGAGCACCCCATGCTTTGGGTCTTCAAGCTGTACCTGTGGTTTGGGATTTACCGCTGCTCTTTTCTGACTTCTTTGAAGCGCGTGCCGGGCGCTGGAGTATAGACGAAGGCGGAGGGTCAAACATCTTGGCTGGCCGATTGGCGGAATTTGGGTTTTTCCCAAGATATGCTGTTCAATTGGTAAGCTTTTTCATCCTCCCGCTGCCGTTTGAGATCACGCGTTTGCCACTGGCCTTTGCATTTCTAGACAGCGTGGTTTTTTGCTATGTGGCTTGGCGCTTTCACCAAGAAGCGCCCAAAGCCGCAAAGATCTTCTTTTGGATTTATGTGGCTGCTGTCTCCCTTTTTTCGAGCAATTACGGGAACGTTTTTAGGATGCGATTGCCCGCTTATGGGATCCTCTTAGCGGGGCTTTTGCGAGGAGCCCGGGCACGTGAGTAGGCGCACAACAATAGATCTCTTTTTTGTGGGGCCAGGCAGATGCGGCACAACCTGGCTTTATGAAACCCTGTCGCACTGGCCAGGCATCGCTGTACCTCACCTCAAAGAAACCGGTATCTTTTTGGACCGCGATCCGGATGTTGAAAAACAGGCCCTTAAGCTCTGGCGTTCAGAGGGTTTGAAGGCTGATTTTTCCAACACATATTGCGCTGACGCGGATGTGGCAGCGCGTATTCAGGCTCATAATCCTCATGCCAAGATCATTTTTACAGTCCGCGCGCCGCTCACACGCGCGCTCTCACATTTTGGGTTCTTAAAACGCAACGGCCAAATTCCACCTAAAACGCAGTTGGATGCCTATCTTGCGGGCGGTGACAGCTGGCAGATCCTTGAACGCTGCGACTACGCACAGCTCATGGCGCCTTTCGAGGCCCGCTTTCCCAAAGAACAGATCCTCATTCTGGCCTATGAAGATCTCCAGAAGGATCCAAACGGGTATTTGTCACGCTTGCGGGGGTTTTTAGGCTTAAAGCCTTTGCCACCAAATGCGCCAATCCCAGGTCCTGTGCTCGCCCAACAGGCCCCGCGCGGGATTGCCTTGGCCCGCTTGGCAAAACGCACCGCGCTTTTATTGCGTGCCTGCCGTGCGGTCCGGCTTTTGGGATGGCTCAAGCGCCAAGCTTGGCTACAGTACGTTCTTTTTGTGCCCGCCAAAGGCGCAAATGAGCCTGTTGAGAACCAAGCCTTAAACCTTTTGCAGCGCGGCTATCCTGAGTTGTTGAAACGGGTGCGGGCATGACACACAAACTCCCCAACGCGCTCATCCTGGGACCCATGCGAACGGGAAGCACGTGGTGTTACAACTACCTAAAAAACCGTGGAGACGTAGACTTGCCGCGGCGTGTGAAAGAAACATTCTTTTTTGATCGGTACTACGCGCGTGGGGCGGACTGGTACGCGCGCCAATTTCACAGTGTTTCTGAGGTTTGCGTTGAAGTTGCGCCAAGTTATTTTGCCAAGCCGGATCTGCCTGACAAAGTTTATCGAACCTTGGGGCCAATTCCTTTGGTGGCTGTGTTGCGAAATCCGGTCGACCGGGCTTACTCGCATTATCAGCATTTGGTGCGCTATGGGTTGGCGCGTGGTGGCTTTCAGGATGTGGTGCGCGAAAGTGGACTTTGGAGAGATGGGCAATTTGGTCGCGTCTTGGCCGAATGGGACGCGGTTTTTGGCCCTAAGTCCGTTGCGCTGCTAGACTTCGATGAAATCGCCGCACGACCAAAGCAGTTTGCCGCGGCCTTGGACACGTGCTTGGGTCTTGAGACACATTGCGGTGAAGCGGTTCCGCCTTCTGCTTTAAATGGTGTGACCGCAGGCGCGCGCCCATATTTGGCAAGCGTGACAACCCGTGTGGCCGACTATTTGCGAAGCTGCGGTGCGCACAGCGTGGTGAATGTGGTTCGAGATTTACCCTACGCAAAACGCGCCGTTTACGGCTCAAAAGCCACCAATCGACCGAGCCTGCCCTATGATGACCGGATGTGGTTTTATGAGCGCTACGTCTTGCCAGATCTCGGACGCCTGAAATGGACAGTCCCGCCAGAGACCCTCGCGCGCTGGATCGACTAGCCCTACAAAGGTGAAGCGCCGGTTTAAAATGAGCGCAGTCTCGCGCCAGAGGCACGCCCCCTCGAGGTCTCGACATTTGTTTTAATTCAAAGAGGTCAATGGCGCAGAAGGGAGATGGGTGGTCGGCCTATAAAATAAAGTGATCCGCTGTCAGATTGATGAGACCAGTGAGTTCGAACTGGAAGTCCTTTTTGCCGTCGCCGTCCACCTCTCCTTCCACAATCGTTTTGTTCGTCGCGGTCACTTTGAAGGCGCGCAGCTGGCCTCCTGCCCCAGACGTAAAGGCGGCATTGTTCATGAATGTGAAGCTGTCGACAGCACTTGTGAGATCGGCGTCCATTGCTGAAAGGTCCAAGAGATCTTCATTGCGATTGAAGTCTTGAATGCGGTCGCGAAACCCACCGTTCACGGTCTCGCTTGGATCTTGAAAAACAAAAACATCAGCGCCGCGTCCGCCGCCCATAATATCGCGCCCCAGGCCCCCGATCAGAATATCGTCTCCATTATTGCCCCGCAGCGTGTCGTTTTGCGCACCGCCAAGGATCACATCATCGCCTTTCTGACCAAAGATAGTGTCGTTCCCGCCGCCGCCTTCGATGCGGTTGTTGCCATGTGAGCCCGTGAGCGTGTCGCCGCCTTTGGAGCCCAGGATGTTTTCGATATTGGCAAATTGGTCGGTCCCGGCGGCATTCGACACCAGTTGGGGAGCTAAGTCCAAGAGATTAACCGAAATAGCAGATCCAAAATCGCTGTAGTCCACGGTATCGACGCCCTCGCCACCGTCTAAAGTGTCGTTCCCGGTCCAAGGATTTAGAAGATCGTCTCCAGACCCGCCGCGCAAAGTATCATGACCATTTGCGCCATAGAGCTGGTCATTGTCTGCCCCGCCATCAAGCGTGTCATTGCCCAAGCCTCCTTCCAGGATATCGTCGCCAGCCTCTCCCCAACTTTCGTCTGAGCCCAGGCCACCGAAGATTTGGTCATCACCTGCGCCGCCCCAAAGAATATCCTTGGCTCCAGTACCATCCGTTCCAAGCGCGGGACTTGGGCCGGGTTCTGTCACAGAGACATGGAGCGTGTATTCGCTTGTGGCATTGAGAAAGGTGCCGCCTGAATAGCGACCCACAGCAATATAGTAGAGGCCGTCGGTTGGTGCGGTGAAGGTGAGGCCCGCATCATAAGGCTCGGTTTCCGAGCCGGGATCTCCGCCCGCATCGTCGTTGAAAGCCATCACCCGCGGCACGGTTCTCATTTTGGACCTTGATGACAGCGCGAACCTCGACAGTTGGATCAATGTTTACAATGCAGGCCAAGAAGTGCTGGCTTTCAACGACGATGCGGGCGGAGATCCCGGCTCGGAAACCGAGC
>JBCDCE010000054.1:0-28059 GCA_039182515.1 Pseudomonadota bacterium | reverse complement strand
TTGCAAATGCCAAGTTCCACCGCCCGCACCATTGCAGACACAGAGCATCTCTTCACAGATTGATAACCAGAATTACCCCGGAGCGACCCATGGCCTACGCATATGACCCAGAGAATATTTTCGCCAAAATCCTAAGAGGCGAAATTCCCAATACCACGGTCGCGGAAACCGAGCATAGCCTTGCCTTTGCGGATATTTACCCACAAGCGCCCAAGCATATTTTGGTGATCCCAAAGGGTCCTTATGTTTGCTTCGATCACTTCGCTCTTGAGGCAAGCGAGGCAGAGATCGTCGATTTTACACGCCTCATCGGCCAAATCGCCAAGGATCTTGGGGTCCAACCGAGCGCTGGCGGCTCCGGTTACCGGCTTTTGTCCAATGCGGGTGAAGATGCGGTTCAAGAAGTGCCACATCTGCATGTGCATCTCGTAGCCGGCAGGCCCTTGGGGCGCATGTTGTCCCCGGCTCCTAAGTAAAGTGTTGGCCCGGCTAAGATGACGGGCAATCTGAACTGGGACATATTGCGGGGTTGCGCGGCGGCATGGCTGCGCTAAACCTCGCGCTAGCTAATATCGTCAAGGATAGCCAACCATGGATGCGCCCGAAATTAAAATTGTCTCCAAAACCCGCATTGCCTGCGATGGCGGAGAAGGTGCGTTGGGCCATCCCCGGGTTTGGTTGCAAATCCCAAGTGACACCGGTTGGGTGGAGTGCCCCTATTGCGATGCAAAATACGTGCATGAAGATTTCAAAGATCAGGTGCTCGTCACCCAAAGATAACGCTGTGGTTTGGCCAAGCGCCAGTTGCTAGCCCCAGCCACTTGTCGCCTTTTTCTTGATCAAAATACTCCGGGGTTTGGGGCAGAGCCCCAAGACAATGCCCCCCTTGATTGTCTGCTGGAAGCGGGCATCACATCATGGCACCATCCCAGCAACGCGACTCTCAAAACCTAACGAGCGAGACATGATATGAGCTTTGGCAAAGGTCACCACCTGCATTTGATTGATGGCTCGGCCTTCATCTTTCGCGCTTATCACGCCTTGCCGCCGCTCACGCGCAAATCAGATGGTCTGCCCGTCGGCGCTGTGTCGGGCTTTTGCAACATGCTTCAGCGCTATATCGAAGGAAATATTGGCAGCGACGTCACCCATGTGGCCGTGATTTTTGACAAGGGCTCGCATACCTTTCGCAACGATATTTACGATCAATACAAAGCCAACCGTGAAGCGATGCCGGAGGATTTGCGCCCGCAAATTCCGCTCACGCGCCGCGCAACAGAAGCCTTTAACATCGCCTGCAAAGAGCTTGCTGGCTTTGAGGCGGACGACATCATTGCAACGCTCGCAGTGAAAGCGCGTGAAGCGGGCGGGCGCTGTACGATCATCAGCTCCGACAAAGATCTGATGCAATTGGTTGGCGGCGGCGTCGAGATGTTTGATGCGATGAAAAACACCCGCATCGACACCGAAGGTGTTGAGGCGAAATTTGGCGTTGGCCCAGAGCGCGTGGTGGACGTGCAAGCCTTGGCGGGCGACAGCGTGGACAACGTCCCCGGAGCCCCTGGAATTGGGATCAAAACGGCCGCGCTGTTAATTAACGAATACGGCACACTCGAAGAGCTCTTAGAGCGCGCAGACGAGATCAAACAGCCCAAACGCCGCCAGTCTCTGGTTGAAAACGCCGAGCAAATTCGCATGTCCAAGCGGTTGGTTCAGCTTGATTGTGAAACACCCTTGGATTTCACCATCGACGATCTTGAAGTGCGCGATCCTGTTGCAGAAGATCTTTTGGGCTTCTTGGCAGAAATGGAGTTCCGCACAGTTACGCGGCGGGTTGCGGAAGCACTCGGAGTTGAAGCCCCAACCATCGAGGTGGCGGCCCCTCAGGCGGAAGCAGCGCAGCCAGAGGCTGTGGGCTTTTACACCGAAAGTTACGAATGGGTCAAAGAGCCTGGGCAGCTTGCCGCTTGGATGGAGCGCATTTACGCGCGCGGCTATTTGGCGGTGGATACCGAAACAACGGCCCTCAATGAAATGCGCGCAGCACTTGTTGGGGTTTCTCTGGCCACGGAGCCGGGCTTGGCCTGCTATATCCCGCTTGCTCATCAGGCCAGCGGGGGTGACGATCTTTTCGCAGATCGAAACCTTGCCGAAGGACAGCTTGATTTTGAAGAAACCTTGGCTGTTTTGAAACCAATGCTTGAAGATCCAAGCATCCTGAAAATCGGCCAAAACATGAAGTACGACGCGAAAATTTTCGCGCGTTACGGTATCCAAGTGGCCCCGATCGCAGACACAATGCTCATGAGCTATGCGCTAAACGCGGGCTTGCACAACCACAGTATGGACAGCCTGTCAGATCGTTATCTTGATCACCGCCCCATCGAGATCAAATCACTGCTCGGCACCGGTAAATCTGCCAAAACCTTCGATATGGTCCCGGTAGAAGATGCCGTGAAATACGCCGCAGAAGATGCTGATATCACCTTGCGTCTCTACCAGCACTTCGCGCCCAAGCTCAGCCAAGGCAAAGTCACAACCGTTTATGAAACCCTAGAGCGTCCGCTTGTGCCGGTGCTGGCGGAGATGGAAATGGCTGGCATTAAGGTCGATCGCCAAACATTGAGCCGGATGTCGGGCGCTTTTGCTCAAAAAATGGCTGAGCTTGAGGCAGATATCCATGCGCTGGCAGGGCGGCCGTTTAACGTTGGATCTCCCAAACAGCTTGGCGAAGTTCTCTTTGATGAGATGGGTATCGAGGGGGGCAAGAAAGGCAAGACAGGGGCTTATGCCACTGGCGCCGATGTGCTCGAGGATCTTGCAACCGAGCACGAGCTGCCCGCTAAGGTGCTCGATTGGCGTCAATTGTCTAAACTGAAATCGACTTATACAGACGCGCTGCAAGAGCACATCAATGCAGACACGGGCCGGGTGCATACGTCGTATTCCATTGCAGGGGCCAACACAGGGCGGCTCGCCTCTACCGATCCCAACCTGCAGAATATACCGATCCGTACCGAAGACGGGCGGCGTATCCGCGAGGCTTTTGTGGCGGAAGAGGGCAAGACGCTTCTGTCGCTCGATTACAGCCAGATCGAGCTGCGCATTCTGGCGCATATCGCTGACATTCCCGCGTTGAAGGACGCCTTCTTGAGAGGGGATGATATCCACGCGATGACCGCCTCCGAGATGTTTGGTGTGCCGATGGAGGAAATGACCAGCGACGTGCGCCGTCGCGCCAAAGCGATCAATTTTGGTGTGATTTACGGCATTTCAGGTTTTGGCCTGGCGCGTAATCTCCGTATTCCGCGCGCAGAGGCGCAAAGCTTTATCGACACTTATTTTGAGCGCTTCCCCGGCATCAAAGACTATATGACCGCCACTAAGGAGTTCGCCAAAGCCCATGGATATGTGCAGACGCTCTTTGGTCGTAAAATTCATACGCCTGAGATTGCCGCTAAGGGGCCTCGGGCAGGTTTTGCTCAACGTGCAGCGATCAATGCGCCGATCCAAGGAACGGCAGCAGATATCATTCGCCGTGCGATGATCCGTATGCCCTCCGCAATCGCACATTTGCCAGCCAAGATGCTTTTGCAGGTCCATGACGAGCTTTTGTTTGAGGTGAAAACGGAGGCTGTGGAAGAAACCATCGCTGCGGCGCGCGGCGTTATGGAAGGGGCTGCGTTGCCTGCTGTTTCCATCGATGTTCCGCTCACCGTCGATGCGGGCCAAGGACAGAATTGGGCTGAAGCTCACTAAAACAATTATTCTTATTTTATGAGTTAATTAGCTTTCGATAATTCCAAAATGTAGAAATTATACGGGCGGCTATTTGTTCATAAAATAAAAAAATAACGTTGCGTAATCACTTATATGCGCCAGCCTAACCCTTCTCCTGTAGAGGTCTTAGGGCGATATTCGCCGCTTACGTAACCGTCATATTTGGTTCCGTCTAGCATTCTAAAGAATGCAGAAAATCGAAAGTCTCCGTCAAAAGGCTCTGATCTTTCGGGGTGGCTAGCAACCTGAACGTGATGAATTTGGCCGGAAAACTCTTCACAGATCCGGAAGATATCTTCACCCATTTTCAAGGCGTGATAGACGTCGAGTTGTAGGCCGAGAATTGGATTGTCAACGGTTGTGAGAATGCGCTTAGCTGTCCGAAAAGAAGTGAGGAAGTACCCATCAAGATCCTTTGCGTTTAAAGGCTCAATTGTGAGCTTCATTCCCTTCGTATTTTCACAGGCCCATGTGAGATTTTCGATAAAAGTTTGATAGGCTTCATCGCCTTCTGCATGGCCGGGTAAGATATTGATTTTTTGTGATTTTAAGGCTTCTGCATAGCGCAGTGTACGTTTGAAATCGTGTTGAAAGCGGGCTTGCATGCCTGGGATTGCCGCAAATCCACGTGGCCCGCCGGTGAAGTTTGGCGGAGGTGTGCTTATCACAGCAAGTTCTAGCTTATTACGCTCCAAAGCCTTTGCAACGGCATGGCCGTTAACGTCGTAGGGAGAGATCATTTCAACCGCTGTAAAGCCTTCATCTGCCGCCGCAGCGAAGCGGTCCAGTAGGGGCAACTCCCCAAAAAGGAAATCAAGACTTGCGCAATATTTGGGCATACACCCTCATCAAAATTCTATCGTAGCGCGTCCGATTGTATGATGGGAAAAAACCCGCCGTCGGACCAAACGCCAAACCACCTATCCCCGTTATGCGCTTCATCAACACCTATGTCTACCAATCGGTAAAAGCTCTTGCGGTCTATGCGCGCTTCTAAGCCAGCTCGAACATGGATATAAGGTAGCGGTGCGTGGTCTTTATCCAATTCAACGCGCAGGGGGTTTTCGGTGTTCAACTTTACGTGATCACCGAGGTTCGTCTCAAAGATCAGAGCATCTCCCTTGGTCTCAAAATCTACCGCGACGAAGGGGACATCCTCCACTGTGATGCCCACTTTTTCAACTGGTGTTACGAGGAAGAATTTGTCCCCTTCGCGTTTTAGAATGGTTGAAAAGAGCCTGACCAGGGCTGGGCGCCCAATTGGTGTGCCCTGGTAGAACCAAGTGCCATCTCTTTTGATGACCATGTCCAAGTCGCCGCAAAACGGCGGGTTCCAAAGATGCACTGGCGGGAGGCTGCCCGATTTTTCAGCGCCCGCTGCTTTGGCAGAAGCCAAAAGCGCGTCCGCGCTTGGCGTCACAATATTTTGTCCGCTCATCTGTTTTGCTATTCCCTTCGCGCGGCATAAGTTACTCAGTAAGATATATCCCTGCTCGAAAGATTGCCATGTCAGATCCAAAAGAAGACACCGCCCTGATCGCTGAAATCGATGCCTTGGGCACGACTCTCGCGGAGGCCAAGGCGTCGATTACCAAGCGCTTTATTGGCCAAGAACGCGTTGTGGATCTGGCGCTCACGGCGCTCTTGTGCGGCGGACATGGGCTTTTGATCGGTTTGCCGGGACTTGGCAAAACACGACTGGTTGAGACCTTGGCCACTGTCATGGGGCTGAACTCCAATCGTGTGCAGTTCACGCCTGATTTGATGCCCGCGGATATCTTGGGGTCGGAGGTTTTGGATGAGGGCAAGGGCGGCGCAAAGAGCTTTCGTTTCATCGAAGGACCGGTTTTTTGCCAGCTGCTTATGGCGGATGAGATCAACCGTGCCAGCCCCCGTACGCAATCAGCCCTGTTGCAAGCGATGCAAGAAAAAGAGGTGACTGTCGCGGGCCAACCTCGCAGTCTTGGCTCTCCTTTTCACGTCTTGGCCACGCAAAACCCAATCGAACAAGAGGGCACTTATCCCCTGCCAGAGGCTCAGCTTGACCGCTTTTTGGTTCAGATCGATGTGAGAAATCCCGATCGCGATACCGAACGTGACATTCTGCTGGCAACGACGGGTGTAAGCGAAGAGCAATCTACGGAAGTTTTCACAGCCGAGCGTTTGCTCGCAGCCCAAACCCTTGTGCGCACCATGCCCGTTGGCGACGGTGTGGTCGAAATGATCCTCGATCTCGTACGCGCTTGTCGGCCCGAAGAAGACACGGCCTCAAACGTTGTGAAAGAGAACGTCGCTTGGGGGCCGGGCCCGCGTGCCGCTCAAGCTTTGATGCTCACCTGCCGTGCGCAAGCGCTCTTAGAGGGCCGCTTAGCGCCCAACCCCGAAGATGTGCTGCGCATGGCACGCCCTGTTATGAGCCACCGGATGGCGCTGAATTTCTCGGCGCGGGCCCGTGGCCTTGATCTCGGTGGCCTCATTGACGAAGTGGCGCAAACGGCCACACGCTCCAAAGCCGCCGCGTGAGCCTCGACACCCCCCTCCGTCTTGCCGCTGAAGAGGTCGCAAGCACGCTCCCGCCTCTGCAAGCGGCGGCAGAGCACTTGGCCAGCACGGTCATGCTTGGCGCGCACGGCAGGCGGCGCGTTGGGCTGGGAGATGAGTTTTGGCAATACCGTCCGCTTCGTCCCGGTGACGAGCTGCGTACGGTGGATTGGCGGCGCTCAGCCAAGTCCGAGCAACGGTTTGTGCGCGAAAAGGAATGGCAGAACGCACAAAGCGTAATCATGTGGGTCGATAGCGCGGCCTCGATGCGCTTTGCGAGCGACAAGAACCTTGAGACCAAATCTCACCGCGCGCGCCTTTTGGGCCTGGCAACAGCCGTTTTGCTCATTCGGGGTGGCGAGCGTGTGGGACTTACGGCTTTCCAAGCGCCCCCGCGCGCGGGCCAAGCGCAGCTGGATCGCATGGCTTTGCTCTTGGGCCAAGAAAGCGATGACGCAGACTACGGCACGCCCGAAGCACGTGGGATGATCCCACGCTCTCGGGCGCTCTTTGTCTCAGACTTCATGGGCGATTTGGCGCCGGTCAAAGCGGCGCTTGGCAAAGCCGCAGACCGCGGCGTGAAAGGCGCGCTTTTGCAGGTGCTCGATCCGCAGGAAGAAGCCTTCCCCTTCACCGGGCGGACGATTTTTGAAAGCATTGGTGGGACGCTGAGCCACGAGACCCAAAAGGCCAATGATCTCAAGGACCGCTATTTGCAGCGCTTAGCGGAGCGCAAAGCTGAACTTGCTGATTTGGCGCGCACCGCTGCCTGGCAATTTACAACCCATCGCACATCTGAGCCTGCGCAATCTGCGCTGATGTGGGTGTACCAAGCGATGGAGCGGATTTGATGAGCCTCTTTGGCATCGCTTTTAGTGCGCCTTGGCTGCTTTTGGGCCTCATTGTCCTACCGGTTCTGTGGATCCTCTTGCGCGTGGTGCCGCCTGCGCCGATCAAAAGGCGCTTTCCTGGCGTCGCGCTTTTGCTCGGGTTGGCGGACGAGGATACGCAGTCAGACAAAACACCCTGGTGGCTTTTGTTGTTGCGGATGCTGGCCGTTGCTGCGGTGATCTTGGGCTTTGCTGGCCCCGTTCTTAATCCGCAAGACCGCACGCCCGGCTCTGGTCCTTTGCTGGTTTTGGCCGATGCCTCTTGGGCCTCCGCGCCGGATTGGCAACAGCGCGTTGTGCGGATTGAAACGCTTCTCTCCGAGGCCTCCCGGGATGGGCGCGAAACAGCGCTTGTGCTGCGCGCAGCACCCCCTGCTGAAGTTACATTTCAAAGCGCGGAAGCCACGTTGCGCAGCTTGCCGGGGCAGGTTCCGAGCGCTTGGGAGCCGCAAAGTGCCGATTGGCTGGAGCAAATGCCTGATCGTTTCGACACCTATTGGATCTCAGATGGGCTGAGCGATGCACATGAGGCTAGTTTGCTGGACGCCTTGCAAAGCAGAGGATCTTTGCGGGTCTTTGAAAATGGCCGCGAAAAGCTGGGCCTCACGCCTGCGCGCTATGAAGACGGCGAAGTGCGGGTCACAGCCTTGCGCAGCATCGCAGGGGCCACACGGCCCATTGCCGTATTGGCGCAAGGGCTCGATCCCGCGGGCAATGCCGTGCAGATCGCGCGCCAACCTGTCGAGTTCCTATCCGGCGAAAGCACTGTGGAGGCGACCTTTGAGCTGCCTGCAGAGCTGCGAAACCGCATCACACGGCTTGAGATTGAGGGGCTGCGCAGTGCGGGCGCTGTGACGTTGGCGGACGACAGTTTGCGTCGGCGCGAAGTGGCTCTGCTCACGTCGTCCTCGGGCCGTGAAGGTTTGGAGCTCTTGTCGCCCGCGCACTACTTGTCGCGCGCGCTCAAACCCACAGCGGATCTCATCGATGGGCCGTTGCCCGACATGCTCTTGGCCAATCCAGACGTTGTGATCCTGGCGGATGTGGCTCAAGTCAGTGCGGGCGAGCAGGATCTGCTGGTGGACTGGATCGAAGAGGGCGGCTTGCTGGTGCGCTTTGCGGGCCCGCGCTTGGCGGCTTCCGATGTGGGGCGCGAGCGGGAAGATCCGCTATTGCCGGTGCGTTTGCGCATTGGCGGGCGTACCGTGGGCGGCGCGATGAGTTGGGGCGAGCCAAAGTCTCTGGCGCCTTTTGCCGAAAGCTCGCCATTTTTCGGGCTCAGTATTCCAGAAGATGTGCGCGTGAACGCCCAGGTTTTGGCGCAGCCTGATCCCACGCTTTCGGAACGGACCATTGCCAATCTCACCGATGGCACGCCGCTGGTCACCGCCAAACCCATTGGCCAAGGCCAAGTGATCCTTTTTCATGTGACCGCCAATGCGGAGTGGTCGTCCTTGCCGCTGTCGGGGCTTTTTGTGGAAATGCTCGAGCGTTTGGCCATCTCCACACGCGCTGCAGCCCCAGATCGGGCAGATCTCGAGGGCACCACTTGGGTGCCTGAGGTTCTGCTCTCGGCCTTCGGTCGACCGCGCGATGCGGGCACCTTGCCGGGTGTTGCGGGGGAGCGATTTGTGGATGAGGCACCGGGGCCAAATCTACAACCTGGGCTCTACTCGGGCGGGGACCGGCGCATGGCGCTTAATGTTTTGGGCCCCGACGCAGAGCTTCAAGCCGCTAGCTGGCCAAGCGATGTGGCGGTGGACGGCCTACAAGCGCTTCAAGAAACGCCGCTCAAAGGCTGGCTTCTCACTTTGGCTTTGGGGCTTCTGATGGCGGATATTTTTGCGAGCCTCTTCTTGTCGGGTCGCTTAACGGGAGCCCGCAATCTCGCGCGTGTGGGCGCCGTTGTGATCGCCTCTCTCGCACTGGTTCCCCAGGCTGAGGCGCAAGAGATCCTGCGCGACGACGATCAAGCGGTGCTGGCGACATCTGAAACTGTGCTGGCCTATGTCATCACCGGCAACGCGCGCCTCGATGAGATCACGGAGGCCGGTCTGCGCGGCATCAGCCAAACGCTCTTTCAGCGCACCTCTATTGAGCCTGCTCAGCCCATCGGCGTTAATCTGGAAACGGACGAGTTGGCCTTCTTTCCGTTCCTTTATTGGAGCGTGACGCCGGAGCAAGCCATGCCGTCCAACGCGGCTTATGCCAAGCTGAACGCGTTTCTGCGCTCTGGCGGCATGATCATGTTCGACACGCGCGACGCGGACACCACGCAGTTTGGCGCGAGCTCCCCAAATGGCACCAAGCTGCGCCAGCTCGCTGCACCTCTCGATATTCCGCCCATAGAGCCCATTCCAAGCGATCATGTGCTCACGCGCAGCTTTTATCTTTTGCAGGACTTCCCAGGGCGTTTCACGAGCCGAGACGTCTGGGTTGAAGCGGCCCCTGCCGATGCGGTGCAGGCCGAAGGTATGCCCTTCCGCAACCTCAACGATGGTGTGACGCCTGTGATCATTGGCGGCAATGATTGGGTTGGCGCTTGGGCCACAGAACGCAACGGATCTCCGATGTTGCCGCTTGGCCGAGGCTTTAGCGGCGAGCGGCAGCGCGAGGTTGCGCGGCGCTTTGGGGTCAATGTGATGATGCATGTGCTCACGGGCAATTACAAAAGCGATCAGGTCCATGTGCCGGCCTTGCTGGATCGGTTGGGGCAATAGCATATGACACAACAGATTCTGCTCGATCCGCTCATTCCCCTCATGCTGCTTTATGCGCTGGGCTTTGTGTCTCTCTGCGCTTTGGGTTTTGCGGTGTACCGTGGCCTTGCAGGCTGGGTTTTGCGCAGCCTAGCCGCCATTGCGCTTTTGATCGGGATTGCGAACCCTTCTTTGCAATCCGAAGACCGCACGCCGCTCACGGATATGGTGCTGGCTGTTGTCGATGGATCAGCCTCGCAAGCGCTGTCTGATCGGGAAGGCCAAACCGCGCAAGCGCTTGAAGATCTGCGCGATGCCATTGCGGCAAGACCCAACACAGAGCTGCGCGAAATCCCTGTTGGTGACGGGGAAGGGGACGCTGGCACCCTGGGGCTTTCCGCGCTGCGCCAAGCATTGTCTGAGGAGCCGCGTGCCCGTGTGGCGGGTGCGATCCTGATCACGGACGGTCAAGTGCATGATCTGGAGTCTGCGCCTGATCTGCCTGCGCCCTTACATGTTTGGCTCACGGGTCGGACGGGCGATTGGGACCGTCGCTTGATCGTGAAGAACGCCCCTGCTTTTGCGATTTTAGGCGAAGAGATCGAATTGACCCTACGCGTCGAAGACCAAGGCGCGGCACCCGATGTGGATCAAGTCCCCCTGGAGATTGCGGTTGATGGGGGAGAGCCCCAGCGCTTCTTTGTGCCTGTGAACGAAGACCTGCGCTTGCCTGTGACGCTGCCCCATGGGGGGCGCAACGTGATCCAGTTCACCACGCCCACAGAGGAGACCGAGCTTACGGATCGCAATAACGCCGCGATTGTCCAAATCAACGGCGTGCGCGATCGCTTGCGGGTTCTTTTGGTCTCGGGTGAGCCCCATGCGGGCGAGCGGACCTGGCGCAACCTTCTGAAATCAGACGGCAGCGTGGATCTGGTGCATTTTACCATTCTCAGGCCGCCTGAGAAGCAAGACGGCGTGCCGGTGGATGAGCTCTCCCTGATTGCTTTCCCAACGCGTGAGCTCTTTTTGGAAAAGGTCGATGAGTTCGATCTGATCATCTTTGATCGCTACAAACGCCGGGGTATTTTGCCCGCGATTTATATCGATAGCATTCGCCAATATGTGGTGGACGGTGGCGCAGTATTGATTGCAGCAGGGCCTGATTTTGCTTCTGCTGACAGTCTTTATCGCTCGCCTTTGGGCGAAGTGCTGCCGGGCGCGCCCACGGCGCGTGTCTATGAGCGAGGGTTCCAGCCGCTTGTGACAGATGTGGGCCACAAACACCCCGTCACCGAAGGTTTGATGCTGCCAGAGGCTGAGACGCCGCCTTGGGGGCGGTGGTTCCGTCAGATCGAACTGGATGTCACGGGCGGCGATGTTGTGATGAGTGGGCTTGAGGATCGGCCGCTTCTGATCCTCGACCGGGTTGGCGAAGGGCGCGTTGCGCTTTTGGGGTCAGATCATGCTTGGCTATGGTCGCGCGGCTATGAAGGCGGCGGGCCGCAATTGGAGCTTTTGCGGCGCTTGGCCCATTGGATGATGAAAGAGCCTGAGCTTGAAGAAGAAGCGCTTTGGGCGGAAGCCATTGGTCAAGAGATGCGTATCATTCGCCGCTCCTTGGAGGAGGCTGACCGTACCGTGACGCTCACTTTGCCCGATGGCACAACCCAAGAGGTGGAGCTCGAAGAGGTCAGCCCAGGCCGATTTGAGGCCCAGCTTACAGGTGAGGAAATTGGGCTTTATCGCCTCGCGGATGGAGACAAAGAGGCGGTGATTGCCTTGGGGCCTGCAGCACCAAAGGAATTTGAAGAGACGATCGCAAGTGGCGACAAGCTGGCACCCCTCACAGAGGTGCGCCAGGGGGGTATCTTTGCACTCGAAGAGGGCGCGCCCGTGATACGGACCGTGCGCGAGGGGCGTGTCGCCTCAGGCCGAAATTGGGCTGGGATCACGCCGCGTGGCGCTTATGAGACCGCAAGTGTCTCTGTCATCCCGCTTGTGCCAGCCTGGCTCTTCTTGCTCTTGGCCTCTGCGCTTGTTATCGGCGCGTGGCTCCGGGAAGGCCGGACCTAAGCGCTTTTGAAAAGCGCGTTCAATAAAAGGCGGAATTCATGGTCAATCCGATCATAGCCGAGGTCACCCGTGGCCCCTTCGTAGAGTCTGTCCATCGCGGGGCTTACGCGATTGTGGATGGGGATGGGGCTTTGGTGGACAGCGCTGGCAACATTGATCATCCGATCTTTGCGCGCTCGGCGCTCAAGTTGATGCAGGCCCTGCCTTTGATCGAGAGCGGTGCGGCGGAGGCCATGGGATTTACGGCTCAACATTTGGCGCTGGCCTGCGCGTCGCATTCGGGCGCGCCGGAGCATGTGGCAGGGGTGCGCGAGATGTTGGCCGCCGCAGACGTGGGGCCTGAGGATCTGCAATGCGGTGCACATGTGCCGATCTTTCGTACGCAAGATACCATTTCCCATGCGCAAAGCGGTGTTCAGATTGATCGCACGTCAAACCAATGCTCTGGCAAACACGCAGGTTTTCTGGCCACGACCCGGCATTTGGGTCTAGAGACAGCCACACATCTTGCGCCAGATCATCCGGTGCAGGTCGAGGTTAAAGCGGCGATCTCGAGCCTTTCGGACCACGATTTTCACCCGGAGCATTGCGCCTGCGATGGCTGTTCTGCGCCGACCTATGCCTTACCCCTGCGTGGGTTCGCGCAAGCTTTTGCCCGCTTGACCACAGGCACAAATATCAGCGCCACGCGGTTCAACGCGGCGCAGACCCTGTTTGCCGCCTGCTTGGAAGAGCCGCTTTATATGTCGGGGGAAGGCCGCTTTGATGCTGGCCTGATTGTAGCCTCTGAAGGCCAGCTTTTTGCCAAAACGGGCGCGGAGGGCGTATATATCGCGGCCATTCCTAGCGAAGGCCTGGCCTTTGCCGTGAAGACAGATGACGGCAACGCGCGCGCCAGCGAGGTGACAACTGCTGCTTTGGCGAGTCGCTACTTGCCAGATCTGACGCATTTGGCGAGCCGCGCTATTACGGATTGGAACGGTCAGGAGGTTGGCCAGCTGCGCGCCTGTTGAGCCGCATACAAATGCACCGAGTTAGTCTTCGTTGTGGGTTGCCAGCAAAGCCTGGAACGAAGGGTTGTTTGCAGCAAGCTCTGAATAAGATCCGCGTCCCGCAAGCTGGCCGTTCTCCATCACAAGAATTTGGTCACAAGTTTCGATGGTCGAAAGCCGGTGAGCCACAAGGATCACTGTTTTGGTTTTTTGAAGCTCGGAAATAGACCGCATAATGGCTGCCTCGGTAAGCGTGTCCATGGCACTGGTTGCTTCATCAAACACCACAACGCTGGGCTCCGAGTAGAGCGCGCGGGCGATGCCCAAGCGCTGACGTTGTCCACCAGATAAGCGCAGGCCTCTTTCGCCCACTTGCGTGTCGTAGCCTTGGGGGAGGTCTGTGACGATAAAGTCGTGCAACTCCGCGGCTTTTGCAGCTTCGATGATGGCGTCCATATCGATCTCGTCTTCTTCGATCCCAAAGGCGATGTTTTGTGCTACAGAACGGCTCGCCAAAAAGATGTCTTGCGGCACATAGCTGATGTGGCGTTGCCAAGCATAGATATTGGCGCTGGTGAGCGGTGTGCCATCCACTGTGATCTGCCCGTCTTGGGGCTCCAAAAGGCCTAAAATCACGTCAATGAGGGTCGTTTTGCCGGATCCTGAGCGGCCTACGATCCCGGTTGAACTACCCGCTTTTATTGAGACAGAGAGATCCTTTAAGCGCTGGGCCTTGCCGCTTGGATAGTGGTAACCAATCCCGTCCAAACGAAGCTCGGTTTGAAATGCCAAAGTGTCACCGGGATCAATTTCGCATAGGTGATCTTGTTCGATCTGGGCCAATTCGGCGGTGAGATCAGCCACGGGCCCCGACATGTATCGAATGTCGGAGAGGCCGTGATAAATCCACTGCAGTGCTGGCAACATCCGGTATCCTGCAAAGGCAAAGATCGCGAGCATCGGGACTATGCTTTGAGGTGGTCCACTGTTGTTTTGAGGTCCCTGGCTCAGCGTTAGAACCAGCGCCAAGATGACAATACCTCCGAACGCAACCGCTTCGATCATATTGCGGGGGAGTTGAGCAATGAGGGCAATCCAAGTTCTGCTACGCACAGAAACGCGTGTGGCCTCTTCAAATTGATGTGTAAACCACTGCTCACGTCCAGAAATTTTGATCGCTTTGATGCCTTGGGTGCTTTCGAGAGCCGTTTGCGAGCGAGTTTTATCGGCGTGGTACCTATCAGAACCGCTTTGTGCCAAGCGCGGGCGCGCATAAAGGAATATCGCCCAATAGGCCCCGCCCAAAACAAGCATTGTCACAAGGGTCACACCTGGGTTGACCACAAGCAAAAGGATTAGAATGACAACCAACAAGATGACATTGTTGATGACTGTTGCCGTCGGCAAAAGCGCTCGATCAACGAAGATGTCGACTTCCGCAAGAAGTGTTTTGGTGAGATCTGACGCCTTTCTGTCGAGGAAAAAGGTGTATGGCTGGCGCATATATCCGCGCAACATACGCGCGCTTAAGCCGTAACGTTGAGATTGGACAAAGGTGAATTCGGCGTAGAGGCTGATGGCTTTAAAGGCCGAAGAGGCAAGCAAAACGGCCAGACAGGCCCCGCCTACAAAGATCTGAATATCACGTGTTGCGCTGAGCCCAAAACTGTCAAATAGGCCGCTGATCCAGGCATTTGCGGTGAGAACGTCGGGTTCGGACAACACGATTAAAAAGGGCATGATCGAGATAATTCCGAGCCCTTGCATCAAGGATGAAACGCACATGATTGCCAAAACTCTTAGGCCTTTGCCGCGCTCGCCCTTTGGGATCAGCCGCAAAACTGCGAGTATATGGCGAAGTGTGTTCATTGAAGGGGCGTTAATTGGGTTTCCGCCAAAATGGAGTGGCGTGGTCCACATGCTTTGACGATTGCAAAGAATTGCATCAACACCCTGTCCTTAACTAACGCACTTGTCACGACGCTCCGGTGACAGCCGTGCAAACTCGGATCGTGATAGGGTATGCTAAACCCTAGAAAAAACAATCGAAAAGCGAGGACGTCAGGGTGACGTCACTTTGTGGAGTTTAGGTCCAATCGAAAGCCGGCAGTTGTCCAGCCGTGTTGGCTGTCATGCGCGAAAATCAGCACCGTGTCCTGACCTTTAGGGACCACAACACCGCCCAAAGAGCGTGTGAAAGGTTGTTCATTGACGTGTGGATGCAAAAGCGTGCGCGTTCCCAAAACGGTGCCGTCTTCCAGCCGGACTTCCCAAGCATCTGCGTAGTGATCCCAGCCCGTATCGGCGTGGCTTAGCGTGACATCAAATCGGTAACTGTCGCCTTGAGCCTTTGCGGTTGCGCGTTCCACGGTGACGCCGCCAGCAAGTGCGTTGAGGGCGCTGGCAAAAAGCGAAAATGAGGCGATGAAGCATATGTTGTGCATACGTTGTGGCATACGCAAAACATACGCGAGGATCCGGCACGAAGATAGAGCGGTGGTGATCAAAAAGGTTTGATGACAACAACGGCCAGAACGGCAATCGCGCCAAACACGCTCACTTCGTTGTATATTCTGAGATATTTGTCTGATTGCTCAAAAATACCGGCCTTTGCCCGTTTGATCAGGACGCCCGTGTAGGCGTAATGAGCGATCAGAAAGGTCACGAGCGCAAGTTTGAGCCAGGTCCAAGCAGGAAAGCCCCAGAGGTAGGCCAGCCAAAGACCAGTGATCACAGCAATGACGCCCAGGCCCGCAGAAAACCTGTAAATTCTGAAGGTTAGGTCGGCTGCTGGGCCATAGCTTCCACGCTCTGCATATTCGCGTTTCCAAAAGATCAAGCCTCGAGGCGCTGCGAAGATGCCCGTCATCCAACCCATGACGCAAAGGAGGTGAATAATTTTGATCGTATTCATGAAGGATGTGCTGCCCGTTAATGCCGTCTTGCGCAAGGGACTTGTAAAATGACGTAAATTGGTTAAAAGATTTTACCAATTTAGGAGTTTTGCCCATGGAGATGCCCAGTCCCAACCCAGCGATTCTGGCCCGCAAAGGTCAAATCGTTGCTCAGCTTGAAGCCATTTTGGGCGTGGGCAATGTCATACACGACCCCCACGAAGTCACAGCCTATGAATGCGATGCACTCACGGCTTACAAGTGTCCGCCGCTTTGCGCAGTTCTGCCCGAAACCACGCAGGAAGTGGCTGAGGTTTTGGCGCTTTTGAACAAAGAACAGATCCCGGTTGTGCCACGTGGGTCAGGAACTTCGCTTGCAGGTGGCGCCTTGCCTACGGCGGACTGCGTGATCTTGGGCGTGGCCCGCATGAACGAGGTGCTTGAAACCAATTATGATGACCGCTTCATCAAAGTACAAACCGGGCGCACAAACCTTTCTGTCACTGGCGCTGTGGAAGCAGACGGCTTCTTTTATGCGCCCGATCCGTCCAGCCAGCTGGCCTGTGCCATCGCTGGCAACATAGCCATGAACTCGGGTGGCGCGCATTGCCTGAAATACGGTGTGACGACCAATAACCTTTTGGGCGTGACACTCGTAACCATGGCAGGCGAAGTCCTTGAGATCGGTGGCCCCGAGCTTGATGCGCCGGGTTTGGACCTACTGGGCGTGCTTTGCGGATCTGAAGGCCAGTTGGGTGTTGTCACGGAAGCAACCCTGCGCATTCTGCCCAAGCCTGAGGGCGCGCGCCCGGTGCTTATGGCTTTTGACGATAGTGCGACGGCGGGCGCCTGTGTCTCAGATATTATCAAAGCGGGCGTTTTGCCCGTTGCCATCGAGTTTATGGACCGACCTTGCATTGAAGCTTGCGAGGCTTTCGCCAAAGCGGGTTATCCAATGTGCGAAGCGCTTTTGATCGTTGAGGTCGAAGGCTCAGAGGCGGAGATCGACAGCCAGCTTGCAAAGATCAGTGCGATTGCAGCCACGCATAATCCGATAGAGATCCGCGAGGCGAAGTCGGGCGATGAAGCGGCCCGCATTTGGCTTGGCCGTAAATCCGCCTTTGGGGCCATGGGGCAGATCAATGACTATATGTGCTTGGACGGTACGATCCCTGTGTCTTCGCTCCCGGCCGTTTTGGATGGCATCAAAGCGCTCTCAAAAACCTACGGGCTTGACGTCGCCAATGTTTTTCACGCGGGCGACGGGAACATGCATCCATTAATCCTCTTTGATGCCAACAAAGAGGGCGATTTGGAGCTGTGTGAGGCCATGGGAGCGGATGTTTTGCGGCTTTGCGTCGAACATGGCGGCTGCCTAACGGGCGAGCACGGCGTTGGGATCGAAAAGCGCGATCTGATGGTTGATCAATTTGAGCCGCAAGACATGACGGCCCAGATGTGGGTTAAGGACGTTTTTGACCCGAATTGGTTGCTGAACCCGGCCAAGGTCTTTCCCTTGGCCACGAGCGAAAGCCGGCGCATCTCTAAAGACGAGGTCGCTGCATGATTGCGCCTGCAACAGAAGCGGAACTGGCTGAAGCGGTGCGCAGCGCCAATGCGCCTTTAGCTGTGCGGGGCGGAGGCACACGCACGCAAGCCACTGATCTGGAGGAGCTTAGCACGAAGGGCCTGAGCGGTATTGCGCTTTATGAGCCGGGCGCGCTCACAATGGTGGCAGGCGCCGGGACGCCTCTGGCTGAGATTGAGGAGAGCCTCGATCAAGCGGGCCAACGCCTCGCCTTCGAGCCAACGGATCTACGGGGTCTCTTGGGCACGTCTGGCAGCTCGACCATCGGAGGTGTTGTTGCAACCAATGCCTCCGGCCCACGCCGCATGGTTGCCGGGGCTTGCCGCGATCATATGTTGGGTGTCCGTTTTGTGGATGGGCATGGCACCGTGATTAAAAATGGCGGCCGCGTGATGAAAAACGTCACGGGCTATGATCTGGTGAAGCTTCTCACGGGAAGCCACGGCACGCTTGGGGTGCTAACTGAAGTATCCTTCAAAACGCTTCCCAAACCTCAATTGAACGCAACACTCATCTTTGAGGGCTTATTGGATACAGAGGCTCTAAAGGCCATGTCAGCAGCCCTCACAACGCCGTATGAGGTGTCGGGAGCCGCGCATCTGCCCGAGAAGGGCGAAACCTATCTGCGCCTTGAGGGTTTTGAGGATCAGGTCGCCTATCGCACAAAAACCTTGCAGCAGATGCTTGCGCGAGTTGGGGATGCACGGGTTGAAATGGGTACAGACGCGCTTTGGGGTGAGATCCGCGATGCGGTTCCGATTCAAAACGCAGAAGGTGACATTTGGCGCATCTCTGTGCAGCCCTCTAAAGCCGCCGAGATCGTCGCAAAACTGCGGCTCGAGGCCTACTTTTTTGACTGGGGCGGCGGTTTGATCTGGGCGCGGTCGCGCCCGGACTACGATCTGCGTGCAGATCTTTCCAGTGGCCATGCCACATGCCTGCGTGGAACCGCCCAGAACTTTCACCCCGAAGCCGCAGGTCTGGCAAAAGTCAGCCAAGGCATTCGCGAAAAGTTCGACCCACACGGCCTCTTTAACCCTGGATTGATGGCGTGATGGATCCATACGACTTTGTGGCGATGCATTTGCCTCAAAAAACGATCGACCTAATCGATGGGTTTTGGGTTCAGTTTGCTCAGAACGAAGCGGGGTTAAATGAACGCTTTACGCGTCAAGGACCCGGTGCAGATCCAACTGTGGTTATGGGCGCTCTGAGCGACATTGCCCCAGACATCATGTGGGAATTTGGCGAGGCCGAGATTGGCCATGAAGTTGTGATCACCTCAGAATGGCGGGACGATTTGCGCGCTTTGGTGCGGGCCATCAAAAATCGAGCCCCAGAACTGCGTTACTTCCAAGTTCGCGACACGCGGCCAGCCGAACCAAACCACATGATAGAGCAACTCATTAAATCGCGATTTCGATCAAAGTTTACGCTCAAGACGATTGCAGTCGACGTGTCAGACACAGGGCACATCAACGTAACATGTGAGGGTCGCGGAAAGACTGAAGCTCTCATCGATCAAGCCGTTGCACTCTCGACGCTGGCGCTTGGCGAAAAAGACGAACGCGCTTGGCTTGGTTTTGTTGAAGCCAAAAGCACTTTGATTGGGCGTTCTTTGCCAGTGGCCGAGGCGGCAGAGGCTGTTCGGCAAGGGGTCGAAGAGGCAAAGCGCGCGCGTCCGGCTCAAAAATATGCATCGACCGTTTTGGACGACGATCGCGAGCAATACCTTTTTTCCTATGAAGGCGACCAGCCTCAAGACAATGCCCGCGGTGACATAATCTCCTACACGACATTTGATGCCCATTTTGGCCTTAACGTGTTGAATGAGCGCCCTTTTTCGTCCCTCCGGTTTAGTCAGTTCGGCGAGTGGTTCGCTGGAATCGCGCTGCCGCCTTTGCCCCATGAAGAGCTCTCAATTGATGCACGCAATGCTCTTGAAACCCACATTCATGATCGCCTGCGCAGTACCAAAGTTGGTGGCCTCATTGGTGCGGGTACTGGCAGGGAAAACATGTACTTCGATGTTGCTCTGGAGGACGTGGTTCAGGGCCTTTCAGACCTGTCGGCTCTTTTTCATGAATTGGCCCGCCCGGACGCCGTTTTGTCTTTTCACGACGATGGCTTGAAGGGGTTTCGCTACCCCTTGTTAAGATCACAATAGAGGTTTCATATGCGTACTGAATTCACGCCCGATCAACTCAAGGACCCTGGCACGCAGAGGGCCAATGAGATCTTGCGCACCTGTGTGCACTGTGGGTTTTGCACGGCTACGTGCCCGACATATCAAGTGCTTGGCGACGAATTGGATAGCCCTCGCGGGCGCATTTATCTCATCAAGGATATGCTTGAGAACGAACGCAAGCCCGATGAGAAAACAGTCAAGCACGTCGATCGGTGCCTGTCTTGTTTGGCTTGCATGAGCACCTGTCCGTCGGGTGTGCACTACATGCATCTTGTGGATCACGCGCGCGAATACATCGAGCAGCACTATGATCGCCCTTGGCATGATCGCGCGCTGCGCTGGGTGCTGTCGAAAATCTTGCCTTATCCCATGCGGTTTCGCTTAGCTTTGGGCGCTGCCAAACTCGCACAGCCGATCAAGCGCTTGGTTCCAGACGCGCGACTGCGGGCGATGCTCGATATGGTGCCGAAACAAATTCCGCCCGTAAGCCGCAATGACGATCCGCAAGTGTTTCGGGCTCAAGGTCCACGTAAAAAGCGCGTCGCGCTCATGACAGGCTGCGCACAGCGCGCGCTCAACACAGATATCAATGATGCCACGATCCGCCTGCTTACGCGGCTCGGCTGTGATGTTGTCATTGCAGATGGCCAAGGCTGTTGTGGCGCGCTCACCCACCACATGGGCAAAACGGAAGAAAGCCATAGCTCTGCGGGCAAGAACATTCGGGCTTGGATGCGGGAAGTGAACGGCGAGGGGCTCGATGCGGTTGTGATCAACACCTCTGGCTGTGGTACAACGGTCAAGGATTATGGTCATATGTTTCGTGAAAGCGCTTTGGCCGACGAGGCCGCAACCGTTGCGGGTTTGGCAAAAGACATAAGCGAAGTCCTCACTGATCTGGAGATCACTGCAACAGCACCTGACCTTCGCGTGGCGTATCACGCTGCCTGTTCGCTTCAACACGGTCAACAGATCAAATCTGCGCCAAAGGAGCTTTTGAAAAAGGCCGGCTTCACTGTGCTTGAGCCCAAAGATCCGCATCTGTGCTGTGGGTCTGCTGGGACCTATAATTTGATGCAGCCTGAGATTTCTCAGCAGTTGAAAGCACGCAAAGTCAGCACCTTAGAAGCCAAAACGCCTGATGTGATTGCGGCTGGGAATATCGGCTGCATGATGCAGATCGGGTCAGGTACCGAGGTGCCCATTGTCCATACGGTTGAACTTCTAGATTGGGTCACAGGTGGGCCCTTGCCTAGGGTTCTCGCCCAGGCTGGATGGTCTGATGCAGGTCCCGCGCATGCCCCGACATTGGTCCCAATCGCAGCAGAGTAAAGACTTACTTTCGCCGCAGTCAGCCGATACGGCTCGGTCTATGAAACTGATGCTTCGTGTCCTTTTTTGGGTCCTGCTTTTGGCTGTTCCGGCATTTGCCGACAAGTCCGATCTGCAGGCCATGCGCACCGCCGATGAAAGCCGCGGCTGGGAAGCCGTTGGTCAACTCAACATGGAAGGGCGTGCTTTTTGCACCGGTGCGCTGATCGCGCCTGACCTTGTTTTAACGGCTGCACATTGCATGGTGAATGCGGACACGGGCCGTGTTTTTGAACCGAGCGGCATTGAGTTTCGAGCTGGCTGGCGCGGTGGACGCGCACAGAGTTACCGCAGAGGTCGGCGGGTTTTGATCCATCCAACCTATCTCGACAGTCCTGATATGAGCCGCGCGCGCATTCGAAATGATGTGGCTCTGCTAGAGCTCGATCGGCCGATTAGAGATACGCGGACCATTCCGTTCAAAACGGGGTCCTTTCCCCGAAAGGGCGCAGAAGTGAGCGTTGTCTCTTATGCGCGAGATCGCGCGGTTGATCCCTCTATCGAACCCAATTGCGATGTGCTTGCACGGCAATTTGGCGTTCTTGTTCTCAATTGCTCTGTGGATTTTGGCAGCTCTGGCGCACCGATTTTCTCTATACATCAAGACGGAGTGCAGATCGTGTCCGTTGTTTCCGCCAAGAGTGTTGTGCAGGGACAAGACGTATCTTTCGGAACAGCGCTCACACAGCCTTTGCTTGATCTTCTCAAGATCAGGGCGGAAGGCGGTGGTGTTTTTGTCTCGAGCCCTGCTTCCAACACGCGTCCAACGGTCTTGAGAAATCGCGGTTTGGGCGGGGCGAAGTTTCTTAAAGTCCAACCCTGATGCGGTTGATCCTTGCTGGGTGTGTTTGGCTGCTTTTGAGCGCATGTGCTGTCGCGCAAACCTCTGCCCTCAAACAGTTTTCTGACAGAGATGACCTCTTTGGTTGGGAAGCCATTGGTCGTTTGGATATGGCTGGATTGGGGACCTGCAGCGGGTCACTGATAAGTTCTACGCTTGTTCTGACTGCCGCACATTGCGTCGTTTCCAAATCCACACGGAAGGTTTTGAACCCGTCTGAGGTGACCTATCATGCCGGGTTGCAAAACGGCGCAGCAATTGCGCAGCGCCGAAGTGCGCGCATCGCGGTACACCCCAACTTCACCCGCTCTGCGGATGCGTCGATTGAAGACCGGGTGAGATATGATGTTGCCTTGGTTGAGCTTGAGACAGCCATTCCAACGCATGTTGCAGCGCCTTTCAAGATCGCAGCACCGTCCAAATCCGTTCGCAGGGTCAGCGTTGCCTCCTATGGTCAAGGGCGAAACGGTGCGATCAGCAGGCAGCGCGAATGCCAAGTCAAATACGCCAAAGCCGGTTTGATGGTCTTTGATTGTACAGTCACCTTTGGCTCTTCGGGGGCGCCTGTATTCGAGGCAAATGGCTACCGGCCGGCTATTGTGTCGCTGATCTCCCAAGGAAGTTTGGGCGCGGAGGCGTTTTCTCTTGGCATGGAGTTACCGGATGCGGTGGGTCAATTGAAGTCGATGCTTGTAAGCGGAAGGGGCGTTGTCTCCGCTATTGCAGATCAGAAAGGCGCCAAATCCACTGGGCTTTCGACGCGTGCCAAGGCGTCGAAAAGTGGCGCAAAGTTCCTAAAAGTTCGCTAGCCCTTGAAACGGGTGTTAAAGCGTCCCACCTAAAATAGCGTGGCCGCCAAAATTGGGGTCGCATCGCTTTCAAGCCGATCTGGTTGAGAGTGATTTTGCTGAAATTGGTATCGCTCATCGGAGGACACCCATGCGTACTTTTGATCTCGCGCCCCTTTACAGGGCGTCTGTTGGTTTTGACCAAATGGCTGATTTGATGGACCGCGTTTTCGCGCAGGACGTCAGCACTCAAAGCTACCCCCCTTACAACATCGAAAAAACGGCCCAAGACGCTTACAGAATATCTGTCGCAGTCGCCGGGTTTACCGACCAAGATCTCAGCGTTGATGTAAAAGAAAACACGCTGCTGATTGCGGGTCGGAAAGCTGAAGAAGCCGAGAAAAAATACCTGCACCGTGGAATTGCTACTCGCGCGTTCGAGCGTCGCTTCCATCTGGCAGACCATGTCCGCGTAACAGGCGCCGTTGCTGAAAACGGAATGCTCCACATCGACCTGACGCGCGAAGTTCCTGAAGCGCTCAAGCCGCGTCGGATTGAGATTGCGAAAGCCCCAACGGCTGATGTGGATGTCGTGGACGCCAAGTCAGTGAACTAAGGCTCTTTCAGAGTTTGCTATCAATTGAACCGAGTGCCGGGGTCCAACCCCCGGCACTTTTGTGTTTGGTTTAAAGCCTCTCTTTTCCTGGTGGAAAATACTCTGGGGGAGGGCCCAAAGGGCCCGGGGGCAAAGCCCCTAATAAATTATCGCGACGGGCAAAGCCCCCTTAAACGCTCTTTTGGCTTACAGCGCGCAAGAGACAGGCAAAGTTAGACAGACATGCACATGTACTTCGGCTCAAGATATTCATCCATGCCGTGATGACTGCCCTCGCGCCCCAATCCAGATTGTTTCACGCCTCCAAAAGGTGCCACTTCCGTGGAGATGATGCCGGTGTTGATCCCTACGATCCCATATTCCAAAGCCTCAGCCACGCGGTAGACGCGGCTCAAGTCTTTCGCATAAAAATACGCCGCGAGCCCAAAGATCGTGTCGTTGGCCATCTCGATCACATCTTCATCGCTGTCGAATTTGAACAGCGGTGCCATGGGGCCAAAGGTTTCTTCTTGGCTCACTTTCATATCTTGGGTGACGCCAGTTAAAATGGTCGGATCCCAAAAAAGGGCGCCATTTTCATTGGGCGTACCCCCCATCAAAACCTCAGCGCCTTTTGCGGTTGCGTCCGCAATATGGTCGCGCACTTTTTCAACTGCAGCGTCAGAAATCAGTGGGCCCAGGTCCGCACCATTCATGCCGTCGCCAACCTTCAACTTTGCCACTGCGGCTGCAAATTTTTCAGCAAAAGCTTCATAGACACCGGCTTGAACGTAAATGCGGTTGGCACAAACGCAGGTTTGTCCATTGTTGCGAAACTTGCAGGCGATTGCGCCCACAACAGCTTCGTCCAAATCCGCATCATCAAAAACAATGAAAGGCGCATTGCCGCCCAGTTCCATGGAGCATTTCATCACTTGGTCGGCGGCTTGGCGCAGCAAGAGCCTGCCTACGTTTGTGGAGCCAGTAAAAGTGAGTTTGCGTACTTTGGGATTTTCGCAGAACTCTTGGCCAATGGCGGGGGCATCCGAGGCTGTCACGACTTGAAAGACGCCTGCCGGAATACCCGCACGCTCTGCCAACACACCCATTGCAGTGGCAGACAGGGGCGTCAGATCTGCAGGCCGGGCAATGAAGGCACAGCCCGCGGCCAAGGCAGGCGCCGCCTTGCGCGTGATCATTGCATTGGGAAAGTTCCACGGGGTGATCGAGGCCGCGACACCAATGGGTTGCTTGATCACGGTGATGCGTTTGTCCGCTTGGTGGCCGGGGATTGTCTCGCCGTAGTTGCGCTTGGCTTCTTCTGCGAAAAACTCAACAAAAGACGCCCCATAAGCGATTTCGCCTTTGGCCTCATCAAGAGGTTTGCCCATTTCTGCGGTGAGAAGTATCGCCAAATCGTCTTGGTTCTCGAGCATTAGATCATACCAGCGCCGCAGGATTTGGCTGCGCTCTTTTGCGCTCAGCGCAGCCCAAGCTTTTTGAGCCGTGTAGGCATGATCAATGGCCTGGGCGACGTCAGCGCGCCCGAGATCTGCAACGCTTGCAATGATGTCTCCACGGGCTGGGTTGCGCACATCAAATGTTTTGCCGGACGCAGCATTAACCCAGGATCCGTTGACATAAGACTTCGTCGCAAGAAGTGTGGGATCTTTTAAGAGGCTTGGCAGGTTTGTTGCAGTGTCGAGCATGTGGTATTTTCTCCCAAGAATACATAGATGCGGCGCTTTTTCTGGCCAAAACTGTCACCAGACGGTTCCGTGACGGATGTAAAGTGCCGAAACACTCCCTATATAGGGATCACAAGTTTGTGAAGGAGAGGACATTAAATGGCAGATTTTGCTCAGCAAATAGAACAGTCTCAAACACAAGTCGCTGAGGCGCAGAGCAAGATCGCAGAGCTCAGTTCGCGGATCGAAACAGCCCGAACCAAAATGGCGCAGGGCCAAGACATTAGCCTCGATATCGAGAATGCGTCTTTGGAAGATGTCCATGCCCACACGGAAGCCATGAATGCCAATATTGCTGAGCTTATTATGGGCCTCGATGATGTCACCTCCGCTTTCTCAAAAGACTTTGATGAGATGCGCAACAAGACAGGTTGGGAGAGCTTTGTTGGGATCTTTGCTAAAAACCGCGCGGAGGCCATGCGCCAAGAGCGTATGCGGACAGCTTCAATTGATGACAAGCTGCAAGATCTCATCGCCAAATCAGATACAATCGTGAAAATTCTCGAAGGTCAGCTTTCCATGCTCGAAGAGCAAAAGGTGAAGGTTGAAGGCAATCTTACAGCCACGCTTGATGAGCGCGAGTTTACGGTCAAAGACCTTGAGACTGTGCGCGAAGAGATCAAAGCGCTCGATCCTCAGATCATCACGCTTGAAAATAAAGTTGCCTCTGAAACAGATGCAGCCACACGCACGGCTTTGGAGACGGAACTTGCCGACCTCAACACCAAATACAACGCGATGGTGCAAGACGAGCAGGTGAAGCTTGCCAAGTCCCAGACGCTTGAGCGCTATATCGACAAAGGCAAAACCTGGGTCGACAGCCTGCAAAACCAAGCGGCCACGCAAATGGTGCTGATCAACAAACTTGAAACCGATACCAAACAGCGCGTTGTGCTCTACGACGCTCTGTCCAAATCGCTCAAAACGGCGCAACAACAAGACGTGGCCCACCGGATCAATGAGATTGGTGTGAAAACAGACCAAGAGGCGCAGACAGCCATGGCCGGCATTGGGGCGGCCACAAATTCCCGCATGGCGGAGATGCTTGAAAAGCACGAAGATCACATGGTCTTCGCGCGGGATGTGCTGGAGCAAAAAGCCCGAGCGGACGAGCGCTTTATGCGGCGTTTCGAGAAAATTGTGGAGAAGCATGACAGCAACGCCTACGGCGGGTAAATCGTGAGCCTGTGCGACCCGCAAGTGCTGCCAGTATTGGAATTTCCCACTTCTTTTTGCTTTGTGTTCGATGCTCGGCATAGCCGGGCAGCGCCCGACCGCCCCTATGGGCGGGCGCTTTGCACCCACCCGCGGTCGGGCGCTGCCCTGGTTTGAGGACGAGATGACGACAACGGACCTAAATGACACGCGCGTGACACGTCGGTACTTTCGCAAGTTCGACGCGATCACCAGTCATCTCGCGCGTGTGGCGGGGATGATGGAGGTCGAAAAACAGCTCTCTAAGGCCGATGTGAAAATCATGGCGCGTTACCTTTTGGGGCTGTCTTTTACCTTTCGCGCTTTGAGCCATAAGTATCTCTTTTCGGGCCGCATGGAACGCGCGGGTCACTTAACCTTGGATCGCTCAGAAAGCGGCTTTCCTGTGTTCACCGAGATTATGGAGATGGCCAATGATGCGGCGCAAGCGCATCGGCATCTCGATGGCATGCCGGGCCAAGCGGATCTGAAATCAGAAATGGTGCGCAAAATCCTGGGTGATTTTGAGATCCCCATGAAGTTGCAATATGCGATGAGTCAGCGGCTCTATTATGAAGAGCTGGCTCAAAATATGCTCTTTTGGGCGCGCAATCACCCCGAAAGCCTGTGGATTGAAAACCGTGGCGATCGTAGGCTCTTTTTGGTGCATTGGGCGGTTTATGACAGTGAGACGAACCTACCACAGATTTATCTCATGGAGCTGGAAGACAGCGGCAAGGTGGCCTTGCCAAAAGACGAGCGCCGTTGGCCCGAGGTGCAAAGCCATTTGATGGCTCAGGCGGTGGGTGGCTTGAAGCTTTTGACTATCGCACGGGGATTTGACGCAGATTTCGATGATTTGCATCCCAAGCGGCTTCGGCGCTTTCATGTGGGACCGATGTATTCGTCAGCGTTCACGCGGCAGTCTGGCCCGCTTCAACGCGTGCTGGAAACGGCGCGGGCTCCAGAAGGCGAGGATTGGGCGCTGGCTTGGACCCAAGAAGATTTGCAATCTGAACGAGTCGCGTTTGAAAAGGCTGGGTGGTTTTCGAAAGTGGAGCGGGAGGTTTTCACGCTTGATCCATTTGAGGGGCAGGGCGGTGAAACGGGTGCGACCTCTATGGATCGCGCCCTTATCTTACCCGAGCGGCCGTTTCAGGCGCTTCAAGAGCTTTCACCACCTGGGTTTAGAGATGTTCGAAAATTTGTCGTGACGCCCAAAGGGCGGGTGATGAGCGCATGGTAAGGGCAGGATTTGAGTATTTTAGCCAAGAAAAAGGCATGCTGGTATGAGCAATGATTTGATGCAATTGACGGAAAAAGACATCGAGGCGCAGTATCCTCAAGCTTTGGCTTTGCTGGAAGGCTTTGATCATCGTCCGCAGATTGCAAAAGCGCGCGAAACCCGCTCTGAACGCTCAAGTGGGATCGGCACTCGGCGGCGCTTTCGCTCCACCACGCCTGGGCTGGTTGCGCGCTCAACAGCGCCTGCGGCTGGCATCGCTCTTTTAGACCGTATTGAAAGTATGGACGCGGGCGATGCTTTGCCATCGCCGCTACAGGCCAGTGCTTTGCGCGCGCTAAGGCGGGCTCTCGCAATCAGTTTGGTCGTTGCCGAGCAATATGCGCAACGCACGCCCCTTGCCGGTTTGAAGCGTATCAATCTGGCGGGAGAGATCAAATCGACCCAGCAGACAGATTTCGAAGCCTATCTCAGTGCAGAAGCCCTGATCGCCCTATTTGTGTTTGGCTCATCAGTGAAGTTTCAGCTTTCGGATAAGGCTGGCGATGCTCAGGTCGAAATTGTTGGCGTAGAAGAGTTTTTGACCACCAATGCCTCCGAGGCTTTGGAAGGCGCGCTCTGGGAGCTTGAT
>JBCDCE010000053.1:0-28154 GCA_039182515.1 Pseudomonadota bacterium | reverse complement strand
TCCTCCAGCGAAAACTCATAGAACAGCGCCGCCTGCGCTTCCTGCTTTGGTCCCATCATCCCCAATCCCTCCTCATGGAAAGAATTGAATCAGCGACTTACGCCCCGATCAAGGAAGAGTTTTTCAACGAAATAGGCCCATAGCAGACGTACATCTTTTGGTCTTGTTCAAAGCACTAACTACAGACAGTATTACGCGATGACAGATTGGATGAGAATTGGTGACGATGAGATTGCCCAATATGGTGAACATAGTTGGGTGTTTCGCTTTCCAAACGGAACCTACATGCTGACTGTTTCTGAGGGCGAACAAAACAATATCTTAGTACAGCTACTCGATAAGAAAGAGTATTGGCCAGTTAATCTTAAAGAAAAATCGGGCAGTGTTTTTAAGTTGTCAGGGATGGCCGACTGGGTTCCTAAAATTCTCGAATCTGTCTGCTGGTTTGAATTGATTATCAGCCCTAAACCCGAGATCACATATTGGGGTGACGGAATAATCTACCGAACAGACTTGGCTATTTCACCAGGCTATCACACATAGCTGCAATGTCCGCTTTGTCCCGCGTTCATGCCATTCGAAGCGAACGACGGGTGTACGAAAAGCGTCCTGCATTTAGAAAGTTATCTTACCAGTCAAGTGAACTGAGGTTTGCGGCACAAACGCTTATTGTGTCGCTGTGTCGGCCGGCGATCCCCTTGTGGGCAAGTCTTGGCGAGCTAATCGCACTATTCCGCCCTTTGCCTTAAGCGACCATTTGAGTCCGGTCCGTTTGGCGCTTTGGGTCATTGGCCGCACGCTGCTTTAACGCTTTGACGACTCCAGATGGGCATCACTTGTCACAGCAAGACGGGTCGGAATGGTCGCCAAAAACTGAGAGTTGAGGTTCACAGGCCTTAACCTCTCACAGCTACATTTAATTCTACCTTTGTGCGACAAAAGATGTCTTGCTGAATCGCAATGTGTCTAGCATAGTTGACACTATGTCTGTCAGTCAGATTCAATCGCCTCGGGTCTGGCCCGAGCCCGCCGCTTTGCTGCGCTTGATCAAACCGATCACGTGGTTTCCGCCTATGTGGGCCTACCTATGTGGCGTGATTTCGGTGGGTGTGTCGCCGCTGGATCAGTGGCCGTTGGTGCTTTTGGGCATATTGCTTGCAGGCCCCATCGTCTGCGGGATGAGCCAAGCGGCAAATGATTGGTGCGACAGGCATGTGGATGCGATCAACGAGCCAGACCGCCCCATTCCCTCAGGCCGCGTGCCGGGCAAATGGGGGCTCTATGTCGCCCTTGCGATGTCGGCCTTATCGCTTTTTGTGGGCTGGCAATTGGGCCCTTGGGGCTTTGGCGCCACTATTATCGGCGTCCTAGCAGCTTGGGCTTATTCGGCTGAACCCGTACGCCTCAAGCGCTCAGGATGGTGGGGGCCTGGCCTTGTGGGGCTGTCTTACGAAGGCCTGCCTTGGATCACGGGCGCTGCGGTTTTGAGCACCGGTGCGCCCTCTTGGCAAATCCTCATCGTCGCTTTGCTCTACGCAATTGGCGCACATGGCATCATGACGCTCAATGATTTCAAAGCTTTTGAAGGCGATCGCGCCACGGGCGTAAACAGCCTGCCTGTCGTGTTGGGGCCCGAGCGCGCTGCAAAGCTGGCCTGCTTGATCATGGCGACACCGCAGCTTCTCGTAATTGGTCTCCTTTTGACCTGGGGCAAACCTCTGCATGCCGTCGCAATCCTCGCGCTTTTGGCAGCCCAAGCGCTTGCGATGCGAAAGCTTCTGACAGATCCAAAAGCCTTGGCCCCGTGGTACAATAGCACAGGCGTTGCGCTTTATGTCTCCGGCATGATGGTTGCGGCCTTTGCCCTGCGAGGCCTAGCATGACCACATCTTGGCTCACAATTGCACGGCTTTGCCTCGTGAACATGGCCATCGGGGGACTCGCAGCCTTGCCTGTAAACCTCTTTAACCGCCTGATGACCGTGGAGCTCGCGCTGCCAGCCCTTTTGCCTGGGCTCTTGGTGGCGCTTCATTACGGCGTGCAACTCACCCGACCCATGTGGGGTCACAGGAGTGACGCAAAAGGCGGGCGCACGCCCTTTATTGTGGGTGGGCTCACGCTTGTTGCCGTATCACTCGTTGCAGCGGCCTGGGCCATCCATCTTGCCGCCACAAGCACAAGTCTTGCGCTGATCATCTGGGTCCTGGCCTATGCGGCTTTGGGCCTGGGCATTGGCGCTGCGGGCACCTCGTTCTTGGCGCTTTTGGCCACGGTCACCACCGGCAGAGGCAAAGGGGCTGCGGCAACTGTGGCTTGGCTCTTTCTGATCGCAGGCGCGATCATTGCCTCCATTGGAACTGGCATCGCTTTGGAACCCTACTCGGCCCCGCGTCTTATAACCGTGGTCAGTATCGTTGGTGCCATCGCTGTCCTTCTGAGCCTTTTGGCCACCTGGGGTATAGAGCGCCGCTTGGGTCCCACCCCTGCCCCGCAACACCAAGACTTTTGGCCTGCGCTTAAAGCCACATGGGCAGACCCAACCGCCAAGGCCTTCACGGGCTTTGTGTTCCTGTCGATCTTGGCCTTCTATCTGTCTGAGCTGATCTTCGAGCCTTTCGCTGGTCATGTACATGGCCTGAGCCCTGAAGACTCCACCAAGCTCTCTGGCGGCAAAGACGGTGCCGCCCTGCTCGGCATGATCCTGGCAGGTGCCCTGTCGAGCTTTAAGATCGGGACTTTGCGCACCTGGGCCGTTGCGGGCTGTTTCATCTCGGCCTTAGGACTTGCGGCACTGGGCATGCAATTGCCGTTGATCCCAGCAACTGTTGCCCTTGGATTTGGCAATGGGCTTTTTGTGGTGGGTGCTGTGGGCTCGATGATGGTCCTTTCGTCGCAACAGCCTGGGGCCACAGGTACCCGCATGGGGGTCTTTGGCGCAGCACAAGCCATTGCGGCGGGGCTCGCGGGTCTCGTTGCAACTGGGATCCTCGATCTCAGCCGTCTCTTTCTGGCGGATCCTGCCGCTTATGCCACGGTCTTTGCCCTTGAGGCCGTCCTCTTTTGCGCAGCTGCTGTTGTTGCTCTGCGTATCCTCGCCCCTGAGCGCGCAAACGCGCCCCTTATGCATCCGGGAGAATAGCTAATGTATGACGTTGTTGTTGTGGGCGGTGGCCCTTCAGGAAGTACGGCTGCAATCGATCTATGCCGCTCTGGTCATTCCGTTGCGCTTTTGGACAGAGAAGGTCGGATCAAACCCTGTGGCGGCGCAATCCCGCCGCGCTTGATCAAAGACTTCGATATTCCCGACAGCCAGATCATTGCCCGGATCACAACAGCACGCATGATTTCCCCCACAAAGCGCCAAGTCGATATTCCGATCGAGAACGGCTTTGTTGGCATGGTCGATCGCAAGGACTTCGATCCTTTTTTGCGCGCACGCGCTCAAGAAGCCGGTGCTGACTACCACGTGGGGACATTTTTGCGGATAGATCGGAGCGAAGGCCACCCAACGGTCGTCTACCGCGACAAGGCCACGCGCGAGGAACACAGCTTGCCCTGCAAGCTTGTGATCGGAGCCGACGGTGCGCGCTCCGATGTGGCGCGCGCAGAAGTACCGGGCGGGGATAAGATCCCATACGTGATCGCCTATCATGAGATCATCAAAAGCCCTGGGCCCCGCGGCAGTTATCACCCAGACCGCTGCGACGTGATCTACGATGGCGAGATCAGCCCAGATTTCTACGGCTGGGTCTTTCCACATGGAGACAGCGCCAGTGTTGGCATGGGCACGGGCGTAGACGGTGTTGATCTCAAAGCTGCCACCGCCGCTTTGCGCGATGCATCCGGCCTCGCGGACTGCGAAACGCTCCGCAAAGAAGGCGCGCCCATTCCGCTCAAACCGCTTGACCGTTGGGACAACGGCAAAGACGTGGTGCTGGCAGGCGATGCCGCGGGCGTTGTTGCGCCGTCATCAGGGGAAGGCATTTATTATGCCATGGCGGGCGGCGTTGTGGCCGCAACTGCGACAGCAGCGACCCTAGCCTCTGGACGAACAACCGATCTAAAACTCGCACGAAAGCTCTTCATGAAAGAGCACAAACAAGTGTTTCAAGTGCTTGGTGCCATGCAAAACGCCTACTACCGCAGCGATGATCGGCGCGAGCGCTTTGTGTCGCTGTGTCACGACATCGACGTGCAGCGCCTCACCTTTGAAGCCTATATGAACAAAAAGCTCGTGAAAGCCCGGCCGCTGGCGCACCTGAAAATTGGTGTGAAAAACGTGGCACATCTCATGGGACTCGTATCAGCGGTGCGCACATGAGCATCATGATCCCCACTTGGGTAAATGGGAAACTGACCCCCGTTGAAAAGCTCGAAGCCCATCTCAAAGGGCTCAAGCACAAAGCCGTGTCTGTCTTTGTTTTGGCGGGCGAAGAGGTTTTGATCCAAAAACGGGCCGATGGGAAATATCACACGCCTGGGCTTTGGGCCAATACCTGCTGCACGCACCCAGAATGGAACGAGAGCCCCGCCGATTGTGCGATCCGGAGGCTTAAGGAAGAATTAGGAATCGAACGCCTCTACCCTGCTTTTCGCGACACAGTCGAATACCGCGCGGATGTTGGCGGCGGTTTGATTGAGCATGAAGTGGTGGATGTCTTTGTGGCCTATGCCACGAAGGACCTCGGCTTGAACCTCAATCCAGACGAAGTGGCTGAAACCCGGTGGGTCGGTTTTTATGACCTCACAGCAGAGGTCAAACGCCGTCCTGAGCTCTTTACCCCTTGGCTGCGGATCTACCTCGAAGAATTCCAAGACCAAATCTTCGGCGAAACCGTCGCAGCTCAATAGCGCAGCACCTCCGACAAACGCCCACCCACCTCCCTTCTGCGCCACGCCCTTCGGGCTTGGCTGGAACAAAAGGGGGCGCGCTTCGCGCGATTTTGCGCTACGCTTCAATTTTGATTGAAGGAATTGCGGATGGTGGACCGAGGTTTGGCGGGTCTCGTTTTGACCCTTTTGATGGTGAGTGGATGTTCTTTTCCCAGCATCAATGTGAGTGAAAGAAGTGTGGGCTTAATTGCGTCAAATGACGAAGATGCAGAGGTCCTCAGACCCGACTGCCCGACAGGGTCATCAAGGCTGTTTCCCGGCGACGATGCATATGTGCTCGGACCAAATCAGGCGGAGATTAACCTTCTGTTTGAGATCAAAGATGTCTATGCGATCACCGACGCCGAAATTGCCATGCCGCGCTACTCGGGAACCTTTGTAGAACCTGGCGATCTGCCTGTTGAAATCCTTGATATCTTCGGTGCCGCCACCACAACCGAGGTCTGGCGCTACGATGCGCCCATCGTCGCAAACACGCGCAACATCATTTTCCCAATGACCGTTGCCCCCTCCGCCGCGACCTCAGGAGGCGCGGTTATTCGCGTAAAGGCCCGAAACCAGTTTTTCAGAGGCGAACCCCTCACATTTTCAATGCGGCTTGCCTCTGTGGAATGCCAGGCGGACCTGTGATTGAAAGGCCGGGATCTCACGCATCTTTGCACTTGCGCCCTTAATCCAAGCGCAACGCCTACTCAGCCGCGACAACCTGTGTTCCGCTGTGGCTTAGGGCCTCAACCAGTGGGTCTATCTCTGGGTCCATTTTGATTGAAGCCGCTTTTCGCAAGTGCCAGTCGACGGCTTTTTCGTGGAGTGGACCAAGGACTTTATCGGCACGGAATTCAGCACTGAGTTTACGCGTGCGGTCGCGGTATTGGGCGATTGTGCTGTCGGGCAGGTCATTGAGATTGAACTTTTCCCAATACTCGACCCCAAGCGTGTGGTGCGAGTGGTTGGCCCGGCCCCGCGCGCGTTTAATGAGAAAGCTTTCCAGGGAGCGCACGGCATAGTGATTGACCTGGGCAACGTCCCAAAGCGGTGCGTGCTCGGTGCGTTTTCCACCTACGGTATAAAGGGCGCCGCCTGGCAAGACACGTGTGATCCCAGGTTCGTGCTTTTCAAACGCCACGGGGCCATGCAGCCCCATGCGTTGGAACTTCTCTTTGTTCGTGTAGAGCGATTTGACGAATTTTCCGGTTAAAGGGCGGTGCACAGGATCGTAAGGCAACTCCCCGAGACCAAATTGCTCGGTCACGGGGGTATCTGCGATCTGATCCACATCAGCAGCGCCAAAACAGCGCCACGGCACAGCAATCACGTCAGCGTCGGATCCCGACGCCTCAACCAGTGCGCGCGCGGAGCCATCGCCGACATGGATGTTGAGATATTCGTCAACGTCACAGACGAACACCCAAGCTGCCTCTTTAACCTCGTCATAGAGGCGGCTGGCTTGACGCAGGGCACTGCGGTGAATGCCCGCGCGGCGCACGACCGTGGGATGGTGCGTGACGTAGCCGAGTTCCTCGAGACGCTTAAGAATGTCTACTGTAGGATCGGTGCAATCATTGGTGCAGACCACGATGTGGTCGAACCCAAGGACTTTGTAATGAGCGACCCAATCCAAAATGTAGGGGGCTTCATTCTTCATCGTCGAAACGACGGTATACGCGTCTTTCGCCATAACTGCCTATCTGCCTCAAGCATTGCGAGGTCATTGGCGCCCCGCTTTAACCCTTTGTTAAGATATTAGCTTGAATGGCGTCGTTCTGGCAACTTTTTGTTAACTTTGGTTAAAATTTGAGACGGAGCTGGGGGCGCTGCCCCCGACCCTACGGGTCTCCCCCGGAGTATTTTGATCCAGGAAAAGACCCTATGCTGGGGTGGTGATGTTCTTGCCCAAAGCTTCCAGGGCCACAGCTGCCATATCAAGCGCGGTCATGCCGGCATCCGCGTACATGGCATCCGGTGCCGCGTGATCAATGAAGCGGTCTGGCAGGGTTACTGTGCGTAGAGCACAACGGCCGTCCAAAAGACCCTCGTTGGCCAGGTAGTGCAGGACCATGGCTCCAAAACCGCCCTGCGCCCCTTGTTCAACGGTCACCACAGCACAGTGATCGCGCACAAGTTTGCGCAACAACTCTGTGTCTATTGGTTTGGCAAAGCGTGCGTCTGCAATGGTGGTGCTGACTCCTTGTTCGCCCATCAGATCCGCGGCCTTGCGCACTTCGGCCAGATGAGCCCCTAATGAGAAGAAGGCCACATCCTTGCCCTCTTGGAGGATCCGACCTTTACCAATCTCAATTGTTTCATTGAGATCTGGAAGATCAACGCCAACGCCTTCGCCACGTGGGAAGCGCACTGCGGATGGTCCGTCATCGATGGTCGCCATTTTAGCCAACATCCGGACCAAATCCGCCTCATCTGACGGCGCCATCACGGTAAAGCCGGGAAGATTGCTGAGGTAAGCGATATCAAAAGCCCCTGCATGGGTGGCGCCATCCGCGCCCACCAGGCCAGCGCGATCAATCGCAAAGCGCACAGGCAGGCCTTGTAGAGCAACGTCATGGACCACCTGGTCATAGCCGCGCTGCAGGAAGGTAGAATAGATCGCGCAAAACGGTTTGAGACCACTAGCCGCCATACCGGCCGCAAAGGTGACCCCGTGTTGCTCTGCAATGCCAACGTCAAAAACGCGCTCCGGGTAACGGTCTGCAAGAATGTTCACGCCAGTGCCAGAGGGCATCGCGGCTGTCACAGCGACAATACGAGGATCCTCATTCGAGAGCTCTGTGAGCGTTTGGCCAAACACCTTGGTGTAGGCGGGAATGTTGGAATTGGACTTCTTCTGCGTGCCGCTTTGTACATCGAACTTCGCCACGCCGTGGTATTTGTCGGCGGAAGACTCAGCCGGCTGGTAGCCTTTGCCTTTCACCGTGCAGGCATGAATAAGCACAGGGCCCGTCGCGCGCGTTTTGGCCGCCCGCAACACACTCAAAACTTGGTCCATATCGTGCCCATCAATGGGGCCGATGTAGCTGAAACCCAGCTCTTCAAAGAGCGTCCCACCGCCTGGCATGCCCGTTACCAATTGACGTGCCCGACGCGCGCCCTCGCGCAAAGGCCCAGGCAGCGCACTTTCAAAGCCTTCGGCCATGTCTTTCATAAGCCCCAAAGGCGTATTGGCATAAAGGCTAGAGAGGTAATTGCTCATTGCACCAACAGGCGGCGCGATGGACATCTCGTTGTCATTCAAAATGACGAACATACGACGGCCTTCAGAGCCTGCATTGTTGAGCGCTTCATAAGCCATGCCAGCGCTGATGGAGCCATCGCCGATCACGGCGATGGCATCGCCCGTAGCCTGGCCCATGTCTCTTCCAAGGGTGAAGCCTAGGGCTGCTGAAATGGAGGTTGAGCTGTGGGCTGCTCCAAAAGGATCGTACTCACTCTCTGAGCGCTTGGTGAAGCCAGACAACCCACCTTCTTGGCGCAGCGTTGTCATCTCTCTGCGGCGGCCGGTTAGGATCTTATGGGGATAGCATTGATGGCCAACGTCCCAGATCAGCTTGTCATAGGGCGTATTAAACACCGCATGGATTGCGACTGTCAGTTCCACAACACCAAGCGAGGACCCAAGATGCCCCCCGGTTTGGCTCACAACATCGATGGTTTCAGCGCGCAGTTCTTTGGCCAATTGGCCCAGCTCTGCATCTCCCATGCTGCGCAGGGCAACTGGCCCCGTCACGCGATCCAAAAGCGGTGTGGCACCCATGGTATGTCTCCCCATATCCCGGCTCAAACTGGCGAAGTAGAGCCTCAAATCCGTTAAAAAAACGCCGCAAGCAGAGAACCACTTGCGGCGTTCGTTCCTGTAGCCAACAGGAAGGGAACCGGGGTGTGGAGGCCCCGATATCAGGTCAAGCGGGATAGAGCTTGACCCGATGGCTAGCGGATAAGGCGCTGTTGGAACGCCTCACCCAATCTCAAATCTGACCAAAGAGATTTACCGCAAATCGCCTTGGTCAAGGGTGTGTGCGCGTTAAAGTTCGCGCTGCCACCAGGAGCCTTCCCAAGGTGTGGGATCGGCTGCGTCTTTGCTATCTGGCGGCAGGAAAGTGCCTGCGTACCAGAAGAAGAGAACAAACCCGATGGCGAAGCCCGTGACGCCTAGGACAAAGGCGAGACCCTTGACCATCTGACCCAGCACATTGCGCTGAATATTGGCGACGGAGAAATCACCGTCGAAGGGGATTTTGCTGTCAGACATAGATCCGTCTCCTTACTGTTCGTATGGCGGCGCGTAGCCGTGCTCTTGCGCCCAGAGGAACCAGTTATCCACAACCGTGCCCGTGAGCAGGATACCGATACCGCCTGTGAGCGTTGTCAGTACCGCAAACCACCACGCCCAGCGGTGAATGCCTTCCATTGTCGCATTGAAGCCCATGGTCCAGCGCCAGAAGAGAGCTGCGCGTTCAGAGGCTGTCCCGCGGTCATAGATCTGCTCCAACTCGCGGTCACCGCCGTAGCGCGACACCGCCAGAATGGTCGCACCGTGCATCGCAAAGAGCAGGGCTGAGCCATAAAGGAACGCAATCGAGAGCGCATGGAATGGATTATAGAACAGGTTCCCGTAAGTGAGCGAGAAGAGGTTCGTCCAATCTAGGTGGCTGAAGATCCCGTAAGGTACGGCTTCTGACCAGCTGCCCATCAAAATGGGGCGAATGAGACCCAAGACCAAGAAGAGCCAGATCGCAGAGGCGAAGGCGTAGCAAACGTGTTTGCCCATGCCCAGAGCCTGCGCCCGGCGCCAGGTGCGCATCCACCAGGTCATCACCGAGATCAACAGGAAGAACGAAGCGATCAACCAAGCACCACCCTCTTTCAGGGGCGCAAAACCAAGGCCATATTCCTCCGACGGCGGCTCAAGCGAGAAGTAGAACAGATCGCGCATGAACACTGCAGGGTTGTAGCCCGCTTGCGCCCAATAGCTGAGCCCTACGATGAAGAACCAGATCAGGCCGCTTGCCAGGGAGATCGTCCCCAGGGTCCCGAGATAAACGGGGCCCAATTGAGCATTGCCAAACCAGCCAATCAGGGTCGAATAGCCAGGGTTCCCTTGGCGCTCTTCCATGATGTTTTCAGCACTGTCCATGCCCCATTCAGGCGGGCCTTGAACTTGGACCTGGGTAAAGATGTTTTGATACTCAGCCATTGATGCCTCCTTCGATATCGCTCCACCAAGGCAGATCGATGTACCAATCCCACCAGACAACCCAGGCATCGAACCAGACCGTGCCGGAGATGACGATACAGACTGCTGACCAGAAACCCGCATTCAATGCGAGGAAAAGTCCCAAGCGGTGAATGCCTAAAGTACCAATCGAATAGCCAATCAAATCGCGGAAGTACGTGTCTTCGTGATCTGGTGTCAGCGCCTCGTTGCCCTCTTCGGGGTTCGCGGCCGACAAGATCAGCGAGCCGTGCAGCGCAAGTGCGAGACAGGTCGTGAAGAAGAACGTAATCGCCACCATATGGGCTGGGTTGTAGTGGAAGTTACCGTAGGCATATCCGACGTTGTTCACCCAATCGAGGTGGCTGAAAATCCCGTAAGGAAAGCCGTGCCCCCATGCACCCATGAGAACGGGGCGGATGATCACAAGCGTGACATATGCCAAGATCGCAAAGCCGAAGGCCACGGGCACATGATAGCCCATGCCGAGTTTGCGACAGATTTCAATTTCTCGGAACATCCAGCTTAGGAAAGCCGCCACGGCACAGCCGGTGATGATTTGCCAAAGCCCGCCCTCTTCCAGTGGTGCGGCACCCAGGCCGTACTCAAGGGGGGGTGGATCAATTGAGATCAACCACGGGTTCCAAGTGCCCCCAAGGGCCGCCCCGTAAAAGATCATAAGGGTTCCAAGTGCTGCAAAAAAGATGGTGGTTACACCAAAAAAGCCGACGTAGAACGGGCCGACCCAAAAGTCGAACAGATCACCGCCGATCAGCGTCCCTCCGCGGACGCGATATTTTCTCTCGAAGCTGAGCAAAGCCATCTTCTGTCTCCGCGTTTGGCGGCTGGTCGTGTGCGCCGGCCGTCAGTTGAATGGTTGAGTTGCTGCGGGCGGAACTTGCGCCCCGCCCACAGCGTTTTCAGGTCCGTCGCGCGGATTAACCGCCGTACTTCGCAGAGGCGATTTCAAACCAGTTGAAACCGTCGTTGCTGAGAAGCACGAGGTGAATCATCGCTGCGAGAAGGAACAAGAAGACGCCTTGTGCAACAAACACGCGGCGCGGATCAAAGATCATCCAAATCTTATAGAATTTAGCCATTCTTCAATCCCTCTCTTAGAACCAAGGAAACCAGATGAACGTCGCGATATGGGCGACGATCGCTACAGCCGAGAACAGCCAAAGGCCACTCATGTATACGGCGTGCAGCTCCTGGGCTTGCTCGTCAGTGAGTCCAGTAAAGGACAGATCAGCCATGGGTTTTCCTCCAGAGCCAATGCCGCGTACCCCCCGCGGCTGGGTTACGACAGGGGCTCATCCCCTGCCACAATTCGCCCCCCCGGGGGGGAGAGACGAATGATGTGAAGAACCCTCCACTCGGCTCCTCGGAAAACCGCCTGGCGAGGGCGGAGATCCAAACTTTATGCGAAGCTCAGGCGTTGAAGATCATCGGTGTGATGATCCGGGCCTGGCTCCAAGCCCGCGCAAGCGGGCCTTTGCCGGTCAAGCGACCGGACTTTATCGTGGTCAACAGCCAGCTCAGCGTTGCGAGCGGGATGGCCACCACAAAAATGATTGCGAAATAGACCGTGAATTCGGCCTTGATCGACTTTTTCCCGCGCGCCTCTAGGCTCACGTTTGATGTCATGTCGGTCATACGGTCTCCTCCCTCTTGGCCTTGCCTTTTGAGGCAGGAGCCAATGCTTCGACTGTTTCTCTCACAACACGGTCCGCACCCTGATCGAGTGCAGATTTCTCAGCCGCATCCCGAAGGGATTTCGCAGCAGAAATGCGGGTTAGGATGGGATGGGTCGCCACGATCCGATCCAATTCGGATTGTGCGTCCTCGTCCCAAGGCATGTCTTTGCGCAGGGTCGTTGGCGTGGCCTCAGCGCTGTCCATCTCACTGGCCAAAGGCAGTATATGGAAAAGCGCATCAAAGAGCCCGTTGCAGACCTCTTGCAACACGTAAGAAGCGCCCCCGTAGCCCATAAACGGCGTGCCCGTTGCGCGCCGAATGGCCGCTCCGGGAAAACTTGCCGGGATAAAGGTTGGGCTTGGTCCATGCCCAGACTTCATCTCAGCCAGATACATTTTCTCATTGATCGAGCCGAATACCACGAGGGGCCGCTTTTCATGCAGCTCGCTGCGCACAGTATCATTGTCCGTTTTCTTGCCAGCCGTTCGGGCCACAGCCAAGGCACATGGCAAGCCAAGATTTGTCTCTAAATAGGCACGTAGACCCCTTGCATAGGTCTCGTTAGCGACAACCGCAAAGCTCGCAGTAGCAAAGAAATCCTGCGTGACCGAGCGCCATAGATCCCAAACGGGCTTCAGCGTTGAGTGCTTTTCACGCTCGATAAAGGGCTCAGGGTCCAACCCCAAAAGATCCCCCAGCTTGCGCAAGAATTTCGTGGTACTGTCAACGCCGATGGGCGCTTGCAAGTAAGGCTTACCGAGCACTTCACAAAGCCCGCGACCAAATTCTCGGTACATGCAGACATTCACATCCGCATTCACCAGACCGCGCATCTCAGCTACATGGGCGCCAAGCGGCATCACCATGTTCACATCCGCGCCAATGCCTTCGATCAAACGACGGATCTCCGCCAAATCAGAGGGCATATTAAACGTGCCATACATCGGGCCAAGGATATTGACCCGTGGCTTAGCGCCCTCTTCACGTTTCTTCTCGCGCGGCATCCGACCTTTGGTCATGCCGAACTCTGTAAAGATCCAGGTCATCGCCCGATCGGCGGCTTCCCATTGATCCTCATCAATGGTGCGCGGGAGGAAGCGCTGGATATTTGTGCCTTGGGGCGTCACACCGCCGCCGATCATTTCGGCAATTGAACCGGTCACCACAACAGCGGGCAACGCAGGATCGAGCGCACCCCATGCGCGTTTCATCGCGCCCTCGGTGCCATCTCGGCCCAGCTCTTCTTCGCCAAGGCCGGTCACCACAATTGGCAATTCATGGGGGGGAAGGGCATCCGTGTAGTGGAGCACGCTTGTCACGGGTAGGTTTTCACAACCCACAGGCCCGTCAATCACGCATTGCAAGCCTTTGACTGCGCAAAACGCATAAACAGCGCCCCAATAGCCGCCAGCGCGATCATGATCTTGGATCAACATGACCGGGCCTCCAGCTTAGGGCAAACATGCACGGCGCAGGGTGATATGCGATGCGCCATCATCAGATCATCTCCGCCGCTTTGGCCGCACGCGCTGCCTTGTCGAGTTTGCGCTGATGTTGAGCCCGGAAATCAGGGCGCAGGTTCGGACTGCCTTCCCAAACACCGGCAGTGTCTTCATTGCCCACGCCTTCAAAGAAAGCTTTCATGTCCGACATACGATCTTTGTTGCCCATGGCCGCTCGAACCACTTCTTGCAAAGACCCAGCCCCCGCAGGCCCCATCAAAGGGCGCGCAGAAATCAGGTTGGTGAAGTATAGGCTCGGAATACCCAGTTCTTTGCCTTTTTGAACAACGGGCGTAGTCCCGATGGCCAAGTCTGGCTTGATCGCTTCCATTGCGGCGCAATCATCTTCTAGAGAGGCTCTAAACTGCACTTTTGAGCCATGTGCTTCGAGCCAGGCTGCGTCTTCTTCGTTCCAAGGGGATTTGGCGCAAGCCGTACCAACGTAAGGCAACCGCGCGCCACACTCGGTTAGAAGCCGTGCCACCAAAAGCTCGCTGCCTTCATAACCCGACAGCGTGATGGTGCCGTCGATCCGTGTGCCTTCCAACGCGCCTTTGATCGCTGGTAAAAACGCGTTTTGCGAGGCCGCGATTTGCGCTTCTGGGATGTTGAAGATGTCCCCCACCCGCGCAAGCCAAGCAGCAGTTCCATCATAACCTACCGGCGCGGATCCAAAGACAGGGCGACCTGCCGCTTGGAAGCTGCGCACAGCCGCCGTGTAGAACGGATGAATCGCAGCCACCGCGCCGCAATCAAGCGCTGCATAAAGTTCGCGCCATTCCCGGCAAGGCACCACGGGGCCCGCGCTCAAGCCCATAGGTGCCAGCATCGCCCCGATCATCATTGGATCTGCCGGGAACATTTCGCCCAAAAGCGTTACAGAAGGCCGATCATCTTTGCTCCCTTGAGGGGCAGGCACCGGGCCGTTCGCAATCTCTTCGCGGGCATAATCAAGCATTGCACCCGCCAAAACATCCTTCGCTTCCGCATGGGTTGGAACCCCAAAGCCTGGCACATCAATGCCGATCACGCGTACGCCATTGATCGCGTCAGGCAAAAGCCGCAAAGGCACGCCTGAAGCCGTTGGCACACAAAGGTTCGTGACGATAATCGCATCGTATTTTTCGGGATCCGCCATCTCGTGCACCGAATCGCGGATGTCTTCATAAAGCTTGCCAGTCACAAGCGTTTCCGAGTTGAACGGCACATAGCCCACAGAGCGCCGGGCCCCATAAAAGTGGCTCACGAAGGTCAGGCCATAGACACAGCAGGCTGATCCAGAGAGCACAGTCGCCACGCGGCGCATGCGCAGTCCCACGCGCAGTGACCCAAAGGCCGGGCACATCGATTGCGGCTTGTCGTGTGGCCCTTGAGGATAATCCTTGGCAAACTGATCGAGCATTTCGGAATTGCCCGCCGCGCGCGCGGCGGCTTCCATCTCGCCCGCGCCACCATGGCACCCAAGTCCATCCGCAGAGACCGGGCCGCCCTCACGGGCCAGCCCTTCATCCACATCAACCTGATGGGTCGCGTCATATGTGACTTGCTTGCTCACTGGCACTCTTTTTCTTGGCTGAAATACTCTGGGGTCTGGGGCAACGCCCCAGCCTGGCGACGCGCAAAGCGCGGCGCAAAACCTGTCACATCAAACCGCATCATAGATCACCTCAAGGCTCTCTTTCGGCTTGGCATCTGGGCCACGCATGTCTTCGTCGGTTGCGGGCTCCAAGACATAGCCAGCCCCAGTCTCAGACCCATCAAAGAGCTCAAGGAGCTCATCTTGGTTCAAAGGCGTTGGGCGCACAGGCGGTGCCTTGGCCACATTCATTCCGAGCTCAGCAAAGAGCCCACCCCAAGGGGAAGCATCGGTGCCGACAATCTGATAATTTGCGGATTTCTTCCGAAGGTCGTCGTCTTGCGGAATACTCGCCAGCACCGGGATATCAACGGCCTTTGCAAAAGCCTGCGCTTCGCCAGACCCGTCGTCTTTGTTGATCACAAGCCCAGCCACACCCACGTTGCCACCAAGCTTGCGGAAATACTCCACGGCGGAACACACGTTGTTGGCCACATAGAGACTTTGCAGGTCATTAGAGCCGACCAAAATCACCTTTTGCGCCATGTCCCGCGCAATGGGCAGACCAAAGCCACCGCAAACCACGTCGCCCAAGAAATCCAAGAGCACGTAATCAAAGTCCCAATCATGGAAGCCGAGCTTTTCAAGAAGCTCGAAGCCGTGGATGATACCGCGCCCACCGCAGCCTCGACCCACTTCTGGCCCACCCAGTTCCATGGCGAATACACCGCCGCGTTTAAAGCAGACGTCCCCGATTTTCACTTCCTCGCCCGCGAGCTTTTTCTTGGTCGAGGTCTCAATGATCGTGGGACATGCCTTGCCGCCAAAAAGCAGCGAGGTGGTGTCAGACTTCGGGTCACAGCCAATCAACAAAACACGCTTGCCCTGTTCGGCCATCATGTGGCTGAGGTTCGCAAGCGTGAAGCTTTTGCCGATCCCGCCTTTACCGTAGATCGCAATGATCTGGGTTTTAGACGTTGGTTCTTCCGTAACGATGTCGGCCAGATCCTCATTTGCTTCATCGCGCAAACGATCCGAGAAATCCTTCAGATTAGGCACATCAAGGGTCATTGCATCGTACTCCAATCAAGGATCATTTTCAGGCAAGTTGGGTCTTGGAAAGCCACAGGATAGGCTTCAGCCGCATCCGCCGCTTGGCGTGTGTGTGTGATCAATCCCTCAAGCGACAACGCGCCGCTTTCGACCAAAGCCCGCGTGGCCATCAGATCATCAGGGGTCCATTCCGCCGCAATCCGAAAGCGCGCTTCTTTCATGAAGGCAGGCGGGAAAGCAAAGCTGAGGGGTTCTTTGTAAAATCCAGCCAGTACGATCTCGCCGCCCTTGGCCAGAGACCCAATAAAGCTGTTCAGGAGATCCCCGCGCCCAGAGGCGTCGTAGATTGCATTGTAGCTTTTGCAGCTGTCCTCGTCAGGATGAATTACACTGTAGCCCTCTGCCCCGGTCATGCGGTTCGGGAAGATTTCCCACACCGTGGGGGGAGGACCACCGGCGGCAAGGGTCAACCTGGCAAGCAAACGCCCCAGCACACCGTGACCAATAATCAAATCGGGCAAAGCATGGTTCAGGCCCGCCAAGGCATGACGCGCAGTGGCCGCAAGCGCCAGTAGCGCGCCTTCTGCCTTAAGCGAGGAATCGATCCGGGTAACGCGACCCGCATCACTTACCAAGCGCCGCGCAGATCCGCCAAAGAGACCGAAAGCACCATCGTAGCAATTGGCCCCTGGCACGAAAACCATCTCGCCAGGGCGGAAGCCCGTCTCAGGTCCCGCTTCCACAACTTCACCGGCGGCTTCATACCCAGGCACAAGCGGATACCCCATACCAGGAAAGGGCGGCATGTCGCCTGACCAAAAGAGCTTTTCAGTTCCTGTGGAAATTCCAGAATAATGAATGTCGATCACAAGGTCATTGGCCTTAGGATCCTGTAAAGCCAGGGGTGCAATGCCAAGGCTCTTCGGGCCCTGCAATACAACAGCCGTGGTCTCCACCGACATTTCTATTCTCCCTCGGGCCGACTCAGCCGAGTCGTCCTTCTTACCTTATAGTCCACTTGTCAGTTTAAACTTACACACTTAAGTGTCAATGCAAATGGACATATCTATATGTCAGATTTTCTGCCCTAGAACCACGCTCGTCACAAAAGGACGCGCCACTACAGGGCAATTTACTTCGCCAAACCCTGCGTTTTTCAGCATTTCAGCGATTTGCGCAGGTTGACGCGCGCGCCCCGTGCGCATCGCCATGCAATAAAATGCAAAGTAAACATCTCCTGGACGATGCGGCTTAGAATCGCCGAGCATCGGCTCAGAGACGAGAATCCGTCCGCCTTCTGGCAAAGCCGCATAGGCTTTGGCGAGGAGATCCGCGACGGTTTCATCTGAATGGTCATAGAGGACCCGCACCAGCGAGATCATGTCTGCACCTTGCGGCAAAGCATCCGTCTTAAAGGATCCCGCCCGCACCTCAGCCCTGCTTGCCAAGCCTTCTTGATCAAATCGCGCGAGCGAATGCGGGACGACCTCGGGCAAATCGAAAACTATGCCCTCTAAGGGCTTAGTTGACTTTAGGACTGCAGAGAGAAAGGCGCCGCTTCCGCCACCCACATCCATCAAGCGCTTTACACCTTTAAAAGACACAGCATGCAAAGTGTCTTCGATGACAAGCTTTTGGCTATCGGCCATGAGATCCGAATAGACCTCCGCTTGCTCAGCAGGCATGGCGCCACCAAAGACGTAGGGCCAAAACTCAGCAAGCTCAGTTTTTTTCTCACCTTTGAGCACAGCAATGGGATCTGCGAGATCTCTGTAAAGCACATCGTGATGCCGGATCATCGCCTCAAGCCCCGGCACACCTAAGAGCGCAGAGCCTTTTCGAGTGATGTGAAATCCGGCGCTGCCTTCACGCATTAAACCCATGGCCGCTCCCGCGCGCAAAAGAAGCGTCATCCGCTCAGAAGCGATGCCGTGCTTGAGTCCAAGATTTGCAGCACTTTGCGGATGCTGCGCCAGATCGCGAAGCACATCCAATTCGACAAGCGCCCAAAGCGCTTGGCTTTGCACAAAGCCAGAGACAAGATCAAAAAGCGCCTCGCCTTCTTTGCGCGCAATACGCCGCGTCAGGGGAAAGCGTGCCGCCCAGGATTGAAACCCAGGTTTTGCCACCAGGCGATTGGCAGCACCGCGTGCGCGCTCAAAAAGCCCAATACGGGGCTGCGCTGGATCGGTGAAACTGACCACGGATCCTTATTCCCCAGGAACAGCCGCAACGGACGGTGTCAGGCGTTCGGCTGTCATCTTCACCATTTGCGCCAATTGCGCTTCGCCTGGGCAAGACGGGATAGACGAAATTGCGCCGCCGAGAATGTCGTGCAGTCGGCTAATGGCTCCTTTCACACCCAGAAGGGCAACGGCGTTGGGGCGCGCATTGGCTTCATCTTGGCCAACGGGTTTGCCGAGCGTTTCGCTGTCATAAAGGGCGTCCCGCAGATCGTCGGCCACTTGGAAGGCCTCCCCAATACGCGCACCCAGTTCAAACCAAGGTTCTGCATCCTGGCCTGCCGCAACGGCGCCCATCTGGGTCGCTGCGATGAAGAGCGCACCAGTTTTGGCTTGGTGATAGGCAGAGAGATCCACTTCCGCTTCACTCTCCCAACCTTGGCCCGCACAAATGCCACCGGGCATCCCAGTGCGATGCGAGAGGATCTGAATAAGAGATATAGCCCGCTGAGCATCAAGATGCGCAATCCGCCCGAGCACATCGAAGGCCAGCACAATGAGGCTGTCACCGGTCAGCAAAGCCAAGGGCTCGCTATAAGCGCGGTGCACTGTTGGTTTGCCGCGCCGTGTGTCTGCGTCGTCAAACATGGGCAGATCGTCATGCACAAGCGAGGCGCAATGAATAAGCTCCAGCGCTGCGGCAGCTGCATTGGCAATCTGCGGCTGATCATCGCCGCAAGCGTTTGCCACCGAGAGCAAAATCGTTGGTCTGATCCGCGCGCCGCCTGGCGTCACGGCATAATTCAACGCGCTGGCAAGCTTGGGCGGAGAGGGCGGCTTTTGGCCAATCGCGACAACGTCAGCAATGGCGGCCTCGATCCGTTTTGACACATCCATCAGCTTTCTCCGCAAGATCCAAAATCGACCAAGTGTAAACTATAGCATATAGTCTACCTGTCAATTATAGTGGACACATTGCTGAAACGAGTCAACGGCAGTTGCACGCGCATGATCAAAGATCGGAACAAGGTTGTAGTGATTGGAGCAGGTCTTGCAGGCCTGGCGAGTGCTGCGCGTTTGGCCCATGCGGGCTTTGGCGTCACGGTGCTCGAAGCACATGGCCACTTAGGCGGCAAAATGCGCACGTTGCCCTCCCCTGCAGGACCTGTCGACACTGGCCCCACTGTCATGACCATGAAACCAGTGTTCGATGCGCTGTTCGCGGATCTTGGCCAGCGCCTCGAAGATCATGTGACGCTCATCCCCGAACAAATTTTGGCTCGCCATTACTGGCGCGATGGTTCCTGCTTTGATTTGATGGCAGATCCAGAAGCCACTGCCGAGAATATCCTGGCCTGGGGCGGACCCCGCGCGCAAAGCGACTATCTGGCCTATGCCAAGAAAGCCAAAACGCTCTTTGAAGCTTTTGACGCCCCAATGATGCAGGCTGCCTCACCCAGCGTGACTGAGCTGGCCCTTGCAGCCCTGCGAAGCCCACAAACGCTTACGAGCCTTCTGCCGCTTGCAACGATGTCGCGCAGCTTGGTGGCAAGTTTCAAAGACGCGCGCCTGCGCCAGCTATTTGGACGCTACGCCACCTATGTCGGCGGATCACCTTATCAGTCCCCTGCCCTTCTCAGCCTCATCTCTCATTCCGAAGCTAAAGGCGTTTGGCGCATCAAAGGTGGGATGTCACAGCTGGCGCAAGCGCTCGGTACTTTGGCTGAAACCCAAGGCACAGACATCAGGTTGAACACAGGCGTAGCGCGTATTGAAACGCAAAGCGGCTCAATCACTGGCGTTGTAACCCAAGAGGGACAGCGGATTCCGGCGGCCTGGGTCATTCATGCCGGCGACCCAAAGGCTTTGCATGACGGGCTGTTGGGTCAAACCGCTCAGCCTCAAGTGCCCACAAAAGCGATCAGCCCGCGCGCCCTTTCGGCATGTGTCTATGCCTTTGCTGCAAAACCCCACGGCCCAGAACTGGCCCATCACACCGTTTTTTTCGGGGAAGACCCAAAAACGGAATTTGGCCCCCTGGCACGCGGAGAAATGCCCCAAGACCCAACGCTTTACATCTGCGCGCAAGATCGTGGTGAAGGCCAAAGCGGCATGGACTCCCCCTCTGGCTTGGAGCGGTTTGAAATCATCATGAACGCGCCACCAACCCCAAATTTACACGTATCCCCACAGGAGACAGCGCAATGTCAAACGACGGTTTTCGAGACGTTGGCGAAATCGAACATGACGTTTCGGCCCGAGCCGATACCACAAGAGAGCCTGACAATGCCCGCCGGATTCGCAGCGATGTTTCCCGGCTCGAACGGATCGCTCTACGGCAAGAGCCCGCACGGGATGACCTCCGCCCTGACACGGCCCCGCGCGAGAACGAAGCTTCCGGGCCTTTATCTGACCGGCGGGGGGACCCATCCGGGTGCGGGTATCCCGATGGTGGTCCTGTCCGCCAAGCACGTGGCCGAGGCGATCTTAACGGACCGAACTTCTCGGTGGAGGTCGACGCCAACGGCTATGCCTGGTGGTACATCGACGGCATCAGCGCCGATGGCAAACGCGCCATCTCCATCATCGCCTTCATAGGCTCAGTCTTTTCGCCATGGTACAAATGGTCGGGCCGTAAAGACCCGTTCAACAACGTCTGCATCAATGTCGCGACCTATGGCCTTGGCGGCAAGTTTACCATGACAGACCGAGGCCGAAGCGCTTTACGCGCCAGTCAGGATACCTTTGAGGTTGGCCCTTCCAAACTGCATTGGGACGGGGACACACTTGTGATCGACATCAACGAACAAGGCGCGCCCCCAACCTTTGGGGCAGTGCGCGGTCAAGTGAGACTAACGCCTAAGTTTGTGACTGATATTGAAGTCCTGCTTGCGGAAGATGGCAGCCATATATGGCGCCCATTTGCACCTTCTGCAGACATCGAAGTGCGGCTTGAACAAAACGGTTGGAGCTGGGACGGGCACGGATATTTCGACGCCAATTTTGGCACGGCGGCCCTAGAAGACGACTTTAGCTATTGGACCTGGGGACGGTTTCCGCATTCAATGGGGTCGGTATGCTTTTATGATGCCAACCGGCGCGACGGATCGGAACTGAATGTCAGCCTGATGTTTGAGAACGACGGCTCCGTGCGCGTGTTAAACCCTCCTCCCAAAGCCAAATTCAAACGCTCGTTGTGGCAGGTCTACCGAGAAACACGCGCTGATGCGGGCTATCAACCCAGCCAAGTGGCACCCATGTTAGATGCGCCCTTCTACAACCGCGCGCAGGTCAAAACCCAGTTTGCGGGAGAAGAAACCATCGGCGTGCACGAGTCGCTCGATCTCAACCGCTTCCGTTCGCCGCTTTTGAAGCCAATGCTGGCTGTTCGCGTGCCACGTCGCCCTAAGTGGACGTTCCGCGATTAAGCCGCAGAGCTGCCCAGACGCCGTAAGATGTCTGCATTGAGCGCTGTCGCATAGCTGACCCAGATCAGATAGGGCACCAACAGGAGGCCTAGGAGCGGCTCGAGCGCGTAAAAATTTACAATTGCACCCAGCACCGCCACCCAAAGCGCCAAGACCACAACAAGGCCGCCACCAATGTTGCGCAGGCCAAAGAAAACAGGTGTCCAAAGCGCATTCAAACCCAGCTGCAAGGCCCAAAAGGCCATCGCAAGGGCGTTGCCTGGCAAAAGAGAGGCGCGCGCGGCCACAAAAGCAAGGATGAGATAGAGAACTGTCCAGGCAATGGGAAAGAGCCAATTCGGCGGCGTCCAGCTTGGCTTTTCAAGTGCTTCATACCAATCGCCCGGCGGAAAGAGCGCGCCCGTAGCGGCTGCCGCACAGCATGCCGCAAAAAACACTGCAAAAACGATCCAAATCATGAAGCCTGGCACCTCTTTCAAGAGCGCCCTTTGCGCCCCTGCATTAGCTAGGGCGCATCTCTCCTGGTTCCAAGCGTTGGAGCCTTTCGCGGTTTTTTAGATCCGCCATCACGGTGAGAACGGATCCAATGGCGCCGTCGCCCCAAGCGGACTGCGTTGTGTCCTGACCACTCGCGGCTTGCACCAAAAACGCGACCTCCGGCAAAGGCGGGCCATAGAGCATCGGAGAGCGCGGCAAAACGCTGCCAAGTGCGGCTTGCAGAAAGGCCAAGCTCAGCCAGCCGAGTTTCTGACTCTTCGAAGTTCGGGCCCGCACGGTTATGTTGTCATAGCCATTGCGCTGCACTTCTCGGCCAATACCCGCATAGATCAGCCCAGCCGCTTTGATGCCTGGACGGGCCATCAGAGGCAGGGAGGAAATGCCCGTGTGGCCTTTCGTGTAGAGGCGTTCAGCATCCATCACCAAGCGCCGTGTCATAATGCGAATGGCCTTTGAAGATTTTGGGTTGGCAAGAAAGGCTTCTGGATCAAGCCCCGCCTCTTCGAGCCATTCGAGCGGAAGGTAAATCCGACCCTCGAGCGCGTCTTCCCCAACATCGCGCGCGATGTTTGTCAGCTGCATCGCAACGCCCATGTCGCAGGCGCGCGCCAAGGCATGCGGATCGCGCACGCCCATGAGAACGCACATCATCGCCCCCACAGCAGAGGCGACGCGCGCTGAATACCCGTAAAGATCGCTCAGCGTCTCATAGCGGCGCTCACAAGCATCCCAGGCCAAGCCTTCCAGCAAGGCCTCGGGTAAAGCGCGCGGCATATCATGTTGGGCCACCATATCCGCAAAAGCCCGGTCGGCAGGGGCATCATAGGGCTTGCCCGCATAGGCTAAATCTAGGCGCTCCTGGAGGCGCAGAACGGCAGCTGCCTTTTGTGCTTGAAGGTCCACCGCGTCGTCCGCCAACCGGCAAAAGGCATAGAGCGCAATGGCCGGATCGCGCACCTTCGCAGGCAGGAGCTTTGACGCGGAATGAAACGAGAGTGAACCATGCCGAATGGCCTCTTTGCAATAGTCGAGATCTTCGGTCCGCATTATTCTGCCGCCATCTTCAAGCTGGGCGTCTGGACCTGAGCATCTGGGACAATCTTGGCCAGAACTTCCGCGGATGACACAACGCCCGGCAAGCCAGCGCCAGGGTGGGTCCCTGCCCCCACGAGGAACAGGCCCTTCACTTCTTCACTCACATTGTGAGGCCTGAACCACGCGCTTTGCAAAATGCGCGGTTCAATGGAGAACCCTGCGCCATATGGCGAGAGATAGCGGTCGCGAAATTCCAGCGGCGTAAAGCTCGTCTCGGTGCTGATGTGATCCGAAAGCCCAGGCAGAAGCTGCTCTTCGAGCATTGCCAAAACCTTTTCACGGTAAGGCCCGCGCTCAGCGTTCCAATCTACGCCATTGTCATGGCCCAGATGCGGAACTGGGCTCAGAACGTAAAACGTGTCATCGCCCTCGGGTGCCACGCTTGGGTCTGTCAAAGAGGGCCTATGCACATAAAGGCTCATGTCATCCGCCAAGGTCCCTTTGCGGAAGATATCGCGCACCAAACCGCCATAGCGGGGCCCGTTGAGGATCGTGTGATGACCAGCCTCTGGCCAGAGATCTTTGGTGCCTTTGGTGCCAAAGTACCAAACATAAAGCCCCATGGACCACCGCGTGCGCTTGAAGCGCTTGGCACTCCACCGCTTCTTAGGCCGGTTGCGCAGCAACACATCGTAGGTATGGCCCGCATCCGCATTCGAAACGGTTATGTCAGCACGCATCTTTTGACCACTCGCAAGGCGCACACCCGTGCAACGCTCGCGCTCGATCAAGATTTCATCTACGTCTTGGCCCAGGAGAATTTCACCACCCTGCTCACGGATCACAGTGCCCATGGCATCGGCCAAGGCCTGCACACCGCCCATGGCGTAATGCACCCCAAATTCTTTCTCTAAATGGCTGACCAGACAATACATCGAGGTCACGCGGAACGGGTCACCGCCAATGAAAAGCGGATGAAAACTCAGCGCCATGCGCAGGCGCTCGTCTTTCACGCGGCTGGCCGCATGGGCATAAACAGAGCGGTCCGCGCGCAGGCGGGCAAACTTGGGAAGCACCTCAATGATGTCCCAAAGTTTGGTCATGGGGCGCCGACCCAGATCCTCGAAACCAAACCAATAGCGCTTTTCGCTGTCTTTCAGGAATTTCAAATACCCAGATTTGTCGCTAGGCGAGAGGCGCTCGACCTCCTGCATCACGCGGTCTGTGTCACCACTGGCGGCAAACTTTGAGCCGTCGGGCCAACGGATCTCATAGAAGGGATCGAGCGGGCGCAGATCCACATCTTCGTGGAAATTGCGGCCGCAAGCAGCCCAAAGATCTTCGAACACCTGCGGCACAGTGACAATTGTGGGCCCGAGATCAAACCGATGCCCGTCTTGACTGAGGGACGAGCCGCGCCCGCCCAATCTGTCCAAGCGGTCCAACACAGTCACCTGGTAACCTTTCGCGCCAAGCCGCATCGCTGCAGCCAAGCCACCCAGACCAGCCCCAATTACCAGGGCTGTTTGTGCGCCAGAGCTTTCGCCCGGGATTCGAAGAGAACTGCCATCCATGGGTCGAGCCTATAACTGTCTAGTTTGATTTACAATTAAAGATGTGTTCTGAATTGACACATGGCTACCCAATCCACAGATTCTGGTGTAGGTTGCCTGTTGTGGACAAAATGAGCGACCTCCATGAGCCAATGCGTGACAATCAGTTTCTTCCGATTTGACCGGTTGAGAGACCGGCTTTGGGCCTTTGGCATGATGGGCGCTGCCCGACTGCCCTTGATGCGCATGCCGGACCTTGCGTTCTGGAAGCTGTGCGGCAGCGGGACCGGCGAGGGGTTTACCCCTGTTCCCAACACGGCTGTCTATGCAATTTTGGCCTGTTGGCCTTCTGAGGAAATCGCCGCTAAACACTTGCAAAATCAAAGGCTTTTTGGCCGGTATCGCGCCAAGAGTGCCGAGACCTTCACAGTTTACTTGCGCGCCATCAGCGCACGCGGAGAATGGAGCGGCACGGACCCTTTTGAAGTACAAAGCGCTCAATCCGGTCCCCTAGCCGCCCTAACCCGCGCGACGATTAAACCCAAGATTGCCCTGAAATTTTGGAAACGCGTCCCAGACATTTCCGACGTGATTGGCAAAGATCCAAACGTCGCCTTCAAAATCGGCATCGGCGAATTGCCCTTGCTGCACCAAGTGACCTTCTCGATCTGGCCGGATGCCGCCACGATGGCGGAATTTGCGCGCAAAGACGGCCCCCATGCCCGCGCCATTCGCGCCGTCAGAGACGGAAATTGGTTCAAAGAAGAGCTTTATGCCCGTTTTTCGGTGCTGCGCACCACGGGGACCTGGGGCGGCACGAATCCGCTCGCAAAACTAGAGACACCCAACTTGGAGATGCCAAAATGGGCCTAGCCTACCCTTTTTCCGCCATCGTCGGCCAAGACGACATGAAACGTGCGATGATCCTTACGGCCGTTGACCCCTCCATTGGCGGCGTTTTGGTCTTTGGGGACCGGGGCACTGGCAAATCCACTGCCGTCCGTGGTTTGGCACAGCTTTTGCCCGAAATCGACGCCATTGAGGGATGTCCCGTGAACGCAGCGGAGCTCTCCCATAGCCCCGATTGGGCAAGAATACGCGAGGACATCACCGTCACGAAACCAACACCCGTGATCGATATGCCTTTAGGCGCCACCGAAGATCGCGTTGTGGGGGCTTTGGACATCGAACGTGCGCTTACCAAAGGCGAAAAAGCCTTTGAGCCCGGGCTCTTGGCCAAAGCAAACCGCGGGTATCTCTACATTGACGAGATCAACCTGCTGGAAGATCACTTGGTTGATTTGCTTCTAGACGTTGCGCAATCCGGCGAAAATGTTGTGGAAAGGGAAGGGCTAAGCATCCGTCATGCCGCGCGATTTGTGCTCGTTGGCTCAGGCAACCCAGAAGAAGGCGATCTGCGTCCGCAGCTCTTGGACCGCTTTGGTTTGTCTGTCGAAGTGCGCTCTCCCAATGACATTGAGACACGTATAGAAGTTCTTGCTCGGCGAGACGCTTTTGATGTGGATCCAGAAGCGTTTTGCGCGGAATGGGCGCCAAAAGACGCAAAAACCCGCGCCAAGATCGTCGCAGCGCGGAGCAAACTTTCAGGATACAACAAGCCTCAAGACGTTCTGCGCAGCTGCGCAGAGCTTTGTTTGGCTTTAGGCAGTGATGGGCTGCGTGGCGAATTGACCCTTTTGCGCGCCGCCAGGGCAGAAGCGGCCTTTGAGGGCGCAAAATCTATCACAACGGCTCACGTGAAATCCGTGGCACCCATTGCCTTGTCGCACCGCTTACGCCGCGATCCTCTCGATGAAGCCGGCAGCGCATCACGTGTTGCCCGTGTGTTGCAAGAGGTCATGGGATGACAGAGCCGCGCTCCGGCCCGGATCCCAGCTGGCGACGGGCTGAGCTGGCGCTCACCCTTCTCGCGATTGATCCAATTGGCCTGCGCGGCGCTCAAGTGCGCGCTCGGGTTGGCCCCGTGCGTGACCGTCTCAGAGAAGCCCTCGCTGCGATCTTCCCAAATCAGCGCCGCATTCACCCAGAAATCGACGATATTCAACTTTTTGGTGGGGTAGATGTCGCGCGCAGCCTCGCAGAAGGCCGCCAGGAGCTCTCTGAGGGTCTTCTTGTCCCAGACTCAGTTATTTGCCTTGAGGGCGCTGAGCGCGCCTCTCAGGGGCTCTCAGCCCGCCTTGCACAGGCCGCCGAGACGCTGCCTGTTACGCTCCTAACGATGGACGAAGGGGCAGATGACCTAGAATCGCCCCCTGAAACCCTACTGGATCCCCTCGCCTTCCGGATAGATCTCGAGGGCCTGGCCATGAGCGCCACTTGGCCCATCGTCATTGAGACCCGCGACATCGAAAGCGCGGCGCGCAGGTTAAAACATATCAAAACCGATGAAGCGGTATATAAATACCTCTCTCGCGCGGCGGTCCAGCTGGGGATCACATCCTTGCGTGCGCCCGTTTTAGCCCTTCGTAGCGCCAAGGCGCATGCCTCGCTTTATGCTCGTGATAAAGTGCACATGGATGATCTGCGCGTGGCCTGCGAATTGGTGTACGCCCCCCGTGCCACGCAGCGCCCCGAGGACCTCGAGCCGCCCGAGCCCCCTGCCCCACCGCAATACAGTGCTCAAAACGCAAGCGACCCAAACGCCGAAAGCGAAACGCCCCAAGAGAGCCTTTCGGAGGAAATCCTGTTGGAAGCCGTCCGCGCGCTTCTGCCGCCAGATCTCTTGGCCAAAGAAAGCGCCAAGCAGCGATCAAAAAGGGCAGCAGCAGGACAAGGTGCAGGCACACCCAAGAAAAGCAATCGTAGAGGCCGCCCCCTGCCCTCCCGCCCAGGCAGCTTGGCAAGTGGCGCGCGGCTGGATCTCGTTTCAACTCTGCGTGCCGCCATTCCCTGGCAACCCTTGAGAGCAAGCCTGTCCCCGCGGGGACAAACCCAAGCGCACACACCTGTGCAAATCCGACGATCTGATTTTCGGACCAAGCGCTATGAGCAAAAGTCTGACAGGCTGTTGATCTTCACGGTCGATGCGTCGGGCTCCGCTGCATTTGCCCGTTTGGCAGAAACCAAAGGGGCCATAGAGTTGTTGCTTGGGGAAGCTTATGCCCGGCGCGACCACGCCGCATTAATCGCCTTTAAAGGCACGCAAGCCGAGCTTCTCCTGCCGCCCACCCGCTCGCTCACACAAGCGAAACGTAGCCTGTCTGGCTTGCCTGGTGGCGGAGGAACACCCCTGGCTGCAGGGCTCGCAAAAGCGCGCGAGCTTGCCTTACAAGAGATGCGACGCGGCCTTCTTCCCCTTGTCGTTTTGCTTACTGACGGTCGCGCCAATATCGACCTCGACGGTGAAGCGGCGCGTGTCCCCGCAGGGACACAGGCAGACGAGATCGCCCAAACCTTTCCAATGCATGGCATCGAAAGCCTTGTCATCGACTCCGGCAAACGCCCCAATCCGAACCTCAATGCGCTTGCACAACATGCACGAGCGAAC
>JBCDCE010000052.1:0-28835 GCA_039182515.1 Pseudomonadota bacterium | reverse complement strand
ATTGTCAGATTGGAAATCTGCACATTGCCACGCTGAACCGGCAAATGCGGCCAGATCAACGCGTACTGCTCTTCTGTTATCTCATTCATAACAGACAGTTAGCAGAAATCAGGCCAGGACAATAGTGTTAACACGCCCTAATAACAGTCATTCGCATGGACGAAGCGAAAGTCAACTTTGTCTCGTCTGTGAGACCTTGAAACCGTCATTCCCAATGGGAGGTTTGGGTGAGAAATGCTGGAGGCTTGGGCGCGCATATCCTGCAGCGGGTCATTGTTCAGCCTTGTCTTAGGAGACGTTCCTGCTCTGCGATGCATGGGTCAAAGGGGCAAACCTCGGCGCTCAGTTTCCTCCCTTACATATCGCCTCTCGCGTGGCGATAAATTAGGAATGTTCCTCGGGACGGATGTGTTTCTTTACGCTCAAGCTGGGCGTTTAGTTTTTCCGCCAAACCGATCGATGCTGTGTTTCCGTCTGAGATGCAGCTGTGAACACCGTCCCAACCCAGCGTTTCATAAGCATATTTGCGCGCGCGAAGCGCCCCTTCGTAGGCAAATCCTTGGCCTTGTTTTTCAGTAACGATACTCCAGGTGATTTCGCGCTCGGGCCAGCTCTCGGGCTGCCACAAGCCGATGATGCCACAAAAATCACCGGTTGCTTTTTCTTCGACCGCCCAGGCTCCAAAGCCCCGAATGACCCAGTGCCCCATCATGGCCGCAGCAGCGCGCCAGGCCAGAGATCTGTCGAGCGGGCCACCGTAGTATTTGGTTTGATCGCTGGCATAGAATTTGGCGTAGGCCTCAAAGTCGCGATCCTCTTGGAACGCCCTGAAGATCAGCCGTTCGCTTTCGATTATGGCAATGCTGAATGTCGTCATTTTTGACCTCTCACAATTTTAGGATTTTACGCAGTCAGAACCCCTGCCCCAAGCAGCCAGCTTGCCCCACACCGCAAGGCAAACCGTTCATTTTTGGGATGTCGTAAGCAGCCAACGGCCCTCTTTGCCACCAAACCGGGTATCGCCAAAAGCGCAGTTACCGGTACAACGAATGTGAGCCAAACCTCGATATTCATAAGTTTATTATCCCAATAGTCTCTGATATCGGATTTTTATTGATGTGTTTTTGGAATTCAAATCAGTATGGTTTTTCAAAACGAAGTTGAAATACGATATGAATTGGAAGGATATTCCGTCTTTACACGCGTTACGGGCCTTTGAAGCTGTGGCGCGCGGCAAGAGCTTCACCGGTGCCGCGCGCGAGCTCAACGTGACCGAAGCGGCGGTCCGCCAGCATGTGCGCGGGCTCGAGAAAGGGTTGAAAACCAAGCTTGTCGCGCGCAGCGGCAAAGGCCTGGCCCTCACGCCGAATGGCGAACAGCTCTCAGAGATCACCTCCGACAGCTTTCAAACACTGGCTCATGGCCTCCGAAAACTCGCGCAGTCTGAAGAAAGCAAACCGGTCACCGTTACGCTGCCGCCCGCCTTCGCAGAGATATGGCTGATGCCGAAATTGGAGGCGTTCTGGCGTCAGCACCCGAGCATCCAAGTCAACCTTACACCGAGCCTCTCTTTGGCAGATCCACGCAAAGACGACTTCGATCTGGCGATACGATATGGCCGGGGAGACTGGGAGGGCTTGGACGCAACCCTGCTGGCCTCTGCGCAATATGTTGTTGTGGCGAAAACGGGATTGATCGCTGGAGATGCGAAGAGCTCCTTGGACAAACTGCGGACCTACCCTTGGCTGTTCGAAAAATCGCGCCAGGAACACCGCGATTGGGCTGAGACACACGGGCTTGATTTCGAGGCTGAAACGAACCGTCATTATCCAACGAACTCGCTTGTCATTGCCGCCGCGCGGGCCGGTCATGGTGTTTCCCTGCAAGCCAGGGCGTTGGTCCAAGCCGATCTCGAGCTCGGGCTGCTCGAAGAACTCTATGCGGAAGAAAATACACCTTTGGGATACTATCTCGTTGCGCATGGGCCCTTGGACACAAACGCCAAAACCTTCGCGACCTGGCTTTTGCAAAGCGCAAACACGCCGAGCGGCCCATGAACTGCACGAAAAAATTGCAGAGTGGAGGTATGCATGAGGGCAGTGCTGATGTTGAGGCGCATGACGCCGCACTTCGAGCGATGGAATACCTGCAAACGGGAGCTGTTCGAGACAAAGAAACCGTGATCCGTGCCTTTTCCTCACTCGACGCTGCGTCTTAGCAAAAGGTGTGCCGTTTGGGAGGCGGAGGATGTGCTGACGCGCCTTCAACTTAAAGGTTGTTTGCTGGTTTATGATCGGCAAAGCTGCACTCTAGAGCAGCCAAAAAGACCTAGCTAAATGCGCCAAGGCCGGTTTCGGGCTTGAAAGGTAGACATAAGATGAAAACACTTCTGACGATTTTGGCGGGGTTGGGCTTCGCAGTTGTCCTAGGCGTAGGGATCACCTGGTATGCCTTTTCCCGAGGATCTGACTTGTCCTACGGGCAAGAAATCATCGCAACCTTTGACACGCCAGACGGGCCGGTGACGGCCAGGGGATTGTCCCATATCAACTACACGCCGCGGTCCAAAATTCTACACGGCGACATCGGAAACCCGTCCATCAAGGTCAGCGGCAATGCGGCTTACGGGGAGCTTGGCGGCAAGCCGGTTTTTCTCTTGCTCGAATACGCCGCAGGGACCTGGGCTCAGACGGTCATGTACAAGGCCTTTGGGAGCATGGACGAACTTGATCAGATCCGCTCCTTTAAAGAGGCGAAAGACGCGCTGCCCCTGCCGGAACGCCGTTACCCTCGCATCGTAACCTTTGATGACATGGCCGATCCGTCTTCGGTACAAATCGTGCCTTTGGACAAGCTTTCGGAGGTCTTCGGTGAGGGAATTTCCCTGCGAGATGTCGCGCTTCGATCCTCATTTGTGCCTTTAGACACTTCGAAAATGAGGGCCATGCTGCCTTGGCTTGGGCAATACCCAGAGCCCAGGTTGTGTAAACGCAATCCTGATCGAGACGCCACTATCCCGGACTGCAGGCACATGTCTCACGGCCATTTTGTGATGGGTCGTCCCGAAAAATAGGGTGAGACGGATTGCAAAGGGTCTTTGTAGCATTTGAGACCTGCACAAGACCTCAGTAAATGAGACGCGCCCGGCTCTGAATGAAGAGCCAGGCACGCGAAATGAAAGAGCTTTTTGTGAGCGCCTCTACAGCCCTTTGCGTTTTATGCGAGGCACTCTTGTCGAAAGTCGCGTTCGACCGAAGGGAGAGACAGCGTCTTTCGATTCAAATCAAACGCAAAGTGTTTAGCCCTGCCAATACTCCGAGATCAGGCTCAGAAGGAATTCACCTGCGTAGGCTGGATAGGTTGCTTTGAGCGCTGCGATCGCTTCATCGGGCGTGCTTGAGGCGGTCATCACCTCGTCGAGCACTTTGACATAGGCAATCGCCGTATCAAGCTCGCCGCGGCTCGTTGGCAAGCCATGGCCCACAAGAAGCGTCTCAAAAGCTGGGTCGTCGCGGAGGGTTTCAAGCGTTGCGATCCAGTTTTTGCGGTCCACACCAGGGGCAAAGAAGACGCCATTGTAGACCAAATCTTGCACGATCGCGACTTGCTGATCTGGCAGCACGGTCACCAGCATATGCGGGGCTTCGGTGTTGGTGTAGTGGCGGAACTCGACTTTCACACCGGACATTTCTGTCATACCAGGTGTTACGTCTGCACCGCTGAGAAGATTGGTCGGCTCGGGGAATTGGCCGGCTGCTGCCTCAGCCCGGATCGCCTCACGCACCTCGGGCAAGGTGGCGAAGCTGACACCTTCGTAAGTGGAGCATCCCCCCCAGTGATCGGGGTGCTCGTGGCTGACAATCGCCATACCAACGGGCTTGCCGGTGCTGGCGATCACAGCACCCACTTCCATCGCCGTGGGCGGCAACATGGTGGCGTCGACCATGAGCAGTTGATCCTCAAATTCGACGATATGCGAGGTGACATGCACCGCTTGGGCGGGGGACACATAGGTGTGGAAGGTCAAGCCCCCTTTGGAAAAACTGTGCAGCGTTCCAGCTGGGAAGGCGTCTTGAGCGGCAACGGGTGCGGGCGAGAGCGCTGTGCGCAAAAGCGTGGCTGCACCCAAGCTCAGCGTCGCACCTTTCAAAAGCGCACGACGCGACAGGCCACTTTCAGTTTGAGCGATGCTCTGCTGTGAGGATGGACGGTTTGACATGTGCAGTTCCTTTGCTGGCAAGACCCGCTAAGGCCTTGGAAAAATCGACAGGTTCTGGCCAAGCGCAGGCCATTCAGCAGGGCGCAACGTGAGGTTGCGCAACGTGAATAGTTTTAGACATTCAGCGAGAATTAAATTAGGCCCGCACTGTAGGAAGCTATATTCGAAGAATTAGAACAATGATCGAAGACTATAGAGCGCTCGCCGTTTTTGTCGCCGTGGCAGACGCAGGCAGTTTCAGCAGCGCTGCCCGCAGGCTCACGCTTTCGACCTCAGTTGTAAGCCACCACTTGGCCAGGCTTGAAACGAAGCTTGGCGTTCCGCTCTTTTTCCGCTCGACCCGCTCTTTGGCGCTGTCGCCCGAAGGCCAGGCCATTCTCGACCACGCGCGACGAATGGTTGAAGCGGGCGAAGCTGCGCTCGACGCACTGGCGATGAACGACGATCAGCCCTCCGGCTCGCTGCGCATCTCCCTGCCGGCTTTCGGCTTTCAAGGACCGCTGCATCAATCTGTCTGGGACTTTTCGAAACGCTATCCACTGGTGTCTATCTCCGTGAACTTCAACGACAGGCCCGCGGATCTCGTCAAAGACAGGTTCGATTTGGCCATTCGACTTGGGGTCGTGCCCGATAGCAGTTTGAAATGTCGTCGGATCGACGACTTTCACCGCGTGTTGGTGGCCGCGCCTGAGTATATTCATAAGCATGGCAAACTAGACTCGATCGACACGCTGCAAGACTGCGATTTTATCTCGATCAGTATGCTGTCAGACAAACACACCCTGATCAAAGACGGCAAAGCCGTGTCTTTTGAACCTGCCAAAACACGCATCGAGGTCGACAGCGCATCGGCTGCAAAATCTGCCGTGATGGCCGGCCTTGGCGTGCGTCAATTGCCGCTGGAAGAGGTGCGCCAGGAGTTGGAAGACGGCAAACTCGTCCACCTCATGCCCAAATGGTCCGTGCCTTTAGAAGGGGTGTTTGCCGTCTGGCCCGACATCGGCCCTCAAAAAACCCTCACCCGCATGCTGATAGACCACATGGCAGATTGGCAGACCCAATCGGCCAAAACGGCCTAAGTCGGTCCTCTGCTGACCGGGCAAACCTGAATCACCTAACGCTGCCTGAAACCCTTAGTTTCACCGCGTTAGCTGATACGCGATGTCTCGGGTGTTTCATAACACGCTATAGAAGCGCTTAGACTGAGCTTAAACGGGGCTTAAACGGGGCTTAAACGGGGCTCAGTTGATCGCACTGTTGTAGAAATTTGCTTCAACTTCATCCATGTCGACAGCGGCCAGGTCTTCCGGCAACGCGTAGGCCATGGCGTCTGCTTTGACCTTCTCTTTGTCAAAGGCGTTCCCGTCCGCAATGAAGTCGTTGAGCACGTAGTCACCCGCGTTGATGTCTGTGGACAAAAGGCCAATTTCCTTTTGCACGTCAAAGAACTTCTGGAAGCCCGCGATGTCGTGTTCGCCCCAGCCTGCACGTGCAGAGAGATTGCCTTTGAACGTGCGGTGGATCTGCATCAGGCTTTCGGTGCCCGCACGCGGGCCAAAGCCCTGGCGTGTGGCTGGCAAAGCCTTGAACACGATGTCTGCTGCAGCACGTGGATTGTGCTCCGCGAATTCGTGACCCATAGCCATGCCTTTAACATAGGCTTGCAAGAAAGCTCTCTTGTCCTGATCTTCCACATCAGCCCGGCGCACCACCTGGCTGTTGGACGGCAAAGGAGAGCCGCGCATACCCATCCAGTAGTCGAACTTTTGATTGTTCTTCTCCAAAAGCGCGCGCAGACCCTCCCCAGCGAGGCAGGCATCGCCCTCCCCTGCGGCCAAAGCCGCCGTCCAGTTTGGAAAACCTGCTTCAACGTAGGTCACTTTGGACACATCAACGCCAACCGCTTTCAGCATCGGATCCGCGATGGATTGCCAAGCGGCAGAGCCAAGAAGGACGGTTTTGCCTTCAAGGCCACGTAGGTCTGTCATGCCCTCGCCTTTGCGGAACGCGATATTGAAGAGATCAAGGTAGCCGGTGCCAAAGATCGAGACGAGACCCATGTCGTTCTCAATCGAATTGCCTAAGATCCCGGGTGCCGGGAAGCCCATATCAGCCTGGCCAACGGAAACGAATTGCACAACTGCCGTCCCACCAGGAGGGCCGGGTTGCAGCTCGAGTTCGACGCCAAGGTCTGAGAAGTAGCCCATCGCTTGCGCAACCCAGATTGCGTAATCGTCCATCACCTCGATTGTGCCGCGCGGTGAAATCCACGTGTGTTTGCCTGAATAGGGCGCTGCCATCGCTGAGGGTGTCGACATTAGCCCACCCCCAAGGCCGGTGGCTGTCATCAGTCCAGCACTGCTGACTTTGAGAAATTTCCGCCGGGACAAACCGGTCTGATTGATCAGGCACTTCATACCTTTTCCTCCACTTTTCCCGCTCTGTTTGAGGATGGCGGCCTGCTGAGCGGGGCATCACAGGCCGCTCAGGGGTCAACTTTCCCAGCCAGCGAGTTTTTTGCCGAGCCAAGAGAAAAAGACGTAGATGCAGATGCCCATCACCGCGAGGATCAAGATGACGGCAAAGAACTCTGCTGTGCGCAGGGTCGATGAGAATGTGGTCAGCTTGCTGCCAAGGCCAAAGCCGCCACCCGACATCTCGGCGCCAATGGCCGTGATGACTGAGAAGATCGCACCCATCATCAGGCCAACGATGATCATTGGCATCGCCATGGGTATGCGGATCTTAGTGAAGATTTGGAATGTTGTGGCGCCGTAGGACCGTGCCAAAGCAATCTTGTCGTGATCCACGCGGCGAAAGCCGGTCGCTGAGTTGATCATCACCATCGGCCCAGCGGCCAAAGCAACTGCGATGATCCGCGGCGCATAGCCAAACCCAAAGTTGAGGATCAGCAGCGGCACAAGCGCCAGCATTGGCGTTGTCACCAAAAGCAAAATGTAGGGTGTGATGATCTTTTCCACGAAAGGAAACTGCGTGATCACAGCCGCCAGGATCATCCCGATGGATGCGCCAATCGTGTAGCCTGCGGCAAGCTCGACAAGTGTGTACCCCAGATGCGGTGCGATCTCATTGAAATGCACAAACAGCGCCGTCACAATGGCCGACGGCGTTGGCATGACAAACTCTCTGACCTCAAAATAGCGCAGCAGGACTTCCGCGCCGCCGATGATGACAACCGCAACTGCGATGATCGCGAAGACTTCGGAGACATTCTGGATCTTGGGGCCAGCGGTCAGCCCGCCCGACATGTTCACGCCCGCGGCGTCATTTCTGTTTGTTGTGTCACTCATGGCTCTACTCCGCAGCAACGTCTGCAACCGACGTTTGTTGATGTTGGATTTCCGCTTTGATCTCGTTGACGAGGTCGAAGAAGGCTTTGGTTTCCATAAGCTTCAGCTCACGCGGCCGCGCGAAAGGCACGTCAAAGACCTTGTGCATCCGCCCCGGCCGCGCGCTCATGACGTAGACCTTGTTAGAAAGAAACACCGCCTCTTGGATGGAGTGGGTGATCAGCATGATGGTCTTCTGAGTTTCTTCCCAGATCTCCTCCATCAGCAGGTTCATCTCATCTCGGGTGAAGGCATCGAGCGCGCCGAAAGGCTCGTCCATCAGCAGAACATCCGGATCAGACGACAAGGCACGCACAATAGACGCCCGTTGCTGCATGCCGCCAGACAGCTCCTTTGGCATCTTACCGCCAAACCCATCAAGACCCACGCGGGTAAGGAGCGCTTCGATTTTCGAGCGATCAGGACTCCTGCCCCGAATTTCGAAGGGAAACTCGATGTTCTGCTGAATGGTCCGCCAGGGCAGCAAATTTGCGGACTGAAACATCATTCCAATGCTGGGATGAGGTTTCTCAATGGGCTCATCCGCCAAGGCGATTGAGCCAGAGCTCAGCTGATGCAGGCCCGCGATTGACCACAAAAGCGTGGTTTTTCCGCATCCAGACGGCCCCACGACAGAGATGAACTCACCTTGTTGAACTGTGAGGTCAACGTCCTGGAGCGCATGCACATCGCCCGAGCTTGTCTGGTAGACTTTGCTTGCACCACGCACGCGCAGCGGCTTGCTTTGTTTCGTCATTTTCTCTTCGCTTTCCGGTCCGGCAGGTGTTTGAGCAAAAGGTCTTCCTGGCCGCAAAGCCGGCGCTTTGCGGAGCAAGGTCATGTTGAGGGGAAGGTGAGGGTTTAGGGTGCCAGCAGCTCTCCCAAAGCCGCATCGACTTGAGCCATGTAGTTTGGCTCAACCCCGTTCAGGGCAAAATGTCCGTCTTTGCTTTCAATGACCCTCAGCGTTGCGCCCGCGACCTTCTTGCAGTCCTCTTCACATTCGTTCGGCGGGAAGAAGAGGTCGTGATCGATTGGCATCACGCAGGTCTTGGCGGTGATCCGGCCCAGCGCTTTGACGAGATCGCCACCCTCATGCCGCCCAACATCTGCACGCTGCCATTTGTGCATCTCACACAAGAGCGCGTTGGGATCCATGGGCTCGAAATAGGCCTTCATGAACCCATTGATGAAGTCTTCCAATGAGGACATGCCGAGAACCGTCTTCCAGCGTTCTTCTTGATAGAACGCCCGAGACCACCCCAGCGTCGACACGATCATCGCCATCCGGTCCATGCCATCTCTGACATTCAAACCAGATGCATACCAGCCGCCGTTCCAAGCGGGGTCCGAAGTTATGGCCTCTTCCAGCGCCCGGACAAACACCTTCTGGTGTAATGAGGCTTTGGCCGTCGCCGCAATCGGTGCTGCACGCGCGACCATTTCGGGGTGAACCACGGCCCATTCATAAACCTGTTGTCCGCCCATTGAACCGCCAACAACCATGGCCAGCGTGGTGATCCCGAACTTTTCGGTGAGCAGTTTATGTTGCGCCGCAACGTCGTCGCCAATGCTCAGGTTTGGAAACTTCCCCATGGTCTGAGGGGCCGGCGTGTTGTGCGGGGAAGACGACGTTCCGGCCCCCAACTGATCGGCAACGACGATGAAGTACTTCGATGGATCAAGCGCATGGTCTTCACCAATATAAACATCTTCCATCACCAGGCCCGTACCGGAGAACCACGTGGTGACCAGGATGGCGTTGGATTTGTCGGCATTGAGCCTGCCAAAGGTTCGGTAAGCCAGCTTCGCACCGCGCAGCGTCTCTCCGCATTCAAGCAAGAGGTCGCCCAGCTCAAAGAGCTCAAAAGCGCGCTGTGTTGGCGTTTCATAGAATTCGTTCGCAATCATTTGGGCACCCTTAATTCAGCGACGCTAAAAGCGCTTTGATGCCAGCCTGCGCACCATTGAGCGCGGCACAACGTGTTTTGCGGATCATAGTGATCTCCCCCATATCGTTCTGCCCCCGTCTTAGGGCGCGACAAGCACCGTGGCTTAGCGCAAGCCGCAAGGCTTACATCCACTTTCGCTTGATATGGGAGGTTAGAAGGAGATGGCCTGCGCGATCTATCGCGAACATTCGCTATGAGAAGTGCTTAGGTTTCACACCACGGCTCAGATCCGGAAACCGTCAAGATTTGAGAGTAATCTTATAAGGTTAGAGGTGCTCGACACGCCCATCTTGCTCCGAATACTGCGGAGTTGATGATCTATCGTGGAAAGCGATCTCCCACGAACCGTCGCGATTTCCTTGTAGCTCAAACCTTGGGCAACAAGCCGCGCCACTTCGACTTCCGCAGGCGTGAGTGCCTCCAAGGCACCATCGCCACGCGAGCCGTACTGAAACAGGCAGACAGCCTCATGTGCGCGCGCGTCTTGCGGGCCTTGAGCTTCAGCGACGTCCTTTGCCACAGCGATAATGGGGCTCAGCACATCAGCCACTGTTTGCTCAAAACAGTCGAACAAATCGGCTTCGTTGGGAACGAAATGCTCCGTCCAATCCGCACAGATCAGTCCAAAGCCACCGTCCCGTGTCCTTAAGGCTGCTCCAAATTTTGATTTCGTACGTGCCCCGGCCATGCGCTTGCGAAGCTTGGGCGTTACACGACGATCCTGTTTGATATCCGCAAAGACGATCGGCCTGCTTCCAGCCCACATTGCGCGCATAATCGGATCACGGTTGTCCACCGCAAAGCCACCAAACGAGGGCACATCATAGTCAGAGGTCTTGGCTTCCGAAAAACCGGGAAAATACTCTTTATCCTCCGGGCGCCCAAAACCAGTATCAACACGTTGGCAGTTTAACCTGTCTCGAAGCCAGCGCGTCGCAATGCTCCAGCAGGCCGTCACATCGTCGAGATGAAGGAGCATATGCGCCGCGAGGTCTCTTGCGGGCTTGTGACGGATGTTTGAGGACTCCAGCAGATGTCGCCGCAATTGGCGCTGTGCTCCGTACACATCTCCGGCCATCAATTGCCCAGATTGTTGGTATGTATTTTTGGCGATCGAGCCCAAAAAGAGGCCTCCTGTGTCTCTTCATTGACAGTAACGCATCAAATCAAAGCGACGACGTAGTGCGCAGTCTTGCACTGGGTTGGATATCGAAATCAGCGCAGAAAGTCCAACTCAGCGGCGGTTGCGTTGAGCATCCTCAAAGGGACCCAAGCCCGCTTTCGACGTCCAGCCCCCACCTAGGCACCTTACAACACTTGGCGGGTTTCGCCTCAACGAAGAGAAAAGCACTTGCGGGACCGCTGCGGTTTGAGCCCCTTGACCGAAGGGGATCATCAACCAAAACCAATCCTTGCGTCCAAAGCCCACTAAAGCGCTATGCGAAAAACCTGAATCACCTAACGCTGCGTGAAACCTTTGGTTTCAACGCGTTAGCTGATACTCGATGTCTCAGGTATTTCGTCAAACGCTATAGGGCGATCCGAGCGCAGCTGGGACTTTCAACCAACCTGCGAAATCAAACCTTGTTCAAAGACGCCATCGACAGCAGAGCTCGATACTTGGACGCACGCGGTGTGAGGCCGAGCACGACACCCAAACCTCACGACAGGGAAACTCTGCACTGCTCAGCATCGCTGGGCCGTCGGGGCAGCGATCTAGCTTTGGATCTGCTTGATTTATGGTTGCAAGGACAGCGAATTACTAAAACTATGCGCCTACATTGATCACATCGCTGGACCGGTGAGGCGGCCCAGCGATGCTCGGCAGGCTCTGCCCTTGTTCCTCGCATGAAAAAGCCTCGCCAAAAAAGAGGGTTTCCGGAATGGCCCCGCCGCGTCCGGCGAGACCGCTTGTTCTTAACAGCCAAATCAGCCGCGCATCGTGTAGGGCGTGCTTTGAGCCAGCAGCATTTCTGAGTCGTAGCCACCGGTTGCGGGCGTGGTGGGTTGAGCCAAGATTTGCACCAAACGCCAAGTAACGCGGGCTACATCAGCTTTTTCTTTTGGATTTCCAGCGACAGGTACGTTTGTCAGGGGTTGCTCTGCAAAGGGCGTAGCTTTGCCAAATTCGTTCAAATAGCGCAACTCTTTGTCGAACATATAGTACTGCCAAACGGTGTAGGCTGGGCGTGCTGAGAGATGCTCATCGAGGAAGTATTCGCCCGGCGCATAGGGTGCTTGGTTCAATACACGCGGCTTTACTGGATTATCGTACTTGGCAAGGAAAGACGACGCAAAAAGCTTCTTTCCGGCCCCATTTGTGGTGTAAAGAAATTTTGAAGCCGGGTTGCGATCTGAAGCGGTTCCGGGTGTTGCTGTTGCGGCATCCAGTAAATCTTTGATTGTTGGGTCAGCGGCCGTAACCGAGACCGTTGAATTGTAGAAAATTCCAACAACTTGTAAATTAACGTCCATTAGGATCTCCAATTTCAAAATAAAAAATGCTATTTTTTGAATTATCAAGACACGCAAAGTGTCAACTTTTTTTTACACATTTCGCTCAATTCGCCAAGCAAAAAAATACACTTAAACGCCACAAAATTTGTTGCTCAAACAACAAAAAAGGCCTTACTTTTTAAGTAAGGCCTTCTGATTTCTGCAAAATTTCCCAGTTATTTCTTCGTAATACGCCCTTCAACAACAGGCGTAAATTCGCCTTTGGCGGCCATGAATTCAGCCACAACGTCCGCGAGATCTGGGCCGTAGTCGTAAGCATTTGCAGCATCAACGAACATCTTATAACCGTCGCCGCCGCCACGGACGTAGTTGTTGGACACAAGGCCGTAGGTTTTCGCGGGATCGATTGGAACAAAGGCCCCGCCTTCCATGACCATCACCTCTTGGATGCGGCCTTCATTGGGGGCAACGCTTGCGTCCCATGTGAACTTTAGGCCAGCCACCGCTGGGAAGCGACCTTTCACTTCTTCCACCTGGCTCACGCCGTTTTCGAGCGCGTCGATCACGGTTTGGCCTGAGACTTGGAAGGTGGAAAGCGTGTTTTGGAAGGGCAGCACGGTGAGCACTTCGCCCATGGTCACGTCACCTGCATCAATCGAGGCGCGCACGCCACCTGCGTTTTGAATGGCGATTGTGATGCCTTGGTCTTTCACGCGGTCCAGCATGGCATCAGCCACGAGGTTGCCCATCTCGCATTCCTGCACACGGCAGACGTTGCGATCCCCTTCAATGGGAGCAGCAGCGGAGGCCACGATGCGGGTTTTCATTTCCTCGATGGGGCCCGCGAGCTCTTTGACGCGCGCGACGATCCCAGCGTCTTCTGCAACGGAGGCATCCAACAAGATCGTGTCGCCCGTGGCGGAGGTCACATTGCCCGCATCGTCAAAGACAAGCGTCAGAAGGCCCACGTATTTCGAATAAGCATAGGCCTGCACCACAGGCACCGTGCCCACCATTTGTGGGTACTTCATCGCGCCCTCTTTGGTGTTGGACATCAGTGTGTGTGAGTGACCACCGATGACCGCATCGAGGCCTGGCACATTACGCGCGATGTCGAGGTCTTTGGCCAGGCCCACGTGGTTGAGCGCGATGATCTTTGTCACACCTTCGGCCTCAAGAGCGGCCACATCAGCGGAAAGCGCTGCGATCTCATCAGTGAAGACCACGGATGCACTTGGTGAAGAGGTTTCAACCGTATCAACGGCAAGCGCAGAGATGATGCCGATCTTTTCGCCACCCACTTCGAGCACAACGTGGTTGTCGATCTTGCCTGCGAGCACGTTCGAGGCGCTCACGTCGATGTTGCCAGAGATAATCGGGAAGCTCACGCCGTCGGCCAATTTGGCCAGGCCTTCGTCACCGTCGTCAAACTCGTGGTTGCCCACAGCCATGGCGTCAAAGCCGATCTGCTCAGCAAACTCGATCTCCACGTCGCCTTTGTAGGTCGTATACATCAGCGAGCCTTGATACTGGTCGCCTGCATCCAGAACGAGCAGGTTTTGACCAGCGAACTGCTCTCTGAGCTCTGCAATCTTCGTGGCCACGCGCGCAACACCGCCAAAGCACTTGCCTTCCGCGTTGTCGTCAGCGCCGCAGGTGCTGTCGAAACGGTTGATGGGCTCAATGCGGCTGTGCAGATCGTTGATATGCACAATGTTGAGCGTGTAATCAGCCGAGGCTGCGCCTGCGCTGAGTGCAAGCACGGCAGCGCTTGTGAGAATGCGGTTCATGGGCTCTCTCCTATGTGTGATGTGCCGTCCAACGGTCGGCCCCCCAAGTGTAATCTCAAGTGTGATCTCAAGTGTGGATCTCAAAACGCGAGATCCGCCCCATCAATAGATCTGTGTGATGACACGAGGGTGACGGCACTAGGCCCAGAGATCAACTCATGAAACGCAGATTCCCTGACGGAAAGCTGGCTTTGCGAGAGCTTTTGCCCAAAGGGCGCGCGAAATTTACGCATCCTGCGGCGCTTGCCTAAGAGGTTTAATCTATGGGCTCCCCGTCGATCAAGGCGGCCAAGATGCGGCGCAGGGTTTGCGTGTCTTGTGGCCCGACGACGCGCATACATTCCGCTTCAAACCCCTGAATGAGCCGGGCGGCATGGCTGCGCCAAGCTTGACCTTTCTCTGTGATCACAACGCGTTTGTCGCGCTTGCTGCCCTCTGTGAGCTCAACCCGAAGCATGCCATGTGCCACCAAACGATCCACAGATTGCTGAGCGGCTTGGCGCGAGAAGCCCAGGTCTTTGTGGATCTCCGACAGTTTGAGAGTGCGCCCGCGCAGCTCTGAAAAGACGCGAATATCCGAAGGACGCACCGAGCCGAACTCCGTCTGAGCGCGCGCCTCATCCATCTGTGTGTTCCACCGCCCCACAAGCGTCATCATCAGGCCTTTGAGGTTGGTTTCCAAAAAGGCGTCATCTTTTTTATCAATCACGGTTGACAAACTCTCACTTCCTGCCGATTTATCAACCATAGTTGTCAAACAAGCAGGTGTAAAATGGACAGGTGTAAAATGGCCCGCAGCAACATTGACAGACGTACATTTTTAAAAGCCTCTTCCGCGGGGCTCCTTTCTTCCAGTATTCCTGGCCTGGCTTGGGCCCAAGCCACGTCAAAGCCCTTGCCGCTTCTGCCTTTGACCGACCTCTTAGGCGGGATCGACTCGCGCATCCCTCTCACATTGGCCAAGGCCACCCATGATTTCGGAAATGGTGCACAGAGCGACACGCTGGGCATCAACGCCTCCTACCTCGGTCCGGTTGTGCGCGCCAAACAAGGCCAGACCCTGCCATTTGATGTCATCAACAGCATTTCTGAGACCTCCACGATCCATTGGCACGGCCTCCATATCCCAGGGGATGTGGATGGTGGCCCGCACCAAGAGATTGCCCCAGAGCAAACCTGGTCGCCGGATGTGCCGCTGGCTCAACACGCCTCGATGAATTGGTTCCATTCGCACATGCACGGCAAAACCTCGCAACAAACCCACGACGGCTTGGCGGGCGTTTTGCTCATCGAAGACGACGCGAGCCTTTCGGCCGATCTGCCCAAAACCTACGGCGTGGATGACTTCACGCTCGTGATCCAAGACAAGATCTTCGATGGCGCTGGCAAGATGAGCTACACGGTGAGCCAAGCCGTTTTTGAGGACGGCTTTGAAGGCGACACCCTCGTGATCAACGGCGCCATCGCTCCTCTGCACCAAGCTGTGCCCAAAGGCCTCACGCGCCTGCGCATTCTCAATGCCTGCAACGCGCGCTTTCTCACGCTCTCAATGGCCCAAGGCCCGCTTTATGTGATCGCCACGGAAGGCGGGTTTTTGAAAAGCACGGTGGAGACAGAAAACATCCTGATGTCACCCGGTGAGCGCTACGAGGTGCTTGTCGATATGTCGGCTGCGGAAACCAACAGCCTCAATGTGAGCTTCAACGCCGAAGAAGGCTTCTTCGGGTTTTTGGGCGGTCTTTTTGGCGGTGGGCCCACGGCAGCCCTCACACTCACCCAAAACGGCACCACCGGCTTCAGCGGCTCCATGCCCGATCAATTGGCAAACCTCTCGGTGCCCGATCCCAAAACTGCCACGCAAACCCGCTCGTTTGAATTGCAGATGAACACAGGCGCGGATCTCGCAGCCCTCGCTTTGGCCTGGGGCAATGTCTGTGGCACGGGCGCCATGGCCATCAACGGCCAGCCTATGAATATGGACCGGATCGATGAAAAAGTGCGCAAAGGCGATACCGAGATTTGGCGGATCACCGTCGATGACATGACCCATCCATTCCACATTCACGGCTGTTCCTTCCGGATCTTGAGCCAAAACGGCGCGCCGCCCCCCGCTTATGCAGAAGGCTGGAAAGACATGGTGCATGTGGACGAAGGCTGGTCAGAGGTCTTGATGACCTTCAATTTTGAGGCGCCCGAAAACGCCCCCTACATGTATCACTGTCACATCCTCGAGCATGAAGACTGCGGAATGATGGGCCAATTCAGCGTCACATGAAGCGCGCCCCTTGACCTAAGCGCTCCGCCGCGCGAAGGGCGGGGGCATGATAATCTACAAGATATTCCGGGCCGACGAATGGGCCCAATTGCGCAAAGACGGGCAAACGCCTGGGGCCCCGATCGATGTGGCTGACGGCTACGTACATTTCTCGACCTTAGAGCAGGCCGCAGAAACCGCAGCCAAGCATTTTGCGGGCGAAGACGGGCTCTTTTTGCTGGGCGTTGAAGCGGAGCCTTTAGGCGAAGATCTCAAATGGGAGCCCTCCCGCGGCGGCGCGCTCTTTCCCCATCTTTACCGCGCACTCAAACTCACGGACGTCGCTTGGGCTCAACCCCTGCCGCTTGAAAACGGCGTCCATCAGTTCCCCGCAGGCCTCTCGTGAGCATACCTGAGCAAATAGGCCTCAAAGCGCTCAAAGCTCTGGATCCCGAGCGCGCGCACGGGCTTGCGCTCAAAGCGCTCCGCCTAGGTCTCGCGCCCACCCCCGGCCCTGTGACCTCCGACACCTTAAAAGTCGAAGTGGCGGGGATCACCTTCCCCAACCCCGTTGGCCTGGCTGCTGGCTTTGACAAAAACGCCGAGGCCGTGGCCCCACTCATGCGCGCAGGCTTTGGATTTCTAGAAGTGGGCGCGGCCACGCCCCTGCCGCAACCCGGCAATCCCAAGCCCCGGCTCTTTCGCCTCGCGCAAGATCAAGGCGTGATCAACCGCTTTGGCTTTAACAACGACGGCATGGAAAAGATCGCCCAGCGCCTTGAGGCCCGCCCAAAGGGCATTCCCGTCGGTCTCAATCTTGGCGCCAATAAAACCAGCGAAGACCGCGCGGGGGATTTCGCACGCGTCATGGCGCGCGTGTCCGGCATCGTGGACTTCGCCACCGTCAATGTCTCCTCCCCCAACACAGAGCGCCTGCGCGATCTACAAGGGCCCGACGCCCTCCGAGCGCTGTTAGACGGCGTGATGGAGGTCAAAGGCCCGACCCCAGTCTTTCTCAAAATCGCGCCGGATCTGACTGAGGCCGAGATCGCGCAAATTGCCCAGGTGGCGGAAAGCTCAGGTGTGGCCGCCATCATCGCCACCAACACCACCCTCAAACGCGACGGCCTCAAATCCGCCCACGCGTCAGAACAAGGCGGGCTCTCTGGCGCACCGCTCTTTGAGCTCTCCACCCAAGTTCTCAAACGCCTCTCAAAAGAAACCTCTCTGCCGCTCATCGGCGTAGGCGGCATCGCGTCAGCACAAGACGCGCAAGCCAAGCTGGATGCAGGCGCCTCATTGGTCCAGCTCTACTCCGCGCTCTCCTACAAGGGCCTATCGCTGGCGGCTAAAATAGCCCGAGGCCTCGACAGGCCCTAAATCCCCTTACGTCTTTTTCTTGGTAAAAATACTCACTTCGCACCCTCACCACGAGCGCCACGCTCACAGTTGCGCGAGGAGCGCGCAAAGCGCTTTGCATTTCCACGAAATCCCTTAGAACCTGCGAATGACTTGCAAAAAGCCTCACCTTCTAAGCGCGATCCTCGCCGCCCTCTGCCTCATGCCCAGCGCCCTACCCGCCACAATCCTAGATGGCGGCATCACGCGCCAAAGCGGCAATGGCACTTTCGTCAAACTCGACACCAAAACCCCCTTTGACGTGGGCGCCGATAACTTCAACACGGATCATCTCTACGGCTTTGATGAAGATCAAAACATCACCCTCGTTGAGCCCATTCGCGTCGATATCGGAGGCATCGACGGCAGCATCGCGGCAGGCACGGTGGTGGCTGCGCATTACGTCTTTTTTGACAGTATCAACGGCATTCATATTGGTTATGTTGATTTCGACGCGCCCATCTTGGGCATCGCGGCCTTCCAAGACACCATGGCCGCCACAGATTTCTTGGCCAATACATCCGTGAATTACATCTCCACCGAGCTTCGCGGGCTCGAACAAGGGGATCTGGCCTGGATCGATGAAAATCTGCCCGAGCGGCTTTGGGTCTATTGGGCAGGCTCTTCACCCGGCGACTATATCCGTGTCTTCACAGAAACCTCGCCCAGCGCGCTCTTGATGTAACCTACGCTGCGCCCCTAAAGCCCCGCGCCTTCGATAGGCAGGCTGAGCAAAACCCAAGCCCCAACACGGTCGACAATCTCAGCGCCTTCGCGTTGCCGGTCGCGTATGGCGCCGCGTTCATGCCAAGGGCAGCCGATCAAAAGGGCAGTATGATCCAAATAAGCCAGCGTCTCCGGGCTTTCGCCCAACACCTCGCAAACATCTCCTTCGTTCGGATAGGCCCGCAGGCCCACCAAACCGTCTGCTTCAGGGGGCGTATAAGCCTCTTGAAGACGGCATCCCCCCAACAAAACAAACGCCAGAAGACCTGCCATAAGCACTTTCATGGTTTTCAAGTCCTTTAACTCTATTCACCAAGCCGACCGTAAAACGTCATCCGTGCGTGCTCGGAGAGCGCCACACCTGGCTCGGCATTAAACGCCAAAACCGCCAGCATGCGCGTTTGATCGCTTTCATTTGGGGTCACCCGATGGATCGAATTGCGCCCGCGAAAGAACACCAAGCTACCTGGATCAATGTCGAGCACCGCGGGCATCATATTGCCATCGAGCAGCGTTTTGACCCCTGGGTAGTTCATCTCACCAGCCTCCGCATCGCGCAGGTCTTTGACATATTCAAAGCGCCCACCAGCTTTGGGCGCTTGGATCAAAAGCGTGATCGCAAAACTCGAATTGTCAAAATGCCAGCCCAGTTCTTGCCCGCGCTTGGCATAATGGATGTTGATCGAGCTTAGAGGATCCGCATATGGATAGAGCCCAGCTTCGCCAGTCACAGCGCGTACGAAATCCCGAAAAACACCCGCGGAATACAAAACGCGCAGCCCAGACTCGCGCGGGATCTGATCATCGCAAATACACCCCTTTGAGGACACCACCTGCCGATTGGCCGCGTGGGTCGCGTCAAACTCTGGATTGTCCGGGGTCAGATAGACCGAATGGTTCTGCACGCAGAAATAGGCCTCCGCCTCGCCGTCCCAAGCCTCCTCTTGGATATCAGCCAAGGCTTTAGGGCGCAGAAAGTCCTTCAGCACCAAAACGCCTTCCCGGTCGAGTGCAGCTTTGCACATTTCTTGAAAGGCTGCTTCCCCTAAAGGATGGCGGGCACTGTCGATGATCTGTTCCACGGGTCCTAACGTCATAGCGGGCGCCTTCAAGCCTGAGCTCTTGCTTCTATTCTCGGATATTTCAGGGCCAAGGTGACGCCACGCACGACGAAACTCAAGAGCAAGCAGATCCAAAGCCCATGGTTCTCGAGGCTTGGCACCAAAAGCGCGGCAGCCACAAAGTAAACGGCTGCAGATAAGATCATCATATTGCGCATGTCCCGGCTTTGGGTGGCGCCAATAAAGATGCCATCGAGCATCCAAGCAAAAATCGCCGCAATCGGCGCAAGCACCATATAGATCAAGTAAACCCTGGCTGCGGCGCGCACCTCTTGGGACGTGGTCATCGTATCGATCACCCAAGGACCAAAGAGAAAGAAACTGAGCCCCAAAACGAGGCACAGGCCTGCGCTCCAAGCTGTGATCAGCACAGCGCCGCGCCTGAGCAGGGCTTTGTTGCGCGCCCCCATGGCTTGAGCCACGAGCGCCTCAGCCGCAAAGGCAAAACCATCCATCGCATAAGAGGTCAGATATAGAAATTGCAGCAAAATCTGATTGGCTGCGAGGTCCACATCGCCAAAATCAGCACCCCAGACCAAAAAGCTCACAAAAATGGCCTGCACCATCACCGAACGGATCAGAATATCACTGTTCACACGCGCCATGTTTAGGAGCCGAACCCGGTCAAAGACCCGCGCCCAAGCGCGCCACAGCGGATCCGCAAAAGCTTTGCGACAGAACCAAAGCCCCACAAGCGCGCCTGAGACCTCCGCAATCACCGTCGCAATTGCCACGCCCTGCACGCCCCAGCCCAAATGCAAGACAAACAAGAGATCAAGCCCCACATTGAGCCCATTCATCACTAACTGCATGCCCAAAACAGCGCGCGTGCGTTCCTGCGCAATCAGCCAGCCCGTGATGCCATAAATCGCGATCGCAGCGGGCGCAGACCAAATGCGAATACGAAGATAGTCCCCCATGAGCTGCTCGACCTCCGCCGAGGCGTCGCTCCAGGCCAAAGCGGCCCAGAAGATCGGTCCTTGGAGCAGGATCAGTCCCGCCCCCGAAACGAGTGCGATGATCAAAACACGCGTAAGCAACGCGGCCACTTCTTCCGCATCCCCATCGCCCAAAGCCTGCCCCGTCAGCCCAACGGTGCCCATGCGTAAAAAGCCAAAGATCCAATAGAGGGCCGTCAGAACAATTGCGCCTAGACCAACCGCGCCAATCGGCGCCGCCGCCCCCAATTGCCCCACAACGCCCGTATCCACGATCCCCACCAAGGGCACCGTGGCATTGGAAATCACAATTGGCAGCGCAATGCTCAATATGCGCTTATGCGTGACTGTTTTGCTGGCGGGCGCGACCATCTCATGACCTTACGTATGCTTGCACCCTCCTGCACGCGCCAGGGAGGTTCGTAAAGTGTGACACACCGATGGATGAGGCGAAAGCGGCTAGAAAACGCTTCACGCGCCACTACATGCCGTCTCACCGATCATGGGGACTCTTCGCCTTGCCCATGGTCTGTCTGCCTCGACGCATTTCTACTAAGAACCAGGTGATACGGAACTGACTTGTTGCCTTCCGGCAACCACGATGTAACGTCCTCCCGTGACTGACGTATTTATTTCATACAAACGGGAAGATCGCGAAAAAGCGCGCTGCCTTGCTCAAGCGATCCAATCGCATGGCCATCAAACCTGGTGGGACATTAACCTTCTTCCCGGCGACATGTTCGTCACCGAGATCAACACGATTGTTCAAAATGCCAAAGTGATTGTGGTTCTTTGGTCCGAACTTTCCGTGACATCACCCTATGTTCTCAGCGAAGTTTTGGTTGGTTACGAAAAGAAAAATCTATTTCCAATCCGGCTAGATGAGTCGGTCCTTCCTATTCCCTACAATGCGATCTTTACCCATGACCTCCGACACTGGAATGGATCGCCTGATGCACCGGAACTAAATCCGATCCTTGAGGCAATCGACCAAAAGCTTGGGAAGCCCGCGACCGCAAAGTTGGTTTCAGATCCAGCCGAGCATACCGACCACACGGAAGAGGTGGAATTCTGGAAATCTATAACAAGTACAGGGTCCGGACATACCGTAGCAGATTACCTCAATCGATACGGCTCACAAGGCTTGTTCGCGCCAATGGCGCTCGAAAAAGCAAAGCTGTCAAAAGACAAAAAGCCACATGAAGCGAAAACTGAACAGGAAGATAAAAAGATTGCCGGACGCGCGCTTACAAAAGAAAAGAAATCTCGATCCGAGCCGACAACCGCCACCATGATTGCTGGCGGCCTTGCCGTGGTATTGGCGGTTGTTCTTTTCTTTATTTTCGTGGGGGTGTCAGGCGTTCCCACGAATCCAGTGGAAAGCGCAACTAATGTTGCCGACGATTCGAACACAACGGATCAAAGTACCCCTTCAGACGCTACTATTGATTATGCCACGGGACCCGCTAAGCCAAAAAATACTGAGAGTACCAATCGTCGTGCTGCGTATTGGGATTGGTCTGTATTTGTTGACGAGGAGCCAAGCTCCTTATGTTGGGCTGTGTCAGCGCCCAAAGAATCTGCAGCCTTCCGAAACGACAAAACAGTCCGAGTAGTGCGCGGAAAAATTCAATTCGCGGTAACAAATTTTCCAAAATCCAACAAAAAGCATCAGATCTCTTTTTCAGGCGGGTATGAATTTGCCAACGCGAGCACGGTACGGGGTGAAATAATCTCAGAACGCGAAGATAGGTCTTTGGAATTTGATCTCTTCACCGATGGAGAAAGAGCTTGGGCAGCTAGCGATATGGAAGACGCTAAGATTGTCAATGCAATGCGTACAGGAGCCAGCTTAAAGCTAAAGGCAGTTTCAACTCGAGGGACCACAACCCTGGATACGTTTTCTCTCCGTGGCTTTTCTGACGCGTTGGATGAGGTTGATCGGCGATGCGAGCTTTTAGTAGGACGCTGATACCGCCCGCTTTGCTGCAATCAACCAATCAGAAATTGGTTGCTCCGATCCACTGAGGAACACCCAGCCGCTAGTCGTCGCGCGCGCCACTCGGCGTGGGCATCAGGAAGTGGCCTGTGCCTTGGGCGAAGAGTTTGGAGCGGTTGTCTTGCCAGGCCTCGACATGCACAGAAGCGTACCGTCGGCCTGAGCGGTTGACGCGGGCGCGGGCGTAGGCGTCGCGGGGGAGGCCTGAGCGCAGGTAGTCTACAGTGAAGTCGATTGTTTTGGGCAAGCGCGGCAAGGACTGGGGCGTCAGTTGCTCGGTATCGAGCGCACCGCTTTCGATGTCGCTCCAGAGCATGGCCCAGCTTAGCTCGATGATCGCGGTCGTTTCCAAAAAGGCAGCTGTTGCACCGCCGTGCAGGGCGGGCAAGAGCGGGTTGCCGATCAGATCGTCTCGAAAATTTAAGATCGCGGTCAGTTCGTCTCCGCGCCTGTCAAAGCTGATGCCGAGGTATTGAATGTAAGGAACACCGCTCACGAGCGCTTGCAGAGCGGCATCCCGGCGCTGCTTGACCACCTGAACGGGCTCGGGCTTACCGGGCTTTGGCTTTTTGGAACTCATGAGCCGCTTCCCGATTTTGCGCCCGACTTAAGCGTTGTGATGGCAAAAGCCCCTGTGGCTGTGGCGACGGGGTTCACTTGATCGTCGTCCATCGCCGTGGCGCGCACGAAAGCCACGGAACGCGTCACGTGATAACATTCCGCACGCGCCGTGATGCGCTGGTGCGGGGTGGCCGCGCGCATGTAGTCGATCCGTAAATCGAGCGTCGCGGTCCCAGAGCCTGCTTTGGGATGGCTCATCACAGCTGCGCCCCCGCAGGTGTCCATCAAGGCAGAAACGGCACCGCCATGGATCACGCCTGTATTGGGGTCTCCAACAAAGCGGCTGTCATAGGCCATTGAGATGACTGCAGAGCCTTCACTGACCTCTTCGACGGTCATGCCGAGCGCTTTGGAATGGGGCAGTGCGGCGATGAATTGTTGGGCAAACTTGAGCTGAGCGGGATCCATTTCATCCTCACGTATCTGTTAGCTCCCATATTCGAGCTTGATTTGTCAGTCGCAAGTGATAATTATTCTCATTGAGAATAGTTCTCAATAACAGTTTTTTGAAATTTGGGTGGACGAACCTTATGACACTGCATCCCGATCCGAACCAAACGCGCACTGCCGCACCTATGGCCGCACGCATGGGCGGCCTGCGGCCTAATCGCGTGTTCATCGCGCTCGCGCTCTTAATCGCAGCTTTGATCCCAGGAACTCTAGGCGAGGTGACACAGGCCACGCTTGTTGATGCCTACATCGGCGTGTCTGTCTTTGTCGCTGGCACTTTGATGCTCTTTTATGGGGCTGAGAAGCTTTTTAAGTTCAACCTCGGTGAGGTGCTCAAAGGCGCAAAATGGGCGCAAGTGCCCCTGGCCTCCTTGATGGGCGCCCTGCCAGGCTGTGGCGGCGCTGTTGTTGTGGTTGCGGCTTATTCGTCGGGCAACGTTGGCATGGGGGCAGTTGTGGCTACGCTGACAGCCACCATGGGTGATGCCGCATTCCTTTTGATCGCGACACGCCCTGATGCGGCCCTTGTGGTGCTGCCACTGGCCTTTAGCGTTGGCCTGATCTCAGGCTGGGTGGTCGACAAGTTTGACCGCACCTCCCTGGCCCCCGCCGCCATCGCAACACAGCAGCTTGCCCCTCGGATTGGCGACAAGCTGCGTCTCAAAGACATGGCTTACGGCCTCCTTGTTTTGCCGGGCTTGGTCTTTGGCATCGCAGATGTGGCGGGCATGGAGTTTTCTGCACTGGCGGATAACGTCGTCTTCTGGATGGCCATGGCGGCCACGGCGATTGGATTGTGGGTCTGGGCAAGCTCGCCTGTTAAAGCCATGACCAACGCTTCTGACCGCCCATTGACACGGATGACCGAAGAAACCGCCTTTATTGCGGTCTGGGTGATTGGTGCCTTCTTGGCCTTCGAATATGTTGTGGCCTTCACAGGACTTGATCTGGCCGGTCTCTTCCAAGCTGTGGGCTGGGCCTTGCCCCTGATTGCGATCTTGGTTGGCTTCATTCCAGGTTGTGGGCCGCAGATCCTCGTAACGACGCTCTATATCAATGGGCTGATCCCCTTTGCGGCACTCATTGGTAACGTGATCTCAAACGACGGGGACGCTCTTTTCCCCGCCATTGCGCTCAATCCACGCGCAGCTGTGATCGCAACGCTCTATTCAGCCATCCCAGCGTTTATTGTCGCCTACGGCTTCTACACGCTTGCGCCTGGCTTTATGAATTAAGCCCGGCCAGAGCCTTTAACAGTCTTTATAGGCGGCAGGCTCGAAACGCAGTGATACTCGAAGAAGCGCTCGCAAAGGTTGCGAGCGCTTTTTTGTTGTTCTACCCTCTTTCCCAGGGGGAGGACTGGCCATGGCAGAAGAGCGCTTAAGCTTCAAAGAAATGTGTGCACGCTTTGACGTGACACCCCGAACCCTGCGCTATTACGAATACATCGAATTGCTCTCGCCGGAGAAAGAAGGCCGCGCCAGATTTTACCGGTCCAGGGAAATGGCGCGCATGACTTTGATTCTTAGGGGGCGCCGATTTGGCTTCCCATTGGAAGAAATTCGGCAATGGCTGCTCATCTATGACAACGAAGGCACAGCCAAACAGATGCGCACATGGGTGGATTTGGCCGATAAACAGCTCGTCGAACTGGCCGAACAACGTCGTCAACTGGACGAAACCATGGCAGAGCTCCAAAAATTGCGCGACGATACGGCCGCCAATTTGGACAAATCTGGGTCCCAATCATCGTAACACGATAAAAAGGGCCTGAATTTGGCCTGAAATAAGGCAGACCTGGCCGATAGGTGCCATATTCGCGCCAGATAGTTTCCAAATTAACGGCTATTTAACGGCAGCAACATGGCGTACATCATTCGGCGTGGGGGCGCGTTACGAGTGAGGACTTGTTATGATCGTACGTGCCGTGTTTGCTGCTGTTGCAGCGCTTTCTTTTGTTGCGCCCACGCTTGCCGGGGCAACCACAGTTTCTAATGCAGGTGTTTATGGCGTTGCCGACCGGATCTCTGGCCCAGGCATCATCACGCACGGTCTTGTCCGCGACAACACCGGCACCATCCTGACAAGCCACGAAGGCTGGTCCATCAACCAAACAGACAGCCGCTGGACCCTCAACAACGACGGCACAGCCAACCTTGAGCTTTACGGCACAAACACAGCCGACAGCCAATTGAACCTTTGGATGAACATGTCTTTCAAAGTTGATGACCGCGCCTATGACGGTGTGTGCATGGGCTATGCCAATATGAACTGCGCGCAAGACCCCCAAGGTCGCCCGATCTTCGACACCACCGATTGGCAGTACTTCCAGATCCTGTCTGGTTCCATGAACGTCTCGAGCACCCTGGCGAGCGTGACTTACGCCCTGGAAGACATCGCGGCCGACAAACCAACACAGTTTGGTTACGGTGCCAACGCGTGGGACTTGGCCAATGGTCCTGATGATCTGGGGGCCTCCGGCTGGTACGGCTTGACCGAGATCTCCGCCATCGACCTCGACGATCGCTATAACTTCGAGATCGCCACAACTGGCAGCAAACACACAGACATCAACATGCGCGCTGCTGAGATCGCACCTGTGCCACTGCCTGCTGGCTTCACTCTGATGTTGGGCGCAATTGGTGCCGCCGGCCTGATCCGCCGCAAAGCAGCCTAATACCTCTTTCCAAAACGCCTCCCGATTTTGGGAGGAAAATAGCGCTCCGGTTCGACCGGGGTGCTTTTTTGTGTTTGGGTCAGCGCTGAGTCGATGGAGTCGCGTCGCCTGCGCTTTGCGCGACCTGAGGTAAGGTATCCCCTACCCATCCCAATTAGGGGTTTTTTAGGTCACCGGATCATAATATTTCGCCTGCCCCTGCGTCAGTTTTTCACCTGTTACAATTCGAATTTCGTGACGCGGCGTTACATTTACGTTAACGTCAAGAATGATTGTAAGGAAGGGTCATGACTCGCAGCTATGGCCCATCATCCAATTTCAAAGAGGACTTGTTCATGTCTGATCAAGTGATGACCATACGCGAAATGTGCGACGCCTTTGACGTCACACCCAGAACTTTACGCTTCTATGAAGCCAAGGAATTGCTCTTTCCCATCCGCGAAGGCCAAAAGCGGCTTTTCACCAAACGCGACCGGGCCCGGCTCAAGCTTATTTTGCGCGGTAAGCGCTTTGGCTTCAGCCTCGAAGAGATCCGTCAGCTCCTCGATCTTTATGACATGGGCGATCAGCAAGAAACGCAGATCAAAGAAACCTATGCCATTGCCCAAGATCGCTTGGCCGCCATGGAAGCCCAACGCGCCGAACTAGACGAAGCCATCACAGAGCTCAAAGACCAGCTCAAATGGGGCGCGGAACTTATCGCCAATCTTAAGCAGCCCGAAGCTGCCGAATAGTCCAAAACAAAAAGACCACAGGAGGCCTCACACATGCCGCACTACACAGCCCCCACCAAAGACATGCAATTCATCCTGCATGACGTGTTGAAGATCTCCCAAGAAAGCAGCGTCGGCGGCTATGACGAGCTCGACCGCGATTTCACCTCCGCTGTTCTGGACGAAGCGGGTAAAATTGCGATGGAAGTCACAGCACCGCTCAACACAGTGGGTGACGAAGAGGGCTGTACGCTGGAAAACGGCGTTGTGCGCACACCCAAAGGCTTCAAAGCCGCCTTTGATCAGATCCGCGAAGGCGGCTGGATGGGGCTCGATATGCCCGAAGAATATGGCGGCCAAAACATGCCCTACATCGTGCAAACGGCTGTGGGTGAACTCTTTTCTTCGGCCAACATGGCCTTCAACATGTACCAAGGCCTGGCCCACGGCGCGATGAGTGCCATCGTGGCGCATGGCTCAGACGCACAAAAAGAAACCTATCTGCCCAAAATGGTCTCTGGCGATTGGGGCGGCACAATGAACCTCACCGAGCCACACTGCGGCACGGATCTTGGCCTCATGCGCACCAAAGCGGAGCCCCAAAGCGACGGCACCTATAAAGTGTCTGGCCAGAAGATTTGGATCTCGGCTGGCGAGCACGACATGGTCGACAACATTGTGCACCTCGTCCTGGCCAAAATTCCTGGCGAGTCAGACGACATCAAAGGCGTGTCACTCTTCATTGTCCCCAAGTTCCTGGTCAACGAAGACGGCTCACTGGGTGAGCGCAACGGTGTGAGCTGTGGTGGCCTTGAGAAAAAGATGGGCATCCACGGCAACGCCACCTGCGTTATGAACTACGACGGCGCGACCGGCTATTTGATTGGTGAGAAAAACAAAGGCATGCGCGCCATGTTCACAATGATGAACGAAGCGCGCTTGGGCGTTGCCCTGCAAGGCTACGCACAAGGGGCCGTGGCTTACCAAAATGCCTTGGGCTTCGCCCAAGACCGTCTTCAAGGGCGCGATGTGACCGGCGTAAAGAACCCAGATGGTCCAGCCGATGCGATCATTGTACACCCTGATGTGCGCCGCAACCTGATGGATCAAAAAAGCTTCGTCGAAGGCGCGCGCGCCTTTACATTCTGGGCGGCTGTGATGATCGACAAAGCCCACCGCGCGGACGACAAAGAGGCCGATAATCTCGTCTCTTTGCTCACCCCAGTTCTTAAAGGCTTCTTGACAGACAAGGGTTTTGAGGCCTGCGTAAACGCTCAACAAACCCTGGGCGGCTCAGGCTTTACCCGCGAATGGGGCCTTGAGCAATTTGTACGCGATGCACGCATTGCCATGATCTATGAAGGCACCAACGGCGTGCAAGCGCTCGATCTTGTGGGTCGCAAGCTTGGCCTAAATGGCGGCAAAACTGTAATGGGCTTTTTTGAGCTTGTGAAAACCTACATCAAAGAAAACTCAGATCACGAAGAGCTCAAAGCCGGGTTCTTGGACCCATTGAAAGCGGCTTCCAAAGATCTGCAGGCTGCCGGCACGTATTTTATGATGAACGGCATGAAAAACCCCAATAATGCCTTGGCTGGCTCTTATGATTTCATGCACCTCTTCGGTCAGGTCTGCATGGGTTTGGTTTGGTCCATGATGGCAAAGGCCTCTTATGAAGCGCTGGAAAACGGCGCGTCCGACACTGAGTTCTTCGAGACGAAAATTGCCACGGGCAAGTACTACATGGCTCGGTCCCTGCCTGTCACAGCCACACATCTGGCGCGCATTGAGAGCGGTGCAGATACGGTGATGGCTTTGGACGCGGCGAATTTTTAATGCCCAAACGTCTACGCCTGACCCGCCGGATCAACATCGCCATGACCGAAGATGCCTACCGCCGGTTGCGGCGGTTTGCCAGGGACGCTGGACTCGATGAGGGGGAAGCTTTGAGCTTTTTGTTTGAGAACTTCGATTCCGTCACGGACGATGAAAACCTCCCCCACAGGCTTCGGCTCTTCAATGCTGAACTGGAAGACAGGAAGAAATGACGGAAAATTGAGTATTTGAACCAAGAAAAAGGTGAGACCTTCTCACAGGACAACTGGTCCCACGAGAAGGCCTTTTACTTGGACGGCCATCGGCTCTCCAGCCTGTACCGCTCCACACACCT
>JBCDCE010000051.1:0-29177 GCA_039182515.1 Pseudomonadota bacterium | reverse complement strand
GTGACCAATGCCAAAACGGGCGAGTATTTGGTCGTTTTGCACAACGAAAATGGGATCAATCTCTCGATCGACGATCGCTTTGGTCACGCCGGCAGAGAGTGGAAATACCACAGCCATCAACTTCACTACGAAGGCCACAAGGCGCAACTGCCGGTGGGCAAGATCTTAGAGACGGATGTCTACCTCACAACAGGTTTAAAGCCCGGAAGCTATCCTTTGAAGCTCACGCTCGAAAACGTCGGGGAAAAGAACGTCGAGATAGCCCTTTTGCTCAATGTTACCTCCATGGGCTCGCCCGGCATCAAGCCGCAACACAGCGTGATCAATGCTCCCAAAACCCTCACGATCTCAGCCCCCAAAACCACGCTTCATGGGGATCTGACAATCGACGGCAGCTTGAGTGTCGCGAAGAAGCTGAACCTCACCTCCCATAGGATTGATTTCCCAGGCGGATGGCACTTCGGCACGCGCAGCGACAAAGACATGGGCAATTGGTTTTACTTCCGCAACAAGAGCGGCAAGTCGATGTTCTATGTCTTTGAGGACGACGACATGGTCCGCATTGGCACAGGCTACGGCATAGACAAACCGCTTAAGATCAAAGCCACGAAGCTTGGCATCAACACCGCGACACCGAAAACCACCCTTGAGGTGAACGGCCGGATCACGTCAAAAGGCCTAACCAGCACAGATAGCGTTCGGTTCGAAGACAATTGGGCGATCAAGGGTCATAATGATCGCTTGAGGTTCAGTCGCGATAAAATAGAGAAAATTTGGTTTGCCAATGATGGCAGGATACATAGCCACGGTGTTACAACAAACGCGAATATTAAACTCGGTAAGCATTGGACGATTGGTTATTCCGATGACACCCAACTACAGTTTAAGTATGATGGAAAATTCAAAATGATCCTGCACAAAAATGGCAATCTATGGCTGACAGGCTCACTGAGCGAAAACTTAACCATTACCTGAGTTAGATATGCAAAACCAACTTGAAACGCGCCTTAGAGCGCTCAGAGACGAGTACGCAAAAGGCGAAAAAATGCTGGCAGACACCGAGCGCGAGGCCGATGATCTGCGAGCCACGCTTTTGCGCATCGGCGGTGCCATTCAGGTCTTGGAAGAGCTGCAAGAAGAAGAAAACGCCAGCGACGAAGACTAGTTCGCTGTCTCACAAACCAGAAGCGCCCCGCTCACCAACCGTTCCCAGGAGGCGTAGCCGACCAGCACCCGACCGCCCCCCTGGGCGGGGGCTTTCAGCCCGACGCCCGCGGTCGGGTGCAGGTCTTGGTTCTTAGAAAGTACTTTGCAAATTTAATGGATAATGCTCTAGCAACCCCGCTGCTTTCATTGCGCTCGCGTCTTTGCGTTTTTTGAGAAATTGCGTAGCGGACAGGCCCGAAGACGCGCCTAACGCTCTCACAAACAAACCTGGCTTGAGTTCCAAGTTGGTGCGGTCGAGAGGACTCGAACCTCCACGGGTGTTACCCCACAGCGACCTCAACGCTGCGCGTCTACCAATTCCGCCACGACCGCACTGTCTTGACTTGGTCGCGACGCTATAGACCCGGGCCTTAAGCTTGCCAAGAGAAAAGTGCGCTGCGTTTCAAAAAGGCGTGTCGGGAGATTGGCCCCTGGCCACCCCAAGGGCTCTTGACGCGATGATCCCAGAGGCCCATGTGCGCGCTATGGTCGAGTGGATCACATCAGACACGCCCGTAGACTACCGCGCGGCAGAAGCTTGGATGGAGGACCGTGTCGCAGCAATCAAAGCGGGCACGGCGAGTGAGGCCATTTGGCTGCTCGAACACCCCTCGCTCTATACCGCAGGAACAAGTGCGGAGATCGAAGACCTCAAAGATCCGGACAGGTTTCCGGTGTTTAAGACCCATCGCGGCGGGCAATACACCTATCATGGGCCGGGCCAACGGGTGATCTACACGATGCTCGATCTCAACAGGCGCGGGCGCGACGTGCGCAGATATGTCCAAGCGCTTGAGCGTTGGGTGATCGCAACGCTCGCTGAATTCAACGTCACCGGCCATATCCGCGAAGGTCGTGTGGGCGTTTGGGTCGAACGGCCCGAAAAGCCGCTTATGCCCGATGGATCCATGCGCGAAGACAAAATCGCCGCCATCGGCATCCGCATGCGCAGATGGGTGAGCTACCACGGGATCTCGATAAACCTCGAGCCCGACCTGAGCCATTTTGATGGGATTGTCCCTTGCGGGATTTCAGAACACGGCGTGACAAGCTTGGTCGATCTCGGTCTGCCTGTTACGCTTCACGACCTCGACACAGCCCTCAAGCGCAGCTTTGAGACCGCTGGGCTCGACAAACTCTGCTGACATGAAGCGGCGCAACCACGCGAGAGAGGTCTCTCCCGCCTGCTTGTTTGCTCTTTGATGGGCCTTACTGGCCTGACAACAAGCGCGTCATCGTTAGACGGTCCACGTGGCCTGTCTGCGGAAGCCCGCGTGCCTCTTGCATCGCTTTGATCGCACGCCGGGTGTTGGCATCAAACTTGCCGTCGCGCTGACCAGGATTAAAGCCCTGCGCTGCCAGCATGTTCTCGATCAACCCACGTGTGAGCGACAAAGACGTAACGGCTTTCTCCTCAGATTGAGCCTGCGCGACTTGAGCTTGGCTGACCTGAGGGGCTTGAGGCGTTTGCACAGGTTGCGACAACGCTGCGATACGGTCCCGGGCGGTTTGCGCGAAGCGGCCCTGCGGATAGTCGCGCAGATAGGCCTGGTAGGCGTCGATGCGGTCCGCTTGGGTCACACGTTCCCAAAGGTTTGTCTCGATCTGGCGCAAGCCATTGCTGTCAGCCCGGAGCCGCTCCAGCCCCGCTTGCGTGAGATAGCCCGTGGGCTCAAGGCGCGCTTGTCTTTGCCAATTGCTCAACCCCCGACGTGTGGCGGGGCCAAAAAGACCATCAGGCGTGCCCACGTTGAACCCAAGCAAATTGAGGTTTTGTTGCACTTCGCGGCGCACAGCGCGGCTCATGTTGAGCGCCGTTTCAATCTCCTCAGCGGTGGGCTCTTGCGGCGTGGTCAAAGCCAAAAGCTGTGTACGGGCCTGATCCGTGAACTTGCCCCTTGGGAAAGCCTGCAAATAGCGAAGATACGCCTCAGCCGTATTCTGTGACTGCGCATTTTGCCAGGCCAATGCATCGGGATCGGATGGCTGAGGCTTTTGTGTCTCCACCGTGGGCGCGTCCAAGAAACTGATCGCAGAAGGCAAAAAGCCTGTCACCGTCACCCCGGCACGCTGCGCGCCCAGCGCTTCGTTCATACTCAGATTGGGATTGAGCAATCGGTTAAGCGCCAAAGACATTAAATTGTCCCCGGGCCCAGAAACAAGCGTGATGCCTTGTGGCATGTCCAGACCCCCCGTGCCTTGGCTCAGCCCTTCGCCAAGAGCAATGGCGCGCGTGCTGGGCGCGGCAAAGACAACGGCGCGCCCGGATGCAGGGCTTAAGCTATGGGCGACCAGGTTCAACGAGAGCGCCCCGTGCTCTGCATGCATCACATCACCGCGCTCATAGCGGCTCGACAAAAGCCAAGCATCCCCTGCCCCTTGGGCAAAATGGCCGTGCAAGAACACAAAGGCGCGTTCCGCGTCTTTCACATCCGCGCGCAAGCGGCGCAAAATCCGGCGCATATCATTGGCATTGGCATTGCGCGCCTCGATCACATCAAAACCGCGATTGCGCAAAGAGGCCTTCAGCTGCGCCGCGTCTTTGGCTTGGGCCACATCTGCCACCCGAGAATAATCCAAATTCTCCACAAACACGGCTAGGTCTTTTGCCGCCACCGGTGTGGCTCCAAAGGCCAACGCAGCCGCCACCAATGCCGCGGATCTTAAAGCAAATCGTTTCATGACTTGTCCCCTCCCTGACTTGTCTTCGAGCAAAGCCTAAGCGATCCGGCTTGGAAAGGGAGAAATTTTCAGCATCCTGCGCAAAACACAGTCATTTTGGCGCCTCACGCCACCAACTGCGGGCTTAAAAAGACGGTGCGCCATTTTGACCAAGGGCCTGCGACCATATCCGCGTTGTGCGATGCGCGCGGCTTGCTTAGACAGAACACAATCACAAGGCGCGGATTCCGTGCCAGCTATGCCTGCGGGGCTCCACCCTCGCAAAAACCCTGCACCACGTGAGATGGTGCGAAAACAAGGAGGCCTTCCATGGCAGACGCCGCCATTCACGGGCACGATACAGAGGGACACGAGGACAACCGCAGCTTCTTCACGCGGTGGTTCATGTCAACAAACCACAAAGATATCGGCATTCTGTATATCTTTACAGCAGGTGTGGTGGGCTTCATCTCTGTTGCTTTCACCGTTTACATGCGCCTCGAGCTTATGGAGCCTGGTGTGCAATACATGTGCCTGGAAGGCGCGCGTTTCATTGCTTCTGAGGCAACCTGTACGCCCAACGGCCACCTTTGGAATGTTTTGATCACCTACCACGGCGTCTTAATGATGTTCTTCGTGGTGATCCCAGCGCTCTTTGGCGGATTTGGCAACTATTTCATGCCCTTACAGATCGGTGCGCCGGATATGGCGTTCCCCCGGCTCAACAACCTGAGCTTCTGGCTCTTTGTGGCTGGTGTCTGCTTGGGCGTTGCATCGATGCTTTCTCCCGGCGGCAATGGCCAAGCTGGATCCGGTGTGGGCTGGGTTCTGTACCCGCCGCTCTCGACCTCTGAAGGCGGCATGTCGATGGACCTTGCGATCTTCGCGGTTCACGTTTCCGGGGCCTCGTCAATCTTGGGTGCGATCAACATCATCACAACCTTCCTCAACATGCGCGCACCGGGCATGACGCTCTTCAAAGTACCTTTGTTTGCATGGTCGATCTTTGTGACAGCCTGGTTGATCCTGCTGGCCCTACCTGTGCTTGCGGGTGCGATCACGATGCTACTGACAGACCGGAACTTCGGCACAAGCTTCTTCCAGCCTGAAGGTGGTGGGGATCCGATCCTCTACCAACACATCTTGTGGTTCTTCGGACACCCAGAAGTGTACATCATCATCCTGCCTGGCTTCGGCATCATCAGCCACATCATTGCGACCTTCTCGCGCAAACCCGTCTTTGGCTATCTGCCAATGGTTTGGGCTTTGATCGCGATTGGTGCATTGGGCTTCGTTGTATGGGCACACCACATGTACACGGTGGGTATGTCGCTCACGCAGCAGTCCTACTTCATGCTGGCGACCATGGTGATCGCAGTGCCTACGGGTGTTAAGATCTTCTCCTGGATTGCCACCATGTGGGGTGGCTCTGTGGAGTTCAAAACGCCTATGCTTTGGGCCTTTGGCTTCCTCTTCCTCTTCACTGTGGGCGGTGTAACAGGCATCGTGCTCAGCCAAGCAGGCGTGGACCGTGCCTATCATGACACCTACTACGTTGTGGCGCACTTCCATTATGTGATGAGCCTTGGTGCGGTCTTCTGTATCTTTGCGGGGATCTACTTCTACTTCCCGAAAATGTCGGGGCGGATGTATCCGGAATGGGCGGGCAAGCTGCACTTCTGGATGATGTTTATCGGTGCAAACATCACCTTCTTCCCACAGCACTTCTTGGGTCGCCAGGGTATGCCACGCCGCTACATCGACTATCCTGAAGCCTTTGCTTACTGGAACTACATCTCCTCATGGGGTGCGTTCTTGAGCTTTGCCTCGTTCCTCTTTTTCATTGGCGTGATTGCCTGGTCCTTGCTCTATGGCCGCAAATCGTCAGAGGCGAACCCTTGGAACGAATATGCCGATACGCTGGAATGGACACTCCCGTCCCCTCCCCCAGAGCACACATTTGAGATCCTTCCTAAGCAATCGGATTGGGATCGTGATCCGCACGCCTACCCAAGCTCGCGCGAGGAATGGGCTGAAGGAGATCATCCGAACAGCGCGGCTCCTAAACCGAGCTAGAGAGTTCAACAATACAAGTAAAAACGCCCCGTCTCTTCGCGGGGCGTTTTTTTGTGTCCACTTACTGGCGACATCAACCGACGGCCCTTAGAGCAGAGGGCAATGCACACAGGTGTATGTGCAATCACAGTCGTCCAGCTTACGCAACCATTGCGTCAGTCGGCCAGTGCGGACTATAGGTTTCATAGAGATACGCGATGGCGTCGCCTCCGACCGAGTGTCGAACATCTCTCTCCAACCATCCTGAACGCCGGGATCTTGCTTTGCCGTTTTGCGGTGAGGGAAGGTGACTTGAGCGATAAGGCGCACTCCCAACCCCGCCAAACGGCCTGAACAGGAGTGAACCGATGATTGGGTCTTCCAACATAACCGGGCGCCCGCGCCCTGATTTCTACCGTTTCCACCAGGGTGAAAAGGTCCTGCCCTTCACTGATGCCGAATACGAGGCTCGGCTGGCGGGGCTTCGCGCAACGATGGCGGATAAGGGCATTGATGCGATTGTTCTGACCTCGATGCACAACGTGGCCTATTATTCTGGGTTTCTTTATTGCGCATTTGGGCGGCCTTATGCACAGGTTGTGACCGCAACCGATACCGTCACCATCAGCGCAGGGATCGATGCAGCACAGCCTTGGCGGCGGTGCTATGGCGACAACATCACTTATACAGATTGGCAGCGGAACAACTATTGGCGGGCCATCCTGTCAGTGACCGGGTCAGGCAAAGTGATCGGATTCGAAGGCGATCACATCTCCATTGCGCAAAAAGCACTTCTGGACGAATTCCTTCTCCCTGCGAAAACCATCGACATCGCACCGGCGACCATGACCCAGCGGTTTCATAAATCGCCTGCCGAGTTGGATCTTATCCGCGCCGGGGCCGCAGTGGCCGATGTGGGCGGCTATGCCATCCGCGATGCAATCAAAGCTGGCGTCCGCGAGATCGATGTGGCGATGGCCGGTCGTGATGCGATGGAACTGGAGATCGCCCGGCGCTTTCCAGATGCAGAATACCGGGACACCTGGGTTTGGTTTCAATCAGGCATCAACACCGACGGTGCCCACAACCCGGTCACCGGGCGCGTCTTACAACCTGGGGATATCCTCAGCCTCAACACTTTCCCGATGATCTCGGGCTACTACACCGCGCTGGAGCGGACGCTGTTCGTCGAAACAGTCAATGACGCCAGCAAGGAGATCTGGCAGGCAAATGTCGCAGCTCATGAATTCGGCATGAGCCTCTTGAAGCCCGGCGTGTCCTGCGCTGAGGTCACGCGCGCGATCAACGACTTCTTCTTGGAACGCGATCTGCTGCAATACCGCACCTTTGGTTATGGTCATTCCTTCGGTGTGCTGAGCCACTATTATGGCCGCGAGGCGGGGCTCGAGCTGCGCGAAGATATCGACACGGTCTTAGAGCCAGGCATGGTGATCTCCATGGAACCGATGTTGACAATCCCCGAAGGACAGCCCGGAGCCGGAGGCTACCGGGAGCATGACATCTTGATCATCACTGAAGACGGTAATGAGAACATCACCGGCTTTCCCTATGGCCCCCAACAGAATGTCATCGGTTGATGCTTGAGTTTGGTTTGGTCGGCACAATTGGCTGGCCAAACCAAAGGCGGCAATCCAAAGGTTGTTCAGCATTTGTGAGAATTAGCTCAACACAGGAAACACGCGTCTAAAAAATCTCCCACCACAGCTCAAAACGTATCTGTTCGAGACACGATCATCGGATAAAATCGCGCGTTTGAAACTCAATACCGCAGGCATTTTCGCCTTAAACACCATCCCTCTCCCTACCGCCCTTTATGGTCGGGCGATTCGGATAAGAAGTTCTAAAAAGCAGTCCGCTATTGTTCACACGATTTATCGCAAATTTGAGGAACCCTTTAGCTAAGTGCAAAAATAGTCCCGGTGCGACACCCCGGCCCCTTTGACTATTGCCTCACACGGTTCACCTTACGCCCATGCCATACGAGACCACCAACGCCCCTATTTTGACCCTCAACCTTTGGCCTTACAGGTCCCTGCCCCGCAAAGGCTTTGTGATCTTTATAGGCGCCACAGCCGCCATGCTGGCCCTGCCCTTGGTCACAATTCTGGGCTCTCCTGTCGTATGGGGATTGCTGCCCTTCTTTATGGCTGCCCTTTGGGCCGTCTACGCGGCGCTCCAGCGCAGCTACCGCGACGGCGAGCTTTTAGAAGAGCTGACAATTACCCATCATGAGACCCAACTCGTGAGACACAATCCACGCGGCCCAGATCAAAGCTGGTCTGCCAACACATATTGGGTCTCCGTTCATCTTCACAAAGAGGGCGGGCCGGTTGAAAACTACGTCACGCTCAAAGGCGGCGGGCGCGAAGTGGAAATCGGCTCATTTCTTTCAAATGACGAACGCGTGGCGCTGCACGCAGAGCTTCAAAGCCACCTCGCCCAGCACCGCTAACTCCTCCGTACTCTTTTCCTGGTGAAAAATACTCAAATACAAAGGCGGTTTACCCAAGCCGAGATTTGAGCAGCCCTCCCACTTTGCCAAAATCCATTTGGCCTGTGTATTTGCTCTTTAAGGCCCCCATCACGCGCCCCATATCACGGATGGACTCAGCGCCCGTTTCAGCGACAGCTGCGGAAATGGCCGCGTCGATTTCTGCGTCATCGAGCTGCTTAGGCAAGAAGGTCTCAATGAGCGCAATTTCTTCACGCTCTTTTTCCGCCAATTCCAGGCGGCCCCCTTCATCGTAGGCCCGCGCACTTTCTTGACGCTGCTTGGCCATTTTGCCCAGGATTGCAAGGATCTCTGCATCGCCGATCTCCCCTTCGTCATTGCTACCACGCGCCGCAATCTCGCGGTCTTTTATCGCGGCACTAATCAGCCGGAGGGTTGAAAGCGATTTGGCATCTTTGGCTTTCATCGCGTCTTTTAAAGCTGTCGAAATACGCGCACGCATATCCATGGGAGCAATCCTTTTTCTCAGGACGACGCACATAGGGCCTCTTTAGCCCCGCGACAAGGCCTGACTTGCGAAACCAAGGCTCTGCCCGCGTTTGCGGTGTTGACGCCCAAAGGCGCCAAGCATAAGAACGCGAAACTTTGCGCAAGCGCCAAACAGCGGTAACACTTTGGGGGGCTCACCATGGCACATTCAATGAAACCCACGGCCTGTTTGGCCCTCGCTGACGGCACACTTTTTTACGGCACCGGCTTTGGCGCCACGGGCCAAACAACGGCAGAGCTCTGTTTCAACACGGCCATGACTGGCTATCAGGAGATCATGACCGATCCCTCTTACGCAGGCCAAATCGTCACCTTCACCTTTCCGCACATCGGCAACACCGGCGTGACCCCTGAGGACGATGAAACCGCAGATCCCGTTGCAGACGGATTGATTGTCAAATGGGACGTCACAGATCCCTCCAATTGGCGGGCCGTGGAGCACCTAGATGGCTGGCTGAAAGCGCGCGGACGCATTGGTATGGGAGCCGTAGACACACGCCGCCTCACCCGCGCCATTCGCGCACAAGGTGCACCCCACGTGGCACTCGCGCATGATCCGGAGGGCAACTTCGACATTGAAGCCCTGGTGGCAGCCGCGCGCGGCTTTGCTGGGCTTGAGGGTCTGGATCTCGCAAAAACCGTCACATGCGCGCAGTCTTACCGCTGGAACGAAACCCGCTGGGCCTGGCCAGATGGCTTTGGCGAACAAAAGGCCCCAAAAGCGAAAGTGGTCGCCGTCGACTATGGCGCCAAGCGCAACATTTTGCGCTGCCTGGCAAGTGCTGGCTGCGACGTGACGGTCTTGCCTGCCACAGCCACCTTTGAGGACGTGATGAGCCACGCCCCAGATGGTGTCTTTTTGTCCAATGGGCCCGGCGATCCGGCCGCCACGGGTGCCTATGCGGTTCCCATGATCAAAGACATTTTGTCCAAAACCACGTTACCGGTCTTTGGCATCTGTTTGGGTCACCAAATGTTAGCCCTGGCCCTTGGCGCACAGACGATCAAAATGAACCACGGCCACCATGGCGCAAACCACCCCGTCAAGGATCTCGGCACCGGCAAGGTTGAAATCACCTCGATGAACCATGGCTTTACGGTCGACAGTCAAACCCTGCCAAAAGGCGTGGTTGAGACCCATGTGTCTCTCTTTGATGGCTCAAACTGCGGCATCAAACTCTCTGACAGGCCGGTATTTTCGGTGCAATATCACCCCGAAGCCAGCCCAGGCCCTCAAGACAGCTACTATCTGTTTGAGCGATTTGCCGCTGAGATTGAGGCCCAAAAAGCCACCGCCTAAGAGGGCTTTAACCCATTGATAAGAATTTTGCGCGAGCCTGCCGCTGTCCTTTTTCTTTTGGTGAGCTCCAATGTCCCAGGCCGCGCAGACCGCCCAGAGCCCTGCTGCTGAGCTGCCGCTTTTCGGCCGTGGAAAAGCTTTGTCTAGTCTCGAACCTGACAGTGATCCCAAAAGCCAGTCTCTTCAACGGTCAAACACACCCAAAACATCAAACAAACGCCCGCCTCTTGAAGACGTTCTTCTGGATTGCGGTGCCCTCACAACCGCTGATTTGCTGGCCGCACGCACGCTTGTCAGAACGACCGGTGCGGATTTGCCAACGGTTTTGCGGGTTCACCGCTTTGTCACGCCCGAAGATCTCGCCCTGGGCCTGTCTTTGCAAAACAACACTCAAGACGTGGACCTCAAAACCCAACCACCCGACCGCGATCTTGTCCGCCGTTTTGGCCCAAAAATGGCGCTGCGCACGGGGCTGCTTCCTTGGCGCAAGCAAGGCGAAGTGACGATTGTGGTCACGGCCAATCCCGCGCTTTACCGCAAACACCGCGCAGCGCTAGAAGCCGATCTCGGGCGCACGCGCATGGCCACAGCCCCAGCCCACCGGATTTCGCGTACGCTCCATAAGATGTTTCGAACCGAGTTTGTGCAGGCCGCCGAAGACAAGGTGGACGCACGCTTGAGCTGTCGCGGGTGGAAAACCAATCTCGTGGCCCGCGTGTTCAGCCTCTTTTTGATTGCCACAGCCATAGGCCTTTTGATCGCGCCTCAGATCGTGATTGGATCGGCCCTCGGGCTGGCAATGATCAGCCTGGTCGCAACAATGGGCCTCAAGCTCGCCGCTGTGCTGAGCACCCTTCGCTTAATCTCAAAAAAGCCCAAAGAAGACCCCGCACCGCCCAAATGGCCAGTCATCACAATTCTGGTGCCGCTGTTCAAAGAAAAAGAAATTGCTGGAAAACTGGTTAAACGCCTGCAAAGGCTACACTATCCACGCGCCGCACTCGATGTGTGTTTGGTGGTGGAGGCCGACGACACAACCACCCACGACACCCTCGCCCGCACGCGCCTACCCGGCTGGATGCGGGTGATTTCCGTGCCCGAAGGCAGCATCAAAACAAAACCCCGCGCCTTGAACTTCGCGCTGGATTTTGCGCGTGGCGGCATCATCGGCATCTATGATGCGGAAGACGCCCCAGAGCCCAAGCAGCTGCAAAAAGTCGCTGCGCGTTTTGCAGCACGCGGGCCTGAGGTGGCCTGCCTGCAAGGGGTGCTCGATTTTTATAACCCACAGGCCAATTGGCTCGCGCGCTGTTTTACTATCGAATACGCCACGTGGTTTCGCGTGGTGCTGCCTGGCCTACAAAAGCTGGGTCTCGTGCTGCCGCTTGGAGGAACCACGCTCTTTTTCAGGCGCAGCGCGCTGGAAGGCCTGCAAGGCTGGGATGCCCATAATGTCACCGAAGACGCAGATCTGGGCCTGCGCCTCGCGCGGCGTGGCTACCGCACGGAGATGCTCGCAACCACAACTTTTGAGGAGGCCAATTGCACGGGCTGGAAGCCTTGGGTGAAACAACGCTCCCGGTGGCTCAAAGGCTATGCCATGACCTACGGTGTGCACATGCGCGCGCCGCGCGCGCTTTACCGCGATCTTGGCCTCAAGAAATTCCTTGGCGTTCAGGTCTTGTTCGGCGCAACCCTCGCTCAATTTCTTTTGGCTCCGGTTCTTTGGCTCTTTTGGCTGAGGATCACCGGCGCGCCGTCCCCTTACGACACGCTCATGAGCGCAGCCACCATGGGCAAAATTGTGATTGGCTTTTTGCTCATTGAGGCGATCAACATTTCTGTTGGCCTCCTGGGTGTCCGGCGCAGCGGGCACAAAAGGCTGCTGGCATGGGTGCCCACGGCCTATCTCTATTTTCCGCTCGCCACTGCTGCGATCTACAAAGCCTTTTGGGAATTGGCCACGCGCCCCTTCTATTGGGATAAAACCACCCATGGGAAATCTCTTAAGTCCAAGGTGTTGTCCGGCTCAGCCGGGCAGACACCTGAGCAGCGAGGGGGTGAACTTGAGCGACCTACTCCGCCGCTTGAGCCGTCGCAGCATCCGCCTTCAAACGGGTCTCGAAAGCCACCGAAATATGCTGCTTGAGCGCTTCGTCTGCAGCGTCGCCGTCCCCAAGCTCAATCGCAGTAACAATTGCTTCATGCTCTTGTAGTGCCAACTCTCCCCGGCCATCGACCGCAAGCGAAGTTGTCGCCATAAGCGCCATGGTTCGGTGGACCAAATCAAGCTGCTGCACGAGATAGCGGTTGTGCGAAGCCAAATGCACCTGCTTGTGAAACCGACGATTGGCGCGCGCAAGTGCAGATGGGTCGTCTAGCAGGGCGCGGTCCTCTGCCACCATGTCGCGCAGCACCTTCACCTCTTCTTTGGCAGCATGGCGCGCCGCCAAGCGCGCCGCCAACCCCTCAAGTTCCGCCCGCACCACATAAAGCTCAGCGAGCTGATTGTGATCCAAGGATGCGACGATCAAACTGCGCCCGTCGCGCGCAAGCAAAGACTGGGTCTCAAGCCGCTGCAGCGCTTCACGGATCGGTGTGCGAGAGACCCCAAAGCGCTCCGCAAGATCACTTTCGACCAAGCGGTCGCCCGGCTTAAAAACGCCCACATCGATGGCGTCCAAAATCAGGCCATAAGCGTCTGTTTGGGGTGTTTTCAACATATGCATCTTGTGGTCCTCAGCTCTTGGCCGTCAATCTAGCCCCACATCGCACTGTCAGGCAAGTTTTACGTGTTGATCCAAGGGGGCCCGCGGTCTAGCTCAGGAGCATGCACGCAGATATCTCCGCCATTTCCACATGGGTTTTTGACCTAGATAACACGCTCTACCCACCCCAAGTACGGCTCTTTGATCAGATCGAAGAGCGTATGCGCCATTTCATGGCTGAGGCTTTGAACATAACCCATGAGGACGCAGACCTTCTACGCGCCGACTATTGGGCGCGCTACGGCACAACGCTTGCAGGCCTCATGGCGGAACATGCGCTGCCTCCAGAGGGGTTTCTTAAGGACGTGCATGAGATCGATTTTTCCGTCCTACAAGACGATCCAGGCCTACGCGCAGCCATCGAAACCCTGCCGGGACGTAAAATCATCTATACCAATGGGACGGCCCCCTATGCCGCTCAGGTGAGTAAGGCTTGCGGGCTCGACGGGCTCTTTGACGCGATTTATGGTGTTGAACACGCAGGTTTTGTCCCCAAACCACGCGCTGAGGCCTTTGACAGGGTTTTTGGAAAAGATGGTCTGCACGGGCCTAGCTCGATTATGTTTGAAGATGAAGCCCGCAACTTGGAAGTGCCTTTCCACAGCGGATTGCGGACCGTCCACGTTGCTCCTCGCGCCGTGGCACACGACTACATCAGTCATCACACCTCCGATTTAGTAGAATTTTTGGAGCAGATTGTCGCGCAAGGCTTTCCGACAACGGGCGTGCAGAATACATCTGAGATATGACGGAGGATACCTGGGATATTGTGGTTGCCGGTGGCGGCCTTGCGGGCTTGATCGCAACGCGGGCTTTTGCCGAATTAGGGTTCAAAACCCTGTGCATTGATCCCGCCTCAAAGGCTTTGAGTTTCGACGACCCAGGTGCAGACTTTCGCTCCACGGCCCTTTTGCAGCCGTCCCGAGATTTTCTGGAAGAGATCGGCATTTGGGCGCACTTAAGTGAAGATGCCATGCCCTTGGAGACCATGCGCATGGTCGATGCAGCTGGCCAAAAGGCCAGCGAACGGGTGAGCCGGGATTTTTGCGCCTCCGACATCAGCGAGCGCCCCTTTGGCTGGAACCTGCCCAATTGGCGGATCCATCAAGGCTTGGACGCCGCAATGAAAGGCGCGCCTCTAGCCGATCTGCGGCGCGGGCTCAGCGTAACAGCACTTTGGCCACAAACAGAGCGGATGCATCTGACCTTAAGCGATGGGTCACGCTTGCGAACCAAGCTTCTTATTGGCGCTGACGGAAAACGCTCTTTTGTCCGCGAGGCCTTGGGGATCGAAACACGCACCACCGATTTTGGGCAGAGCGCGCTGGCCTTTGCGGTGAGCCATCCGATCCCGCATGGCAATGTCTCGACCGAGATCCACCTGTCTGGCGGCCCGTTTACCCTTGTGCCTCTGCCGGATTATGAGAATCGCCCCGCCTCGGCAGTTGTATGGATGGAGGACACGCAACGCGCCAAGGCGCTCGCCGCTCTTCCACAAGACGACTTTGAACGCGAAATGTCGGAGCGTTCCGGCTATGCTTTGGGGCAACTCAAACGGCTGAGCCCGCCAGCTTTGTGGCCCATAACATCGCAAGCAGCCTTGCAGTTTTATGGCCAACGCACAGCCTTGATCGCCGAAGCCGCTCATGCAATGCCGCCCATTGGAGCTCAAGGGCTAAACACCTCGATCAAAGATATTTCAGTGCTCCACGGCTTGTTGAAAGCCAGCCCCGGTGCGATTGGGGATGACAGAATGCTCATTGCCTATGACCGCAAGCGGCGGCTGGAAGTGCAGGCCCGAATGGCAGGTGTTGGGATCTTGAACCGGGTTAGCCAATCAGGGCTGAGCCCCATTCAAAAGCTGCGCGCCTTGGGCATCTCGCAGCTCAGCGACATCGCCCCTTTGCGTCGAACGGTCATGCGTTTGGGCATGGGGTCTCGTTAAATTTCCCTTAAAAGGCGGCCTGAAGCAGCCCTCTCCCTACCACCCTTTATTGTAAGGTGAGTCGGTAAACGGGCCGTGAGAAACTCCAGCCCAAATACACAGCATTTGTCTTAAACCCTCTGGACCCTCGCCTAAGCCGCAGCTTTGGCCGCCAAAACCTTGTCCAAAACCTCTTCCAAACGCGCAACCGCCGCAGGCACATCGTAGAGCTTGTCCAAGCCAAAGAGGCCAATGCGGAAGGTGCGAAACGCCTCTGGTTCGTCGCATTGCAGGGGAACCCCTGCTGCGATCTGCATGCCTTCTGCCGCAAAGCGCGAACCGTTTTGCATCAAAGCATCGTCCGTATAACTCACAACCACGCCAGGCGCCCCGAAGCCCTCGGCCGCAACGGATCTGATCCCACGATCTGCAAGCATCTTGCGCACCGCGTCGCCCAGCTCCCATTGTGCGTCTTTGAGTTTGTCAAATCCGTAAGCACGGGTCTCAAGCATGGTTTCGCGGAATGCCCGCAGCCCGTCCGTGGGCATGGTTGCATGGTAGGCATGGCCCCCGCCTTCATAGGTTGCCATGATGGCGTGCCATTTCTTGAGATCAATCGCGAAGCTCGAAGACTGCGTATCGGCCATGGCCGTTACAGCGCGCTCCGACATCATAACGAGCCCAGCAGAGGGCGTAGACGACCAACCTTTTTGCGGCGCAGAGATCAGCACATCCACGCCCGTGGCTTTCATATCGACCCAAGCACATCCCGAGGCGATGCAATCCAGCACCATCAATGCCCCTACTTCGTGAGCGGCCGCGGCAAGCGCCGTGATGTAGCTGTCGGGCAAAATAACGCCGGCGGAGGTCTCAACATGCGGGGCAAAGACCACTTGGGGACGCGTTTCCAAGATCTTGGCTGTCACGTCTTCAATTGGCGCCGGCGCGAAGGGCGATTGAGTGTCATTGCCCTGCATGCGTGCTTTAATCACCGTGGTGTCACGTGTGAAAAGCCCGGCCTCAAAAATCTGGCTCCAACGGTAGGAAAACCAACCGTTGCGGACCACAAGCGCATGGGCGTCTTGGCCAAACTGGCGCGCAACGGCTTCCATGGCATAGGTGCCGCCACCAGGAACAATGGCGACCGCATCAGCATTATAGACCTCTTTGAGCCCGCTTGAGAGATCGCGCATCACGTCGCCAAAAGCTGCACTCATATGGTTGAGCGACCGATCCGTGAAGACCACGGAGTATTCCAGAAGGCCGTCGGGGTCGATCGTATCCAAAAGTGCGGGCATGGGGCTTTCCTCCTAAATCTATACTCTGACCTAGCGAGGCCAATCGTGGGAGGCAAAGTCTATCTGGGTATACAATCGCTTCGATCCGCAACGTCGTAGCGAGGATGCGAAACTTTCCACGCCTATGCACGGCACGCACAGGCTATTCCAAAGGTCCGGGCCGGCGTTCTTCGCTCAAAAGCACATTGGCCTCAACCGAACCAACGCCTGGCATCGCCATCAACCGGCGGCGCAACACGCGCTCAAAGTCGCTCAAATCCCGCGCGACAACGCGCAATCGGTAATCATAAGGCCCGAGCACATGGACCACGTCTTGCACCTCAGGAATCGCGCTCACCGCGCGCTCAAAGTCTTCGAGATCCACACGGCCTTTGGTGGCCAGTTTGACCCCTAGGAACACAGTGACCCCAAACCCAAGCTTTTCCAAATCAAGCCGGAGGCGCCGTGCGCCCAAGATCCCCGCCTTTCGCAGGCGTTCAATACGACGCCACATGGCGGGCTGACTCAGATCATAGCGCCGCGCCAATGCGCTTGTGCTTTGGCCCGCATCGCGCTGCATCTCGCGCAGGATCGCGCGATCGAGAACGTCCAGGTCTGAAAGGTTGAGCCCCGTCATAACGGCACCCGGGGAGATTTATAAACTTCCGATATTTGCAAAAGCGCTTCGATGTCGGCGATATGCGGCAGCGCCAAAACAGCATCGCGGTAGATAGATTGGTAATGCGCCATGTCACGCGCAATCACGCCAAGCCGCACGTCCACCGAGCCTAGGAAAGTTTGGATCTCCAAGACCTCCGGGATCTCGCGTGCAGCCGCCACAAAGGCCTCAAAGGCCCCGGCCGCACTTTTCTCAAGCGTGACGCGCAGCGAGACCTCAACGCTATATCCCAAAGCCGCCCAATTGATCTCAGCCGTTTGCCCGTGCAAGATCCCAGCCTCGCGCAAGCGATCTAGACGGCGTGCCGCAACGGCTTTTGTCAGCCCCAGCCTATCTGCCAGGTCTGCCACTGCTAAATCTGGGTCATTCTGCAAAGCCCGCAAGAGGCGTCGCTCATCATCATCTAACATAGATTTACGCATTAATTTAAAAATGGCGCATAGAAAATGGAAATTTAGGGAATTTAAGCCGCTCTCCAAACAGACATCTGCGAATTTCTCCCTATGATGCGCGCTAAGCTTAACCCAGACTCTTCAAGGGAGGAGAATCCCATGCGTGTATATTACGACCGCGATTGCGACGTGAACCTGATCAAAGACAAGAAAGTGGCCATCCTGGGCTACGGCTCGCAAGGCCATGCTCACGCGCTGAACCTGCGGGACTCAGGTGCGAAAAATCTCTGCGTTGCCCTGCGCGATGGCTCACCTTCCGCCAAGAAAGCCGAAGGCGAAGGCCTCAAAGTGATGGGCATCGCCGAAGCGGCTGCTTGGTGCGACGTGATGATGTTCACCATGCCCGACGAGCTGCAGGCCGAAACTTACAAAAAATACGTGCACGACAACATCCGTGAGGGCGCTGCCATCGCCTTTGCCCACGGCCTGAACGTTCACTTCGGCCTCATCGAGCCAAAACCAGGCGTCGACGTGATTATGATGGCGCCCAAAGGCCCAGGTCACACCGTGCGCGGCGAGTACGTCAAAGGCGGCGGTGTGCCTTGCCTTGTCGCTGTAGACAACGACGCCTCCGGCAAAGCGCTTGAAATTGGCCTCTCCTACTGCTCCGCCATCGGTGGCGGCCGCTCCGGCATCATCGAGACGAACTTCCGCGAAGAATGCGAAACAGACCTCTTTGGTGAACAGGCCGTGCTTTGCGGTGGCCTGGTTGAGCTCATCCGCATGGGCTTCGAGACCCTCGTGGAAGCGGGCTACGCGCCAGAAATGGCCTACTTTGAGTGCTTGCACGAAGTGAAACTCATCGTGGACCTGATCTACGAAGGCGGCATTGCCAACATGAATTACTCGATCTCGAACACGGCTGAGTACGGTGAATATGTCTCCGGCCCCCGCGTGCTGCCTTACGACGAAACCAAGGCCCGCATGAAAGCCATCCTCACAGACATCCAAACTGGTAAGTTTGTGCGCGACTTCATGGCCGAAAACCAAGTGGGTCAGCCTTTCTTCAAAGGCACACGTCGCATCAACGACGAGCATATGATCGAAGAAACAGGTGCGAAACTGCGTGGCATGATGCCATGGATCTCCGCAGGCAAGCTTGTGGACCAAGAAAAGAACTAAGCGCCTCTCATAGCGCAGAAAAAGGCCCGCCTTTTCGGTGGGCCTTTTTTATGGACAAGTGCTTGACCCGGCCTGCGTCACAGCCTCTAGTCCACCGCTAAAACCCAATACAGCCGAAACGAGCCTCCATGCCCGCCAGCCCTCAAAATCCAGGCCTTCTCAATTGGGTGCTCATCAGCATCTTAGGCGTGGTCTGGGGCTCGGCTTTTATGTCGATGTCCCTGGCACTCGAAGGGTATTCGCCGCTTTCCGTGGCCACATACCGTGTGCTTTTAGGCGCAATTGTTTTAGTGGGTCTGGGCCGCATGGTGGGCCAACCCGTTTCCAAAATCTGGACGCAAGCGGGTGTTTCAGGCCTCAGATACGCCTTTGGGCTGGGCATCCTCACGGTTGCAGCCCCGTTTCTCTTTCTGACTTGGGGCCTGCAATTTGTGCCATCCGCCTTTGCAGGCGTGGCCATGGGCGCGCTGCCCGTGCTGATTTTACCGCTGGTCTACGTCTTTGCACCCGACGAAGGCATCGGCCCGCGCCGGATCATTGGCGTGCTCATGGGATTTGCGGGGCTCTTGGTCTTAATCGGGCCCAACGCTTGGAACTTCAATCTCGACCGCCCAACCGCTTTTGGCCAATTGGCCTGTTTTGGGGCTGTGGGCTGTTATGCCGTAGGCTCGATCATCACGCGCCGCGCGCCCAAAATGCCACCCATTTCTTTTGCAGCTGGAACACTCGTGGCGGGCGCCATGATGCTTGTGCCCTTGGCACTGATCAAAGAGGGCCTACCGCATTTCGACATGAGCCGCGCCACGCTCGCTTTGCTCTACTTGGCGCTCATGCCCACCGGGCTTGCGGCTGTGATCCGGCTCAGTGTGATCACCACGGCGGGATCTGTTTTCATGAGCCTCACCAACTTCCAAGTGCCGGTCTGGGCGGTGATCTTCGGGATTGTTCTTTTGGACGAAGCGCTCCCACCGCAGCTTTTTGCAGGCCTGGCCCTCATCCTGACAGGCATTGCCATCGCGCAATCGCGTGCGCTGCAAGACCTGCTGTTTCCAAAGCGCTAAAGCACCGTCCATATAAGCTGAAACGTACTTTCGAAGACCAAAGACCAGCAGCCGACCGCGGGCGTCGGGCTGAAAGCCCCCGCCCATGGGGGCGGTCGGGGGCTGGTCGGCTTCGCCTCCTGGAAGCGGTTTTTCAGGTTTTTGGAACGGTTCTCTAGGCCGCCGCTTCCACTTCGGCCACGATGCCGTCCACCACTTGCGTCAAAAGCCCATCGTCCTCGCATTCCGCCATCACGCGGACCAAAGGTTCGGTGCCAGATTTGCGGATCAAGAGACGGCCTTTACCTGCAAGCGACGCCTCTGCCTGTGCAATCGCAGCCTGAACCGACGCAGCGCCGAGCGGGTCGGCCCCTGCCCCATAGCGCACGTTTTTCAATAATTGCGGCACAGTCTCAAAGCTCTTGGTCAAAGCGCTCGCGGGCTGGCCCGTGCGCTTCATCTCCGCCAAAAACTGCAGCCCGGCCAAGAGGCCATCGCCCGTTGTGGCATAATCCGTCATCACGATATGGCCTGATTGCTCCCCGCCGAGGTTCCAGCCCCCGTTGCGCATCGCCTCCACCACGTATCGGTCGCCGACCTTGGTGCGATGCAGGTTCAGCCCTTTGGCGCTCAAGAAGCGCTCGAGCCCTAGGTTCGACATCACGGTGGCCACCAACGTGCCGCCGACGAGCCTGTCATCTGCGGCCCAACGCGCCGCCATCAGAGCCATCAGCTGATCTCCGTCCGCCACAACGCCGGTTTCATCGAGGATCATCACGCGGTCCGCGTCTCCATCGAGGCAAATGCCCACATGCGCTCCACTCTCACGCACGAGGTTCGCAGCGGCTTCAGGCGATGTAGAGCCGCACCCTTCGTTGATGTTGTTGCCATTGGGTGTGACCCCCATCGGGATCACCTCCGCCCCAAGCTCCCAAAGCGCCTCAGGGGCTGCCCGGTGCGCGGCACCATTGGCACAATCGATCACCACTTTGAGCCCAGACAGCGTGACCCCTTGCGGCAGCGTCGACTTGATCCGTTCGATGTAGCGAAAGCGCCCGTCGTCGATCCGCTTGGCACGACCAATGTTCTCAGATGAACAGGGCTCAACACCTCCAAGCGCCAGCGCTTCAATGGCGGTCTCCGCCTCATCCGAAAGCTTAAACCCATCGGGGCCAAAAAACTTGATCCCATTGTCATGGTGCGGATTGTGGCTGGCCGAAATCATCACGCCAACATCGGCGCGCATAGAGGTGGTGAGCATCCCCACAGCAGGCGTGGGCACAGGCCCCAGCAAAAACACATCCATGCCCGTAGAGGTGAACCCAGCCGTAAGAGCATTTTCGAACATATAGCCCGAGAGCCGCGTGTCTTTTCCTATAACAACCCGGTGGCGTTCTTGATCTTTTCGAAAATAGCGCCCGGCTGCTGCCCCCAAACGCATCGCCATCTCAGCGGTCATTGGATAGGCATTGGCCTTGCCGCGCACGCCGTCCGTGCCAAACAATCCTGAACTCATCTTGCCCTCGTTTTTTATCTGGCCTTAGCCTGCGAGGTGCAAAGCCTCCCACAGACGCAGAGCTTGTTTTGTCTCAGCTATATCATGAACCCGGAAAAGCTGAACCCCTTGTGCTGCCCCTGCAAGCGCCACCGCGACTGATCCGGGCATCCTCTTAGCTGCAACATCCGCTTGGCCAATCGTGCCGATAAAGCGCTTGCGAGAGGCGCCCAACAGCACCAGCGCGCCCAAGCCATGAAAGAGGCTCAGGCCACGCAAGAGCGCCAAGTTGTGCTCGAGCGTTTTGCCAAAGCCGATGCCTGGATCCACAATGATCTGCGCGCGATCGATCCCCAAAGCTTCGGCTTGCGCCACATAGCCTTCCAAAGCGTCGTAAACATCCAATAAAACGTCCGCGTATTGCGGATCGTTTTGCATGGTCTCAGGCGCGCCTTGGGCATGCATCAAGCACACCGGCACGCTACTCTGTACGGCTAAGGCCCCCATTTTCGGATCAAACTGCAGGGCGGAGACATCATTGATCCAAGCCGCACCTGCCTCAAGGGCAGCCCGCGCCACATCCGCTTTGCGCGTATCGATGGAGATTGGCACTTGGCCAGGCTGCGCCAGCGCTTCGATCACAGGAGCTGTGCGCGCGATCTCATCCTCAATCTCAACATAACTCGCCCCAGGCCGGGTACTCTCGCCCCCGATGTCGAGGATATCCGCGCCCGCCTCCGCCATGGCCTGCGCTTGGGCCAGTGCAGCCTCTGGCGCTTCAAAAAGTCCGCCATCGGAAAAACTATCTGGCGTGACGTTCAAAATACCCATCAGTCGAGGCTGATCCCAGCTTAATCCAGAAATGGCGGCGCGCTTGGCAGTGAGGCGCGCTAAAACACCAGGATCAACCTCGCGCGCTGCGCAAAACCGGGCTTGTGTATCGACGCGCTCCAAAACTTCGCATTTTTGGAACCAAAGCGGTCCATCACAAAGCGGAACACCCTCGATGGGGCATGGACCATGTTGGATCAAAGGGCGAAAATACTGGGTCATGTCGTCAGGCCTTTTTTGCCAGCCCTAACGGGTTATCCCAGAGCCGGCAACGCACGCTTGTCGAAGGCCAAATCACCTGGGCGGTCGCCGATGATTTGAACATCGCCCGCGTTCATATGCTCTGAGAACCACCGCATCAGCTCTTCTGGGTCACTGCCTTGAGGCCCATCCACGGCATTCAGCACCACCTTCGAGGGTGCCCAAACCGCAATTTGACCGTTCTTCAAAGACCAATCGAGCTCGGTAAGGCTATCGACGACAACACAGCGGCCATCCCGATCCGCCAAACGCCAAGCTTGCTCTTCCAAACGCAAAAGATCGATCCGACGCTGCACCATCGCGTGGCTTGCGGGATCCCCCGGTTCATCTGGCGCATCCACGCAGAGGATCAGCGGCAATTCACTTGCCGCAAATTGATCAATCCAAGCGCTTAGGTGTTCTGAGTCCATCGCAGCCCGACGCAACAGCACAACACGCGCCAAAGGCCCGTCGCTTGCGTCCTCCTGGGCCTCAACGGGGCTGTCGGACGCACGAGCGCGCACAATTTCAACGCCTAAAACAGAAGGCCCCCGATCCAGCTTTTCGATCCTGACAAAGGTGCGCTGCGCTTGAGGCTCGCGCAAAATGCGTTCGGCCACGCGCTCCGCAAGCGTTTCAAGGAGATTGATCCGAGCTTCGCCCAGTTCCGCCTCAACAGCTTCCGTGATCCGATCATAGCTGAGGATTTTATCCACATCGTCATCATCCGCCGCAGAATGTGGGGCAACTTCCACAACGATGTTGAAGCGAATGCGCTGGCGTGTGCCCCGCTCCGCTTGAAAGGCCCCGATTTCGACCTCAACCACAAGGTCACGCACAGAAATGCGATCTAGGGGCTGCCCTTGGGACGTTGCAACAGATCGCTCGGACGGATGCGCGAAGGCGAGATGGATGTCGTGGCTCATGCGATGTGTTTAGGCACTAAAGGTGCGCAAACCCAGTGCATCCCCGCCATATTTACGCGCATTCCCGACCCCCAAGGTCACTTTCAGGACCGGTTGAAAGGCAAGTTTACTTGCTGGCTGTACGATATGTCTGGCGGTAGAAGATATGATAGCCGATCACAGCCGTCTTTGCGTAAACGCGCGACCAGCGCGGCTTCACTGCCTTGGTGTGGTAATGCGTGGCACCATCCGTGACAGGGCGCACTTTGCCGTCGAGTGTCAAACGCGCGACCTTGCCCACTTGCTCATAAGCCCGGCGCTCATGGATCACTTCTTCGCGTCCATCGCAGGTGTAGGTGAATTGGCAGGCATAAAGACGCCCCGTCCCCTGATTGATCACCGCACACACGCTGTCAGGGTAGTTGGAACTTTTCACACGGTTCATAATCACTTCGGCAACCGCAAACTGACCTTCGGTGCTCTCGCCGCGCGCTTCAAAATAGAGTGCTTCACTCAAACATTTCCAATCATTGCCCCCTTTGGCAACAGGCTGAGACGCCAGCCAAGCGCGCGAAAGCTTGACCATGGGTGTGGTTCCAGGGCGCAAGCGCGGTTTAAGCGATTCACTGGGGGCTGTGGGCAGGGTTGCGATCACGTCCGTACGCACCGCAGCCAGGTTCTTTGTATCTTGGGATAACAGCGCCAAAACTTCCGTTTGGACACGAGGATCCAGATCTTCCGCATGGACCAACCCAACCGTAAGTTGAGTAAAGCAGGCAACAGCCAGCGCGCGTTTTAACAAACCCCAGGACATTTCTTAACACCTCACTACTTGCCTTTTGGAGAGCGGAATGTGGCAGCACTCCGGCAATAAAGGCCCGAGGGAAGTACCTTTTCTTCGGCACTGCGTCCAGACTCAGGGGAAACTGGGCGCTCGTTTGGCGCAAAGTTGTCACCAATTTGTCGAAATTTCGATGATTTTGATCTTTTCTTCACGGAATCTCAGGCGTGAGAGCTGAAGACATTAACCTTTGATTCGCACGGCCGTTAAGATAGTTTCGACTTGAGAGCCAGTTGCGCAGCGGCCAGTCTTGCAACCGGAACGCGAAACGGGGAACAGCTCACATAATCAAAGCCCAAGGCCCTGCAAAAGGCGATCGACTGTGGGTTGCCGCCGTGTTCTCCGCATAGTGACAAAACCACATCGGGTCTATGCGCGCGACTGCGGTCAGCGCCAATTTGCAAAAGTTCGCCGATGGCATCTTCATCCAAGTATTGGAACGGATCTTCCTTGAAAACATTGGCTTGCACATAAGAGCTCATGAACCGCCCCGCATCATCGCGCGACAGCCCGTAGGTCATCTGCGTCAGATCGTTTGTACCAAAGCTCAAGAACTCCGCATTTTGCGAAATATCCCCTGCCCGCAACACAGCCCGAGGCGTCTCCACCATCACGCCAAGCTTATAAGATATCGGCACACCAGAGCGTACAGAAATCTCTGCCGCGATCGCATCGATACGGGTTTTGACAATCTCCACTTCGCGTTTCGCACTCACAAGCGGGATCATGATCTCGGGCACAACAGGGTGGCCGCGCCCCGCCAAAGCGACAATGGCTTCAAAAACCGCACGCGCCTGCATGTCGTAAATCTCAGGAACCGTGATCCCCAAACGCACCCCGCGCATGCCCAGCATCGGATTGAACTCTGAGAGCGCATCCACCCGCTGTTCTACATCCGACAATGGCTTATCCAAAGCTTCCGCAAGATCGCGCAAACCTTCGCGCTCAGTCGGCAAAAACTCATGCAGAGGCGGATCAAGCAGGCGAATGCTCACCGGCATGCCATCCATGATCTCAAAAATCTTTTCAAAATCGTCGCGCTGCATCGGCAAGAGCTGGGCCAAAGCGGATTGGCGATCCTCGGGCGTGTCCGCAAAGATCATCTCGCGCATCACTGTTAAGCGGTCGCCTTCAAAAAACATGTGTTCGGTGCGGCAAAGCCCGATACCATCCGCCCCAAATCGCCGCGCGGTTTGCGCGTCCATGGGCGTGTCGGCATTGGCCCGCACTTTGAGGTCTTTGAAGGTACCGGCCCATTCCAAAAGAGTTTGATAAGCGCCACCAATGGCCGCTTCGCGCAGCTTCACGGCCCCCACAAAGACCTCACCAGCCCCACCGTCCAAAGTGATTTCATCCCCTTCGTGGAGCACCCGGCCATCTGCGGCCGTGAGGGTCCGTTTGCGCGAGTTCACTTCCATATGAGAGGCGCCAACAATGCAGGGCACACCAAGACCCCGCCCAATCACAGCCGCATGGCTTGAAAGCCCACCCTGCTGGGTCAAAACGGCCTGGGCGGCATGCATGCCGCGAATGTCCTCGGGCGTTGTTTCGCGGCGCACAAGCACACAAGCCTCCCCTTTCGAGGCCATGGTTTGCGCTCTGGCCGCCGAAAAAGTGATCTTGCCGGTTGCCGCCCCAGGAGACGCCGCGAGGCCGCGCCCAAAGAGATCGCGTTTGGCCAATGGATGGATTTGGCGGTGCAAAAGCTCCGACACCATCTGCGGCGGAATGCGCAAAACCGCTTCTTCTTTTGGGATGATGCCGTCTTCGGCCAGTTCCACCGCAATGCGCACACTGGCCAAGCTCGAGCGCGCCAAGCGCACGCCGTCCAAAATGAAAAGCGACCCGTTTTGCACCACAAATTCAAGCTGCATTTCTTCGCGCAGCTTTCTGCGCGACAAATCTGCATAACCTTGCAGGGCTTCCAAAATCTCCGGGCAGCGCTCTTCGAGCGATGGCCCACGCGCATCCTTTTGCAAGTAGAGCGCTTGATCGCGGTGTTTGAGCGCATCTCGCCCCTGGCTTTGGCCCAGATAGCGGCCTTTGATCATCCGTTCGCCTGAGCCTTCGTGCACGGATTGGATCACGCCAGATCCGCTTTCGCCATGCCCCAGCCCCAGAGCCATTTGTTGCACAATAAGCCCAAGGCCCGCATCAGCCGGCGCACCTTTGGCTTCGCGTAAGAGCCGCGCGGTGGTGCCCTGCCAAGCCCGGGCCATGGAGCGCAAAACGGCATGCAGCTGTTCCGCAGGATCTTGGGGAAATGGGCTGTCTGTCTCAAACTGATAGGCCTCGAGCGCCGTGTTCAAAGCCTTTTCAATGTGTTCAGTGCCATCATTGTCGGCGATGGTGGTGTCAAAGGCATCCGGATCAAGCCGCGCCACATGCACCGCGAAACTTTGAACAAAGCGCAGATACAAAAGCTGGGCTGCATCCTGGCCGATGTCGCTTGCCAAAGCCTCAGCTTGTGCGGCGTTCATGCCAATGTTGAGAATAGCCCCCGGCCCGCCCCAGTCGGGATCTTCGCTCGAAGGCCGCACGGTGAGCAGTGGTGCTGCATCAAACTCGGCCAGAAGGGCAGCCAAATCGGGCATATCGCCGTCAGCAATCGCGCGCACTGTTTCAAACGACAAAGCCACGGTGCGCGGCACGGGCATTTTGAGCCGTGTTAACCTTTGTAGACACTTCGCGCGTCCGCCGTGCGCTGGCACAGTGATGGGCGCCACGTCCGTAATGACCGTGAAGTCTTTGATTTCAGGTGGGATATTTACATTTTTCTGCATCGCAGCATCTCCCGGCGCTGGCGGCAGAATAGAGATTTGAAACCAGATGGCAATCACTGGCTTACCCTAATTCAGCCCCGTTGCACGCGCGCGACGAGCGACGTTGCGGAAAGCAGCGGTGCCTTAGGCGCCTTCGATCCGGGTCAAATCCGCCACCTGGCCGCAAATCTTGCGGATCCGGCTGAGCATATTGAGCCTATTACGCCGAATAATGGCGTTGTCCGAATTGATCTGCACGGCTTCAAAGAACGCGTCAATGGGCGCTCTGAGCGTGGCCATCTCCCCCATGGCTTTGCCAAAATCGAGCGCCTCCAAAGCAGGCGTGATGCTCTTTTCCGCCTTGTCGAGTGCTGCAAAAAGCGCCTTCTCGCTGGGGTCTTCCGCAAATTTTACGTCCGCGCCAAAGCTATACTCCACCCCGTCAGCCTCTTCAGCTTGGGTGAGAATGTTGTTGGCACGCTTAAAGCCCTGCACGAGGTTTTCGCCATCTTCCGTGACCAAAACCGTTTTCAACGCCTCCGCGCGTTTCACAAGCAGGTTCAGATCATCATTGCCGGGCATGGCCAAGCACGCATCAATCACGTCGTGGCTGAGACCGCGGTCTTTGAGATAGACCTTCAAGCGGTCGTGGAAAAACCGCAGCAAATCTTCGGCATCGCACCGGTCATCCGCCTTGGAGAAAGCAGGCAGCAACGACAGCGTAAGATCGTTTTCAAGCACCAACCGGATCACACCCAAAGCTGCACGGCGCAGCGCGAAGGGGTCTTTCGAGCCTGTTGGCTTTTCATCAATCGCCCAAAAACCTGCGAGCAGATCGAGCTTATCAGCGAGGGCAACGGCCACGGAAACCGGCGCGCTCGGCACGTCATCTGAGGGTCCAAGCGGCGCGTAGTGCTCCTCACAAGCGGCAGCCACGGCCTCTGAGAGCCCCGCCTCGGCGCTGTAATAGCGCCCCATAAGCCCTTGAAGTTCTGGGAATTCATAGACCATCTCTGAGCTAAGATCGGCCTTGGCCACCTCAGCGGCCTTGCGCGCCTCTGAGGGATCAGCACCTGTGATGGAAGCAAATTCTTCGGCCAGATCCGCAATGCGTTTGATCCGTTCAGCCTGACTGCCCAACTGGCTTTGAAAGGTGACGTTCTCCAAAGCGGAGAGCCAATCGCCCATACCCGCTTTGGCCACGCGCAGATCGTTTTCCCAAAAGAACTTCGCATCGGCCAAGCGTGCAGAGAGCACCTTTTGGTTGCCTGCAAGGATCGTGGCGCCATTGTCAGCGGTCTCGATATTCGCCACGGTCACAAATTTCTCGATGCGGCCGGACTTGGCGTTGCGCACAGAGAAGAACTTTTGGTGCTCTTTCATCGAGGTCTGCAGCACTTCAGCAGGAAGCTCCAAAAACGCCTCGTCAATCGCGCCCATCAAGACCACGGGCCACTCCACGAGCCCCGCCACTTCGCGCAAAAGGCCTGGGTCTTCCATGACCTCAAAACCTTGGGCAAAAGCCCTATTGGTCGCCTCCTGCCAGATCATTTCGGCGCGCTCATCTGCGCTGAGATAGACGAAAGCTTTTTTGAGCTTTGCGCTGTAATCCTCGAAAGAGCTTACAGAAATCGCATCAGGTGCCATGAAGCGATGCCCGAAAGTGTGCGCATTGGCTTCAAACCCAGGCAGATCCACGGGCACGGTCTCAACCCTGTCTTCGCGTATCAGAATGCACAAGACATTGCGCAAGGGCCGCACCCACCTCAGAGCACCAGAGCCCCAGCGCATGGATTTCGGCCAAGGGAAATTTTGGATCGTATCGAGCAGCACCTCGCCCACGATATCACCCGCCGCGCGGCCCGGCTTTTCGATAAGAGCAAAGTAGACCTCTGCCTTGCCAACGGTGCGCACTTCCAGATCGTCCCGGCTCAGCCCAACACCGCGCAAAAAGCCCTCAATGGCTTGATCGGGCGCGCCGACTTTGGGGCCTTTGCGCTCTTCGCGGGTGGCTTTTGAGCCATCTGTGAGCCCGCCAACAGCCAGCGCCAAGCGGCGCGGCGTTGCAAAAGCTGCCGCCCCTTCATAGGTGAGCCCCGCTGCTACAAGCCCGTCCGTGACCCGCTTTTTGAGATCCTCCGCCGCTTTGGCTTGCATGCGCGCGGGAATTTCTTCGGAGAAGAGTTCGATTAAAAGATCCGGCATCAGTTCGCCTCACTTGGGGGTTCGGGGCAGCCTTCGGGCACGGGGTTTCCATCGAAAACCACCTCACCGCAGGCATTAATTTCGTGCCAAGCATAACCTCGGCCATCGGGGTACACCGCGATCACGCGGTCGATCCCATAAATCACGTTCTCAACGCTGAGAAAGGCAAGCGCGTCGCCTATTTCAAGGTCCGCGCCAATTTGGCCTGCGTCAAAGCAGTCAAACCAGCCCGGCGCTTCACGGGGTTCAGGGTTGTCGCTCAATACATAGCTTTCCGTCATCTGCGCCAAAGACTGAGACGTGGTTAAACTGGCTCTGTAGCGCATGGGTGAGCTTGTGGCGTCAATCCCTTGAAAATCCTCAAACAAACGCGGTTCTGGCGCGCCGGTTAC
>JBCDCE010000050.1:0-29200 GCA_039182515.1 Pseudomonadota bacterium | reverse complement strand
GGTTAATCGGCGTTAAGGTTAATCGGCGTTAAGGTTAATCGGCGTTAAGGTTAATCGGCGTTAAGGTTAATCGGCGTTAAGGTTAAAATCTTAGAAGGGCCTATAAGGCGATTGCTTTTGGCCATGGCTGTCAAGCGCTTGCGCCCTTTTTAAGGGTATCAAGATCGATTGGTGTTTCCGTCTTAAATACGGCTTTCCACTTTCCCTAAATCACCACAGCAGCGCCCAAAATTCCTAATCTTGACCCAACCAAGACTGCGATTTGCATTGCCAAGTCCGCTTGCACAGGGAATTGAGGCCTGCCACTACTTGGGCAAGAGGAATTTGCGATGCCGATCACCACAGTCATTTTCGATGCCTACGGGACCTTGTTTGACGTTGGCGCGGCAGCCCGCGCTTTGGCAGAAACGGGAGCCGATCCTAAGCTCACAACCTGTTGGCAAAAGCTTGCCGCAGACTGGCGTCAAAAACAGCTTCAATACACCTGGCTACGCGCGGTGGCAGACCAGCACACAGATTTCTGGACCGTTACCCAAAACGGGTTGGATTGGGCGATGGAGGCCAATGGCCTCGATGCCCCTGAAACCCGCACGGCTTTGCTCGATTTATACTGGCAGCTTGAGGCCTACCCTGAAGTGAGCGACATGCTGAAAACCCTAAAGTCACAAGGCCAAAAAACGGGAATCTTATCCAACGGGAGCAAAGACATGCTGACGGCGGCCGTCTCCTCGGCTGGGCTTTCTGACACGCTTGATGTGGTTTTGAGTGTTGACGATGTTGGGATCTTTAAACCTGCGCGCCAGGTCTACGATATGGTGGGTGCGGCCTTGGGCTGCGCGCGCGAAGAGGTCCTGTTCGTATCTTCTAACGGGTGGGATGCGGCAGGTGCCGCGCATTATGGGTTTCAAACGGTTTGGGTGAACCGGGCAGGCGAGCCGCGTGATAGGCTTTATGCTGGGCCACAGTTTGAAATGAGCGATCTCACAACGATCCCAGAGTTGATCTGATGCCCTATCTGCAAACTTCAGATGACTGTAGGCTCTATTACACGGACACTGGAGATGGTCACCCAATCCTATGCCTCGCCGGGCTGACCCGAAACAGCACAGATTTTGACTATGTGGCGCCGCATCTGAGCGAAGCGCGGCTTATCTGCTTGGATTACCGGGGGCGCGGACAATCTGATTGGGCGGATCCCAGCACCTATACGCTAGTGCGCGAATCCCAAGACGCGCTTGAGCTTATGGATCACTTAGGGCTAGAGCAGGTTGCGATCTTAGGCACCTCGCGCGGCGGCTTGATCGCCATGATCTTGGCCGCCACTGCCAAAGCGCGGCTGATCGGCGTGATGCTCAATGACATAGGCCCAGTGATAGACCCGGCAGGGCTAGAGATCATCAAAGGGTATTTGGGCCGCAACCCAGCAGCCAAAACCAAAGCTGAGGCGGTTGCAATGCGTGCCTCTTTGCTTAAGGGTTTTGAAAACGTGCCGGAAAGCCGCTGGGCAGCGGAGGTCGACAAGCATTACACCGAGACACCGGACGGCCTCCAGATCAACTATGACCCCAAACTCCGCGACGCGGTTTTGGCTGCCTCAGTTGCACCTGATTTTGACCCCTGGCAGCTTTTCGCTGCGCTGGATGACCTGCCTTTAGGCTGTATTCGCGGCGCAAATTCCGATCTGCTCAGCGCAGAAACATTGGAAAAAATGTACAGCCTAAGACCCGACATGATCGCAGCCACGGTTGCAGATCGCGGCCATGTGCCTTTTCTAGACGAACCCGAAGCGCTCGCGGCTCTAAAGCGCTGGATGGATCGCTTATGAACATCGAGCAGATCCAAGCAGCGGCCGAACGGGCCTCAGGCCACATCCGAAGAACACCGCTTTTGGAAAGCCCTGCGATCAATGCGCTTGCCGGGCGCAGGGTGATGGTGAAAGCAGAGTGCTTGCAACACACAGGCAGCTTTAAAGCCCGTGGCGGCTGGGCGAGCGTGTCTGCGCTCTCACCTGAGGCACGAAAGCGTGGGGTCTGTGCCATGTCGTCGGGCAACCACGCGCAAGGCGTGGCGCGGGCCGCGCAGTTTTTGGGGGCGCCAGCGACCATCGTGATGCCAAAAGATGCGCCGCAGTCCAAGATCGACGGGACGCGTTCGTGGGGGGCAGACATTGTGTTTTATGATCGCGCCACAGAAGATCGGATCGTGATTGCCCAAGAGCTGACCCAAGCGCAAGGCTTTAGCCTTATCCCCCCCTACGACCATCCAGAGACCATTGCGGGTCAGGGCACATGTGGGCTTGAGATTGCTGAGCAAGCCGCCGAGCTTGGAATTGAAACAGCGGATGTTGTGGTATGCGCTGGGGGCGGCGGATTGGCCTCCGGGATTGCTTTGGCGCTCGAGGCGAAAGCCCCCTCGATGCGCGTGCATTTGGCTGAACCTGAGCATTACGACGATTGGGGGCTGTCTCTTAAAGCAGGTCAACCTCAAAGCGTGGACATCTCCACACCCAGTATATGCGACGCTATCTTAAGTCCTGCCCCGGGCACACTGACCTTTCCAATCTTGCAAGCTCATGAAGCTAAAGCCCATGTTGTGACAGACAAAGACGCCTTGAGCGCCATGGCGCTGTATTTCAAGCATCTCAAGCTGGTGGTGGAGCCGGGAGGCGCAGTGGCGCTGGCCACGGCCCTCAAGCATAAAGACCAATTCACCCAAGACACCGTGATCGTTACAGCCTCAGGCGGCAACGTAGACCCTGACCTCTTTTCAAAAGCCTTGGAGCTTTCATGACCCAGTTCAGCATCGCGAGTTTCAACGTTAAAAATCTCATTGGCGCTAATGACGAGTATTACAAATACGAGCAATACACGCCGGAGGAATATGCTTGGAAAGCCGATTGGCTGGCCGATCAGATTTTGACGATGGATGCCGACATTATCTGTTTTCAAGAGATCTTTGACGAAGACACGCTGCGCGCTGTGATTGCAGAAGCGGATGTGCGCGGTGTGGCCGCAAATGAAGCCACGGTGCCGGATGCCTCCAAGCGCTATCATCGCAAAGCGATTTTCAAAAAGCTCGCTTATGCGCCCTACACAGAGGCCAAGCTGTCTTTTGCGCGCAATGTCTCTGACGGCGCGCCGGGCCAGCGCCGCCCTGGGCTCGCTGTTCTGTCACGCTTTGGCTTTGTAGAGCCACCGCAAGTGATCCAAGAGTTGGGCGAGCCCATTGAGATCCCCTTTCGGGACCTCACCGGCGAAGAGGCTGGTCACTACCGTCTCACACGGCTGTCGCGGCCCGTTTTAAAGGCGCGCGTGCCGGTGGGCGGCCATGAGATCACGATCTTTAACTGCCATTTGAAGTCTAAATTGGGGGAGTTTCCACCCGGCCCGGGTGGCAGCCAGAGCCCCGAGGTGGATCTGACAAATTACGACCCGGCAGGCCGCGCGATGGGGGCCCTACGAGCGGCGCTGCGGCGGATGGCAGAAGCCTGGGTGCTGCGCAAAGCGATTGTTGACGAGCTGGCCATGGGTCGGCCTGTGATGGTGCTGGGCGATTTCAACGATGGCGAACATGCGGTCAGTTCCGAGATCATCTCCGGAGAGCGCCCGTTCAAGAACTATGCCTGGATGCGGCGGCACGACGCCAAGCACAAAGGCGACCGCTATTCAGATGCTGAAAACCTCGCCATTCGTGAGCAGATTGAGGCGGTGCGGTTGCATTCGGCAGAAAAGCTCTTTGTCAAAAAGAGCCTGCGCGACATGGTCTATACGGCGGCCTTTGGCGGTGTGTTTGAAAGCATCGACCAGATTTATCTCAGCCGTCATTTCTTGGCCGAAACACCCGATGCGATTGGCGAGATGGACTATTTTTCGGTGCTCAATGACCATCTCACGGATGGCTCTCACCCCGAAGCGCCTTACAATAAGCTTGCGTCAGATCACGGGCAGATCATCGCCCATATGCGGCTGCGCTAGGGCTTTAGTCCGGCTCTGACGTTTGCGCTGCGCGCGCCAGGTCTTGCAGCGCGGCCAAAGCCTCTTCGGCGCGATCTTCAGGCACAAAAAGATGGTCGTGATAAAAGGCCGAGACGGGGTTCACGCCCATGCCGAGCTTGGCCAAATGTGTTGTGATGCGCGCCAAAAAGCCGACGGCGTCTAAAGCGGAATGGATCTCAAGTGTGATGCACCGGCAAGGGAACTCAAACGCCAACCCATGGGCTTCTGCTTGGGTGCGCTCTAAGATCAGCGTTTCGCCTTCGGCCTCCCAAAAGCGCATTTTTGCCGGGATGCTGGCCGCATCTGGGCTGGCCTTAGACAGAGTTGCAAAAACAAAAACCTCAGGGGCCAAACGCGGCGTCATGCCCGCTAAAAGATCATCCAGATTGGTTTGTCCAGCCATGTGAGCCTCCCCTTCGTGCAGGTGATTTGGTGCGCCAAAGCCATTGACAACACAAGTGGAAATTGCGCCTTCTGCGCTCAGGGAGAGAGCATGGCACGTCACCAGGTCTGTATCATTGGCGCAGGCCCTTCGGGGCTTTTGTTGGCGCAGCTTCTGCACCAAGCGGGTGTGGACGTGATCAATCTTGAACGCGCGTCGCGCGATCATGTGCTCGGGCGCATTCGCGCAGGCGTTTTGGAAGACGGCACAGTGCAAATGCTGGAGCAGGCCGGGGTCGCCAACCGCTTGCACGCGGAAGGTTTTACGCACACTGGCACTTTGATTTCTGCGCGAAACCGCAGCTTTCGGATCGATTTTGACGCCAGCATCGGACGCAAAGTAACCGTTTACGGTCAAACAGAAGTAACGCGAGACCTCTATGAAGCGCGCGACGCAATGGGTGGCGTGGTTCTGCATGATGTGAGCAACGTGGAGATTACCGGCGCTGAGACGGACAGCCCGGAGGTGTCTTATACCCATGCAGGCAGCCCCAAGTCGTTGCGCTGCGATTACGTGATTGGCTGTGACGGCTATCATGGCGTCAGCCGCAAGAGCATTCCGAGCGATGTGTTGCAAGAGTACGAGAGGGTCTATCCCTTTGGATGGCTTGGCGTTCTGTCTGAAACGCCGCCCGTGAGCCATGAGTTGATCTACGCCAACCATCCCCGTGGTTTTGCGCTAGCCAGCATGCGCAACGCGCAGCTCTCGCGCTATTATGTGCAAGCGCCCGTGAACGACCCCCTTGAGGCTTGGAGCGATGAACGGTTTTGGGAGGAGCTCAAACGGCGGCTCCCTGAGGATGCCGCAGAGACGCTGGTCACAGGACCGTCGATTGAGAAATCCATCGCGCCGCTCAGATCCTTTGTGGCAGAGCCCATGCGCTGGGGGCGGCTTTTCTTGGTGGGCGACGCGGCGCATATCGTGCCACCCACAGGGGCCAAAGGCTTAAACCTCGCGGTCTCGGACGTGCACTACCTATCAAAAGCCCTGATCGCGTTTTACCAAAATGACGAGACCTATGGTCTCGACACCTATTCTGCAACCGCGCTCGCGCGCGTTTGGAAGGCGATCCGGTTCTCTTGGTGGTTCACCACAACCATGCACCACTTCCCCGATCAGTCGGAGTTTGATCAAAAGCTGCAAGAAAGCGAAATCGCGCTTTTGGCAAGCTCGGCTCACGCGCAAGCCAGTTTTGCTGAAAACTACGTTGGGCTCCCCTTTTGACCGAGTTGTTTTTTGAGTACCAGGGCCAGCGCTTGCACTACCGGGTTGACGGGCCAGAAACTGGCCCAAGCCTCGTTTTTGCAAATTCTTTGGGAACCGACCTGACCCTTTGGGACGATGTCATCTCGCATTTGCCAGATGGGTTTCGCATCTTGCGCATGGACAAGCGCGGGCACGGCAAATCTGACATTCCGCCCGCACCTTACGCCATGGGCATGCTCATTGGTGATTTTGAGTCTCTGATGGACCATCTCGGCCTGCGCGATGTTGTGTTTGTAGGGCTCTCCATTGGCGGGATGATCGCGCAAGGCCTGGCCACCAAGCGGCTCGATCTGGTGCGCGCGCTTGTGCTCTCAAATACTGGGGCCAAGATTGGCACCGCTGAGATGTGGCAAACCCGGATCGATCAACTGCGCTCCTCTGGCTTGGAGCCGATGGTTGAGACGATCTTGGACCGTTGGTTTGGCCGCTCCTTTCGCCACAGCACGTCCGAGGACCGCTGGCGCAAGATGCTGCTGGCGACACCGCTGGAGGGCTATATGGGCTGTTGTTACGCCATCAAAGGCACAGATTTTTTCTCGCCCACCAGTGGGTTGCGGCTGCCAACCCTGGCCATCGCAGGCAGTGAAGACAATGCAACACCTCCCGATATGGTGCGCGAGTTGGGCGATTTGATCCCAGGATCTGATTTTGAACTTATAAGAGGGGCTGGCCATCTTCCCTGCGCTGAGAAACCTGAGCTTTATGCACAGACCCTAACGCGATTTCTGACCAAGATTGGCCATATACCGTGAGTGCGCCGCGCGAAAACAGGCTGTCTTTCACCTTCATCATCATCACGCTGACGCTTGATGCGATGGGCATTGGCCTCATTTTGCCGGTGATGCCCACGCTTTTGCAGGAAGTGAACGGCGCCTCAATCGGCACAGCAGCGGTTTGGGGCGGTGTTCTGACCTTCGCTTGGGCGATTATGCAGTTTTTATGCGGGCCTACGGTGGGGTCTTTGTCAGACAGGTTTGGGCGCAGACCAGTGCTTTTGATCTCGCTGGCGGTCATGGCGCTCGACTATCTTGTCATGGCGATCACGCATTCGATCTGGATACTCTTGGCAGCGCGCATCGTGGGCGGGATCACGGCGGCCACCCAATCCACAGCGGCCGCTTTCATTGCCGACATTTCGCCCCCTGAAAAGCGGGCCGCGAACTTCGGGCTTGTGGGGGCCGCCTTTGGCATCGGTTTTGTCTTGGGCCCAGCCATTGGCGGGCTTCTGGCCGAATTTGGCACCCGCGCGCCCTTCTATGCCGCTGCCGCTTTGGGCTTTGCCAATCTGGCTTTGGGATATTTTGTGCTGCCTGAGACGGTCACAGACAGCATCCGCAGGCCCTTTAAGTGGTCGCGCGCAAACCCATTTGGAGCGCTCAAAGCACTCTCAAAACTGCCCGGCATCGTGACTTTCTTGGTAATCTTCTTCATTTATGAATTCGCCTTCATCGTGTACCCAGCGATCTGGGCCTATTTCACGGCACTACGCTTTGGATGGTCAGAGCAAATGGTGGGGTTGAGCCTCGCGAGCTTTGGGGCTTCCATGGTGCTTGTGCAGGGCTTTTTGATCCGTTGGATCATCCCGAAGTTTGGCGAAGTGCGCACGATCCTTTATGGGTTCACCTTCAATTTCGCGGCCTTTTGTGTGCTGGCAATTGTGAACTCTGGCTGGGTGATTTTGGCCTTCACGCCCTTCACAGCTTTGGGCGCTGTGGTTACGCCCGCGCTTCAAGGCCTCATCTCCAAAAGTGCGGACGACGACCAACAGGGCGAGGTGCAAGGCGTGATTGCGTCTGCCAAAGCGCTTGCCCAGATCACTTCGCCTTTGGTGATGACGGCACTTTTTTGGGCCTTTACTCGAGAGGGTGGCCTTTATGCCCCAGGCGCACCCTTTGCGCTCTCTGCGCTCTTGATGGTGCTGTGTGGAGTCGTGTTCCTTAACGGCAAGAGCCAGCCTGCGACCGGTTAAGTCGTTTTTCGGCAAGTCCGCCCAAATGAGCGTGAAAAGCTCTTAAAAGTTAATCTGAGATAAGATCCCCATGACCCAAGTAAAAGCCGCCGTTTGTCGTGAGTTTGGAGCACCGCTCGAGATCGAAACCGTCAACCTTCGCGCACCCGAAGCGGGCGAATTGGAAGTGACCCTTTCGGCCTGTGCCATTTGCCATTCCGACATTTCTTATGCCGAAGGCGCTTGGGGTGGAAAGCTGCCCGCGATCTTCGGGCATGAAGCGGCGGGCATTGTGACAGCCGTTGGAGAGAGTAGCGGTGGCTTAAGCGTCGGAGACCGGGTGGTGGTCACGCTCATTCGCGCCTGTGGTGCTTGCCCCTCCTGCGGGTCAGGTCGCCCTGTGGCTTGCGAAAGCCCCGATCCCCGCAATCCGATCACAGACGCAAACGGCGCCCCCATAGTGCAAGCCATGTTCTGCGGCGCCTTCGCCGAAAAGATCGTGGTCCATCACAGCCAGGCGGTGAAAGTCCCTGAAACCATGCCCATGGACAGCGCAGCGCTTTTGGCCTGCGGCGTGATCACGGGCGTTGGCGCTGTGGTGAATGCAGCTGAGCTGCGGGCTGGCCAAGATGTGGTTGTGATTGGCGCGGGCGGCGTTGGGCTCAACGCCATCCAAGGCGCGCGGATTGCAGGGGCACGCCGGATCGTCGCGGTCGATATGACCGAAGAAAAGCTCGAAACCGCAAAGCGCTTTGGCGCAACAGACGGGATCCTGGCCACCAATCCCAAACCTTGGAAAGATCTCTACCGCGCCATTGGGCGCATGGCAGATGCGGTGATTGTCACCGTGGGCGCTCTGCCTGCCTATGACACCGCGCCCCGCTTTTTGGCCCCCGGTGGCCAAGTCATTATGGTTGGCATGCCGCACTCAGGCGGCACAGCCACCTATGAGCCAGTGATTTTTGCCGCCACGGGCCAGGGCATGAAAGGCTCCAAGATGGGCGACGTGGTCATCGCCCGCGATATTCCGTGGATGGTGGATCTCTATCAACAAGGCCGTCTTGAGCTCGATGATTTGATCTCCAATCGCTATGCGCTTGATCAGATCAATGAGGCCATCGCAGATACCAAATCCGGCACAGCCAAGCGCAACGTGATTGTCTTTGACACCTGAGCCAAGCTTGGGCCTCATGGTGCGCAAAGCCGCAAGGACCGATCCGCCATGATTTTAAAGGACCTCGACATCGTCATCACAGCGCCCCCTGCCCCTGGCTGGGGCGGGCGCTATTGGATCTTGGTGAAAGTCACCACAGACACCGGCATCACCGGTTGGGGCGAATGCTATGCAAGCTCTGTTGGGCCAGAAGCGATGCGCGGCGTCGTCGAGGATGTCTTCGCGCGGCAAATGGCGGGCACAAACCCTGAGAACATCGAATTGATGTTCCGGAGGGTCTATTCCTCAGGCTTCACGCAAAGGCCAGATTTGACCGTGATCGGCGCTTGGTCCGGCCTCGAGATGGCCTGTTGGGACATTCTGGGCAAGGCGCGAGACCGGCCTGTTTGGGCCCTCCTAGGCGGTATGATCAATGAGCGCCTGCGCGCCTACACTTATCTTTATCCTCTGCCACATCACACGCCGTCTGAGTTTTGGACCTCGCCCGATATGGCTGCAGAAGCCGCCCTCGCTTGCGTGGAGCGCGGCTATACGGCGATCAAGTTCGACCCCGCTGGCCCTTATACGATGCGCGGCGGGCATGAGCCTGGGATGCGGGACATCTCGATGTCAGTGGCCTTTTGCAAAGCCATTAGAGAGGCTGTGGGTGACCGCGCAGATCTTCTGTTTGGCACCCATGGGCAGTTTAGCACAGGTGGAGCCATCCGGCTGGCGCGGTCGCTGGAGCCTTATAATCCTTTGTGGTTCGAAGAGCCCATTCCGCCGGATAATTTTGGTCAGATGGGCGAGGTTTCTCGATCTACGTCGATCCCTGTCGCCACCGGGGAGCGGCTCTGCACCAAGGCTGAATTTGCCCAAGCTTTGAACGAAGGCGGCGTGCGTATTCTTCAGCCCGCGTTGGGGCGCTCTGGGGGAATCTGGGAGACCAAGAAGATCGCGACCCTCGCAGAAGTGAAAAATGCCCTTGTAGCGCCTCATCTTTATGCAGGTCCGGTGGAATGGTCCGCAAATATTGCGCTGGGGACCACGCTGCCCAATTTGCTCATGTGTGAAACGATTGAGACAGAGTTCCATGCAGCGCTCATTTCAAACAGTCTCGCGGTTGAAAACGGATTTATCGTTCCAAATCAAGCCCCTGGCTTGGGTATCGAGGTAAATGAGGCCTTGGCGCGGGCGCATCCTTATACCGGAACAGGCCTCCATTTAGAGATGCAAGACGCGCCTTGCGACTATGAAAAGGGCAATTCTTTTGAAGGAGGCGCCCCACAAATTGTAAAAAGTGAATAGAAAAACGCTTCCGTCGTCCAAAAGTGTATGTTAAAGTTTACATGTCCATGTGACCGTTAAAGTTTACACTTTCTGAAACGATCGGAAAATCTGTGTCTAATACAGCTGACAATATCATCGATGTCCTCGAACCAATGGCCGAGGATGCCGCAAGCTATATGAAGACTTTGGGACACCAGGGTCGATTGATGATTTTGGCGCATTTGCGCCTGGGTGAAAAATCAGTGGGTGAGCTTGAACGCCTGTTGAACATCCGCCAAGCGGCTGTGAGCCAACAACTTGCGCGGCTTCGCGAGGAAGGCATTGTCGAAACGCGCCGGGATGGCAAAACGGTGTTTTACCGCCTGAAGGACCCGAAAACCTCGCGTATGGTGACAATCCTGGCCGAGCTCTTCAACGGGCATCCTGCCTAACGCCGATAGCGATCTCCAAAATTATCTGACCGCGCGCGATCACACGTGCGGCTCCACTCTGGCTTGCAACCGTTTTTTTTGCCGGCCAATGTTCCAGATTGTGCCAGTAACCACGCCCGCCCCTTCGGCCCGGTCGAGCTGGCATATGGCTTTGTCTCAAAACCACCCTTCTTCGGGCACAGAATCGACACAAATGACCGTCATCTATTTCTCAACAATAATCGTTGAGCAAAAGGATTATAGGCAAGACGCGAAACACTGGCCTTCCACCCCCCCGGACGTTGCTGTGCACTCCCCCGCGCTGCTGCAATGGCCAGTGTCTTTGCTTTCAACCTCAACACCCCCAGATACATATCGAGCAAAACGATCAAAAAAACTTCTGGCCCAAAAGCAGGGGGCAATCCTGCGCAAAACCAGACACACACACCAACTCAAAAGGCCCTCTTTCCCTCGGAGGGCCTTTTTCTTATGGGTTATCAGAGCCTTGGATCAAACACGCTCTTGCGTGTGGCGGCGCAACTCTGCCCGTGCGGCTTGCCTGCGGTGCACAGCGTCCGGCCCATCTGCCAGTCGCAACCACCGCGCATAAAGCCACATCCGCCATAGTGGAGTGTCCTGGCTGATGCCCGTGCCGCCATGCATTTGGATCGCCTCATCAATCACCTTGAGCGCCATATTGGGCGCCACAACTTTGATCTGACTGATCCAAGGGGCTGCCTCGCGGGGGCTCATCGTATCCATCATGTGAGCCGCCTTTAGGCACAAGAGCCGCGCCTGTTCGATGCCCATGCGCGCATCTGCGATGATATCGTGATTGGCCCCAAGGGCGGAAAGCGATTTGCCAAAAGCCTCGCGGCGCAGGCTGCGTTGGCACATGAGCTCAAGCGCCACTTCGGCCATGCCGATCACACGCATGCAATGATGAATGCGCCCTGGCCCCAGCCGGCCTTGGGCAATCTCAAAGCCCCGGCCTTCACCCAAAAGCATGTTATCAGCGCGCACGGCCACGTCTTTGAAACGGATATGCATATGACCATGAGGCGCATCGTCGTGGCCATACACATGCATCGGGCGCAGAACTTCGATACCGGGCGTTTTGGCATCGACCACGATCATTGAATGGCGCTTGTGCTTGGGATCGGTATCCGTGCCCGTTTTGACCATAACGATATAGACCGCACAGCGCGGATCCCCGGCGCCACTGGCAAAGTACTTCTCACCATTGAGAACGTAATGATCGCCTTCGCGCACGGCCGACATGGAAATATTTGTGGCATCCGACGAGGCAACGTCTGGCTCGGTCATTAGATAAGCCGAACGGATCTCCCCTGCGAGCAAAGGTGCAAGCCAAGTTGCTTTCATCTCCTCCGAGCCAAAGCGCTCAAAGACTTCCATGTTGCCCGTATCAGGCGCATTGCAATTGAAAACCTCTGCCGCGAGCGTTGATTTGCCCATTTCTTCTGCGAAATAGGCGTATTCCACCGTTGTTAACCCCAAGCCGCTTGCGCTGTCGGTGAGCCAAAAATTCCAAAGACCTGCCGCTTTGGCCTTGGCTTTCAAGCCTTCGAGAATATCGCTTTGACGGGGCGTGAAGCTCCAGCGGTCGCCCTTGTCGATTTCCGCATGATAGGCTGCATCCATAGGCAAGATCTCGTCTTGGATCATCGCCCGCACAGCCTCTAACCGCGCTTCGATTTCCGGCCTCAAGCCAAAATTCATCCCTCGACCCTCCCTGGTTTGTCTTGCAACCTTGGCCCAGGTGCGCAGTCTAAAACAAGGGAGCCCCGTAAAATGCATCAGTTTTCTCAAGACGCCCTTGCTCGCGAACTCAGCAGCCATATTCCTGGGTTTTCCAAAATTTCAGGGATGCGGCGGTTCAAAGCCGGTCAGTCCAATCCGACCTACCAAATCGACACCCCCGAGCGCACTTATGTGTTGCGCGCCAAGCCTCCTGGAAAGCTCCTGAAAGGCGCACATGCTGTGGACCGAGAATACCGGGTGATGCGCGCGCTGCATCAAAGCGATGTGCCTGTGCCGGAGGTCTTTTATCTCTCGGGCGAGACCAGCGCTTTGGGGGCCCAGTTTTTCGTCATGGAGCATATTGAGGGCCGCATTTTTTGGGATCCAGCGCTGCCAGAGATCCCAGCCCGCCCTGAGATCTATGACGCGATGAACACAACGCTTGCCGCTTTGCACCGCGTGGATCCGGAAACCGTTGGTTTGGGCGACTATGGACCTCCGTCTGGATACTATGCGCGGCAATTGGCGACCTGGGGCCGCGCCTATAAAGCGGCTGAGACCGAGCCGCTGCCGGACGCGGATTGGCTGCAGGCTTGGCTTTTAGAGGCAATGCCTGCCGATGATGGGCTGGTTTGTCTGACCCATGGCGATTTTCGCCTCGACAATATGATCTTTGCCCCAGATACCGCGCGGGTCTCTGCCCTTCTCGATTGGGAACTCAGCACTTTGGGACATCCCTTTGCGGATTTGGCCTACCAAATGATGATGTGGCGGATGCCTCATGCCGGCCCTTTCAAGGGCCTCGGTGGTCTCGATCGCGCAGCGCTGAACCTACCGTCCGATGCGCTTTATACAGAGCGATATATCGCCCGCACGGGGTTTTCTGCGCCTGAAAGCTGGGTCTTTTACCTCGTGTTTGCGCATTTTCGGTTCTTGGCGATTCTCCAGGGCGTCTTAGCGCGGGCGCTACAGGGCAATGCCGCCAACCCTCTTGGAAATGCAGAAACACGCTCAGCTGTGGAATGGCTCGCAAGTGCGGGAAAAGCTCTGGTCGAAGACGAAACATGAGCCAGGCTTAAGGCAACTTGATGGACTTGGGCGCGGCGAAGCGCTGTGACGGATCAAAATCGAGAAGGGCTCAGCTTCACAAGGCTTCTGCGCTCGCGGTCATCGCAGTGTCCAGATTGGCCTCTCCACAAAATTGGCGCAAAAGAATGCTGAGCAGCGGTGCAAGACGCGCGTCTGCTAGGCTGTAATGCATTGATTTTCCAACCCTTCGCGGCTTAACCAAGCCCTCAAAACGCAACCGCGACAATTGTTGAGACACGCTTGCTTGGCGCGCGCCGAGCATGTCTTCAAGGTCTGTCACGGATTTCTCAGAGCCCACCAAATGACATAAAATCATGAGGCGACCCGGATGACCCATCGCTTTTAAAAGCAAGGCGGCCGCGTCGACTTCGCCAGCGAAGCTATCGAGCACCTGCTTTGGCACAGCGCCAATTGCAGGCTCGTCGTCCTGTGTGTCTTTCATGGCAACCCATCCTATCCCTGAGGCCGGATGGCTAATCCGGCCACGTTTGTGGGGCCTCCTGCGCATGACGAAAAGCGCCATGCTGGAATGAGCTTACAGCAAAAGGACAAATTTCGCACGCAATTTATTGAATATAACGATTTGGCTTGGCAAAGCGTGCGTTGCGTGGCTTACACGGGCAGGCGTGGCCCCTTAGCTCAACTGGATAGAGCAGCTGACTTCTAATCAGCAGGTTGAGGGTTCGAGTCCTTCAGGGGTCGCCATTTCACAGACGCTTAAAACGGCCTTCAGATTGAAGCGCTGGGTCACCCCTCCGCCCCTGGCCCTACGCTCAATCATGCGCTTTAGTGGGTCCAGGCCCCACGGCGGTCGACGGCAAAATTTTCGGCATACCCGCCCGCGCGCACATTGGGTTTGCGCGATTGTGGCTCCTGGACTTGCACCTCGAGCCCATGCTCTTTGGCATAATCGAGTGCCTCTTTGCGCGTGTCGAAGCTTAAGCGCACTTGCGATTGCGTATCTGAGGATGAGGTCCAACCCATAAGAGGATCCACGTCCTTGCCACCTGTCGGCGCAAATTCCAAAACCCATCGTTTGGTTTTGGCGGTTCCAGATGACATTGCGGTTTTGGCTGGCTGAAATACACGTGCGCGCATCGCTTTGGCTCTCCTTTATCGCGGGTTTGGTATGCGCTGAAATCGGGTTTGGTTCAATGGTTGAGATGTCGCGCTTTGGGCCAAAGAGCCCGGACGATGTCTTTTGCAATTGTGTCAAAATTTACGGGGAAAAATTCATAACTTTTCCCATTTCTGAACCAATGCCGTTTAAAGGCCACAATTGTCGCGCAGATCAGATTTAGTACGTAGTGGTGTAACAAAGTTTTAATGGCAGACAATACGAGCGATACGCCGGCAACCGAAGGCAACCAGACCCTTACAGGCTCATCCACCAATGAGCCCGATACCAATCTTATTGCCAATGGCTCGTTTCAAGACAGCCCCTTCAGCGGCAGCGCTCACGGCGCGCCAGCCGACTGGACCTTGGGCGGCACGGCCAATACTGGGGGCCTGCACCAAAGTGCCTCACGTGCCAGCGACGGCGATCAATATGTTGCCATGGGTGGTTGGGCCAACGGCGGCGGGCTCGAGCTGAGCCAAGCCGTCTCTCTGACGGCAGGTAACAGTTATAAGCTCAGCTATGACGTTGATATGTGGCAGAATTTTTCTGGCGCAGAAGAGGTCATTCGCGTCGAAATCGTCGACAACACCGGCACTGTGGTGCAAACAGACACTGTCTCATTGCGCGATTTTGAGAGCCAGAAGTCCCCCGAAGTGACCTTCGACGCACCGTCGAATGACGTCACGGTGCGCTTTGTCCATGTCAGCTCTGCAGGGACCAACGACCTCGACTTCGACAACGTGCGGCTGGTGGCCACCAACAACGATACGCTTTCAGGCGGTTTTGGGGACGACACAATCACCACAGACGCCGGCGACGATATCATCGCGGGGGACGGTGCTGTGCCGGGTGCGTGGCAGTACACCGCCTATGACTACGACTTTTCCTCCGCCCACGGACAAGCCTTTGATATCGAGAACGGAACTGTAGCTGGATCCGGCTATGTCACGGATTTTGACGAAGATAATCTGATCAATTCGGTGCGCGGGACCACCGGTGCCGTCGGGGATTTCGGGATCATCTACACGTCCACCTTGGATGTGGTTCAAGGAGGCACCTACCGCTTCAACACTGTCAGCGATGATGGCACAACCATTCAGATCTTCGACAGTGCCGGAAACCCGGTAACCTTCACCAATCAATTGGGCGGCGATCTACCCTATCACAACAACGACCGCCACCAGGCGCCAACGGATCGTTGGGGGGATGCGGATCTCGATCCCAATGAGACCTACACGATCCAAGTGCGCTATTGGGAAAATCAAGGCCAGGACGTGTTGCAGGTCCGTGTGCAGGGTCCTGACACGGGCGATGTGTCTTTGCCGATCAACCAATCGGGCATGTTGGGGCTGCCACCGGGCCCAGAATACTCCACCACAGGCACGCCTGCGGGTGTGGAAGGCGACGATATCCTGGATGGTGGCGCTGGCGATGACATTATCGACGGCAACGGCGGCGACGACACGATCACTGGTGGGCTGGATGACGATACGCTCACAGGCGGCGATGGGTTTGACACCTTCGTCTACAACGCTGGTGACGGCGACGACACGATCACCGATTTCAATACGGGCACAGGCCAAAGCATCGGGGATGGAGATCAGTCCAACAACGATTTCTTAGATCTGTCCGCCTTTTACAGCGACAAACACGAGCTGCGGGCCGATTTCGACGATGACGGCATCCTCAACCAATCTGTTGGTGATTTTACCGACAACACGGCGCTTGGCGGCACGATCACGCTCGAGGGCGTGTCGAGCGCAGATCTCGGATATGACAATACCAACGTGGCGTGCTTTGCGGCCGGCACACGGATCAAGACCTCCCAAGGGATCAAGCGGATCGAAACGCTGCGCCCCGGCATGCAGATCAAAACGCTTGATCATGGATGGCAAAAGCTGCGCTGGATAGGTGCGCGCGAGGTAGACGGGCGTGGCGTTTTCGCGCCGATTTGCATTGCAAAAGGCGCTTTGGGCAACAGCCGAGACGTCATTGTCTCTCCCCAACACCGCGTCTTGGTTTCGGGGTGGCGCGCCGAGCTTTTGTTTGGCGAAGAAGAGCTTTTGGTGCCCGCAAAGCTCTTGGTCAATCATGACACGATCTACCGCCTCACGGTGCCGCGCATCACCTATGTCCACCTTCTTTTTGAGAGCCATGAAGTGATCGAAACAGATGGGCTTTTGAGCGAGAGCTTTCACCCAGGGCCCCAAGGGCTCGCAGGGCTAACGGAAGACGCGCGCACGGAATTGCTCAGCCTTTTTCCCGAGCTTAGTACAAATCCAGGCCGATTGGCCCGCATGGCCCCAAAAGCGCAGGCCGCCAAGTCCTTGTTTTCGGAGATCCGCGCCTAAAAACTGCGCAGTCTCAGAGGAATTTCCAACCCTGCTGACAGATCGGTGTCAGTAGTACTGAGCGGTTCGGCCAATTCGATATGGCACTTGCCCCCCAAGCGTCCTACATCTGAGCCATGCATAACAATTCGCCCGAAGCCATGCCCGCCCTTACCCACGCTCCCGAAGGAGATGTTCGCGCTCGTGAGAAGCTCGAGGGCGGCATTACCTTCCGCATGGCCACTGAATTTGAGCCCGCAGGTGATCAGCCCACAGCCATCAAAGAGCTCACAGCAGGTGTGCTCGATGGCGAGCGGGACCAGGTTTTGTTGGGGGCCACAGGCACCGGTAAAACCTTCACAATGGCCAAGGTCATTGAAGAAACGCAGCGCCCCGCGATTATTCTGGCGCCCAACAAAACCTTGGCAGCACAACTTTACGGCGAATTTAAAGGGTTCTTCCCGGACAATGCCGTTGAATATTTTGTGAGCTACTACGACTATTATCAGCCCGAAGCTTACGTTGCGCGCTCCGATACCTACATCGAAAAAGAGAGCCAGATTAACGAGCAAATCGACCGGATGCGGCACTCGGCCACCCGCGCACTTTTGGAGCGGGACGACGTGATCATCGTGGCATCTGTAAGCTGCATTTACGGTATTGGATCGGTCGAAACCTATGGTGCCATGACCCAAGATCTTTACGTTGGTCGCACCTATGATCAGCGCAAAGTCATGGCCGATCTTGTCGCTCAGCAATACCGCCGCAACGATCAAGCCTTTCAGCGCGGCTCGTTCCGGGTGCGTGGGGACACACTCGAGATCTGGCCCGCCCACCTCGAAGACAGCGCCTGGAAGCTCAGCTTTTTTGGGGAAGACCTTGAAGGCATTACCGAGTTTGATCCCTTAACGGGCAAGAAAACCGGCACCTTTGAGCGCGTCCGGATCTATGCCAATTCGCACTACGTGACCCCACGCCCAACGATGAACCAGGCCGTGATTAGCATTAAAAAGGAGCTCAAAGAGCGCCTCAATCAGCTTGTGAACGACGGAAAATTGCTCGAGGCGCAGCGTCTTGAGCAACGCACAAACTTCGATATTGAGATGTTGGAAGCCACCGGCGTTTGCAACGGAATTGAGAACTACTCACGGTATCTCACGGGCCGTGCGCCGGGCGAGCCGCCCCCCACGCTTTTTGAGTTTATCCCCGATCATGCCATTGTTTTTGCGGATGAATCCCATGTGAGCGTTCCGCAAATTGGCGGCATGTATAAAGGCGACTACCGTCGCAAGTTCACTCTTGCGGAGCATGGGTTCCGCCTGCCGTCCTGTATGGACAACCGCCCTCTCAAGTTTGAGGAATGGGACGCGATGCGCCCACAGTCTGTGTTCGTTTCAGCCACACCAGCGTCCTGGGAGATCGAGCAAACGGGCGGCGTCTTTACCGAGCAAGTGATCCGGCCCACGGGGCTTTTGGATCCTGTTGTGGAGATCCGCCCCGTTGAGACGCAGGTAGACGATCTTTTGGATGAGATCCGCCGCGTGGCGGAGGCGGGCATGCGCGTTTTGGCAACCACATTGACCAAACGCATGGCCGAAGACCTTACCGAATATCTGCACGAGCAAGGCATTCGGGTGCGCTATATGCACTCCGACATCGACACCATCGAGCGCATCGAGATCCTGCGAGACCTGCGCCTTGGAGCCTTTGACGTGCTGGTGGGCATTAACCTTTTACGCGAGGGGCTCGACATTCCCGAATGCGGACTTGTGGCCATCCTTGATGCGGACAAAGAAGGGTTCTTGCGCTCCGAAACAAGCCTTGTGCAAACCATCGGCCGCGCAGCGCGCAATGCCGATGGTAAGGTCATCATGTATGCCGACAAGATCACCGGGTCGATGGAACGCGCCATGCGCGAAACCGATCGCAGACGCGCCAAACAGATCGCCTATAACGAGAAACACGGCATTACGCCTGAGACCGTGAAGAAGAACGTCGAAGACGTGCTGGCTGGGCTCTACAAGGGCGATACAGATATGTCGCGTGTGACGGCGACGATCGAGCAACCGGCCGGTGGCAACCTTCAGGCTCACCTTGACGATCTCAAAACCAAAATGCGGGCCGCAGCTGAAAATCTCGAGTTTGAGGAAGCTGCGCGCTTGCGCGATGAGGTGAAGCGTCTCGAGGCCGTTGATCTAGTGGTGTCTGACGATCCCCTCGCCCGCCAATATGCGGTCGAAAAAGCGGTGGATGACGCGCAAAAAGCCGCAGGCCGAAGCACAGCTGGTCGCCCCGGCCAACGCGGCGGCAATGTACAACGCAGGAAAAAACGCTAAATGCAGAATGAGCCAAAATTCGCATTCGATTTTTCTTTTGGAATCGCTGAAGCAATCGCTCTGTTAGGGATAGCTTTGGTGGTAGCAGGCTATTTTCAAGCGAAACGAATTTTGCGCGCTCATATCTTTGCAGAATATACAAGACGGTTTTCTGAAATCGAAGCCGAATTTCGCATGGCACTTGCCGCTGAACAAAGCAACCAAAACGCAGAATATTCTAATTCCGTCGCATTGCAAATTTCAGTTAGAAAATATCTCAACCTTTGCTCAGAAGAGTATCATCTGCGCCGTAAAGGTCTGATAGATGACGAGGTTTGGAGCTATTGGAAACGCGGGATGGCAGCAATATTAAACACCAGTGAGTTTCGCGTCATCGTCGATCCCGTTATTCAGGAATACGAGATCATTTACCCTCGATTTCATCGTTTTTTGGCCTCTTTAAGGCCCATCGAAATCACAGAGGACGACGGTAAAGAGTAAACAATCTAGTTTTTAAAACCGCAACGCAACGTCCTTTGAATTTGATTTTACCACCTGTTAGTTATTTCCGAATGCGAAATGAGCGTGTGCCGCCGCAAAAAGCGGTTAATTCTATGATTGCTAGCCTCACCCTCGCGGTCCGAAGGTGAGGACTTAAAAACGTGCTTAGTCTTCGAGAATAAACGTCACTTTCAGGGCCACGCGATATTCTGTGATTTTGCCGTCTTTAACGATGACATTTTGATCTTGCACCCAAGCGGCTGTGACGTTTTTGAGCGTTTTGGACGCCCGCTCAACACCGTTTTCGACCGCATCGTCAAAGCTTTTCGCAGAGCTGGCTATGATCTCTGTTACGCGTGCTACTGACATGTTTAATCTCCTCCTAGATTACCGGGGCAGAGTGTCTTGACCGGACGCCCGGGTCAAGCGTGGAGGATAAAGCGTCGTCCATTTACTCTGGAACGTATTTTTGAAGAACAAAGACCTTTGCCCGACCGCGGGCGCCGGGCTGAAAGCCCCCGCCTAGGGAGGCGGCCAGGATACGATTGGGGGATGGTCGGCTTCGCCTCCTAGGAACAACTGGTGAGAGGCTCGCGTCAGGTTTTTGGAACGCTGCTCTTGGCGCTTTCAAAGTGCCACGTCCAGCACACGGATCTGGTTTGGATCGGGAGAATAGCCTGGTTTTTTGACACCCAGGCAGCGCAGCGTCATCGCTTGCGGCCATTTTTGTTGGAAAAAGAGCGCACATTCACTGGCGCGGCGCGGCACAAGGCTTTGGGGTTTGCACCAGGTCATCATGGAGGCTTCAGCCGCTTTGAGATCGCCATCTTTTACAAGTTGAACCCAAGTCGCTGTGCCAATTGCGCCCGTATTATAGTGAAACGACAAAGCCGCCGCGCTTTGCGCCTCTGTTAAACCAAAGCTGCCAAAGGCCTCCAAGACGTCTGGCCAATACCGTCGTTTCACAAGGGCTGCGAAGGCGTCTAGGCACGTTTGCACCGAAACGGGGCGGTCTTTGTAAGCCAATACATCCACACCAGCGGCCTGTGTTATTCCGATGCCCCATGTCCAAACGCCGACCTGGTCGCGGTAGGCTTCCAAAACCACTGCTTCATGAGCAGCCAAATATCTCAATGCGCGGGATGATGGATCAGACATCGCTTGACGCTGCCCGGTTGCGCGCCAATGTGCAAGCTATGGAAAGCTCTAAAAAACGCCAGAACCCTATTCGCCCTACGGATGCGGAGGCCATTGCTTTGGCCGGATCGCTGTTAAGCTCTGCCCGGTTTGGTGCGCTTGGCACACTTGAAGACGGCGCGCCCCTTGTGACCCGGATCGCCGTGATTTGGACGCGTAGCGTGGCGCTCAGCTTGGTGTCTGATCTCAGCCACCACACCAAAGCGCTGCGGCGTGACCCCAGCTATTCGCTTCTGATCGGCGAGCCGGGTGAGAAAGGCGATCCTCTCACACATCCGCGCCTCACGCTTTTGGGCCAAGCCCAAATCATCGAGCATCAAAGCCCCGATTTTACTGCTTTGCGCGCGCCCTTCGTGGCCAAAGTGCCCAAGGCCAAGCTCTACATCGACTTCGGAGACTTCGTGTTTTTACGCTTCGACATTTCAAAAGCGCTGCTCAACGGGGGCTTTGGCAAGGCCTACGAGCTGCAAGCCTCAGACTTCGCATCTCTGGATTAAACAGGCGTGTCACACCGCACGGTCACAGCCACATCGCCCTGGCAGGCAGCACCCCAACGCAGATGCACCTCGGTTTTCGTAACGCCCGATTCAACGCCAACCACTGGAAACTCAAACCGCTCCGATCCGCCTGCGGTCACGGCGCTTTCCTTCACCAAACTTGGTACCGTCCGGGCCCATCCGCCAAAGGGCATGTAGCTGCCTGTATCCACCACCCAAGTAGTGGCATCCGTGTTTTGCGCATGGCGTAAAATCACTGGATTTTGAGTCACTTCTTCGACGTTGTTAAACGTGTTTGCGTCAATCACTATGTTGCGCATCCGGTTGTATTCGATGTCAGCATGGGTGGTATCGATGCGTTCAAAGCGGCGCACATTGCCGTTGATCGCGCGGAAGACGTTGCCAGTGACCGTCAGTCCATGCACAAAATGCCCGGCACCGCGCGGCGTGATGACCAACCAGCAAAACTCCGGACCTGCGCGCAAAGTGGTGAAGATATTGCCCGTTAGTGTCAGACCTCCAAAGGAAAATTCCGATGAGAACTCTGGCGCAGGATCATGCTCGTTGGTGAGCTCAATGAAGTTGTTGTCGATGTAGTTGCCGCTCACGGTTGAGACAGAGTTGGGCGTTGTGAGGATCAAGCCTGCTTTGCGCGCACCGCCCACCACATCGTCGCCGTTAAACCAATGATTGCCCGTGAGCAAATTGCCCGTGCCCGCGAGCACCGCAAAATGCTCAAAGCGCATCACCCGGCAATCGCGGATCTTGGCGTCGTTGGCGTTGACATTGAGCACGAGAGTTTTGCGGCTTGTGACAGGCAGGCTTTGCTCGTTGGAAAGGAACTGGCAGCGGTCCACCAGCATGTCTTGGCAGCCGCGCCCGGCAGAGGTAATCGCGCGGTCTTTGGGCTTGTTGATGAGGCAATCGTTCAGCTCAAAGGTCGAGCCGTCACGCGCAATCATAATGCCGCTGGCTTGGCCTGCACATTGGAACTCGATGTTGTGAAAGACGTATTTCGACACCTTATCAAAGCCCGAGAAATCTAAAATATATTGGTAGCGCTCAAAGCTATAGGTTTGTGTGGTGGCCACGCCGTGAAGGGGCAAATTGAGTGTGAGCGTGCCAGCCGAAATGTTGCGGTCGCGCACGTAAACTTCGCGCCCGACCCCATCTGCCACGATGCGAGAGCCGATCTCGATATTGGCGACATTCGTGACATTGCTCAGCTGAAGCGGATCGTTCACAGCGTAATCCGCGCTGCTTGAGACGGTGACCGTGTCCCAATCGGTAGAGGGCTTGGCCTCAAACATCCCATTGGCAATCACGCGGCGGATCTCAAACGTGTCTCGGTTGCCAACGATGGCGTGGAGATCCATCGGTGCGGTCACTTGGATTTGGCGTCCGCCAAGATCAAAAACCTCGTGATCTGAGTTGTTTAGAAGCGCTTGATACCCCTTTTTGAACCCCTCAACTTCGTCGTCAAAGGCATCCGCATAGCTTGGCAAATCGAAAGACCTCCGCATGACAAAGCGGTGCTCAGGCGCTTGACTGATCGTGCCCACAAAGCGCGCTTTATTGGCCAGGGTCACATCGCGGCCCAAGAAATACGTGCCTTCTGAGACGAGCACGGTGAGGCCGTCTGCTGCTGCATCTGCGGCTTCAAAAGCCGTGCTGTCGTCGGCCACACCGTCGCCAATGGCGCCGTAATCGCGCACATCGACCACATCGTACATGTCGCGCAGGAAATAGGTGGTGATGTCCTCCACCTCGAGATCATCGATGCGGACCACACCGCCGGTGGCCCCAATCAGATCAAGGCCAAAGTGGCCGTAAGCCGCATCTGGCCCCCAGACCATATCCACGCCACTGCGATTGCCCTGGCCTACAAGCGCGCTCACCTCATAGATCTCCCCGTAGGTATCGGGTGTGAGGGCCGCGCCGCTCACAACCACATCGGGGACAGCAGCGCCTGCGCTTGTGGCGGCAAATCCTGCAATCCGCACCTGGGGAAAAGCGCCACTGAGCACCTTCAATCGAGCGGTGACTTTGAGATAGCAGCCCGGTTGCAAAGGCGTTTGCTTAAAGGCCCGCAGACGCTGGGTGCCCGCTTGGTCTTTGATGAGCTCCAAAGCCCCGCTGAAATCTCCGTCAGCCGGGACAAAAGCGGCGTTGGCCTCATTGGCATAGTCGTCTTGGCCCGGCGTGCCATCTTGGCTCGACCAGTTCTCCAACCCAAGTTCAAACGCTGGCAGGGTAAAATCGATCCCATCTGTGACAGCTTTGTTCATGCCCAGTCCCTTTCCCGAAAATGCAAAAAGCCCCGCGGTTTGCACGCGAGGCTCGGCTGCGCCCTAAGCTTGGGCGCGTTCGGAAAAAAGGAGTAAGAGGCAGAGGTTAACGAAGCCTAGCCGCGCCGCACGGAGGCCACGCTTGTAAAGGCTTTAGACGCCCAGATCGGGTTTGGCCAAAAGCCGAACCCCATTGATGCGCCAGCCCGAAGCCCCTTGCGTCATTTGATAAAGAAGGTCGTGGGCAGCCCCTTTTTCATCATAGATGCGGACCTTTTGGAAAACCGAGCCAGAGGCCTCCTCGCTCTCAAGGTACTCAACGCGCGCGTTGTCCCACACCATCGGATAGCCGCGTTGAACCATGATCCCAAAGTTCTGCGGTGAGCCGAAAAGCCCTTGGATCATGGGGGAGGCATAGGCCCAAGCACCGCGCACATCGCCATCTTGGAAGGCTTTAAGTTGTCCGTCGATCACGCCTTGAAAAGGCGTTAGGTCCTGGGCCAGCACCGGAAGCGAGCCGCCTAGACCCGCAGTGCTCAGAACCCCAGCCAGCACAAACTTTCGCATAAATTTCCGCATTAATCGCCTCCAGTTTCAAATTTCTCTTTTGAAACCAGCTAGAGGCGCGAGCGCGCGGGTCAATCCTTTACAAGGTCGCCCGCAAGCCCTGCCTCAATGAGCGCGATGCTTTCATTGATCCCGTAAAGCGCGATAAAGCCGCCAAAGCGCGGGCCTTGGGACGCTCCCAAAAGCACCTCATAGAGCGCCTTGAACCAATCGCGCAGCGGATCGAAACGCTCGCGGCCACAGGCAAAAACGAGGCTTTGCAAGGCTTCGGGATCCGCATCACCCTCCCAGGCTTCAAGACCTGCTTTGAGCTCCAACAGAGCGTCGCGCTCAAGATCCGTGGGCAAACGGTACACCTTCGATGGCTTCACAAAATCATTGTAATAGCGCACGGCAAAGCCTGCCGCTGCGTCCAGATCAGGGTGCGTCTCAGCCGAAGCCTCTGGCGCATAGCGCTGAATAAAGCCCCACATCGCGTCTTTGCTTTCCGCAGACGACACAGAAGCAAGGTTCAAGAGCATCGAGAACGGCACCACCATATTCGAGCCCGGCACATTGTGCCCATGGATATGGTAAACCGGATTGGCCAGCCGCTGCTTTTCATCTTGATCCGCATAGCCGCGCAATTGCTGGTGATACTCATCCACCGCCTTTGGGATCACATCAAAATGCATCCGCTTTGCGGATTTGGGCTTTTGATACATGAAATACTGCAGGCTTTCGGGCGCAGCATAAGTGAGCCAATCTTCCATCGAGAGGCCATTGCCTTTCGATTTGGAGATCTTTTGGCCAAGTTCATCGTTGAAGAGCTCATATGAGAGGCTTTCGGGGGGCTGAACGCCCAGCGCCCGGCAGATCTTTGAGGATTGGGTCACGCTGTCGATGAGGTCCTTGCCGGACATTTCATAGTCCACCTGCAAAGCCGCCCAGCGCATCGCCCAATCGGGCTTCCATTGCATCTTCACATTGCCACCTGTGACCGGGATCTCCACCCGTTCACCATCAGGCTCTTCATAAACAATCGTGCCTTTGCTCACATTGCGCTCCAAAGTGGGCACTTGCAAAACATGGCCCGTCTTGGGGCTCACGGGCAAAAAGCAAGAATACGTGGCCTGGCGCTCCGCACCCAATGTGGGCAGCATAATCGCTTGAATTTTATCAAAGCGGTCAAGGGCTCGGAGCAGGATCTCATCGAACCGCCCGGAGGTGTAATATTCCGTTGCGGAGGCAAACTCATATTCAAAGCCAAAGCTGTCGAGAAATTCTCTGAGGCGCGCGTTGTTATGCTGGGCAAAGCCTTCATGCGTGCCAAAAGGATCGCGCACACGCGTCAGCGGCAAATTAAGATCCTCCGCCAGCATTTCTTGATTGGGCACATTGCCAGGCACTTTGCGCAATCCGTCCATGTCATCGGAAAAGGAAATCAACTTCGCAGGGATATCGGAAAGCTCCCGAAAGGCCCGCATTACCATCGTGGTCCGCGCCACTTCGCCAAAAGTGCCGATATGCGGCAATCCTGACGGGCCATAACCGGTTTGAAACAGCACGTACCCCTTTTTTGGCGGTTCTTTGGCATAGCGTTTGAGCACCCGGCGCGCTTCTTCAAAAGGCCAAGCCTTTGACTGCATCGCAGCTTCTCTCACCTGAGACATGATATGCTCCAATTAAACGGGACCGCCACCATTTGGCGCGCCCCTCCCTATTGTCGTCAGCCCGAGCCGTCAATAAGTACAACAGTAGGATCAAGGAGCCCCTGACATGACAACTACTCATTCAAGCACGCCCGCTATGTCCGCGGAAGACGCGCTTTGCGCGCTTATGATTGCCGTGTCAGCCTCCGACGACAATATCCGCACAGCAGAGCTGGTGGAAATCACCACAATCGTGAATACCCTGCCCGTGTTCAGCAACTATGATGAGCACAAACTTTCAATCATTGCGCAAACGGTCTTTGATTTGTTTGAACAAGAAGACGGTTTGGACGCGCTTTTTGGTATGGTGCGCGCAGCTTTGCCGGACCGGCTTTATGAGACCGCTTATGCGCTGGCCTGTGACGTGGGTGCTGCCGACGGGGCGGTTCGCCAAGACGAACTGCGCATGTTGGAAGAAATTCGCTACGAGCTTGAGATCGATCGCTTGGCTGCTGCAGCGATCGAACGCGGCGCACGGGCGCGTCACGCAAAACTAGAATAATTTCAAATAACGCGCCTGGCGATGTCGCAGCACCTCATTTTAAAGCCGCTAACAACAGACAAGGCGCGGTGAACCACCCGTCGTCGGAGCGGACTTTTTCTTGGTAAAAATACTCAGATCCTGACCTATGTGTCAGCTTACCACTTATCTTCACCAGTCCTTTACCGAATCGCCAAATAATAAAGGGTGGTAGGGAGAGGGCGACATCAGGACATTAACAAAACTTTACCGACGCGTTCCTAAGCGATTAGCCAGGTCTTTGGGAAAGTCTTTTGGCCCAATGATCCACCAAATCTATCTCAAGCCGTTTTGCCCGCCTAAGCCATCCCGTTGCCCCACGCGGCTTTTCACGATCCAAAGGCGCAATTTCAGCACGCGCCTCCAAATCGCTTGAGAAAATCGCGAAGATATGGCGATCAGAACCGGTATCAATATATCCGCCTAGCCCGCTTACGTAGTTTAAAGTGCCCGTTTTGGCGCTTACAAACCCTGGCACAGCCCGCTTGGCCGCAAAGCGTACGGGCTTCATAAGATCGCTCAAAGGCCCATCAACAGCTGCCGCCAACACGCGCCCCATAGCTTTGGCGCTCACGCGGCTTTGGTCTGAGAGGCCAGAGTGATCCACCATATCTATCTCAGCGCCCAAACGCTCCGCCGCCCAACGATTCATCTCAGATGCAGAGGCTGCTAAGTCAGGCACATTGCCCCCTGATGCGGTGAGACCCAAAACCTCAGCCGTCAAATTCGTTGAGCGTTTCAGCATATCGCGACAAATGTCTTCGATGGGAGCGCTTTGGTGTACCGCCAGTGGCGCACCGTCTGGCACAAACGGTAAGACTTGTACTGTCGGCATCGCAATACCGCGTGCGCGGGCTATGCCGCGAAAGGCGTCCCCTGCATAAAGGCCAGGAAACCGCACAGGAAGCCAACGCGCGCCCCCTTTGCCCAGCGCAGATCTGGCCACCGTCCAAAGATCCACACCCGGTTGAGACGTGTACTCAAACACAGGCGCTCCCCGCGTGACAATCTGCATGCGCGCCATACCAACGCGCGGCGAAGCTGTGCGCCCTCGCGCTTCCATCGCAAGCGAATAAGAGCCCCCCAGAGGCGTCCATTCAAAATGCACCCGGTTGAAATTGAGGTTTAGCCCTGAAACGGCAGGCGAGTAGCCAAGCCAAGAAGGCTGGCCAGGCTCAATGGAGGCCACATAAGGCAAGGCCTCTTGATAGATCAAAAACCGCCCCGCTACTTTTTGAATGCCGGCAGCTTGAAGACTGTCAACGAGCGCCGCCAAGTCGTCTGTTGTGAGTGTCGGATCCCCGCCCCCAACCAAAACGAGATCGCCAAAAAGCGTGCCCTCTTCCACAAGGCCAATGGCATGCAGGCGGGTCTCAAATCGGTAGGCTTTACCGAGCCGGTCCAGCGCATAGAGTGCCGTGATGATCTTGGCGACACTCGCTGGCGGTGTGGCGCGTTCCGCACCGCGTGAGCGCAGAACAGTGCCTTGTGCGTCCATCAACACATAAGAGGTATCGCCTGGAACCTTGGCGGCCGCGACCAAATCTTCCGCAGTGGGCAACTGGGGTGGTGTGGATTGAGACCCTCTTAGCCTGGGGCGCAAAGAGGTGGAAACAGGGCGCGCCAGCCCGGGCGTTGCCATGAGGGCCACGCCACCTGCCAAAAGCGCACGTCTTGAAAGCTTGCCTGTCATATCAGCCACTTAAGCAGGCCATTTCACTTAGGTCCAGCACCTTAATCTGAGGTATCACAAAGACGTTTTTACCGACCATTTGCCCTGGGCGCGCAAGGACGTGCTCGACACATCCCGCATAGGAACATTCACAAAACACCAGGCTGGCGCTTGAGCCTGCCCCAAGAGCTGACTGCTGCGCCCCTTGATCCGATCGGCCCTGTAGATCCGCGCAGCAGGCGATGTGCGTGCGGAGATACGATCCCCAGGCCGCGCCAAAATACCCAAAGGAACGCTCTGCATAATCTGGTGCCAGTTTTGCCAATGGTGAAATTGCGCCAGGTTATCGGCCCCCATCAACCACACAAATCGCACACCAGGATAAAGCTGACGCAAACGCTGAATCGTTTGCGACGTGTAGCGCGTGCCCAGATGGACCTCGAGATCGGTCACCTGCACGCGAGGATGCTGCATGAGCCCTTTCGCGGCGTCTAAGCGCTGCAAAAGCGGGGCTGGACCTTGCGTTTTCAAGGGATTGCCGGGGCTCACCATCCACCACACGCGGGTCAAGCCAAAGCGTTTCAAAGCCTCGAGGGTGATATGGACATGACCTTTATGGGGCGGATCAAAAGACCCCCCCAAAAGCCCAATCACCTCGCCAGACCGCGCGTATGGAAGCTCATATTTCACACCTTTGGCCACTAGCGCATTGAGCGCAGGGTGAAAAGATTTAAGCTAAATACGAAGGCCTATACTCCCCAAAAAACTAATGAGGGTTTAGCACATGAGTAACTTTACAGCCGAACCAGAAATCGATCTTTACAGAACGTGTTTCCAAAATAACGGCGATTTAGAAAGAAGATATGAAGGGACAAAATTATCTGACTTGCTTGAAGGCATCGATAGCCCTTTAGTTGTCGCACTTGATGGGGGATGGGGCAGCGGCAAATCTGTGTTTCTCAAATATTGGGTCGGGCAGCATATTACAGATTTCAGAGATACAACTTGCGTCTATTTTGATGCGTTCGCCAATGATTTTTCTGGCGATCCTCTAGGGCGTGTTAACACTATTGTCCTGGCCTGATTTCTGCTAACTGTCTGTTATGAATGAGATAACAGAAGAGCAGTACGCGTTGATCTGGCCGCAT
>JBCDCE010000049.1:0-29617 GCA_039182515.1 Pseudomonadota bacterium | reverse complement strand
CCGAGATCGTTTGGGGCGCTTTTACAGCTATTTCTCTGCGTCTGAATTGCACCAAATGTTGCGCCAAGAAGGCTTTGAGACCTTAAGCGAAGACCATGGCACCGCTGAAGGGCTCGCCGGCGACATTGAACCTTGGATTGTCCTTTTGACGCGGCGCGCCCATGGCTGAGCTTTTTGCCTACACGGACGGCGCGTGCAGCGGAAACCCAGGCCCAGGCGGTTGGGGGGCTTTGTTGATTGCCAAAGCCGGAGACGAGGTTCTGAAAGAACGCGAACTGTCGGGCGGTGAAGCCGACACAACAAACAACCGCATGGAGCTCTTGGCCGCGATCCATGCTTTGGAAGCGCTCGAACGGCCGTCGACTCTTACTGTCGTCACCGACAGCGCCTACGTCAAAGGTGGCGTGACGGAGTGGATCCATGGCTGGAAACGCAACGGGTGGAAAACAGCCACCAAAAAGCCTGTGAAAAACGAAGATCTCTGGCACCGTTTAGACGCCGCTCAAACCCGCCACCAGGTGACATGGGAATGGGTCAAAGGACACGCCGGTCATCCCGAAAATGAGCGTGCGGATGAACTCGCGCGCGCAGGTATGAAGCCCTTTAAAGACGCTTTATAAAATGGCGCGCTTCTTTGAAGCGCACATATGGGTTTGCGCCCCCTTCGGGGTCGCGATGCCTCCGGCGGGAGTATTTTTCCCAGGAAAAATTAGCGCTTTCTGTAGTGTGTTGGCACAATGATCAGCGCACCAATCGCAGATATGATCGCATCTAGCCCCGGTGAGCCAAAACTCAGATGAAACATCACCCGGACCATGAAAAAGGCGATCACACCACCCAAACAAATGATGATGGATGGTAAAACACCGTTGCGCGTGAAGCCTGACTTTTCTGAAAAGTATCCAATGATGATTGCAATCATCATGGAGCCAAAGAGTGCAAAAAGGGATCCCATTACGCGTCTCCAAACATTGCATCAGGGCCCAGCGAGAGCCCCCGCAAGAACTCGGCCACATCCTGCGCGGATTTTCCAGCGCGTTGTGCGCGCGCGATCTCTACGGAGCTTGAGCCACAGGCAATTTTGAGCGCCCCAGGCGCTTCAATCAAAGAGCCCGGCCTGCCGCTCTCTTTCGACACACTGCTGCCAAGAAACTTGACGCGTTCGCCCTCAAGCATCGACCAGGCACCCGGGAAAGGCGCGAGCCCACGAATGAGCCTGTCTACGGTGACAGCGGGTGCTGTCCAATCAATCCGCGCTTCAGACTTTTCAATTTTCGCGGCGTAAGTCACGCCCTCATCGCTTTGAGCCACGGCCTCAAGATCGGGCAATTTCTCCAAAGCTTCCACGATCAGCTCAGCCCCCAAGGGACTTAAGCGGGCATGCAACTGACCTGTGGTCTCTTGCGCCTCAATCGGTGTTGCGCGGCGCAACAGAACATCACCCGTATCAAGGCCTGCATCCATCTGCATGATGCAAATCCCCGTTTCCGCATCTCCCGCCATGATCGCGCGATGGATCGGTGCGGCACCCCTCCAACGCGGCAATAGTGAGGCGTGGATGTTCAGACAGCCGTGTTTCGGGGCATCGAGAACCGGCTGAGGCAAGATCAAACCATAAGCCACCACCACAGCAACATCCGCTTGAAGAGCTGCAAAGTCTTTTTGCGCCTCAGCAGATTTTAAGCTGATCGGATGGCGCACCTGCAAGCCCATGGCTTCTGCTTTGGCCTGAACAGGCGAAGGGCGCTCTTTCTTGCCACGTCCCGCAGGCCGTGGCGGCTGGCAGTAGACACAAGCAATCTCATGGTCAGCCTCGACCAAAGCCGCAAGCACAGGCACGGAAAACTCCGGCGTTCCCATAAACACAATTCTCATCGTTTGAACGCCTTTTTGAGCAACATGTCCCGTTTGACCCGGCTCAGGCGATCAAAGTAAAGCTTGCCGTTCAAGTGATCGATCTGGTGCTGAACGGAGGTCGCCCAGAGACCTTCGAAATCTCTTCGATCCCATATGCCATGCGCGCTCAGATACCGCACGGTTACTTTTTTCGGCCGCATTATTTTCGCAGAAACTCCGGGCAAATTTGGCGAGCCTTCAGTGACGCTATGCATCTCTTCGCTGAAAGCGAGAACTTCAGGATTGGCCAAACAAATCGCACGCCCGCGCTCTTCTGAGCAATCCACAACAGCGAGGCGCAAGTTCACTCCGATTTGCGGCGCGGCCAAACCAAGGCCGGGCATAGCCTCCATGGTCGCGATCATATCCTCCCAATGGGCTTTGATCTCATCGGTGATCTCATTCACGGGCTCTGCAACCCGAGTGAGGCGTTTGTCGGGCCACATCACAAATGGGCGCGGCTGACCACTCAAGACCGCGCAAGCTCGCGCTTTAACTTTTGCATTTTCCGCGTGATCATTTGGCGTTTCAAAGGCCGCAGGTAATCAATAAAGAGCTTACCGTCCAAATGATCGATCTCGTGTTGAACACAGGTCGCCCAGAGCCCCTCAAAATGCTCAGAGTGCATGTCGCCATCAAGCCCAAGCCACCGCACAGTGACCTCCGCGGGGCGTTCAACATCGGCATATTGCTCAGGGATTGAGAGGCAGCCTTCTTCATACGTCGACATGGCGTGAGAGGCCTGCATCACAACAGGATTAAGCAGCACCATAGGGCGCGGCTCGACCGTTTCGTCTTTGACGCAATCCATTACGATGATACGAGACATGACCCCAATTTGTGGCCCCGCAAGGCCAATACCGGGCGCGTCATACATGGTCTCGAGCATATCCTCCGCGATCACACGCAGCTCATCGGTGACCTCCGTCACGTCCTCCGCGCGTTTTTTGAGCCGTGGATCTGGGTGGATTAAGATAGATCTGAGTGCCATGGGCGCTGACATAGGACCTTCGCACACGCCTTGCAATCCGCTTGGGCCTGCGGCATGCCAGCGATTGGCAAGAAAGGCGCATTTATGAACTTTGATCCTCGCTTCGACACCGTTATCGACCGCTTAGGCACACATTGCATGAAATGGGATATGATGGAGACGCTTTACGGCGTTCCCAGCAAAGACGGCATCTCCATGTGGGTGGCCGATATGGATTTCCGCCCTCCCCAAGTGGTCACAGATGCGCTGCAAGCGGTCGTAGATCATGGCATCTACGGGTATTTTGGCGACAAGAGCGCCTATCACGCAGCCATCGCCTGGTGGATGGAGCAACGTCACGGATGGAAAATCGAAGAAGACTGGATCTTCACAACACATGGGCTGGTGAACGGCACCGCCATGTGCCTCGATGCCTTTACTGAAAAAGGCGACGGGATTGTGATGTTCACACCCATCTACCATGCCTTTGCCCGCGTCATTAATGCCTCCGAGCGCGAGGTTGTGAGCTGCGAAATGGTCAATACAGATGGCCACTATACTCTCGATTTCGACGCATACGACGCAAAGATGACAGGCAATGAAAAGCTGCTGATCTTCTGCTCGCCGCACAATCCCAGTGGGCGCGTGTGGACCAAGGCAGAGCTTGAAGGCGTGATCGCCTTTTGCAAACGCCACGATCTGATCCTCGTCTCCGATGAGATCCACCATGACCTTCTCATGCCCGGCCAAAAACACATCCCAATGGCCTTGATGGAAGATGTCTCTGATCGGCTTGTGATGATGACCGCCAGCACCAAAACCTTCAACATCGCGGGCACCCATGTGGGCAATGTGATCATTGAAAACCCAGAGATGCGCGCGCGCTTTGGCCAGCGCATGGCAGCGCTCGGCCTGTCGCCCAACAGCTTTGGCCTCTTTACCGCCACGGCAGCCTACAGCCCCGAGGGGGCGGCTTGGACAGACGATCTGTGTGCCTACCTTAAAGGCAATGCAGATGTGTTCGATGCTGCAGTTAACAAAATCCCTGGCCTAAAATCCATGAAGCTTGAGAGCACCTATTTGGCCTGGGTCGATTTCTCTGGCACTGGTATGGCGCGCGAAGAGTTCACCACACGGGTCGAACAAACTGCCAAAATCGCCGCAAATCACGGTCCAACATTTGGCAAAGGCGGAGACGACTGGCTCAGATTTAACATCGCCACGCCAAGGTCCCTTGTGGTTGAGGCCACCGAACGCCTCGCAAAGGCCTTCAGCGACCTTCAGTAACAATCCACCTGATCTTTTCCTGGCGAAAAATACTCAAATCCGGCGCGGTCAATCGAGTGGGACACCGGCAACAGGGCGCAAAACATGCGGCATCGTGGGATCGTAAAGCGCGCTGTCTTTGAAATCGCGCACCTCGCCTAAAACCGGCCCCACCAGGATCAAAGCTGTGCGCGTAATCTTCTCCGCCTGCACCTTTTTGCGAATGTCGCTGAGGGTGCCACGCAGGAAAATCTGATCCGGCCAGGTCGCGCGGTAGGCCACCACCACGGGGCAATCCGCCCCGTAGTGCGGGATCAACTGCCGTTCGATTTCGCGCAAGTTACGCACCGCCAAATGAATGGCCAGCGTTGTGCCGGTGCGCGCAAAATTCTCCAATGTCTCGCCTTCGGGCATCGAGGTCGACTTCATCGACATACGCGTCAGCACAATGGATTGCCCCACTTCCGGCACGGTCAGTTCTTGGCCCAAGGCGGCCGCAGCTGCCGCATAAGCCGGCACTCCAGGGATGATCTCATATTCAATCCCATCACGCCGCAAGAGCCGGATCTGTTCCGCTATCGCTCCGTACAGCGACGGATCACCCGAATGCACCCGGGCCACATCCTCATCGCTGTCCCGCGCCGCCAGGATCTCCCCGTGGGTGTCTTCCAAGGTCATGGGTGCCGTGTCCATCACCCGCGCGCCCGTGGGCGCGCCTGCGACCACAGCTTCGGGGACAAGCGATCCGGCAAAAAGGCACACAGGGCAATCCCCAATGATCCTTTGAGCCTTAAGGGTTAACAATTCGGGATCGCCGGGCCCCGCGCCTATGAAATAAACCTTCACGTCTTTGGTCCTTCGTCCTGTCCCCAATAGTCAAACTTCGGGGCGTCTTTGAGATCCCCGTCGATCCGCCGCGCGTAACCTCGTGGCGTAAACATCCGAGGCCCTTCCCCGCGCATGGCAAGCCGGGAATGCGATGAGCCCACCAGAACAACGGTCAGCATATCCACCTCATCCACCTCCAAATCGGCCAAACGGCGATAGCGAATATGCTCGTCGGGCCGCCCGAGCGATGTGGCGAGCATTACAGGCGTGTCGTCAGGCCGATGCTCCAAAAGGATGTCCCGTGCCTCCGCCAAGAGGGTCCGGCGTCGTTTGGACACGGGGTTATAGAACGCGATCACAAAATCGCCCTCAGCCGCCGCTTTGAGCCTGCGTAGAATATCCTCGCGTGGGGTGAGCAGATCACTCAAAGAGATCGCACAAAAGTCATGCCCCAAAGGCGCGCCTGCCCGGGCAGCGGCCCCTTGCAGCGCCGAAACACCTGGATTGCAGAGCACCTCAACACGCCGTGCCGCATCGCTCACGCCGTCCTGATCGGTGGGACGGTCCAGGAGCTCAAACACCAGCGCGCCCATCGCGTAAATGCCAGCGTCTCCTGAACAAATCAGCGCAACATTTGCGCCTTCTCCCGCGCGCTCGAGCGCATGCCGGCAGCGCGCTTCTTCGCCTCCAAGCGGGAAATCCACTCGTTTTTTACCGGCAGCCAAGGGGCCAAGGAGGTCAATATAGAGCCCGTAGCCCACAAGCTCATCGGCCTCTAGCACCAAGCGCGAGGCCTCCGGCGTGCGCCAACTGGCCTGGCCCGGCCCTGTGCTCACGATGCTTACGCGCCCCCGAGCGCGTCCTTTGAGATCGATCAAAGGCGCGGGCGCCAAGCCAATGGCACAGGTTGCATTCGCCGTCTTTTCCTTAGGCGCCAAAAGCTCTGACGAGCTTGACTGCGCAAGAGCTGCGGCCTCCGCAACCGAATGGGTGCCCACTTCGGCAAAAACCACATCAGAGGGTTGCGACACACGCGGCGTCAAAGCCTCAAGCTCTGAAGCCTCAAAAAGCCGCAACGGCACGCCAAGGCGTTTCGCCACAGCCAAAATTGCAGGCTCATCCGCTTTGAGATCAATTGTACCCACGGCATGCACGGCCGCTGCACAGATCCCCGCCTCGTCCATCATGCGCGACACGAGCTCCCAAAGCTCCGCCTGATCACAGCCACGCGCGCAGCCCAGGCCAAGCGTGGCCCGCCTTGGCGCAAATTGCAGATGCAAAGGCCCCAGATCAATCGCAGGTGCCACACCACAGGTGATCTTCAGATCCGTGCCTTCCGGCAAGACATCGAGCCAATCGGCCGATTGGCGGTCCGGACCAACCACTTGCACAGCTCCTCCCGACAGCATCTCCGCCATGGCAGGCTTTGCATGCTTTGGATTGACCAAGCGCCAGCCTTGAGGTGGCTCATCGAGCGCAATACCAAGGGCCACGTCGCCAGCTGTGGTCACAGCAGCTTGCCCGCCCAAAGCAGCCGCACAGCGCTTGGCCAAGCGGTTCGCCCCTCGGTGCCCGCCTAGGAGCGGGACAACAACGCCGCCATCATCCGACACAGACAGCACAGGCGGCTCGCTTAACTTGTCATTGAGATGGGGCGCCACAGCGCGGATCATAATCCCACTTGCACAGACCCCAATCACCGCATGGCCTGCCAAAAAGAGATCTCGGATGTGATCGAGTGCATTGGGAAACTCAACATCCACATCCCGCGTGCGTCCAGCGCGCCCATGGAGCGGTGCCGACAGGCTCATCGCCAATTTCCGTGCGACTTCCATGCCCGCGGCATTGAGCACAACAACAATGGTCTTGTCCAAAGGGTCTAAAGCCATGGATCCTCCCCACGCGTGACCAAAATCATCGAGAAATAGGGCGCGCGATCCGGCGCATCCCGAAGCGGCATGCGCTTTTCACCCGGCAATGTGGCCCGCTCGATATACTGCGCGCGCGCCTCAAGCCCTTGGTCTGCGAGCACATCCCGGATCTTAGACAAATGCCGGCCAACTTTCATGATCACCACAGATTGCGCCGCTTCGATGCGCGCACTGAGTTCGGGCTCTGACAGTATGCCAGGCAAAACCGTGAGCACTTCATTACGGGCCGCAAGCGGCAAGCCCAAGGCCGCGGCACAGGCGGTCATGGAGGTTACACCCGGCACAACTTCCGTTTCAAACCGATCTGATAGCCGTGAGAAGACATACATGAACGAGCCGTAAAAGAAGGGATCCCCTTCGCAGAGGCAGACCACATTTTGCCCCGCTTCCAAGGCTCTAACGATGTCAGCAGCGCCTTTGTCATAGGCCGCCTGTGCAGGGCCACGCTCGGTCGTCATCGGCACATCCATGATAATCTCTTGCGCGCCGTCTGGGATCAGATCGGTGGCAATAGATCGCGCGAAGCTCGCAGCGCCCGCAAGCTGTGGATAGGCAATGACCTCAGCGCTCGTGATCAGCCGGTGCGCCTTCATAGTGATCAACTCCGGGTCCCCAGGGCCCAGGCCCACGCCATAAAGCTTGCCGTAGGCGCGGCTCATCGTTTGACCAAGCTCCACTGCGTGACCGGCATCAAAGGCCGCCAGCCCATGTAGGGCCCAACTGCGCCGGCTCTGTGAACCTGCAAGCGCACCAATTCACCGCCATGCTCCGCGTGGAGCGCCGTCAAAATCGCTTCGCTCTCGAGCGTGACAGCGTTGGCCACCAGCCGTCCCAAAGGCTTGAGCGCAGCCCAAGCCGCTTCAAAAGTGGTCTGGGACAGCCCCCCTCCGATAAACACAGCGTCCGGCGCTTCCAAGCCAGATAGGGCCTCAGGCACCTTGCCATCGATCAACTCAAGGCGGGGCGTCCCCAGCGCCAGAGCATTTTGCGCGGCCATCGCGCGCCTGTCTGCTTTTGGTTCAATGCCAATGGCCCGCGCATAGCGTGCCGCCCGCATCCATTCGACCGCAACAGAGCCGCAGCCTGTGCCAATGTCCCACAAGAGCGCGCCGCGCATCGGCATAAGCTTGGCCAGGGTGGCGGCGCGCACCTCTTGCTTGGTCATGGTGCCATCATGGGTGAAAAGATCATCAGCCAAACCCGGCACACGCGGCACCATGGCTGCGTTAGGTGCTGCGATGCACTCAACAGCGAGAGTGTTGAAGGCGGGCACCTCATGGTCCCAGCTCTCCGCCAAGCCGTCAAAGCGCGCCTCATCTTGCCCACCCATCGCGGCCAAAACGGTCATTGGGCTTTTGCCAAAGCCCCGTTCCGTCAAAAAGCGTGCAATCTGACCAGGCGTTTCCGACCCGGTTGTGAGGATCAACAGACGCTGGTCCGGTTGGATAAAAGCGATCATCTGCTCCACGGGGCGACCATGCACCGTGAGCGTTTCCACATCCGCAAGGCTCCAACCCATCCGGGCAGACGCCAGTTGAAAAGCCGACAGCTGAGGATGATAGACAATCCCACGAGGATCAATCGAGCGCCCGATGCGCGCGCCAACCGAATACCAAAGCGGATCGCCTGTGGCCAAAACCACCACCCGGCGGCCTTGGTAACTGAGCAACACATCGATCAAAGCATCAAAGGGAGACGGCCAGGCCACGCGCTCTGCCGAAAGGCATTCTGACAATTGGTGGTGTCGATCTCCGCCGACGATGATCTCAGCCGCCTCGGCCACCGCTCGGGTCGCGGGTGTTAGCCCATCCAGGCCATCTTCGCCAATACCAACGATATGAAGCCAAGCAGAGGTTGTCATCACGCGCTCCCTTCACCTGGTAAACCCGCCGCCAAAGCATTTACAGCCGCAGAGGCCATGGCAGACCCTCCACGCCGTCCTCGCAGTGCAATGAAATCGCACCCTCTAGAGTTCGCCGCAAGTTCTGCCTTGCTCTCAGCGGCCCCAACAAATCCAACTGGAAATCCAAGGATCACCGCTGGTTTGGGCGCGCCATTGTCCAAGGCTTCAAGAAGGTGAAAGAGCGCTGTGGGCGCATTGCCAATCGCAACAACGGCACCATCAAGATGGTCGTGCCAAAGCTCAACAGCCGCGGCGGACCGCGTCGTGCCAAGCGTCTTGGCGAGCTCGGGTGTTTTAGGGTCATTGAGCGTACACAGGATCGCATTTGAAGACGGCAGCGCCCGCGCGATGATCCCAGAGGCCACCATTTCGCAATCGCAGAGCACTGGCGCGCCGGCCTTCATGGCCGCGCGCCCTTTGGCGGCGGCGTCTGGCGAGAAGGCCAAACGGTCCGCAATATCGATCATCCCGCAGGCATGAATAAGCCGTGTCACAACCGGCTCCATCTCAGGGGCAAACCGCTCTAGCCGCGCCTCTTTACGCACAGTCGCGAAGCTCTGCGCATAGATGGCTGCGGGATCTTTTTCATAGGGTCGCATATCAGCGCCGCGACTTGCGGGCGCTTTGTGGCCCATGAGGGTGGTCAGCATGGGGATACACGGCGTGTAGGTGTGCGTGCCCATCCCCATGATGATGCCCATGTCCATGTCCGTGTCCGTGTCCGTGATCATGACGATGCGCATGCGCCTGTTGAGCAGCTTTCTCCAATTGTTCTAAGCGGCACGTGCCTGTGCAGAAGACTTCGCAGAGTTGGCAATCCTCAACGTTTGAGCCCGGCGCAGAAGCGCCTTGCCCCTCCACATGATGGTGGTGACTTTCTTGAATACTTCCCACTTCATCCTCAAAGCCAAGCACTTTCACGCGGTATTTGCACATCACGCAAGTGGCCGGGGGAATGGCGCCAAAGGCGGGGTGTTTGCGGTCTTCGGGCTTGATGTGGCGATGCGTGCCACCTTCAAGGGCCAGCACTTGCTCGCGGTACCCGCAAATCCCACAATTGGGCGGCGGCGCAGAGGTCGCTTGCTCCATGATCCGTTCCGCAAAGGTCGCAAGGACCTCTGGATGATCTCCCAGATAGGGCGCTTTGAGAAACTCGATTTCGGGATACTCATCGGCCACTTGATCCGTAAACCCATAAATCCGGTCAATCAGGATCCCACTGAAGAGGAAATACGGGAAGACGATGACGCGCTTGTAGCCGAGCTTGGCCACGTGCTGCAGACAAGGTTCCACAAGCGGAAAGGTCACGCCACTGTAGCCTACTTCGCACCAGCCAAAGCCCAAGCCTTCGTGCAAAAGCCGCGCGATCTTGGCGACATTGCCATTGGCATCCGGATCACTCGCGCCGCGCCCGATGACCACCAAGCAGGTGTCGTGCAGGGGACCATCACCCGCCACTTCACGTATCCGAGCAGCCGCCGCAGACACCATCTTCGGATCAACGCCCAACTCGCGCCCGTAAGACACCTCTAGCCCATGCTGCGCGGAATAGGTGTTGAGCACCGTAGGGATATCATTTTTGGAATGCATGGCTGCAAAGAGCATGCCGGGCACAGCCAAAATCCGGTCGCAGCCTGCTTCGCGCAAACGGTCGAGCCCATCGCGGATCACAGGGTTGGCAAACTCCAAATAGCCGTAGTCCACCTCCCAATCGGGCGGCAAATACTGGGGGAGTTTTTCGGCCAAAACGGCGAACTCAGCCACCGCAGATTGGCTGCGTGACCCATGTCCGCAAATCATCACGCCGGTTTTCATTGGCTCGCTCCCTCTGTCTCGCTGTCGCACACAAAAAGAAGCTCGCTAGCTCCTGCGAGCGATGAAACGTCCAGCCCCAGTGGTTCCCGATCTGGGTCAACCGTTGCAGCTGCTTCTTTCTGGCCTCGAGCTGAGGCGGCGTTGGTCTCTCCGCATAAAAGCCTCTGCCCATGGGCGCAATGCGATTCCCGGCGCAGATATCGCCTTTTCCGACCTGTGCGTTCATCACAGACCCCCTGCGCGCCTTTGGGGGAGGTCAGACCTGCGGTGTCTCACTAGGTTGCCCTGTGTAATCCAGGGCCTAATAAGGAGAGAGCAATGGGACTTTTGGTAGACGGCACCTGGCAGGACATATGGTACGACACAAAATCCACCGGAGGCGCTTTCAAACGCACCGAGGCCAAGTTCCGCAATTGGATCACCGCCGATGGTTCTGTAGGCCCCTCTGGCACCGGCGGCTTTAAAGCTGAGGCAGGCCGCTATCATCTTTATATCTCCAACGCGTGTCCCTGGGCGCACCGCGTGATGGTGTTTCGCGCTTTAAAGGGTTTGGAAAACCTCATCGACGTCTCAGTCGTGCACCCCGATATGCTCAAAGACGGCTGGACCTTCGAGACAGACGACAAAGGCGCCGCGGGCGACAAGCTCTACGGTTCACAATTCGCCCGCGACATCTACCTCAAAGCCGATCCCAAGATGACGGGCCGTGTGACGGTGCCAATCCTGTGGGACAAAACCCAAGAAACGATTGTGTCGAACGAGAGCTCGGAAATCATCCGTATGTTTAACTCTGAGTTTGACAGCCTCACCGGCAACACCCACGATTTTTGGCCAGTCGCCTTGCGCGATGAGATCGAAAACGTGAATGCCCGCATCTATGACACGCTCAACAACGGTGTTTACAAGTCAGGCTTTGCGACAACCCAAGAGGCCTATGAGGATGCAGTACACCCTCTCTTTGACACACTCGATTGGCTCGAAGACCGTCTAAGCAGTCGCGAAACCTTGGTTGGCGATGTGCTGACAGAGGCCGATTGGCGCCTCTTCACCACGCTCATTCGCTTCGATCTGGTCTATCACCTACACTTTAAGTGCAACCGCAAACGCGTGATCGATTACCCTGAGCTCTGGGACTATACACGCGCGCTCTATCAAGTGCCTGGCGTGGCAAACACGGTGAACTTTGAACATATCGTGCGCCATTATCACTACAGCCACGAGAGCATTAACCCACACCGCATCATCCCCATCAATCCGCAGATCGATTTTGACGCGCCCACAAAGCGCAGCTTCTAAGACAAGGAGTTAGACCAAGGCAGCGTGATGATCGACGAGCGCCGTTAGGTCTTCTGGTTTCACGCTTGTACCCATAAAACCGGCAGCATTGGGCGCGAGCTTAAAAATGGATCCATCGGAGAAAAAGCTCCGCTTGGTCACGAAAAGCACACGCGCATTGGGGCGCCTGTAAGACGCAAAATCAGCCACAGCTAAGGCGCTTCCATTCGCAAGGTCGAGGTTGAGGATCACAACACGCACATCTGTGTCGGCCAATGCCGCCGCAGCAGCGTCTTGCGACGTCGCTACCGTGACCTGATGATCCTGCCGTCTAAGATGGCCAGCCCAAACTTGCGCCAATGCCAAATCACTCTCGACAATGAGAATGCTCATGTTACCTCCATAGCCCCCAAAATGGCGCGGATTTGCCCTAAGAGTAAACGTGCGTGCCGTAGGAGCCAGTGAGAACCGTATAACTGGTAAACGCAAATTTACCAAATCGCTCCCCCTTGCATGAGCAGTTTATTTCCGCTTGTTTCGCCAAAAATAGGAAAAAAAATGCCGAACATCAGTCCTCTAACCACTTGGGTCACGATTTGTGACACTTGTAAACGTGATCAGACAACTCCCCGACAAGATGGGCTGACAGACGGCGAAGCCCTCGCAATTGAAATCGAATCTTTGGTTAAAGCTCAACGCGCCTCAAGCGACACGAACGCAGAAGCTCTGGTGAAAACCCGCCGCTTTTCTTGCCTTATGGGGTGTTCGGGCGCGTGCAACGTCACGATCCAAGCGCCTGGCAAGCTTTGCTACACTCTGGGGAAGTTCGAACCCAGCACAGAGGCTGCTGAAGGGATTTTGGCTTATGCCGCGGCCCATGCGGAAAGCGAAACGGGCCAGGTCCCTTACCGCACCTGGCCACAGGCCATCAAAGGCCATTTCGTCACGCGCCATCCGCCACTGCCCAGCGTTGACCCTAAAGCTGGCGCGAAAGATGCCTAAACGCGATCATGGCGGCGGTCTTGATGCCGCGATTGCAGCCTATGGTGGCACGCGGGAGCGCTGGATTGATCTAAGCACCGGCATCAATCCAGTGCCTTACCCTTTGCCAGACTTGCGCGCTGAGGCCTGGACAGCCCTGCCTGATCAAGCCGCGATGGACCACCTGATCAAAGCCGCGCGCAGATTTTGGAACATTCCGAAAGCCGCAGCCGTCTTGCCGGTTCCCGGCGTATCGATTGCTATTGCGATGATGCCCCAAATCACCGGCGCGCAAAGCCTCACGATCCAAGAGCGCACCTACAACGAACACGCCGCTGCCTATGTTGCAGTAGGAGCGAAGCTGACCCCAAAAGCCTCCGTTGCCATCCACATCCACCCCAACAATCCAACGGGCCAGTTCTGCACAGAAGGCAACCTGCAGCTGGAACAGCACGATTGGGTCATCATCGACGAGAGCTTTTGCGATGTGGCCCCAGAGCAAAGCCATATTGCCCTCACGGAGCGATCCAATGTGATGATGCAAAAAAGCTTTGGAAAGTTCTGGGGACTGGCCGGCCTCCGCTTAGGCTTCGTGATTGGGCCACAAGCCGCGGTCGATCACTTAGCCCGCCTCATTGGCCCCTGGGCCGTTTCAGGCCCGGCCCTAGAAATCGGTGCAAAGGCTTTAGAAGACGAGGCATGGGCCCAGACAACCCGCAGCCGTCTCGCGCAAGATGCCCAGCGGCTAGACGATTTGATCCTATCAAAACCCACAGAACTCTTAGGCGGCACAGATCTTTTCCGGCTTTACAAAGTGCCCGACGCTAAAGCCTGGCAAAGCCATTTGGCGCGCGCGCATATCTGGTCGCGGGTTTTTCCCTATGATCCCACCTGGCTCAGGCTCGGCCTCCCTGCCCCACAAGACTGGCCGCGCCTCGCGAAGGCCGTAGAAATAATGTGATGATCTTAAGCGTCGCGCTGATCCTTGATGCAATCTTTGGCGAGCCGAAATGGCTTTGGTCGCGCCTGCCGCATCCCGCCGTCCTAATGGGTCGCCTAATCGCCAAAGCCGATCAACGCTTCAACACAGGCCAATCGCGCCGCTTAAAAGGCGTGACAGTTCTCATTACCCTCCTCCTCGCCACCTTTTTCTTGGCAAAAATACTCATGTTGCTCGGTCCAATACTCGAAACACTGGCGGTCGCAATTTTAATCGCCCAGCGCTCGCTCAGCGATCATGTTTGGGCCGTCGCAAAAGCCCTGCGCCTCGGCCTAGAGCCAGGTCGCCAAGCAGTCGCTCAAATCGTCGGCCGAGACACTCAATCCCTAGATCAATCCGGCATCACCCGCGCCGCCATTGAAAGCGCTGCCGAAAACCTCAGCGATGGCGTCATCGCTCCGGTCTTTTGGTACCTGATCTTGGGCCTTCCAGGCCTCATGCTCTACAAAATCACCAACACGGCAGACAGCATGATCGGCTACCGCACACCCCGCCACGCCGAGTTTGGGTGGGCCGCAGCTCGGTTTGACGATCTCCTCAACTGGATCCCAGCACGGCTGACAGCAGCACTGATTTTGCTGGCACACGGCAGATGGGTGAATTGGACAGATCTCGCATCCGACGCGGCCAAACATCGCTCGCCCAATGCAGGGTGGCCAGAAGCCGCAATGGCACATGTTCTAAACCTCGCGCTCGCAGGTCCACGCTCTTATGAAGGCCAGTTGCAGAGCTTTCCTTTTGTTAATGATCAGGGCCGCAAATTTGGTTCCGCAAAAGATATCGAAGACGCCACCTTCGCCCTTTGGCGCACCTGGGGCGTGATGCTTTTGCTCATAGCCGTCGCGGCTTTCCTTTTCTGATCCTCAAAACTTCGTTAGCGTCTTGTTAACTCACAGCTTTCATGAGGTCAAAAATGCGCGCGGTCTTTCTCTCCCTTGGTTTGTCCCTGGTCCTGTCAGCGGCGGCAACACCCGCTTCGGCCCAATGCGGCGGCAGCTTTTCGAACTTTGTAAACGGCCTGAAAAAAGAGGCACGCGCCAAAGGCCACAGCAAGGCCCAAACAGATCGCTTTTTTCAAGGCGTTATCCAAGACGCCAAGGTCCTGCGGTTTGACCGCGCGCAAAACGCCTTCAAAAAGAACTTTCTGCAGTTTTCCCGCGCCGTAGTCAGTCAAAACCGCATCGATCACGGGGCAAAGAACGCCAAGCGATACCGCACGAGCTTCCAAGCCATCGAGCGGCAATTTGGTATCCCACAGGGTGTCTTATTGGCCTTTTGGGCCCTTGAGACAGACTACGGCGCCAACCAAGGCAGTTTTAATACGCTCAACGCCCTTGTCACACTCAGCCACGATTGCAGGCGCCCCGAGCTCTTCCGCCCACAGGTTTTTGCAGCCTTAGAGCTTTTTGAACGCGGTGATTTTGACCCCGCCACAATGCAGGGCGCCTGGGCCGGTGAGATCGGCATGGTGCAAATGCTCCCCGAAGACATCCTCACCAAAGGCATCGATGGGGACCGCGATGGCACCATCAACCTCAAAACCTCCGCCCCAGATGCGCTCTTCACAGCCGCCAATGTGCTCAGCTCTTTAGGCTGGCGCGCGGGCGAGCCTTGGCTTCAAGAGATCACATTACCCGCAAATTTTGACTGGTCTAAAACAGGGCTCGATACAAAGCTCAGCGTAAAGGACTGGCAACGCCGCGGCATCCGCGCGCGCAGCGGGCAATTGGGCGCAGCCAACTTACAGGCCAGTGTTCTTTTGCCCATGGGCCGCAACGGCCCCGCTTTCCTCGCCTACCCCAACTTTGAGATTTATTTCGAGTGGAATAAAAGCTTCGTCTACGTGACCTCCGCTGCCTATTTCGCCACGCGTCTCTCTGGCGCCGCGCCCTATAATCGTGGCACGCCCGATGAAGGTCTCACGGCAGATCAAATGGAAGCTTTGCAACGCAAGCTTGAAGCCCGCGGCCATGATGTGGGTGGCGTAGACGGAATCTTGGGCGCAAAAACCCGCGCCGCCGTGCAAAAAGAACAAGCCCGCTTGGGCCTCCCAGCAGACGCTTGGCCTACCCCACAACTCTTTAACGCCCTTTGAGCATCCTGCATTCCATAGGCTGAGCCGGGACTGAAAAAATTAGCTGAGGTCCCGTACAGGGAACCTGTCGCCTGCCGCGTTGATCAAAACAACCCGCCCCGCGTTCTCCACATAAAGATCGCAGCGCTCAAAGCCATGACGAAAGAACGTGCAGACCACCCCCTGATCGCGCAGCTCATAGGTCCCATATGCAATGCCACCGTCAGGATAAGTGTAGCTGTAGCTACCGGAGATCGAAAAAAAGGACCGCCCACCATCAAAAAACTCATGCGTGGCACCCACGACATCTGAATTCAGCCGGGCTTCATCAAAAGGCATGTCTCCAACGCGGGTCGAAAAAGCAGGCGCCTCTTGCGGCATAGCAGGTCCTGCCAGCAACACCCCAAGAGATGTCAAAAGTCCAAAAACAATACGCATGAGGCAATCCTTACACGAGAACCGTTAACGAAGCCCTCAACATCGCGTGAAACCCTGCTTTTTCTTGGGAAAAATACTCCGGGGAGTCTCGAAGGAACGGGGCAGAGCCCCAATGAGAGCACAATGTGAAATATCTGGATCACCAAACGCTGCCTGAACCCTTTGGGTTCAACGCGTTAGGTAATTTAGAAACGCTGAAGTTTTTCACATTGCGCTTTATGCAACCAGCGCTTCGGCTTTCTTAAGGTCAACGCTCACAAGCTGGCTCACACCCTGCTCGCCCATTGTCACGCCAAACAAACGATCCATCCGGCTCATCGTCACCGCATGGTGCGTGATGATCAAAAACCGCGTGTCCGTGCGGCGTGTCATCTCATCCAAAAGATCACAAAACCGCGTCACGTTGGCATCGTCCAAAGGCGCATCGACCTCATCCAGCACACAGATCGGCGCGGGGTTCGCCAAAAACACCGCGAAAATAAGCGCCAAAGCGGTCAGCGTTTGCTCCCCGCCCGAGAGCAAAGACAAGGTTGAAAGCTTCTTACCTGGCGGCTGACACATGATCTCCAGGCCCGCTTCCAACGGGTCATCGCTTTCCACCAAAACAAGCCGGGCTTCGCCGCCTCCAAAGAGGTGGGTAAAGAGCAAAGAGAAGTTCTTGTTGACCTCATCAAAAGCACTCAGCAAGCGCTGGCGCCCCTCGCGGTTCAGGCTTGAAATGCCAGACCGCAAGGTCTTGATGGCCTCTTCGAGATCCGCCTTTTCCGCCTCTAGCGCGTCATGCTCCTCTTGTACCTCACGCGCATCTTCTTCTGCACGCAGGTTCACTGCGCCCAGCGCATCGCGCTGGCGCTTTAGCCGAGCCACATCCGCCTCAATCCGGGAAGCATCCGCCATCTTTCCCGGATCGGTATCGAGCTGCGCCAAAAGCGCTTCCGGCGTCACAGACATATCTTCCATGATCCGCGCAGCAGCTTCTTCCACAGAGCCCGCGGCAGCCTCAGACTGCGCCTCGGCCCGCGCACGGGTTTCGCGCGCTTCGGAGGCCGTTCGCTCTGCATCACGCTCATCCGCAGTGGCGGTGCGCAGAGCCCCTTCCGCGGCACTGAGCATATCGGAGGCCTGGGCTTGCCGCGCCTCAGCTTCTTTCAAAGCAGCGCCCAGTTCGCCTGCGCGCACTTCAAGTGCCCCAGGCACAGCCCGCGCTTCTTTGAGCTCTAAACTCGTGCGCCCATGACGCTCCTCAAGTTCAGCCGCACGCTTTTCGGCGGTCTCCAAGCGATGCGCCCACATGGCTTTTTCTTTGGTGATCTCCTGCAACCGGCTCACGCGCGCCTCAGACTCGCGGCGCGCCTCGTCATGGGCTGAGCGTTTGGCCATCATGGTCATTCGCGCCGCTTCAACGGTTGTTTTGACGTCTTCAACCTCAGCCCGCGCAGCCTCAAGATCAGGCAGGTTTGCAACGCCCGCTTGCGCTTCCTTCACGCGCCCGCGTGCTTCCGTGGCCTCATCGCCCAAGCGTTTCAAAGTCAGCTCAAGTGACTCTGTTTTGCCCGAGGCAATCGAGCGTTCCGCTTCTGATCGGCTCAAAGCACGGTTTGCGGTGGCCACGTTTTGCTCAGCCGTGCGCCGCGCTTGGCGCGCTGAGGCATCTGCCTCTGAGGCCGCCCGCAAAGCGCCCTCGGCCGCTTTGTGATTCTCGCGCGCGTCTTCCGCCACGCCTTTGGCCAAGGTCATGCGCTGCAAAAGATCGGCCAGACGGTTGCGCTGTTGGAGCTGCAATGCAGCTTCCGAAGGCGCATCTCCTGCCGCTTGGCGCACACCATCCCAGCGCCAAAGATCCCCCTGCAACGAGACAAGCCGTTGTCCAGGCTGGAGATCCGCATGCAAGCCCGCTCCTGCGCTTGCCTCAACAACACCGATTTGAGCCAAACGCCGGCTCAAAGCAGCCGGCGCTTTCACAAAACCCGACAGGGGGGAAATGCCATCCGGCAAAGCTTGAGGTTCCGCGTAGTCTGGCAAGGCCGCCCACCCCGAGGCATCGTCCCCATCGACTTCGCCAAGTTTAAGATCGTTAGACAAAGCCGCGCCAAGCGCCAGCTCGTAGCCAGCCTCAACCGACACACGCTCAAGGATGTGATCCACATCCCGCGAGGCGCGGTCCACCAGGGCTTTGAGCGCAGAGTATTCTGCCGAGAGTGCAGACAAACCGCCTTCAGCTTCTGAGCGCGTAGCGCGGGCCTTTGACTCTTTGGCCAAAGCCTCGTCACGCGCAGCCTCTGCCGCGCTCAACGCTGTGTCCGCAACCGTCACGGCTTCAATGGCCGTTGCCTCTTGCGCCCGTGCCTCGGCCACATCTGCTTCAAGCCGTGCGGCAGTCTCTAAAGCCTGAGCCCGGTCCGTTTCCGCTTTGGAAATTTGTGCTTCCAACTGCGCAAGCCCGCGCTGCGTGTCTTCCAAAAGCCTCTGCGCTGATTGGTGACGCGCCGCCAATCGGGCCACGTCCTCAGTCAGTTCCCCCAGCACCGTTTCGCGATCTTGCAACACAGTTGCCGCTTCAGACGCCAAAGCGCTGGCCTCAGCCACACGTGCGCCATCGGCAGCGCGCGCTTTTTCGACCTCGTCCGCTTCCCAGGAAAGCTGCTTGATCGTCTCACTTGCATCTGTGTTGAGCGCGGCTTCGCGCGCTTGGTCAGCGCCGAGCTGTTCAAGGCGAGCTGTGAGCGTCTCAATAAGCGCCAGCGCGCGGGCTTCTTCTTCGCCCAAAGCCTCGTTCTCTACACGCACGCGCTGCAAAATGGCACCCGCCACAGCTTCTTCTTCACGAAGTGGCGGCAAGCCTTCTTCTTTGTCTGCCCGCGAACGCATCGCCTCCCGGGCCACGCGCTCCGCCTCACTGGCCTGAACCACAGCCGCTTTTAAAACGTCGCGCGCACCGGCATGCGCCGCATCTGCCTCTTTCCAGCGCGAGTACAAAAACAAGCCTTCGGATTGGCGCAACTCTGCCCCGATCTCCCTGTAGCGCGCCGCTTGCTTGGCCTGACGCGCCAAAGACCCAAGCTGGCTTGCAAGTTGTTCGGTCACATCATCGACGCGCGCGAGGTTCGTTTCAGCGCCGTTGAGCTTGAGCTCCGCCTCATGCCTGCGCTGATAGAGCCCGGAAATGCCAGCCGCCTCTTCCAAAACCTTGCGCCGCGCTTTGGGTTTGGCGTTGATCAGCTCGGAGATCTGCCCTTGGCGCACAAGTGCGGGAGAATGCGCGCCCGTGGAGGCATCGGCAAAGAGCATCTGCACATCGCGCGCACGCACGTCCTTGGTGTTGACCTTGTAGGCCGATCCAATGTCGCGCGTGATGCGACGCACAATGTCGAGATTGTCGCTGTCGTTAAAGCCCGCAGGGGCGAGGCGCTCGCCATTGTCGATTGTGAGATGCACTTCCGCAAAGTTGCGCGCCCCCCGCGTGGCCGTGCCCGCAAAAATTACATCTTCCATGCCAGAGCCGCGCATCGCCTTGGCGCGGTTCTCACCCATGACCCAACGCAGCGCTTCGAGCAGGTTGGACTTGCCGCAGCCGTTCGGCCCCACAACTCCCGTGAGCCCATCCGCGATCACCAGATCAGTTGGGTCGACAAAGCTCTTAAAGCCATTCAAGCGAAGTTTCGAAAAGCGCACTGCTGTCCTCAAGTCCCGAGAATCGTTGTCCTCTGGCCAATGATAGCACCTATATCTGGGCCAAAAGTCAACGAAGACGCCCAGGATGTGGATATGTATGCGGGGTTATCCACAAGATATTGATCGCAGTATCGCATTTGACCCCGGGTGTTATACACGCACTCGAAAACCTAGTTAGCTCGGAGCAACAAGATTTGACTCTCAAACGTGGCCTCAATGCTTTCATCTTCATATCTTTCCTAGTTGCTTGGCTCACTTTTATGATCGCGGGCTTTGCTGCCGGACCCTGTCAACAGGACCGATATGTGGGCGCGAAAAAACTCCAGTACTGCAATATCTCTTTGACCCTCGGTTCCTGGATCCAGGTTTTTGCAATCGAACGGCAAAGAAGCGCAGTTCTCTACTTGGAAAAAGGCATTGCGCTCGTAGAACTCGGCCGCTTCCCCGAGGCGCAAATGGCGTTCGAGACTGCAGTTGAAAAACTAGGAACAAAACAGAGCATCTACCGGGCCGAACTCTTTCAGCGTGTACGAGCACTGAACGATGAAGACATCACTCGGCTCTATGTAGCTGCCCTGCGCCAGTCAGACTAAAGATACGTTCTCGCGAGGTCGCCCTTAAGTACGCTCAGGTCGCTTTCCACCTTGACCAAATCCCAGATTCCCCATCACTTGCGCCAAGCAAGGTTCCCTTTGAGCGCCAAAGCGCCCCGGGGATGAAATGGGAATGTGGTGCGGGCTGACCTAACTCAGGGCCCAAATCCACAGCCGCCCCCGCGACTGTCAGCGGAGAGTGCGGTGCCACAAGGCCACTGAAGGATGCGTCCTTCGGGAAGGCGGCACCAAGCATCGACCCGCAAGCCAGGAGACCAGCCCTGCCCCGCGCAACCAACCCTGTCGGGTGTGACAGGGAGACAAAGGAGGGGCCGATGCCCGCCAAAATTCCTGCCACCGTGATCACCGGCTTTCTAGGTGCCGGTAAAACCACACTCATCCGCCACATGCTCTCCAATGCCGAAGGCCGCAAGATCGCGCTCATCATCAATGAATTTGGCGATCTCGGCGTGGATGGCGACCTTTTGAAAACCTGCGACAGCGCTGTGTGCTCAGACGACGATATCATGGAGCTCTCCAACGGCTGTATTTGCTGCACCGTGGCCGAGGATTTCGTGCCGACGCTGGAAAAACTCCTAGACCGCGACGACAAGCCCGATCACATCGTGATTGAGACCTCCGGCCTCGCCCTGCCCCAACCTCTCGTGCGTGCCTTCAACTGGCCTGAGATCAGCACAAAGGTCACCGTCGATGGCGTGGTCACAGTGGTGGACGGCAAAGCCGTGCAAGACGGCCAATTCGCCCATGATCTGGGGGCCATTGAGGCCCAGCGCCAAGCTGACGAAACGCTCGACCATGAAACGCCGCTCTCAGAGCTCTTCGAGGATCAGCTCGCCTGCGCCGATATGATCGTGGTCAACAAATCCGACCTTCTGAGCGCAGAGGAGCAATCCAGCCTTAGCGCCCAACTCACACAAGACAGCCGGGATGGCGTGCAGGTGGTCTCCTCCACCATGGGCGCCCTGCCCGTTGATGTGCTGTTGGGTCAAGAAGCCGCCGCAGAGGCCTCGCTGGATCTGCGCCACGAAGTGCATCACCATCATCACCACGATGACGACCACCACCATCACGATCATCACGACCACGATGATGACCACGGGGACCATCACCGCCATCATCACGACCACGCGCATGAACATGGCCATGATGCGTTCCAAAGCTTCATAGTGGAAACCGGTGAAATCAACGATCCAGCCGCCTTCACAGCTCGCGTCACGGATACGATCAAAGTCCACAACATCCTGCGCCTCAAAGGCTTCTTGGCGGTTGATGGCAAGCCCATGCGCATGGCGCTTCAAGCCGTTGGTCCGCGCGTAGACACCTATTTCGACGGCCCCCACACAGGCCCCCGCGCCACGAAACTTGTCGTCATAGGCCAAGACGGGCTCGATCAAACCGCCATCACAAAAGCGCTCTGCGCGTGATCAAGATAGAGCGCATCGATCCGCGCGACCCCCGTGCTTTGCCGCTCTGGCAAGGCTCGGAGGACGAGCAGGTGCGCCTCTATCCGCCTGAAGCCTTAAGCCTATACACCCCGAAGCGCTTAGCGGAAGAAAACATCCGCTTCTACCTCGGCACGCTTGACGGCACCCCCGCCGCCATCGGCGGCTATAAGGCCCATAAAAACTACGCAGATCTCAAGCGGATCTTTGTGGCAGACACCGCGCGCGGGTTAGGCCTAGGCCCGGCCTTGATGGCCCATTTGGAGCGTGAAGCCGGCTTTGAAAGCCTGCCTCTCATGAAGCTCGAAACGGGCATTCATTCCCCCGCTGCCATCAAATTCTACACGCGGCTTGGCTATAGACCTTGCGAGAAATACGGCGATTTCCTAGGTCATCCGATCTCTGTCTTCATGGAAAAGCCGCTGATCACAACACGCCCCGCCAGCCCCGATGAGCCCGCCACAGCAAGCCTCCTGCGCCAAAGCCATGCGCTCATGCAAAGCCTCTTTCCGGCTGAAACCTGCCATTTCCTCGACTTTGACGCCCTCAAAGCCCCAAACATCCGGTTTTTTGTTGCCACGCGCCAGACTCAAACCTTAGGCACCGGCGCGCTTGCGCTGAAAGAGGGCTATGCAGAGCTGAAATCCATGTTTGTGGACACGCAGGCCCGCGGCAGCGGTGCCGCAGATGCCATTATGCACCGTCTTGAAAGCACGGCCAGCGCGGAAGGCATCACAGATATCAAACTCGAAACCGGCACAGGCCTCGATGCTGCGCATCGTCTCTACACCCGCCATGGCTACACCCCCTGCGGGCCGTTCGGAGATTACATAGGCCAAGACACCGCGTACAATCTCTACTTCGAGAAAACCCTCTCTTTTCCTGGTTAAAAATATTCACATCCCATGCATCTGCTCGCTGCCACCCCCGGTCAAATCGACGACGGAACCGACCCCGTAGATCTCGGTCAAACCCCCGGCGATGTCCTCATCCTTTCGGCTGCCGACACCGAGCTTGCCGCCCTCAGCCAAGCGCGCGCAGATATGGCAAGCCCCCCAAGCCTCCGGCTCGCCAACCTCACCCATCTCACACATCCGATGTCGGTGGATCTTCATATCGAAGCCTGCACATCGCAGGCCAAGCTCATCATCGCACGCGTTTTAGGCGGCACGGGCTATTGGTCTTACGGCTCCGAGCAATATGCCGCGATGGCCCAGGCCAAAGGCATCCCGCTTGCGCTCTTGCCGGGAGACGACAAACCAGACCCAGCGCTGCGGGCCCTGTCGACTGTAGAAGACGCAGACTACGACACCCTTTGGAGCTATTTCACCGAAGGCGGCCCCACCAATGCAGCCCGCACTTTAGACTACGCCAAAGCCCTCCTGACGGGCGCCGAGACACCAGCCCCCGCCGAGCCGCTTCTCAAGGCCGGTCTCTATTGGCCCGGCACAGACACGCCGAGCCTCGCCACATTACAAGAAAGCTGGACGCCAGACGCACCGGTGGTTCCAATCGTCTTCTACCGCGCCTTGGTGCAAGGCGCAGGCCTGGCGCCCATCAACCGCCTCACCCGTAGCCTCACGCGCCGCGGCCTCAATCCGATGCCCATCTTCGTAGCTTCGCTCAAAGATCCGCTCAGCCAAGCCACGCTTGCATCGCTCTTTGCTGATGCACCTCCGGACGTGATCCTGAATTGCACAAGCTTCGCTGTCGGCACGCCTGGTAGCGACGCACCGGATAACCCGCTTCACGTCAACGACGCGCCCGTCTTCCAAGTGGTGCTGTCAAGCAGCAGCGAAGAGGTGTGGAGCGAAGGCCTCACAGGCCTTTCCGCCCGCGACATCGCCATGAACGTCGCCTTGCCGGAAGTCGACGGCCGCATCTTGAGCCGCGCAGTAAGCTTCAAATCAGAGGCCTATTTTGATGAGGCCACCGAATGCGCCATCGCCCGCTATGAAGCCCGCGGAGACCGCGTGGATTTCGTCGCGGATCTTGCACAAAACTGGGCGAAACTCAGAGCCACAGAGGCCAAAGAGCGCAAAATCGCTCTCATACTCGCGAACTACCCCAACAAAGACGGCCGCTTGGCCAACGGCGTTGGGCTCGACACGCCACAAGCCACAGTGGACATGGTGAAAGCCCTGAAATCCGACGGCTACAGCATCGAGGACGCGCCCGTGACAAGTGTGGCCCTGATGGAGCAAATCCTCGCAGGCCCCACCAATTGGCTCATAGACAGAGCCCAACGCGTTGGCGGCAGTACGTTGCCACTAGAAATCTACACAGAGGCTTTTGTTAAACTGCCATGGGCTCTCAAAGAGGCCATGACCAGCCGCTGGGGCGCGCCAGAAGACGATCCCTTCTTTGAGGGGGAGGCCTTCCACCTCTCCATCTTTCAACATGGCAATTTGAGCATCGGGGTTCAGCCCGCACGCGGTTACAACATCGACCCATCAGACACCTATCACAGCCCCGATCTCGTGCCCCCACACAACTATCTGGCCTTCTACATCTGGCTGCAGAGACAAGGCGTGCAAGCGGTGGTTCACATGGGCAAACACGGCAATCTCGAATGGCTGCCGGGCAAAGCTTTGGCGCTTTCCGAGACCTGTTGGCCCGAAGCGATCCTTGGCCCCATGCCCCATCTCTATCCGTTCATCGTCAATGACCCCGGCGAGGGCACCCAAGCGAAACGCCGCGCCCAGGCGGTGATCGTCGATCACCTCACCCCGCCGCTCACGCGCGCGGAAAGCTATGGGTCTTTGAAGGACCTCGAAGCGCTGGTTGACGAATATTATGAGGCCGCCGGCGTTGATCCACGCCGCATCACCCACCTCAAAACCCAAATCTTGAGCCTATGCGACACCATGGGCCTCGCAACGGACGTGGGATTCAAAGGAGAGGCCGAGACAGATCTCGCCAAGCTAGATGCCTACCTGTGTGACCTCAAAGAAGCGCAAATTCGCGACGGGTTACACATCTTTGGCACCTCTCCCACAGGTGATCAGCGCCGAGATCTCGCCATCGCGCTTACGCGCGTTCCGCGCGGTCAAGGCACCGGCAAAGACGCCTCGCTTATCCAAGCTCTCGCCGATGACCTGGGCTTGGATTTCAACCCCCTAGACGCAGACCTCGCCAGCCCTTGGCTTGGCCCGAAGCCAGACATCCTCGCAAGCGACGATCCCTGGCGCAGCACTGGCGATACAGTCGAACGCCTAGAGATACTGGCCACCCAGCTCCTAAGGGAAGGTGGGCGGGGCGTCTTTCATGCCCATGAAAGAGCGTCCGCTCCCGTCCTGGATCACATCGAGGCAGACATCTTGCCCATGCTCGATGCCACCGGGCAATCTGAAACACGCGCCCTTCTTAAAGGCCTGAGCGGCAAAGCACTGCCGCCTGGCCCCTCAGGGGCGCCAACCCGGGGCCGCCTTGATGTGCTGCCGACAGGACGCAATTTCTTCTCTGTTGATAGCCGCGCCGTGCCCACGCCCACGGCTTGGAAACTGGGCTGGAAAAGCGCCAATCTCCTTATTGACAAACACCTACAAGACCATGGCGATTGGCCCCGCACAATGCTTCTCACCGCCTGGGGCACAGCCAATATGCGCACAGGCGGCGATGACCTGGCCCAGGCCTTGGCGCTCATGGGCGTCAAACCCACATGGGACGCCACCTCGCGCCGGGTAACTGGCTTTGAGGTTTTGCCTCTCAGTACCCTTGGTCGCCCCAGGGTCGATGTAACACTCCGTGTTTCAGGCTTCTTCCGAGACGCTTTTCCCGCCCAAATAGATCTGATCGACAGCGCCGCCCGCGCCATCCAAGCGCTGGATGAGCCGGAAGACCAAAACCCCGCTGCCGCGCGCACAAAGCGCGGTGAAAGCCCCGCGCGCGTTTATGGCTCTAAACCTGGCGCTTATGGCGCAGGCCTGCAAGCGCTGATCGATGAAAGACTGTGGTCAGACACAAAGGATTTCACTGAAGCCTACCTCACCTGGGGGAGCTACGCCTACGGCGGCACCAACGAAGGCCGCGAAGACCGGAAAGGTTTAGAGACGCGCCTGAGGCAAACAGAAGCCATTGTGCAAAACCAAGACAACCGCGAACACGATCTTCTAGACAGCGACGACTACTACCAATTCGAAGGGGGAGCCGCTGCGGCTGTGCAAACCTTGCAAGGCGAAGCCCGACCAGTTTATCACAACGATCACTCGCGCCCAGAACGCCCCGTCATTCGCACGCTAGATGACGAAATCGCGCGGGTGGTGCGCTCTCGCGTCGTGAACCCCAAATGGATTGAAGGTGTTAAACGCCACGGCTACAAAGGCGCTTTTGAGCTTGCGGCAACGGTTGATTATCTCTTTGCCTTTTCTGCCACCACCGGCCTTGTCAAAGGCCATCACTTTGACCTCGTCGAAAGCGCATACTTAGAAGACGAGGAGACCAGAGATTTCATTGAAGAGGCCAATGCGCCCGCCCTCAAAGAGATCGCTGAGCGTTTGCAAGAAGCCATAGACCGCGGGCTTTGGACACCAAAATCCAATTCCGCCCGCGCACGCATTGCGGGTCTCCTTGATGCCTAACGTCCAAGCTGGGGCGCTGCCCCAGACCCCGGAGTATTTCGACCAAGAAAAAGATGCTAGATGCCCGTCGCCATGAGAGCCACACCAAAATAAACCACGAAAATCGCCAATGCGAAGTACTGCATACCGAAACTGCCCCACTGCCTTCTTTTGTGGATGCTCTACAGGGTTACGCGTGAGGCGGGAACTGGGAAAATGCAGCACCCTCGCCTCAAAATTGAAAAAAGCCAGGCCTGACTTGTGAAGACGCCTGCAATCCGCTTGAGTAGCGCAGAACAACAAGGATGCCCCCATGGACGACGCAGACCGCCACGCCAGTAAAATGGCCAAAAAGAAAGCCGCCCGCGACAAGATCATGGCCACCAAGACCGATCAAAAGGGGCTGATCATTGTGCATACCGGCAAAGGCAAAGGCAAAAGCTCTGCTGCCTTCGGGATGATCTTCCGCTGCATCGCACACGATATGAAATGCGCCGTGGTGCAATTTATCAAAGGCGGCATGAGCACCGGCGAGCGCGATTTGATCTTGGGCAAGTTCTCCGACACCTGCGCCTTTCACACCATGGGGGAAGGCTTCACCTGGGAGACCCAAGACAAAAGCCGCGACACCGAAATGGCCCAGGCCGCCTGGGCCAAAGCCAAAGAGCTGATCTTGGACGAGAGCAACAAAATGGTGCTCTTAGATGAAATAAACATCGCGCTACGATATGATTATATCGATATTGCGGAAGTTGTGAGCTTCTTGAGCGCGCACAAGCCCGAGATGACCCACGTGGTCCTGACCGGGCGCAACGCCAAAGAAGACCTCATCGAGATCGCAGATTTGGTGACAGAAATGGAGTTGGTGAAGCACCCGTTTCGATCTGGGATCAAGGCGCAGATTGGGGTGGAGTTTTGAGCTATTCGCTGGCCAACAAAGACTTGATGGCAAACAGCCCGATCAGTTCATCTATTTTCGGGCTCAATCGTACATAACCTACAGTGGCGACGGTTTTTAGGACGAGACCTTCTTTTTCTAGCGCAAGGCAAATTGCTCGCACCTGCATCTCCGTCCATTGAGGAAGATCAGCATTAACAACTCTTGCCCAGTCAGTTGCTTTCAACTGCTGACTGCTACTTGCCCGCGAAATAAACGCATCTTTAAAAATTCTTATCGCACCTGACGGGTCTTCCGGATAGATTTTACTGAAGACTGCGAAAGTCAGCGGGTATTGATCCATTTCTTGACCGATGATCTCTGCAGGTCGGGCCTTAGAATCTTCCGATTGATATTCTGCAAGCTGCTTTCTCAAGCGCGCAATTTCCAACGCTTCTTCTGCGTCCAAAGCCGTGTCGGCGCGAACCCAGCCCACTGAGGGATGTCTTTGTTGCGCATCGATGATCCCTAATACAACTTCCGCGCCTAGCTCCCGGTCACTTTCATACAGCCGCGCGATGCTTGAACTTGTGACCTTCTCCCGAAAGGCCTCGAGCTTTGCCTTCTTCTCAGCGTCCTGCTCTATACGGCTGCCTGGCAAGTCTTCGAATGGTGAAGCATGCACCAGCCGAACAATCGGTTTTCCCTGTTGCAGGGCGTAGTCATATTCTTCTTCGGTATAGCTGAGGCCTGACGCCGGATTAACCGAGCCGTACCGCCCCGCTACAATCAGAACCATATAATCGCTCTCATCGATCTTTTGCTTGATGTAGTCGTCGATGCCCTCATCCGCCGCCGGAAAAAGTTCCATAGCTGCTGGAAAGCAGTTCGCTCGCAAAAGAGCTTGGCTCACCTCTTGGCGCGCATCTTCCAAATCCTCTTTCGTCGAACTGATAAATACCTGATACCGTTTTCCCAACGCAATTGCCCTCGTCTCAAATCCCGCTCAAGATGGCGCTAAACTCTAACGCGAGCAAGGCTCAAGCTATGACGGCTCTTATCTGCGGCTTTGCCGTGACAATCGGCCAGGCCGTCCCAATCTCTGAAACGGACAGCCCCGGCGCGGATTATCATTGGTTGCACTTTGATCTGACCTCGGAGGAGGTCACCGCCTCTCTCTCGTCCCTGGTGCCCGAGATGATCGCTGAGGCCCTCGCAGCAGAAGAAACGCGGCCTCGGCTGGAGGTGCATCCAGAAGGGCTTCTCATGACCCTGCGGGGGGTCAATTTGAACCCAGGCGCTGAGGCTGAAGACATGGTCTCTTTGCGGCTTTGGACGAGCCCAGGCCTGATTGTCACCGCGCGCCTTCGCAAGCTTATGGCCGTTGATGAGATACGCAAAGCGATGGAGCGAGGCGCAGCACCGGAGAGCATTGCCAATTTCTTGGCCCAGCTTTGCGAAGGGCTGACAGACCGCTGCGACAGCCTTGTCCAGAAGCTTGAAGACGACGCGGACGGCTTTGAAGACGCCATGTTTGCCAATCAATTGCCTGGCGGCGAAGAGCTGGCGAGCTTGCGCCACAAAATGCTAAAATTGCGCCGGTTTCTCAGCCCCCAGCGCGACGCTTTGAACAAGCTGAGCACCTTGCAGCACCCTTTGCTCGACCCAGAGGCAAAAGCCCGCCTACGCGAGACCCAAAACCACGCAGCGCGCCACGTTGAGGTGCTCGATGCCAACCGAGAACGCCTCACGATCATCCAAGATCACTTGGACTCCAAGCAAAACGATCAATTGGCCCGCACCAGCTATATCCTCAGCCTTGTTGCTGCTGTCTTTCTGCCGTTGAGCTTCATCACAGGCGTATTCGGCGTGAACCTCGCGGGCATGCCAGGGGCGGACGGCACACTGCCGTTTTGGTGGATGATCCTCGCCTGTATCGTGATTGGGGCCGGGCTTTGGACCATGATGCGTTGGATGAGATGGTTTTGAACCCTTGGCCTGCTTCGTAGAGGCGCGCGGAGAGGCATCGCGTCTGGCAAAGAGAATGCTGTTGCGGGGTAGGCACACCGCACGTTT
>JBCDCE010000048.1:0-30535 GCA_039182515.1 Pseudomonadota bacterium | reverse complement strand
CAAGCCCAAGTCGCCATCAATGTCTGGCTCAGGCAATACAATAAAATCCGGCCTCATCATGCCCTAGCCATGCGGCCAACCGTCCCAGAAACCTTATTAGAGAAACGCCAAATTAGTGGTAATGAACAACCGGGCTAGACACCACACCGTTCACATAGGCCTTTTGTGAGATTGGAAGTGAGCTGCCCACAGCAATGGTGGGCTCGCTGCGAAACACATCCTGCAAATCCGTTGGGTCAATCCTGTCCAAGTCTTCTTGAGATAGGCTTGTCTCATTGCTTGACGATGAGCCAAGGTAGATCCTTCCTAAGTGGAACGGTTCTGTCGCTTGGCCAAAAGCCGATGTCGCGGCAAAAGACGCTGCAACAGAGGCAGCGAAGGTCATTCTATTCATGTTGGTCCCCCAGTTAAGCTACTAGGTGGCCACGTCATTGAGCTGCCTTAGGAATTCCTTAGAACAAAGAAATGAAACGATCAGTCGCCATGCTAAACCTCCGCAGGCTGAGCCTCATTCTCAAGGCGCAAGGGCTAAAGTGCAAGGATAAGAGCCACTGAAACGTGCATTTGGATCAAAGATGTAAAGAGCTCGTCGAAGAACTCAAACTGGCGGAAGCTAACGAGATCGTGGCCGTTGTCCCGCTAACAGGCGGCGTAGCATCCGACATTGCGATGATCGATCTTGGCGACCGGAAGCTCTGCGCGAAATTTGCATTGCCCAAGCTCAAAGTGGCTACGGATTGGCACGCGCCCGTGCACCGAAACTTGGCCGAATATGCCTGGCTTGAAGTGGCTGCCGCGACCTGTCCGGAAAGCGCGGTTGCGCTTTATGGGCGCTCGGACACCGCGTTTGGCTTTGCGATGGAGTTTCTTGACGGAGACGACGTGTATCTGTAGAAAGACCATCTTCTGCGCGAGATTGAGCCGTGAGACGAAGCGGTCAAGGTGGCGGACCTCTTGGGCAACATTCATGCCGCATCTGCCTGCGCAACGTTTGACCAGAGCCCCTTTCAAAACCGCGACGATTTTCATGCGCTGCGGATCGAGCCCTATCTCAGCTACACTCGAGAGGCGCATCCAAGCCTGGCTCCTCACCTCAAGCCCCTGGAAACCCTGCTTTATGTGAGCAACAAGGTCTTGGTGCATGGTGATGCCAGCCCCAAGAATATCCTGTTTCGACGAGGCGCTGCGATTGTGCTTGATGACGAATGCGCCACGATGGGAGACGCCTGTCTCGACCGGGCTGTCTGCATCAATCATTTGGTCCTGAAGGCCGTTCATCTGCACAGGTCACGATCCCAGCTTTTACAGCAAGTGGAAGCGCTTTGGGCGGCTTATGCAGCCCATGTGACTTGGGAGGATGCGCAAGCGCTTGAGGCCCGAGTTTGTGCATTGCCGCCCGCGCTTATGCTCGCCCGTGTCGACGGTAAATCGCCTGTAGAATACCTCTCGAAAGAGACCCGCCAGCGTGTGCGTGATATTGCGATCCCGCTGATCGCGTCTCCCGTTTCGCGCTTGTCGCGCTTTGCCACCCGTGTGGCCGCTGACCTTTCAGGATAGATCTTATGACTGCAATCAAATCTGTACTCGGCCGTCGCGTTTGGGACTCTCGCGGGAATCCCACCGTGGAGGTAGACGTTCGGCTTGAAAACGGGGTTTTGGGCCGCGCGATTGCCCCTGCAGGGGCCTCTCGCGGGACACGTGAGGCGATGGATCTTCGGGATGGCTGAGCGGCACTCGGTGGAAAAGACGTCGGCCAAGCGGTCGCGAACGTCAATGGCCCCATCGCCGCCGTTTTGGTTGGGAAAACCATTGAGGACCAGGCGGGGCTCGACGCCATCTTGCTGAAGCTCGACCCCTCAAAGCTCAAAGCCGAGCTTGGCGGGAACGCAATGGTTGCGACGTCCTTGGCCATGCTCCATGCCGCTGCCAATGACGCTGAGAAACCCCTGTGGCGCTATGTGGCAAATCACTATGGGTACCCGCCTTCCCTGCCCTTGCCAGAAATCCAGATCTTTGGTGGCGGTGCGCATGCGGGTCGGCGGGTCGACATCCAGGACTTCATGATCATGGTCCCGGGGGCCGGAAGCTTTGACGAGGTTATGGAAGTGACCCGCGAGGTCTATTTTGCCGCCGGAGACATCATGGCGCGGCGCGGAAATCTGGCGGGCGTGGCCGATGAAGGGGGCTGGTGGCCGATGTTTCGCAGCAATGAAGAGGCGTTGGAAACCCTGGTTGAGGCCATTGAAAAGGCAGGAGAAACGCCAGGGAACCGCGTGGTTATTTCGCTGGATATCGCTGCCTCAGAGTTTGAGAAAAATGGTACCTACAAACTGGCTTTGGAAGATCGTGAACTCGACAGCAGCGGTTTTATTGATCTGCTTGGTCGTTGGCTGGAAGCCTACCCCATTGCTTCGATTGAAGATCCAGTTGGTGAGGATGACACTGCAGGTATGATCGACTTCGCTCGTCGATTTGGGGATCGGGTGCAAATCATTGGCGATGATTACGTTGTCACCAACGCAGACCTTGTGCGCCAAGCCGCGCAAGACGGAGCCTGCAACTGCGCTTTGATCAAGGAGAACCAGGCCGGAACCGTAACCGAGGCAGTCGAGGCGTTTAGCGCTGCAAAAGACGCCGGTTGGACGGCCGTGGTTTCTGCCCGGTCAGGCGAGACGGAAGATGTGTCGATTTCGCATTTGAGCACAGGTCTGGGCGCTGGGCAGCTTAAGGTCGGCTCGTTTCAACGATCCGAGCGCATGGTGAAATGGAACGAATGCCTTAGGATCCAAGAAGAGCTGGGCCCCATGAGCTTTGTCGGCGGCGCGCCTCTTGGAGCCACTTGGTGGGGCAAATGCCATTAGGGCAGAACTTTTTGCCCCGCTTCGCAACGGTCGGTGGGATTAAAGATACCTTTTTCAGCCGCGCGGCGGTAAGTGCATCAAAAAGTGCACCTGCAGAGATATATCTCTTAATTTCAGAGGCTTAGATATGCACAACACGTATGCCACAACGTATGCATGACGTATGCACATTGTATGCCAAATACACCCCAGGGTTGAACGCAACCCACTCCACTGCGTAGCGCGCAACACCGCAGACCAGACCAAACGCCGAAAACCTTACCAGGCTCTTTACCGCCCGTACGGCGCGGATCACCAGGTCTAACTTCGCGACTGGCGGATCGTCTCGGGAAGCCATGTGGCGAGCTCCGGCCAGATCACCAAAATCACGACCATCAAGAGCATCAGGCCCACCATCGGGATTGCAGTTTTGGCGATATAGCCAATCTCGTGGTTGGTCATGCCTTGCAAGACAAAGAGGTTAAATCCAATGGGTGGCGTCACCTGCGCCATCTCAACAACCACCACAATGAAGATGCCGAACCAAATCACGTCGATGCCCGCTTGGCGGATCATGGGCTCCACAATCGCCATCGTTAGGACCACGGAAGAGATGCCATCGAGGAACATGCCCAAGATGATGTAGAAGACTGTGAGTGCTGCGATGAGCGTGATGGGAGAAAGGCCGAGCGTGTCGATATAGGCGGCAAGCGCGCGCGGCAGTCCTGTGAAGCCCATGGCGAGGCTGAGGAACGCCGCCCCCATGAGGATCAGAGCGATCATGGCGGAGGTGCGCGTGGCCCCCATGAGCGAGGCGGAAAACGTTTGCCAGTTGAGCGAGCGTTGCAGGGCTGCCAGCAAAAGTGCGCCCAACACGCCCACGGCTGCCGCTTCCGTGGCTGTGGCCCAGCCGAAGTACATCGAGCCGATAACAGCAAAGACGAGCATCAAGACAGGCGCCAAAAAGCGGCTTTCATTGAGCATGGCTCCAAAAGACATCTTGGGCTCGGGCGTGGCATGCTCAGACGGGCGCACGTAGTGCCATCCGATAATGTAGGACATAAAGAGACCGGCCAGCACCAGTCCCGGAATAATCCCCGCCATGAAAAGCTGGGTGATGCTTTCGTTGATCGTCACACCGTAGACAATGAGCGTCAGCGAAGGTGGGATCATCAAGCCGAGTGTGGCCGCCCCCGCCAATGTGCCGATGATCATATATTCCGGATAGCCGCGGCTGCGCAGCTCAGGGATCGACATCTTACCCACGGTCGTCAGAGTGGCGGCAGAGGAGCCGGATACAGCCGCAAAGACCGTGCAACCCGCAATATTGGTGTGCAACAGCCCCCCCGGCAGGCCGCGCATCCAAGGGGCGAGGCCACGGAACATATCTTCCGAGAGGCGTGTGCGATAGAGGATTTCGCCCATCCAGATAAAGAGCGGTAAGGCGGTGAGCGTCCATGAGCTCGATGAGGCCCAGATTGTGGTGAGCATCGCGTCGCCTGCGGGGCGGCTGGTGAAAAGCTCCATACCGACCCAGGCCACGCCCATGAGCGCAAGCCCCACCCAAACAGAGGAGCCCAAAAGCGCAAAAAGCGCGATGAGAAAGACGGCCGTGGCCCAAGCTTCGGTCATTCCAGGCCCTCCTTCACAATGGCGGTGTGTCCTGTAACGAGGAGCCGCGACAGATAATCCCAAAGGGCGACGGCCAACAAAACAGAGCCGATGCACATCGGAATTTGCGGGAGCCATAGCGGGGTGAAGACCCATTCATCTCCCCTGGCGGCCCAAACTTCGGCCCAGTTCCAGGGCCATGTGCCCAGCAGTGAGACTGCGCTCAAAAGCCATTCTGGCACCTGATCTTGTCCTTGGGTTCTGTCGTTCAAAAGCACAGAAAAGCCTGTGGTTTTAATGGCATAGCGTGCAAAGAAGGTGGCTATGAGTGCTGCGATAAACATCGCGAAGGCGTCGAGGTAAAAGCGTGTGCCTGGGGTCATGTTGAGAAAAACAGACACGCGGATGTGGGCGCCGCGTGTGAGCGCATGGGCCAACGCAAAGAAGGACGTGGCGGCCATGGCATAGCCTGCGTAATCGGTGCTGCCCGGAAAAGCGACAGAGCTCCACCGCGCGACCATTTGGGCCACGATGAGGAGTAAGATCGAGATCATGCCTAGCGCGGCGATGAGGCCTGCGGCGAGGTATACTTTGTCCAAAAGGGCCCAAAGCGGGCGCAAAACGGGTTCCGCTTGGCGCGGGCGCAGAGCAGCAAGGCTCACAAGCAAGGCGGGCAGTACAAAGATCCAAACCCAAAGAGGCAGTCCCCAGATGGGGCCAAAATCACGCATGAAAGAAAGTCCAGTTTGTGCCCCGCCCCTGGTTAAACCCAAGGGCGGGACAGGCTTAGATCAAAGGGATCAGATTACTTGGCCGCGAAGGCGTCGAGGATGCCCTGGCCTGCCTCGCCTGTGTTCTCAAGCCAGTCAGCCTGCATGGCAGCACCGATGGTCTGCAATTCAGCCAGGAACTCTGGACCCGCATCAACCACTTTCATGCCGTTGGCTTCAAGCTGTTCGAAGTACCAATCAGACAGCTCCGCGGATTTCGCTGTGCAGGCCGCACCAGCCTCGTCAGCAGCCCCTTGAACGGCGGCTTGCATGTCGGCGCTCAGGCCGTCCCAGGTTTGCTTGTTGATCATCACATAGTTGCGCGGCAACCAAGCGTTCACTTTGTAATAGTGGCTCAGGTGCTCCCAAACTTTGCGGTCATAGCCTGTTGAGCCTGAGGAGATGAAGGCTTCCGCCACGCCCGTGGCCAGCGCTTGGCTGAGCTCAGCTGCTTCCACTTGCACTGGGATCATGCCGAGCTCTTCAGCAATCTGAGCTGTAGCTGCGTTATAGGAGCGGAACTTCAGGCCTTGGATATCGGCGGACGATGTCACTTCCGTTTTGAAATAGAAGCCTTGGCCTGGCCAAGGACAGGAATACAGCGCCACGAGGTTTTGCTCGGCGAGCGCTTCATTAAAGGCAGGCTTTGCTGCGTCCCAAAGGGCTGTGTTGGCGTCGTAGGTTGTGGCGATAAACGGCAGGTTGTCGTAAGCGAAGATCGCGTTTTCGTTGGCATGCGCGCTCATAAGGCGCTCGCCGATGGGCACCTGACCTGTTTGGATCGCGCGCTTGATGTCGCCGCCGCCAAATAGCGAACCGCCTGGGTGAACCGTAATGTCGATCTCGCCGCCTGTGGCTTCGCGCACTTTGTCCGCAAAGATCACGCCATGCTCGGAGTGAAAGTTAGAGGCCGAATAGGCCATAGGCATATCCCAGCTTTCAGCCGAAGCGACACTTGCGGCACCTAATGCCAAAACGGATGCCGCGCAGAATTTCATAAATGTCATAGGTTCATATCTCCCAGGTTTTTTGGGTGTGTTTTGGCGAGACCAAGTGGTTGGAAATGCAACCCTGATCTGCAAGCACCCCTTAATTTGCTCCTTCGCGTTCGCAGGTTTTGCTGACGGGTCAAGCTTTCTTCGCGTGGCGCATTAAAGAAGCCGCCCTCTTGCGCAAAGAGGCGCTTGCGTTGCACAAACACTGAACCCTGGCACTGAACCCTGGGACCAAGAGGTTCCGCAAAGCAGATCCCTTATGAGCAAACGCGCCACCTCCTCGCCGCTGGGCATTTTGATGCTCGATACGCAATTCCCGCGTATTCCTGGCGACGTTGGGAACCCTAAAAGCTTCGATTTTCCCGTTCTTTACGAAACGATTGCCTTGGCCTCACCAGATCTGGTGGTGCGCAAAGATCCAAGCGCTCTGCTTCCAGATTTCATTGCAGCCGGGCACAAGCTTGTGGCGCGGGGCGCGCGTGGGATTGGCACCTCTTGTGGATTTTTGACCCCCTTTCAAGACCGCCTGAGCGCCGCTTTGCCAGTGCCTGTGCTCACCTCTGCGCTCAGCCAAGTGCCCTGGATCGCAAGCACGTTGAGCTCGGGTCAAAAGGTGGGGATTTTGACGATTTCTGCGCAAAGCCTAACCCCTGCTCATCTCTCAGCGGCTCACGTGACATTGGAAACGCCCATCGCGGCACCCGATGAGAGCGGCACGTTTGTGCAATCGGTCTTGGGAAACCAGACTGAATTGGACGTTGCAGCAGCGGAGCAAGAGATGGTGCAGGCCGCCCTCAAGCTTAAAGCCCAAACGCCAGGCTTGGCTGCCATTGTGCTCGAATGCACCAATATGCCGCCCTATGCGCCTGCCATCGCGCAAGCCACGGGCCTGCCCGTTTATTCGATCCTTACGTCCCTCAATTGGCTGCAGGCAGGGCTTTGATCATGCGAACTGCACCAAGCATCGAGACTACCGCCAGGAGGCCTCGCCCGTGATCCTCTACCGGTTTCTCGTCTCGCTTATGGCCCCGTTCTTGGCCTGGAGCAGCTTACGGCGCAACGGCAGCCTGCGCGCGCTCTGGCCCAAATCACGCAAATCCTCATCTCAAAAGGTCTGGATCCATGCGGCCAGCAACGGCGAAGCCATGTCGATCCGTCCTGTGCTGATGGCGCTGCAAGAGCGTTGCCCAGACAAAGACTTGCTGGTCACCACCAACACCAAAGAAGCCCGCGCTCTTGTGGAGAGCTGGGGTTTACCGGGAACGACCACAGCCCTGGCCCCTTTGGATCTGCGTTGGGCTTTGAAGCGCTTTCTGCGCGGGAACCAAATAACAAAGGCCATTGCGGTAGAAAACGAGCTTTGGCCTAATAAGCTGGCTGTCCTTGAGCAGTGCGACGTCCCAATCGTTACGCTGGGCACGCGCCTTTCTGAAAGCTCGGCCAAAGCTTGGAAGAAGCTGCCGCGCTTGGCCCGAGCGAGCCTCAACCGCTTTATTTGGCTTGCCCCGCAAGACGCAGCCTGCCGCGACCGCTTAGTGAACCTCGGCGTGGCGCCTGAGAAATTGCGTGGGGTTCTGTCGCTCAAGGCGATCTATCGGCCCAGCGCACTTAATCCAGAACAAGAGCGCATTTTGGCGCTGCACGATCCGCAAAACACGCTTTTGGCGGCTTCCACCCATGCGGGCGAAGAAGAGGCGCTGCTCGAAGCCTTTGTCCAAGCCCGGGAAACATGGCCCGCCTTGCACTTGATCCTTGCGCCCCGCCATCCGAACCGTGCGGGCGAGGTTGCGACGCTTTTGAAAAAGCACAAGCTCAGCTTTCAGCGGCATAGCAAAGGCTCATCGCAAGAGGAGCTGCCGGATGTGACGCTGGCGGATACTTTGGGCGAAATGGCGCTTTGGTACCGGTCGGCAAAAATTGTCTTTGTGGGCGGCTCGCTCGGGGATGGCGTGGGCGGGCATACGCCCTATGAACCTGGGTATTTTCAGGCTGCTCTAATGCATGGACCTAAGGTCTCGAACTACCATGAGATTTATGCGCGATTGAACGCCGCTCGAGCGGCGCGTGAGGTTCAAGATGCAAGTGCGCTCGCTCAAGCGATCTTGGACCTTCGCGACCCTGCGCAGCAAAAGGCCTTTGCCCAAGCCTGGCCAGAAGACTTGCGGGACGGCGCTGGGTTTGACGATCTGCTTGCAGCGCTTGAGCAGCATCTCAGGGATTAAAGACGCGCGCGCAATTGAGCGACGCGAGCTTTGATCTCTTCGCGGATAGGTCCCGGGCGCGGGGTGTCATAGAGTTGGGTTGTCCAATGAGCGGGCACGGACTTAACCGCGTTTGGGCCTTCCCAAGTGAGATCGCGCAGCACCGCTTGCGCAGGCTCGGTGAGCTGGGCCGTAGGATCAAAGCCGTTGAGCACCGCCCAGACACCGCTCCAACAGCGCCCAACAGACCAGGGATTATAACCACCACCGCCCAGAACGAGAAAGCGCGGCGCGAGCCCTTTGAAAGACCTAACCAAGTCCCAATGCGCGCCATTGGAGAGCGCAAGACGCGCTTGCGGATCTTCCAGCAGCGCATCCGCCCCACATTGCAGAACGATGGCATCTGGCTTTGACGCCTGGATCAGCGGCAGCAAAAGCTGATCGCGGATATGGGCAAACTCGGAATCGTTGAGGCCGGACGGCACGGGCAGATTGAAAACTTGGCCAGCGCCTGCATCGGCTAAAGCGCCCGTGCGCGGCCATCGGTTTTCTTCATGCACGGAGGCCAGCACAACACTCGGATCATCGGCAAAAGCGTGCTCTACGCCGTCCGGGTGATGGGCATCGACATCTATATAAAGCACGCGGTCCGCGCCGTGGTGGCGCAGCGATAGGATCGCGAGCACTGGATCGTTGAGATAGCAAAACCCATTGGCGTGATCCGGCATACCGTGATGTGTGCCGCCGCCCGGGGAATAGACCGTGCCGCCTTGCGCCAAGAGCTCGCCTGCCAAGATAGAGCCACCGGCTGCGGTTGCGGGCCGGCGAAACATCTCAGCATAGACGGGATTGGACGGTGTGCCCAAGCCGTAGCGGCGGCGTGTGGCCTCATCCACGCTTTGACTGGCTTCCGCCTCTTGCAGCGCGCTTAAGTACGCGGGGTCATGCCAAGCGCTCAGCATCTCAGGCTTGGCGCGTGGCGAAGATCTATACTGCTCTGGATCCAACCAGCCTTGCGCCCGCACCAAATCCATCACCGTTGAGACCCGAGGCACACGCAAGGGATGCCAGGCCCCATAAGAGGAGCCACGATAAATCTCAGATCCAATGAAGATCGGTTTCGCGGGATCTCGCGTCACGTCCAAAGACCAATTTGGCCCGCAAGGGGGGTAAAATGCAGCATAAGTGACAGAAAACCCCCAAATACAGGCGGATCAAGGCCCAAAATACGCGATTGTGACGTCTCAGCCATGGATTGTTGAACGGTTTATAGATAGACTGTGGATAACTCTTGAGCAGCGAAAAACAAAATCTGTGTCAAAAAATATGCCCATACCCCTTCAGGTTGGCCGCTTTCATAAGCACGACCTGCGCACGCAGTTTTCTGCGTTGCCGTTTCGTGTTGTGCAAGACAAACCACAGGTCCTTTTGATCACCTCGCGCCGGTCGCGCCGCTGGATTGTTCCGAAAGGCTGGCCGATGCCGGGCAAGTCTCCCGCTGAATGCGCCGCCATCGAGGCTTATCAAGAAGCGGGCGTGAAGGGCAAGGTGTATGACCTATGCTTGGGCGTGTTCTCTTACACAAAAGAGTTCGACAAAGGTGACGATCTGCCCTGTGCAGCCATGGTCTATCCGATCAAGGTGAAGCGCCTCATGGTGGACTATCCCGAAAAGAACGAGCGCAAGCGCAAGTGGTTTTCGCTCAAAAAAGCTGCGCGCCGCGTGGCGGAACCTGAACTGGCCGCCATATTGACCAACTTCGATCCGAAGATTTTGAGGTAATACGCGCCGCGACACGTCGTGCCACGCTCTTGCCTCTGGCGCCTTAAGCGCCCATATCTCAGCATCAGTACCGTGCCAAACCCAAGCTTAGGACCCCCATGATCCGCTATGCGCTGACCTGCTCAGAAGGCCATAAATTCGAAAGCTGGTTTTCGGATGCCGCTGGCTATGACGCGCTGAAAGCCGCGGGGCATCTCACTTGCGCGATTTGTGGATCCTCGAACGTAGAAAAAGCGCTCATGGCGCCCAAAATCGCCACTTCGGATGCGGTCGCAATCCCTGAAAAAACCAACCAAGCGCCAAATCTATCTGAGCCGCTTTCGGCCGAAGAAAAGGCCATCTCGGAGATGCGTCGTAAGATCGAAGAAACCTCCGACTACGTGGGCAAGGATTTTGCCACCCAAGCGCGCGATATGCACGAAGGCACGATTCAAGAACGGCCCATCTACGGCGAAGCCAATGGCGCGGAAGCCAAGTCATTGATCGAAGACGGCGTGCCGATCTTACCCTTGCCCTTTAAGCCCAATCGAAAGGCGAATTAATGAGTGTTGTCATCACAGGTGCAAACCGAGGCATTGGTGCTGGGCTTTACGATATTTATGCAGCACGCGGGCCAGTCATTGGCACATCGCGGCGCGGCGACACCCCTTTCGCAGCGCTGGATGTGACCGACGCTTCGAGCCTTAACGCCTTCAAAGAGACCCTTGGCGACACACCCGTGGAGCTATTGATCTGCAACGCAGGCGTTTATTTCGACAAAGGGCACGGCCTCAGCACAGGCTATGACGCCGATCTATGGGCCAAAACCTTTGCCACAAATGTCACCGGCGTGTTTTTGACTGTTCAGTCTTTGCTGCCAAATCTTAAAGTGGCGCAAACCCCTAAAATCGCGATCATTTCGTCGATCATGGCCTCAAGCTCGCGCGCACCTGGTGGCAGCTACATCTATCGCTCCTCAAAGGCTGCTGTGCTCAATCTTGGTCGCAACATGGCGCAAGATCTCAAAGCCGATAACATCGCTGTTGGGATTTATCACCCCGGTTGGGTGCAGACGGATATGGGCGGGGCTGAGGCCGACATCGACACGAATACCTCCGTGAAGGGGCTTGTAGAGCGGTTCGATGCCCTGAGCCTGGCCACCACGGGTGTCTTTGAAGGCTACGACGGCACCCAGATGCTTTACTAAAGCACAGCACGCTTGCAGCGCGCCAAACCTTGCAATAAGACGCCCCGGACTTCAGCGTAAGGCAAGATTATGAGTGCGCCCCAGGCCCCCTCCCCCAGACCCGTTTTGGTGATGAAATTCGGCGGTACCTCCGTGGCCGACCTCGATCGCATCGCCAATGCGGCCCAAAAAGTCAAAGCCGAGGTAGAGCTTGGCTATAATGTGATTGTGATTGTCTCGGCGATGTCGGGCAAAACCAACGAGCTTGTGGGCTGGGTCTCTGAGACCTCAACGCTTTACGATGCCCGCGAATATGATGCCGTTGTCTCATCAGGTGAAAACGTCACAGCCGGGCTCATGGCCCTGCGCTTGCAAGAAATGGACGTGCCCGCGCGCTCTTGGCAAGGTTGGCAAGTGCCCGTCAAAACCACCAATGCGCATTCATCCGCCCGGATCGACGAGATCCCATCTGAGAATATCAACGCGAAGTTTGCCGAAGGCATGAACGTGGCTGTTGTGGCCGGCTTTCAAGGCGTGAGCCCGGAGGGGCGCATCACCACCCTCGGCCGCGGTGGCTCTGATACCACGGCTGTGGCTTTCGCAGCCGCCTTTGGCGCAGAGCGCTGCGACATCTACACAGATGTGGACGGGGTCTACACCACCGATCCGCGCATTGAGAGCAAAGCCAAGCGGCTCGAAAAGATCGCTTTTGAAGAGATGCTCGAGCTTGCGAGCCTTGGCGCCAAAGTGCTGCAAACCCGCTCGGTTGAGCTTGCGATGCGCTACAATGTGCGCCTGCGGGTGCTCTCAAGTTTTGAACCCACCGATGCCACATCTGGCACGCTCGTTTGTTCTGAGGATGAGATTATGGAAAGCAATGTTGTGTCTGGCGTGGCCTATAGCCGCGATGAAGCCAAGATGACCCTGATCTCCGTGGCCGACCGCCCCGGCATCGCCGCATCGATCTTTGGCCCTCTGGCCAAGGCCGGGATCAATGTTGATATGATCGTGCAAAACATCTCAGAAGAAGGCCGCACAGATATGACCTTCTCCTGCCCCACCGATCAGGTGTTGCGCGCCACCCAAGCTATGGACGCGGCCAAAGCCGAAGGGCTTTTCAACTATGCGGAACTTGTGGCGGATGAGGATGTGGCCAAGGTCTCCGTTGTTGGGATTGGCATGCGCAGCCACGCCGGTGTTGCGGCCAAAATGTTTGATGCGCTCTCTGATGAGGGGATCAACATCAAAGTCATCACAACCTCTGAGATTAAAATATCTGTCCTTATCGACCGAAAGTATATGGAGCTTGCTGTACAAGCCCTTCATGATGCTTTCGAATTAGAGCGCTAACAGATAAAGACAGAGACGAGCGGGCCCGCCGCACCTCTGGGGAAGACGAACCTTGGCCGACCCAGTTGAATTCAACAGTAGAACGCTTTTGCGCCGCTTGCGCGATACAATGGCCGCCGATACGGCGGGCCAAGCGCGCTTGGATGAGATCGTTCAGCTGATTGCCAGATCCATGGGCACGGATGTGTGCTCGGTCTATCTCTTTCGCGATGCGGAAACCCTAGAGCTTTGCGCCACCGAAGGCCTCAAGGCAGACGCTGTGCACCAAACCCGGATGCGGCTAGGTGAAGGCCTGGTGGGCCGCGTGGCCAAAACGACCCGCGTCGTGAACACAGAAAACGCCCCCCAAACCAAAGGCTTCCGCTACATGCCGGAAACCGGCGAAGAGGTGTATTCCGCCTTTCTCGGCGTGCCGATCCAACGGCTTGGCAAAGCAATGGGTGTGCTTGTGGTGCAATCCAAAGAGAGCCGGGCCTATTCAACGGATGCGGTCTACGCTTTGGAAGTTGTGGCCATGGTTCTGGCTGAGATGACAGAGCTTGGTGCCTTTGTAGGCGATGATGCGGCGATGGCGTCCACACACCAGCAATCGGTCATGTTTCGCGGCACTGTGGGCCAAGAGGGCTCCGCTCAGGGTCATGTGTTTTTGCACGAGCCGCGCGTTGTGGTCACGAACCCTGTGGCAGACGATATCGACAGCGAAAAGGCCCGCCTGACCGAGGCTGTGGACGCGCTGCGCGTACGCGTGGATGATATGCTCACCCAAGCGCAATTGGGCGACGATGATCAGGTCCAAGTGCTCGAAGCCTACCGGATGTTTGCCAATTCCAAAGGCTGGCTCAACCGGATGATCGCCGACATCGAAGCCGGTCTTTCCGCGGAAGCGGCTGTCGAAAAAGAGCAGTCTGCCGCGCGTGCGCGCATGAGCCAAGTGGGCGATGCGTACCTGCGCGAGCGTTTGCATGATCTCGATGATCTGTCCAACAGGCTCTTGCGCCTGCTCACCGGCCAAGGCCGCGACACAGGTGCGGAGCTTCCCAAAGACGCTGTCCTCGTGGCCCGCAATGTGGGGCCTGGCGAGCTCTTGGATTATGGCCGCAGCCTCAAAGCCATTGTGCTCGAGGAAGGCTCCGTGGGCTCACATGCTGGCATCGTTGCCCGCGCCCTGGCGATCCCCATGGTGATTCAGGCCAAAAACATCACCAATGAAGCGCTCAATGGCGATCCCATTTTGGTGGACGGCGAGCAAGGCATTGTGCACCTGCGCCCTGAAGACAGCGTCGCCGCTGCCTTTACCGATAAGATTGCGATGCTGGCCAAAGCACAAGATCGCTATGCCTCGATCCGGGATCTGCCAGCCACATCGCTCTGCGGCAAAACCGTGAGCCTTCACATGAACGCAGGGCTTATGGCGGACCTGCCATCACTAAAAAGCTCTGGCGCAGAAGGCGTTGGCCTTTTTCGCACAGAACTGCAGTTCCTTGTGCGCAATGGCGTGCCCAAGCGCTCAGAGCTCGCCGCCCTTTATGGCCGCGTGCTTGATAGCGCGATGGATCGCCGTGTGGCCTTTCGCACGCTCGACATTGGCTCTGATAAGGTCCTGCCGTTCATGAAAGCGGCTGACGAGCCAAACCCCGCTTTGGGCTGGCGTGCCATCCGTGTTGGCCTCGACAAACCCGGCGTGCTCAGGATGCAGCTGCAAGCGCTTTTGCGCGGCGCGAATGGGCGTCCGCTTAGCGTCATGTTCCCATTTATTGCGCAATATGAGGAATTTCGCTCCGCACGCGCCGAAATGGACAAAGCCATCGCGCGCGAGGAAAAACTGGGCCATCTCTTGCCAGCCAGTATCGAAGTGGGTGCAATGCTGGAAACCCCAAGCTTGGCCTTTGCCTCCCCTGCTTTTTTCGAGACCGTGGATTTCTTGTCGATTGGCGGCAATGATCTCAAACAATTCTTCTTTGCCGCAGACCGCGAAAACGAGCGTGTGCGGCGGCGCTATGACACCCTCAACGTGAGCTTTTTGACCTTTTTGGAGCACATCGTCGCGCGCGGCCTGGCCAGCAATACGCCGGTCTCCTTTTGCGGCGAAGATGCCGGGCGCCCCGTTGAGGCGGTTTGCATGGCCGCCATTGGCCTGCAAACGCTCTCCATGCGACCGGCTTCGATTGGCCCCGTAAAAAGCCTCATCCGGCGCGTGGACCTCGATAAAATCCACGGCATCATCCGCCAAGCCGAGCGCGACGGCAAGCAATCGGTCCGCGCGGATGTGGAGGCGTATCTCCAAACCGTCTAAAGCACAAAGCGAAAAGCTTGAGGCGCAGTACGTCACCTAATGCGTTGAAACCAAGGGTTTCAGGCAACGTTGGGGGACTCAACTATTTCGTTTTGTGCTATCGCGCCCCGCCCCCCTTTTTTCTTGGGTTAAAATACTCCGGGGGAGGCGCGTCAGCGCCGGGGGCAGAGCCCCCCTCAAGCGCTCTGAGATCGCCGCGACACATCTCCAAAAACGCTCTGCCAAGCCCCGGGTGCCAGCGCCAAGCCCAGCACACGATCGGGATTGGTGGGCGGCGGCATCCGCACGCCTTCGAGCCGCTCAAATCCGAAGCGCCCGTAATATGGCGCATCCCCCACAAGCAAAACACGCGGATGTCCCAAGCTGCGAGCCAATTGCAAACTTGTTTGCGTCAAAAGAGCGCCAAGCCCTTCGCCTTGCCGGGTTGGATGCACAGCAATAGGTCCCAAGAGCAGCGCATCCGCTTGCCCCACAGAGACCGGCCAATAGCGGATTGCACCAGCCAAAATCCCATCCGCATCCCGCGCGATTTGACACAGCTCTGGCACCGCCAAAACACCGTCACGCAACCGATAAGACGACAAGGCCTCACGCCCTGGTGCAAAGGCGAGATCATAGAGGGCCTCAACCTCCCAGATATCGTCTGGACGTTCGGGTGTGATGGTATACACGGGACGCCCCACTGCTCCTTGTCTTTGGTGCAAAGCCTAATCCCAAAAGAGGGCCTCTGCTGCCTTGCGGTTGCCCGTTCGGCCCCTACCATGGGACAGGAGCCTGACGGAAGAGAAGAGAAGGATCTTGGCGATGTTTTATGAGCCCAAAGATGGCCATGGCCTGCCCCACAACCCCTATAATGCCATTGTCGCGCCCCGCCCCATTGCTTGGATTTCGAGCCGAGACGTAGAGGGCCACGAAAATCTGGCTCCCTATTCCTTCTTTAACGCCACGGCTTACGTTCCACCTCAGGTCATGTTCGCCTCCACCGGGGCCAAGCCGGACCGCGACAACACCAAAGACACATTGAGCAACATCAAGTCTTCAGGCGTCTTTTGCATCAATATTGTCGAATTTGCCGCCCGCGACGTTATGAATAAAAGCTCCGGGCCTTGGGAAGCAGAGGTCGACGAGTTTGATCTCACGGGGCTGGCGCGCACCGAGTGTGAAATGATCCCCTGCTCGCGCGTGACAGCGGCACCGGCAAGTTTGGAATGCAAAGTGACCAAGGTTGAGACGCTCTTAGGGGCTCATAACTACTTGGTTATGGCTGAAGTGATTGGCATCCATCTGCGTGATGATTGCCTAAAAGACGGGATCTTTGATGCAACCTCGTTTGAAGTGTTGGCGCGTATGGGCTACCGCGACTATGCCAAGGTGTCCGAGGTCTTTGAACTTAAACGTCCCGGAGAGTGATTTGAGACGTGCGGCCGCAAAAAGTGTTAGTGACACCGCACGGAGGGGTAAGAGTTGATTATCGCTTCGCCAGCCAAACCGGTTCAGCCTCTTTAACCCCTTTGACACCTCCTCAACGCTCCGCTGAAAAGGCCTGATATGAAGCGCATCGAAGACTACATCCGCACGATCCCAGATTTTCCGCATGATGGCATTCTCTTTCGTGATGTCACCACCCTCTTCGCAGACCCCCGGGGGTTTCGCATGGCGGTCGATATGATGGTCGAGGCGCACAAAGACAGGGGCATAGATGCGGTTGTTGGGCTCGAAGCCCGCGGGTTTATTCTGGGCGGAGCCATTGCGCATCAATTGCGCACAGGCTTTGTGCCCATTCGAAAAGCAGGCAAACTGCCCGGCACTGTGTTGAGCCAAGACTACACCTTAGAGTACGGCCAAGCCACTGTGGAAATCCACGACGACGCGCTGACCCCTGGCCAAAACGTACTTTTGGTGGATGATCTTTTGGCCACCGGCGGCACGGCTGCTGCGGGCATAACCCTTCTCGAAGAACTGGGAGCGCGGATCACGGGTTGTTCGTTTGTCATCGATTTGCCAGACCTTGGCGGGCGCAAAAAGCTCGAAGCCATGGGATTTGACGTGCACGCGCTCTGTGCCTTTGAAGGGCTCTAGCAAGCTCTGCGCTTTTTCGAGTTATCCACAGTAAAACGCGCAAACCGTTCGGTTTGGTAACACCCTGCTAACGGAATCAATTTTATAAAATACCTGTCGTTTGGGAGTTCGACGCTTGCACGTCGCTCAACTTTCCCCCGAAGTTGCGCGGGCTCCGCGTCCTGTCACATGTCCCCCCCGTTGACAGGACGCACACTCCCCGCTGGCACGGTTGCCCTTTAGAATTAGAAATCTGAGCAAGACGCCAAAGCTTTAATAAATCTAGCTTGAGGCACGCAACACCGCACCGGGGTTCATAATCCCGTTTGGGTCAATCGCCGCTTTGACAGCGCGCATCGTGGCCAGTTTGGCAGGGTCCGAGTATTTCTCCAGGTCCTCCACTTTCAGACGCCCCACACCATGCTCTGCACTCACCGACCCGCCCAACGCATGGACCAAATCATGCACAGCACCTTTGATGGCTGGCCGGTCGCCCTCATAGTCCGCCCGGCTTTTGCTCGCGTCAGGGAAGACATTAAAATGCAAATTACCGTCGCCGACATGGCCAAAGCAATTGACCCTAAAGGGTCCAATTTCCGCAATCGCGGCTTTGCCCTTGGTGATAAACTTCGAAATCTCGCCAAGAGGGACTGAGATATCATGTGAGGACACAGCGCCAATACGGCGGTTGGCTTCCGGGATGTGCTCACGCACCGACCAGAACTGCGCGCGCTGCGCTTGAGATTGGGCGACAACACCGTCCGTGATTAAGCCTGCCTCTGCTGCTGCTTCGGCTAGGTCCAACAAAGCTTCTTGGGGATCCGTGGTGCCATTTGTTCCGATGTCGATCAAAACGCTCCACTCAGGGGCCGTGTCAAACGGCAAGCGGATATCGGGAAGTGTTTCAGCCAAAAAGGCATAGCTTTGCGCGTGGATCAGTTCCAACGCAGAAATGCTCGCGCCTAAACGCTCTGAGGCGAAGGCCAAAAGGGCCACGGCAGCATCCGGTGAGGGCACTTGCAAAAACGCAGCGCCCCGCCCGGTGGGTTGTGGCATGAGACGCATTGCAGCGGCTGTGATAATGCCCAAAGTGCCTTCCGCGCCGATCATCAAATGGCGCAGATCATAGCCTGTGTTGTTCTTGCGCAGGCGCGACAGACCATTCCAAATGCTGCCGTCGGGCAAAACAACCTCAAGCCCCAAACACAGATCCCGCGTGTTGCCATAGCGCAAAACGTTCACGCCCCCTGCATTGGTCGCCAAGATGCCGCCTAAGCGCGCTGAGCCTTCCGAGGCGAGGCTCATCGGGAAGAGCCGATTGGCCTCTTGCGCCGCAACTTGCAGATCCGCAAGGATCATCCCAGCTTCTGCGATCACGACGTTTTCTTCAGGATATACCGCCCGCAACGCGCGCATATGCTCAAGGGAGAGGATGAGCGGTGTCGGGCCGTCTGGGGCGACCTGCCCCCCCACGAGCCCCGTACCACCGCCGTAGGGCACAATCGGCACGCGTGCCGTATTGGCCGCTTTCACGAGGGCTGCGACCTCGTTTGTGCTACGCGTTTTGACCAACAGCCCGGCTTGGCCCGCATAGCGCCCGCGCGGCTCTTCAAGATAGCTTGGGCCCGCCTCATCAAAGCGATCCGGCGGCACAGCCTTGTGAAGGCTTTCGGCAAATTCAGGTGTAACGGCGTTTAGCATGCGGTGCGTTTGGCACGTCGGCTCCGCGCAATCAACAGGGGTTACTCATCCGCATCGCCTTGCAGATATCTGGGCTGCAACACGCGAACTGTAGGCCGATCTGGCAGAGTTCTGAGCGAAACCTCAAAGCTTGTGCCGCCCGTCCGATCAATGGCAAATTCATCTGCCATGCCCGCAAGGAACATATTGAGATTGGTCCGAGACCACCAATGCATTGGCACCACGACAGAGGATTTGAGCCGCTTCAGGATCCGGATCATGGTGGGAAGATCCACGGTCATGCCCCCATCAACTGCGGCCATTACAACGTCAAGACGCCCAAGTGCTGCATATTGTTGAGGGCTCGGCTCATGATGCAGATGCCCAAGATGGCCGATGCAAAGCCCTTCAGTCTCAAATACAAAAATGGAATTGCCATCCTTTTCGACACCCCCGCCAAAGCGCGCGCGAATATCAGTGGGCACATTGCGCACCAACATATCGCCGAGGTCTAAGTGGTGTTCGGCGCGGCCACCGTGCTCCCACCCTTTGAGAACATTTGGGATCTTGGGATCTGGATAAGAGGTCCAATGACTGTCATGGGCGTGGTTCATGGTCACCACATCGGGGACAAAATCTCGAAGGCCCAGGAACCCGGTGTAGTCTGTTACCGCGCTCGTGCCGCCCGCGGATTGTATCAAGAACATCGCGTGATCAATGTAGCTGATACGCACGGAAAAGGTCGAAGGCGGCGTGTGAAAACTGGCCTTGTGCACGAAAGGCACATCCGCCTTTTGAGCCAATGCAATGCAATGGGAGGGACGACGATCTTGCGCGGCAAGCCAGGTCGGAAAGAAGATTAATAGAGTGATCAAAAGCACTTTCATAACGCTAAGCTTAGCGCGCATCGAAGCCCTGTCAGGAAAAAACGCGCCTCTTCTCGCGTAAATTTGAGCAAAGGCCTGATTTGCCCAGAATTACAGCAAATACGATGGGCCCTTGATGAAAGACGTCTTTCGACAAAGAAGACCGAAATGTACCGCTTTTCAGCTCAAAGGCAAAAGCAGACTGTGCAATCATGGAAGGTCAAAAATACCTCAATTTTTAACGACGCGTTCGAAGCAGCCCTCTCCCTACCACCCTTCATTATTCGGCGATTCGACTGAGATCTTGTGAACCGCGTAGTTCAAACTGCATAAAATTCAAGTCAAGCCATTGAGACCAGCGCCAAGCATCATCGAAAAAGGCGTAATGGTTTCGCCAAGCGTTTGGCGGAGAAATCCGACAAACAAACCATTTCAACGCGCGCGGCAGCGCGCACAATTTAACAAAGTGGTACTAACCTACAGTGGTTTTGCCGCGCCGGTCATTACGCAGGTTGGCGTAAAGCACGTGGTTCCGCCACCTTCCGTTTATCTGCAGATAGCTTTGCGCCACACCTTCATACTTGAAACCAGCCGTCTCCAACACACCTCGTGAGGCTTCGTTTTCAGGCAAACAGGCAGCTTCCAAACGGCTCAAGTTCAACTCGGTGAAGGCATAATGTGTAATGGCTACAAGCGCTTCGCGCATGAAGCCCTGGCGCGCGTAGCTCTCACCAATCCAATATCCAAGCGTTCCGGACTGAGCGGGGCCTCTGCGAATGTTATCGAGCGTAATGGCACCCAACAAATTTCCAGTTTTGCGCTCGGTTAAAAACAAAGGCACCGCCGTGCCATTGCTGATGCTGCGCTGAGCCCAGTACACGCGGTTGGTAAAGGACTTTCGGGAAAGATGATCCTCTGCCCATGTGGGTTCCCAAGGTGTCAGAAATGCTCGGCTTTCGCGCCGTTGGGAGGTCCATAAACGAAAATCAGAGTGTTGCGGTGCCCGCAGCGTTAGGCGCTCGGTTTCAATCCGAACCTTTCGCTTGGGCCGCAACATTAAGCTGCAAGACGCGCGCGTAGCGCTTCCAAACTTGGAGCTTTCTCAGCTGGTCCATAGATCGACATCGCCACACGGCGCTCTTCGGCTAAGCGGTGAGCAAACTCGCGCACATCCCCTGTCGAGACCGCATCCACATGGGCAATCGTTTCTTCCAGATCCGGGATCCGACCCCAAATTGCATAGAGCCTCGCCAATCGCTCGGCGCGGCTTGACGGGCTTTCAAGACCCATAAGCATGCCAGCTTTCATCTGGGCCCGGGCGCGCGCCACTTCTTCAAGGCTCATATCATCGCTGGCACGTTTGAGCTCGTCCATGCACAGCATCATCAATTCATCAATCTGATGGGCTGATGTGCCCGCATAAAGTGTTGTCAGGCCCGTGTCCGCATAGGCGCCTGATTGTGCAAAGATCGTATAGCACAGACCACGCTTTTCGCGCGCTTCTTGAAAGAGCCGGGACGACATGCCACCGCAAAACGCCGTAGAGAAAATTTGGCTCGTGTAGATCATGGGGTCCCTGTAATTGGGCCCTTCAAATGCCAAGGCAAAATGAACTTGCTCAAGATCTTTGATCTTGCGACGCTCTCCGCCTTTGAAGGCTGCAGCTTGGGTCTCTAAGCTCGGTCGTCTCAAAAGATGCCCGAAGGTCTCCTCAGCGAGCCGAACAAGCTGGTCGTGATCCACGGCCCCGGCGGCAGATAATATCATCTGATCGGGACTGTAATGCTCGTGTACAAACGCCGACAGATCCTCTTTGAGGAAGGACTTCACGCGCTCGGTTGGCCCCAGAATTGTGCGTCCAATAGGCTGATCCGGATAAGCTTCTTCTTGCAGCCAATCAAAAACGATATCGTCAGGCGTATCGAGGGTCTGGCCAATCTCCTGCAGGATCACACCGCGCTCAACTTCGATCTCGTCTTCGTCGAACAAAGGATTGAGGACGATGTCCGAAATTACATCGAACGCGAGCGGGACATCCGCCTCTAGAACGCGGGCATAATAGGCGGTTTGCTCTCGTGACGTGTAAGCGTTGATGTAGCCGCCCACGTCTTCAATACATTCGGCAATTTCCAGCGCGCTGCGCCGATTGGTGCCTTTGAAAGCCATATGCTCGAGAAAATGCGCAATGCCGTTCTGCTCAAGACGTTCATGACGACCGCCTGCGTTCACCCAGATGCCAATCGAGGCGCTTTTGAGCCCGGCCATGCGCTCGGTTACAATGCGAAAGCCATTGCTTAATTCATGTGTTTGAACAGTCACCCGGCGATACGGTCCCTTACAAGCTCCTCCAACGCGCCTAGATTATTTGATACTTCTGTAACGCGCTCTGTTCGGTCATAGAGGTCTGCCATGCGATTGGGAAGAGGCGGGTGCACGCCGATGGCATTTTCCACAGCCTGCGGGAATTTTGCCGGATGGGCTGTTGCCAGCGTGACCATGGGTGTGGCTGCTTGAGCTGGATTAGAGGCGACCACGTTTTCCGCGACGTGCACGCCGACAGCCGAATGCGGACAGAGGATTTCCCCAGTTTCCGCATAAGCCTTTTGGATCATGGCGCTCGTCTCAGTCTCGCTGGCGCGACCCGAGCCGTAGAGCCCGCGTAGGCTCTCCAATGCGCCTTGCGAGATAGTGAACGCGCCATTTGCTTTGAGCGCATCCATGTCCGTGGCGACTGCCGCGCCATCTCGCTCGTACGCATCAAAGAGCGCGCGCTCGAAATTGGAACTGACCTCGATATCCATCGACGGGCTTATGGAGGCATGCACACCTTCTTTGGCATAGACGCCTGTTTTAAGAGCGCGATCCAAAATGTCATTTTGGTTTGTGGCCACCACCAATTTCTCAATGGGCAGCCCTATGCGTTTGGCGATGTAGCCTGCAAAAATGTCGCCGAAATTGCCTGTGGGCACGGTGAAACTGACGGGACGATGCGGTGCACCAAGGCTGGCTGCGGCAGAGAAGTAATACACCACCTGCGCCAAGACACGGGCCCAATTGATCGAATTCACACCTGCAAGCTTCACCTCATCGCGGAAGGCGAAATCGTTGAACATGTCTTTCAGGCGCGCTTGGCAATCATCGAAAGTGCCTTCGAGCGCTAAGGCGTGCACATTTTCGTCGCTGGGTGTCGTCATCTGGCGGCGTTGGACTTCTGAGATCCGGCCATGGGGATAGAGGATAAAGAGATCGACGGCATCCAGGCCGCGAAAGGCCTCCATAGCGGCAGCCCCGGTGTCGCCAGATGTGGCACCTACGATCGTGACGCGCTGACCAGAGCGTGTGAGCGCGTACTCAAACATCTGTCCAATGAGTTGCATGGCGAAGTCTTTGAAGGCCAAGGTTGGTCCGTGAAAGAGCTCTAGCAAGAAGTGGTTGGATCCGAGCTGTTTGAGCGGCGCGCGCGCTGGGTGCCCGAAGCCTGAATAAGCTTTTGTGATCAGATCCGCGAAGACCTCATCGGTGAAGGTGTCGCCAACAAAAGGGCGCATGACTCGAAAGGCAATCTCTTCATAGCTGAGGCCTGCAAGACCCGCGATGTCGGCTTGGCTCATCGTTGGAACTTCAGCGGGCACATAAAGGCCACCGTCGCGTGCAAGCCCCGTGAGCATGGCCTCTTCAAAGGTCAAAACGGGCGCGTTGCCCCGGGTGGAGACATATTGCATCAGATCTCTTCCTTACCACTTCGCGGGCGAGCCATACGCCAGAGCCAAAGCCCTGTCATCCCCAACCAGACCAGGCTGAGAGAAAACCATGTTACTGCATATTCTAAATGGTCGTTTGGGATGCCCTCTGTGCTCACAGGGAGCGGCGTGACCTCGGGCTCAGACGGCCAGAGGGAGGAAGCAACCACAAAGGTTTCTTCTGTGCCAAAGTGCGCGGCCAGGGTCGGTACATCACGCGCGAAGGCGAGGTTTTTGTCAAACTCTGGTGCAGGCGTGAAGTCGTCAACCTCATCAGGCCAATGCAGATTTCCAGCCACAGTCAGCCCACCCGCGGGCGTTGCCGGCATTTCCTCGTCCACAGGAATAAAACCGCGATCCACAAGGATCCTGCGCCCGTCTGTATGGAACGGTTGGATCAAGCGGTAGCCTGCGCCAATGTGCTTTTGACTGACCAAAATCCTCAAAGGCGCGCCTTGGAATTGGCCCGACGCCGTCACGGGCAAAAACCGATCTTGATCCGGATTTGGACGTTCGGGAAGAGCTACGGGATTGGCGGCAATCTTGAGCTCTATCTCAGCCAGAACGCCCTCTTTCCACTCTAGACGGCTCATTTGCCAAAAGCCCAGCCAGAGAAGTATCGCGCAGCCAGCAATGCCTAGAAAGAGAGGCGCAACAAAGCGCATGGGATTGGGCCCTTTACTAAAAGGAGTGCGAGGCCGTGACATAGGTCCCGGCCTCGCGCGCTTGGTTCATAGGATTTTCAAACGTCTTCAATTTGAAACAAATCCAACTTTTCTTTTCACCGGCAACCTTTTGAAATTCAGGCTATCTTCACCGACTCACCCAACAATAAAGGGTGGTAGGGAGAGGGCCGCTTCAAAGGCGCGTTAAAGCAAACTTAACGCCTCAGCCGCCCCAAATGTAGACTGCTGCAAACAAGAACAGCCAGACCACGTCCACGAAGTGCCAGTACCAAGCGGCTGCTTCAAAGCCTGTGTGGTTGTCCGCAGTAAAATGCCCCTTGTAGGTTCTAAAAAGGCACACCGCGAGGAAGATCGTCCCGATGATCACATGAGCGCCGTGAAAGCCCGTGGCCATAAAGAAGTTCGCACCATAGATATTGCCAGAGAACCCGAAGGCCGCATGGGAATATTCGTAGGCCTGGAAATAGGTGAAGATCGCGCCGAGCCCGATGGCCAGCCACAGTCCCGACTTGATATCTTGACGGTTGTCTTCATGCACAAGCGCATGGTGCGCCCAGGTTGCTGCGGCTCCCGAGCACAACAAGATCAGTGTGTTGATCAACGGCAAGTGCCAAGGATCAAAAGTCTCGATGCCCACAGGCGGCCAAACGCCGTCTACAGCCGGGCTCAGCCCGTTTGGGTCCATCGGATACAGCGCATGCTTGAAGAAGCTCCAAAACCACGCCGCGAAAAACATAATTTCCGACATGATGAAGAGGATAAAGCCGTACCGCAGGCCGATCTTTACAACCGGTGTGTGGTGCCCTTCGGCATTGTCGTCGATTGTATCCGACCACCACGCAAACATCACATAAAGCACGCCTGCAAAGCCCGCTAAGAAGAGCCAAGGACCGCTGTCATGCATCCAAATGACCGCACCAACGAGCATAAAGAAGCCTGCGACCGCGCCCACAAAAGGCCAAACGCTCGGATTTAGGATGTGGTAATCGTGGTTTTTCACATGTGCCATGTTGCGCTGTCCTCTGGCAATTATTGGAGCGTTGGTGTTGCGGTCTCGAGTGCGGCTTGCGTCTCAGGTTCGAGATCGGATTTGTGGAAGGTGTAACTGAGTGTGATGGTATGCACATATTGACCTTCGCGGTCGGTCAGGATCTCTGGATCCACGAAGAAGCTTACGGGCATTGTCATGGTTTCACCGGGTTGCAAGATCTGCTCTTCAAAGCAAAAGCATTGAATCTTGGAGAAGAAAGCGCCGGCGGCATAGGGCGTTACGTTAAAGCTCGCAGTGCCCATGATCGGTTTGTTTGTAGGATTATGCGCCTCATAAAAGGCCAGCCCAGTTTCACCTAAGCGGACCTCCATAAGCCGATCAACGGGCTTGAAGGTCCAAGGCATATCGGAGGCGACAGAGGCGTCAAAGCGCACTTTGATGGTTTGATCCAAAATCTCGCTTGTGTTTTCAGCACGCTGGTTTGTGGTTCCGCCAAAACCCGTCACGCGACAGAAAAGATCGTAAAGCGGCACAGAGGCCCAGGCCAAAGCGCCCATCACCACCACCACGCCCACAAGGCGCATCACGGTCTTTTGCTTGGCATCAACCATCGGTTTTCACCGTACCCTGCTCAGCCAGACCGGGACGTACCGCGTGATCAAACCCTTCTAAGCTGCCGCCGGAGGTGATCTTAACATAGGTAAGCCCAAAAACGATCACGATGAGCCCAACCAGGCAGGCCGCCACGGCTGAGTTGCGCGGCCCACGCCGCACATGGAGGGGATGATCTTCGCGAAACTGGCTCATGATAACATACCCAAAACCTGGCCTTGCAGGCCGAAGGCTGCATCCGCGATCAAGGCGCCAAAAAGCACAAAGAGATAGTAGAGCGAGCACTTAAACACGGCCTTCTCGACCTTGTAATTGTCGGCTTGCGCCACCTCTTCGCTGCGCCGGAAGATCGCAACAGCGCCCCAGAGGAACCACAGGTTCATGCCCAAAGCGGCCGCAAGATAGATCGGGCCACCCACAGGCGTGAAGGCCAAAGCAAGGGCCACAGGCGCCAGAAGCACAGTGTAGATCAAGATCTGCAAACGAGTCGTCTTGCGTCCGTGTGTGACGGTCAGCATTGGGACTTCGGCGATGTGGTAGTCGTCTTTCAAAAAGAGCGCGAGCGCCCAGAAATGCGGCGGTGTCCACATAAAGATCACCCCAAACATCAAAACGGCTTCAATGGACACAGAGCCCGTGGCCGCCACCCAACCAATCATGGGAGGAAATGCGCCCGCAGCGCCGCCAATCACGATGTTTTGCGGCGTGGCTCGTTTGAGCCACATCGAGTAGATCACGGCATAAAAGAAGATCGTAAATGCCAGAAGCGCTCCGGCCAGGAGATTTGTCGCCAGCGCCAACAGCACCACAGAAAAGCCCGAGAGTGCCAAACCCAGGGCCAAAGCATCACCCGCCGTAACGCGGCCTGATGGTACGGGGCGCTTTTTGGTGCGCGACATGACCGCGTCGATGTCGGCGTCCCACCACATATTGAGCGCGCCAGATCCCCCGGCCCCAACCGCAATAAAAAGGATTGCGCAAAAGCCCACAAAAGGATGCAGTGCCACCGGTGCGACGAGAAGCCCTGCAAAGGCTGTGAACACCACCAGGGACATCACGCGTGGTTTTAGGAGCGCAAAGAAATCCCCAAACTCTGGGTCCGCCTGGATCTCTCCAGCGGCATGGGCGGTATGGAGCGTTGCGTCTGTCATAGTGAGCCTTAAAAAACGCGTCTGCGCCGACCAGGCGCAGACACAATTGGATTACTTCATTGCCACTTGGTAAGCGGCATCTGCAGCTGGAGCCAGAGCATATTCCTCTTTGGCCTCGAGCAACCAAGCCTCATAAGCCTCCTCTGAGACCACCTTCACAGTGATTGGCATATAGGCGTGGTCTTTGCCGCAGAGCTCTGAGCACTGCCCAAAATACACGCCTTCGCGTTCGGCTTTGAACCACAGCTCCGCCAAACGGCCAGGCACCGCATCTTGCATCACGCCAAAGGCTGGGATCTTCCACGAGTGAATCACGTCAGCGGCCGTCACTTGCATGACAATCGTTTTGCCGACGGGCACCACCACCGCCGTGTCGGTCGCCAAGAGCCATTCGTTGCGGCTATAACCGTAGTCACCCAACAGGCCCTCCATGGCAGCGTTCAGGACATAGGGGCGAACACCGGCTTTTTCTGCGTCGGAGCTTACAGTGGCTGGGTGCCCGACCATGTAGCTGTCGAAGTAAAAGCCTTCATCGACGTACTCATAGCCCCAATACCACTGGTATCCTGTGACTTTGATGGTGATGTCGCCTTCTGGGATCTCTTGCTGTTTGAAGAGCACCGGCAGCGAAAAGGCCCCGATGAACACAAGGATCACAATCGGAATGACCGTCCAAGCCACCTCGAGCGGCGAATTGTGCGTGAAGCTTGCTGGGTTCGGATTTGAGCGCCGGTTGTAGCGGATAATAACGAAGGCCAAGAGCGCGGTTACAAAGACCACAATGGCGAAGATGATGATGTTGACCATGCCATCGAGCCATTGAATGTCCCGCGCCAGTTCCGTCACAGCAGGCTGAAAGCCCGTGCCACGGTCAACCGGCACACCGACAACCTCCTGCGCGCGCGCAGCTGTTGCTGAGGTCAGAGCCGCCAAGCCCAAAAATGAAGTCCAAAAACGCATCTGCATCGTCCCATATGGTGGTGCCGCGCCTCGCACGCGTTAGGGCTTTTCCACAAAAACTCAAGGCGCGGGGCGGAATCTCTTTGTATTCAGAGCACTCCAAACCATATCAAGCTCAACACCTCAACATTCCGGGTTGCGGCAAACGGACGCTCAAGACACTCTGAGCCCCTAAATCGCCCCGAATTTGCACCAGGAGAGAGCCTTTGTCGCAGCCGCGTTTCCGCCCCTTTGAAACCACCCTCGATCTTGAGGCCACACAGCGCATCCTGGCGGGTACGCTCGCGGGCGCAGATGATGGCGAGCTCTTTCTTGAGCGCAGGCGGTCTGAATCCATCGTTTTTGACGACAGTCGGGTCAAACGCGCCTCGTATGATGCCATCGAGGGCTTTGGACTGCGCGCGGTTCGCGGTGACGTTTCGGGCTATGCGCATTCAACAGAATTGTCCGAATCCGCGATCAAACGCGCGGTGGAGACCGCCCGGCTCGCCGTGGGCGATGGCGGTGGTACGTTGGCGATGGCCCCTCAGGCCACCAATACGGTGCTCTATGAGGATCAAAGCCCCTTGGAGGGCGCGGCCTTTTCGGTCAAGCTTGATTGCCTCAAAGAGATCGACGCTTACCTGCGCGGTCTCGATCCCCGCGTTGTGCAGGCCTCAGCAACTCTGGCGGCAACCTTCCAAGAAGTTGAGATTTTGCGCCAAGATGGCCAGCTCACACGTGATGCGCGCCCTATGGCGCGGCTCAATATATCTGTGATTGTCGAGCACAACGGGCGGCGCGAGCAAGGCAGCGCGGGCAAAGGCGGTCGCCATGATCTCACGAGCCTCATGGACCCCGCTACCTGGCAAAGCATGGCGCAAGAAGCGCTGCGCATCGCCGTTCTTAACCTCGACGCCGTCCCGGCCAAGGCAGGTATGATGGATGTGGTGCTTGGCCCAGGTTGGCCCGGCATTTTGCTGCACGAGGCCATCGGGCACGGGCTTGAGGGCGATTTTAACCGCAAAGGCACATCTGCTTTTGCTGGTCTCATGGGCAAACAGATCGCCTCGAAAGGCGTGACAGTTTTGGACGACGGCACGATCCCAGATCGGCGCGGATCTTTGACAATTGATGACGAAGGCACGCCGTCTGGCAAAAACACTCTGATCGAGGACGGCGTTCTGGTGGGCTACATGCAAGACCGCCAAAACGCGCGCCTGATGGACGTGGCTCCGACCGGCAACGGGCGTCGCGAGAGCTTTCAACACATCCCCATGCCGCGCATGACCAACACCTACATGGTCTCCGGCCAAGACGCGCCGAAGGACATTCTCGCGGACCTCAAAGACGGCATCTACGCCGTGGGCTTCGGCGGCGGTCAGGTGGATATCACCAATGGTAAGTTCGTGTTTTCCTGCACCGAGGCTTACCAAGTCGAGAACGGCAAAGTCGGCGCCCCCATCAAAGGCGCAACCCTGATCGGGGACGGGGCCACTGCCCTCAAAGGCATCACAGCCATCGGCAACGACATGGAGCTTGACCCAGGAATCGGCAATTGCGGCAAGGCCGGCCAATGGGTGCCCGTGGGCGTAGGCCAACCCACGCTCGCAATCTCCGGTTTGACCGTGGGTGGATCTGAAACGGGCTAAGCTCCGCTTTGATCGGCGCTTGCGCTTTGTAGCAAATGTCGGCTTCGAGCCCTTACGGTCGGTCTCGTACTTCTGTAGCGTCCTCCTCACAGACCCACTTACGAAGGATCGAAAAAATGTCTGCGGATTTACTGAAGAATAATCTGATGCACTCTCGGGCAGCATACCATCATGCTGTCGCGGCTTTGCCTTTAGAAGAAAAACTGCAAACAGGAACAATCAGGCAATACGGATTTGAGTTTTCTCGATCCGATCAAATTACATCTCAAGTTATAGAGCTAGGGTGGGCGTTTTTCCCACGCTACGAAGGTTGCCTCGAAAAATGGCTGAAAGATCAGAGTGTAAAACTGAACCGAAAGGTCTCGCTTAAGGTTTGGCTTGAGAACAACAACGTTGAGATTCCTGACAAATACCTAGGCGCCCTTGAAAGCTACCGGAAGATACGCAACAGCCTTCATCACGACGACGGGGCATCCTTCGATAGCAGTTTGGGAACTGAAATCCATCTTATGCCGACTGACATGGAACGCTTTTTTGACCTTTTTTGCTGGATCGGAGAACAAGTCGAAGCCGTAAATGTTCTCAGGTAAACTCAATATCGTATTGAGGGGGATGACAGCTTTGTCCGCAAACCGGACCCAAGTCGCTCCGACACCTGCCCGTGGGGTGGTGCTCTGAAGGTCCTTTGGCGCGGTTTATAGTCGCCAAGCACATCCAACAAAAATTCTGTTTGCCAAAGAGGCCAAAACACCAGCCCGCTTGGGACTGGTATGGAACGGGCAGGTGTCGGAGCGGCTTGCGTCCGGTCCGTTCGGTGCGTCCTATTAACAGCTATTTCGACCGGTTAGCCCTCGTTTTCTACGCTCTGTGGATCACGTTGGCGTCGAACCCAAAACGGGGTCGGGAACATATCAATTCAAAAGGCCGCGCCCGACCTCGGGTGGGCGCACAATGTTTCGTTCCATGCGATCTATGGTCGAGATTTGGCTAAACCCGTATTCATGCAGAAAGACGCCTCAAAGCGCCCTCCCGGGGGGAGGTCGGGCGCGGGCCGGCGGCACTGGGGGGCGTTGTTACGGGCCCATCCGACTAGCGCCCGCAGGTGAGTTTCAAAAAGGCCAACGCGATGGTTTTTCCAAAAATCGTTAGGCAT
>JBCDCE010000047.1:0-30605 GCA_039182515.1 Pseudomonadota bacterium | reverse complement strand
GCTTGTTCCTTAGCAGCATTGAAAGCAGCGCCAGCAAGCCCGCCCATTTCCATGACCTCGCGCGCAAGACGCAGCGCAGGATAGCGTAAATCATCGGGGGCTCGGAACGAAAACTGGCCAATGTTTGCGAGATCAAGTCGTTCAACAGGCAGTGTCTTTCGCTCGGGCCAATGCAGTGCAAAGCCGATGGCATGGCGCATATCAGGCGGGCCAACATGGGCCATCAAAGCTCCATCGTTAAACCCCACAAGTGCATGGATCATACTCTCGGGGTGAACAATGACCTCAATTTTAGCAGGTTCGACACCAAAAAACTCTTTCGTTTCAATAAGCTCCAAAGACTTATTAAACATGGATGCGCTATCGATCGTGATGCGTTGCCCCATATCCCAGTTGGGATGGGTCGAGGCTTCTGCGAGGGTTGCATGCGCCAATTTCTCAATGGGCCAATCGCGGAAAGCGCCGCCTGACGCCGTGATGATGATGCGCTCGACGGCCTCCATGTCTTCGCCAATGAGCGCCTGGAAGACAGCGGAATGCTCGCTGTCCACCGGCAAAACCCGCGCGCCATACTTGGCTGCGGCCCGCATCAAGATGGGCCCTGCCGTGACAAGCGATTCCTTATTGGCTAAGGCCAGTGTCGCGCCCTGTTCCAAGGCTTTGAGGCCGGGATAGAGCCCAGCAGCCCCCACAATTGCAGACATTGCCCAATCGCTGGGACGCGCGGCAAGCTCAATCAAAGCGTCGTCGCCCGCCATCGCTTCGACCTCTGAGCCCGCGAGGGCTGCGCGTAGATCTTCCAGAAGCTCCGGATGGCAGGTCACTGCAGCATCAGCACGCAACTCTTTGGCATCTTTGGCCAATTGTGCGATGTTTCGCCCGCCCGTGAGACCCACGACGTGATAGGCTTCGGGATCACGGCGAATGAGGTCCAAGGTGCTTTGCCCAATCGAGCCCGTTGCCCCAAAGATCGTGACCCGTCTCAAAGCCGCACCTCAGGCACTTCGACGACAAGGGCCACAAATAGCAAGACAAGGGCCGCACCTAGGAGCCCGTCGAAGCGGTCAAACAGCCCCCCATGGCCCGGGATCAAGCTTGAGCTGTCTTTCACGCCTAAACGGCGTTTAAGGGCACTCTCTAAGATATCCCCCATTTGCGAGGCAAAGCTCACCGCCACTGAAATCCACGGAAGATCGCGGCCAGCGTTGGTGAAGGTCAAGAAAATTGCGCCTACGATTGCCGCGCCGATCCAACCAGAAACCGTGCCAGACCACGTTTTCTTTGGGCTTAAGCTCGGCCAAAATTTAGGACCGCCGATGATGCGGCCACCAAAATAGCCAAGGATGTCTGTGGCCACGACCACCAACACCATCCAAATCAGCCACACCATGCCGAAGGTCTCGCGAAACATCACAAGGCCCCAGCCAGCAATCAAAATCGCCAGAGCAAAGCCAAAAAATGTGACGCTTTCGCGCTCTAAAAACCACGCCCCCAGGCAGGCGGGGATCACAAGGAGGGGCAAATAGATAAGCTCTTGTGTGCCGATCATACCCGCCAACACAGAGGCCGAAAGTGCTGCCAGAAGCATTGCAGGCGTGGGCTTATCTGGCGCGATCATGGTGTGGAGTTCCCAAACCATCACCGCAGCGGCAAAAACCGCCAGCATCTGAAACCAAACGCCACCAAAGACAATTGCCAGGAGGCCCAAGGCGGCCATTCCGGCACCCCAGACAAATCGATCGTTGAGATCAGCCCAATCTGGGCGCTCGCTCATGCCTTGACAGCACCAAAGCGGCGATCCCGCGCGCCATAGCCCTTTAGGACCTTCGCAAATTCCTCAGCCGTAAAGTCCGGCCAGAGCGTGTCGAGGAATTCATATTCGGAATAAGCCGATTGCCAGAGTAGAAAGTTCGAGATGCGCGCTTCGCCGCTTGTGCGGATCACGAGATCTGGATCGGGCAAAAAGTAAGTATCTAAATACTTTGGCAGTGTTTCTTCATCCACAGTGCGAGGATCCAGATTGCCCAAAGCCACGTCATGGGCCAAGCGCTTGGTGGCGCGGGCCACTTCATCTCGGCCCCCGTAGTTAATTGCGATTGTGAGATGCACGCGATCGTTGTCCGCAGTCAGAAGCTCAAGCTCGTCCATCAGGCGCACAAGTGTATCGTCCAGACGAACGCGGTCGCCAATAAAACGAACACGCACGCCATCGCGCAGCAATTGCTGGCTTTCGCGGGTGATATAGCGCTTGAAGAGCTTCATGAGACCGGCAACTTCCGCCTGCGTGCGCTTCCAATTTTCAGTGGAGAAGGCAAAAATCGTGAGGTACTTCACGCCTTGATCCGGGCAGGCTTTGACGATTTCTCGCACACGGCGGGCACCCGCATGGTGCCCAAAGAGACGGGGTTTGCCGCGCATTGTGGCCCAGCGGCCGTTGCCATCCATAATCACAGCCACATGCCGTGGTGCGGTTGGTTGCAAATCCTTGGCCATATGTGCGGCCCCTTTCTGCCTGCCTGTGTCGTCTTGTTTTTGCTCGCGGATGCTCGCAAGCGTGCAAGCTAAACTTGCATAATCTCTGCTTGTTTCACCTCAAGGGCTTCATCAACAGCCTTAATGGCTGCGTCCGTGAGCTCTTGCACTTCACCTTCCCAGATCTTTTGATCGTCTTCCGACATCTGGTCTTTGGCTTTCTTAATTTGGTCCATGCCGTCGCGGCGCACGTTGCGTACGGAAACACGGGCACTTTCTGCATATTGGGCTGCAACCTTTGTCAGCTCGCGGCGACGCTCCTCATTAAGCTCAGGAATCGGCAGCATGATGATTGTGCCATTGAGTTGAGGATTGATCCCAAGCCCGCTTTCCCGAATGGCTTTTTCAACTTTTTGCACGAGGCCTTTGTCCCACACGTTTACGGTCACCATACGAGGTTCTGGCACATTGACCGTTCCCACCTGGTTAATCGGGGTCATAGATCCATAGGCATCGACCATAACCGGCTCAAGCATCGAGGCTGAGGCACGCCCTGTGCGCAACGACGCAAATTCCGTTCTCAGGTTTGCCTGTGCGCCTTCCATCCGCCGCATCAGGTCGTCGGTGTCGAGCATGAAGTCTTCGTCTGCCATCCAGTGTCCCAATTCTTCTTGCGCGGATCGCCTGCTCCGCGATGGTCCGAGGTCTTTGCCCCAGTCGTCTAAGCCGCTTTACGCAGCGTCTTTTGTCTCTTTAGCGCTAAACTAAGGCAAAAGAAAAGCGCTGCGCAGTATCAAAGGCGCAAAAGCGCGCGCTAAACTGCCCAAATTGGATTTAAAATTCAGCTGCTGTGTACGCGGGTGAAGGTGCCTTCGCCTTTCAAAATGCCCTGAAAACCGCCCGGCTCGTCGAGGGAAAAGACAATGAGCGGCATATTGTTGTCGCGCGCCAATGCGATTGCGGAGGCATCCATGACCTTGAGGTTTTTGGCCAGAACCTCGTCATATGTGACATTCTCAAAGCGCTTGGCGTCTGCATTTGTGCGAGGGTCTTTGTCGTAAACACCGTCGGTTCCGTTTTTGCCCATAAAGATCGCCTCACAGGCCATTTCGTTGGCGCGAAGGGCTGCAGCCGTATCTGTGGTGAAATAAGGATTGCCTGTGCCTGCGGCGAAAATACAGACGCGCTTTTTCTCTAGGTGGCGCACCGCCCGGCGTCGGATATAAGGCTCAGCTACCTCATTCATGGTGATGGCAGAGATCACGCGGGTGAACACGCCCAAGCCTTCAAGGGCGGATTGCATCGCGAGCGCGTTCATAACAGTGGCAAGCATGCCCATATAATCCGCCGTTGTGCGCTCCATGCCTTGCGCCGAGCCCTGCAGCCCGCGAAAGACATTGCCGCCTCCGATCACCATGCAGATCTCGACACCCATGTCGTGCACCGCTTTCACCTCGGCTGCCACGCGCGCAACAGTGGGAGGATGCAAGCCAAAGCCTTGATCGCCCATCAAGGCCTCGCCCGAAATTTTGAGCATCACGCGGGAAAAGGTGCTGCTGGTGTTTTCTGATTGGGATGTCATGGGCAGGCCTCGCATGTCCGGCTTTTTGTCTGTGGCTAAATGCCGTAAAGACCGCCTCGGTTCAATCGACAACTTGGGGTGAGCCATGATTTGCCACTCATTTGGGACAGCACCATGCAGGCCTTGATCAAAGAGATCTCGCCCGAACGTCCCGTTTTGATCGTAGGGCCAACCGCAAGTGGGAAGTCCAACCTCGCGCTTGAGATTGCCGCGCGTCAGGGTGGCGTGATCATCAATGCAGACGCGCTTCAAGTTTTTGCCAATTGGCGTGTTCTCACGGCACGGCCGCCTTTAGAAGACGAAGCCCGCGCACCACATTATCTTTATGGGCACATCGCATATGATGCGCAGTATTCCGTGGGCGCTTGGTTGCGGGACGTGAACCCGTATCTTTCTGGGACTCGCCCAATCATCGTGGGCGGCACGGGGCTGAATTTCACAGCACTCACCGAAGGCTTGGCTGAAATCCCCGCCATTCCAAACGCTGTTCGAGCTGAAGCAAATGCAATGTTAGGCGCGCAGGGCCCATCTGCACTCTTGGCCAAACTTGATCCAGAGACAGCCTCGCGGATCGACCAGGCCAATCCAGCACGAATCCAACGCGCATGGGAGGTTCTCACGGCCACGGGACGCCCCCTCGCCAGTTGGCAAGACGAAACACCATCGCCGCTCTTGCCAGCGGAGCAGGCAGAGACCATCGTGCTTGATGCGCCCAAAGACTGGCTCACTCCTCGGATTTCATTGCGCTTTGAACAGATGTTGAAAACAGGGGCGTTAGAAGAGGTCAAAGCCAATCAATCTACTTGGGACCCAGACCTCCCCTCCTCAAAGGCAATTGGGGCGCGCGAGTTGATGGCGTATCTCTCCGGATCGCTCTCGCTAGACGAGGCCAAAGAGCGCGCGGAAATTGCCACGCGCCAATATGCCAAACGTCAGAGAACTTGGTTTCGCGCAAAAATGAGTCGCTGGAGACACGTTTTGGCCCGTGACGTTGTTTAAAGATTAAATTTCAGTAAATTTTCTTTGATTTGCATTTGGAAATATGTTCGCGTCGTGAGGCGTCTACTCAACGCCACACAATAAAAGACCGCCCAAATATGACACATACCGCCCCTTTGCCTTCGTCGGTTCATACGACGCCCCCAAAAGCACGTCCTCTTACGAACCAAGCGGATAAACCCGCTCAACTGCGGCCTTCAGATGCTGATCTCAATCGAGTGGAACGAGAGCCGTGCGTAGAGAGCGTGGCTTTTGTGCGCCCGTTAAAGCATCTGACCCACGACGGGGCTTGGCGTCTCGCCGTTCTCCACGATCGCCCTCAGGCGCATCTTTTTTGGATTACCAAGGGCCAAGGCACACTTATTCTAGATGGCGTCAAACAGGGTCTGTCTGGGCATACGGTGATCTACGTGCCCAAAGGGGCGCTCTTTGCGCTGACAACCACACCAGGGGTGTTTGGCACGGTGGTTGGCTTAAGAGATGAGCACGCGCGCTATATGCCGACCAAACCGGTCGCGTTGCGCGTTATCGATATGGGTGAGCAACGCAGCTTTGCCGCGCACTTCGATAATTTGAGCCGTGAAATCAACACGCAATCCGAAGGGCAAGACGTGGCCGTGATGGCGCATGCGATGCTCACCAGCGTTTGGCTTGCTCGCCAAACTCTGTCGCAGAACGCGACCAAACCGTCCGCCAAAGAACGTATCATGTCTTGTCTCTTTGAAACCGTGTCGGAGCATTTCGCCGAAGGTCAAGGCATTGGGGCGATTGCAGATCGCATCGGCGTAACGCCTACGCATTTGTCGCGGTTGTGCAATGCCACTTTGGGTTTGTCGTCTTCTAAGCTCCTGGCGGACCGGATCTTTTATGAAGCGCGCGCGCTTTTGGCAGACACGCGACTGACAGCAAGCGACATCTCGAAGCAGCTTGGGTTTTCAAGCCCCGCTTACTTTACCCGCGCCTTCCAAGCACACGTGGGCCAAACCCCATCCGCCTTTCGAGCCGAAGGCGCTCAGATTAGCAAAGTCGCGTAGGTCACCTTCGGTTGAGAGACGTGGTGGCCTTTCAATCTCAGAGCCTGATCGAAACTTTTCCGAAACATGACCCTCGATATTGGGACCGCGTCTTCGAATGCAGGCTACCCGACAGATGTGATTAAACTCGTGTCGGCCCAAAGCAGGACCTTCATCTGGCATATGTCGCATTTGCACAATTCAAATGTCGCATTTTTGATCCGAAAAGACGGATGACCCCGTTGACCTTGAAGATTTGCTGGTGCTCAATGTGGTGATGGAGGGAGTTGGGCTCAGCCAGCCTGCTAGCCGTAAGCATTGATAACCCAACAGGGAAGTGGGCCTTTGCGCAAAAACACCCCAATAATTTTATGTGTCACAGGGAGAAAAGTATGACGCAGACCAAAACCAACACGATCCACCCAGCGGCGGAGATGTATCTCCGTGAGCACGAAGCGGGTCAAATGGATCGTCGCGAGTTTCTAACACGCGCGACAGCTCTGGGCGTTGCAACGCCTGTCGCATATGGCATGCTTGGGCTCGCAGCACCTGCCAAAGCCGGCGGTCACGCCGCAGCGGGCGGTACGCTTCGCATGCAAATGGAAGTGCGCGCGCACAAAGACACGCGGACCTACGACTGGACGCAAATGGCCGCTGTTACAGCCGGTACGCTTGAATATCTCATCGAGTACAACTCCGATGGTACTTTCCGCGGCATGCTTGTGGAAAGCTGGGAGGTCAATGACGACGCCACTGAGTACCGCATGAACGTCCGCCAGGGCGTGAAGTGGAACAACGGCGAAGACTTCACAGCCGCAGATGTTGCGCGCATGTTTGAGCGCTGGGCCGACAAGGGCGTTGAAGGTAACTCAATGGCAGCCCGGGTGGCCTCCATCGTGGACAGCGCCACAAGCAAAGCAGCCGAGGGTGCAATCACCGTTGAGGGCAACACCGTTGTGCTCAAGCTCAACAACCCAGACATCACATTGATCCCAGGTATAGCGGACTACCCTGCAGCTGTTGTGCACAGCTCCTATGATCCGGCAGCGCCGCTTGATGAGATGGTGGGAACAGGCCCAATGGTCATCACCCAAAATGAGGTTGGTGTGAAAGCCGTTCTCGAAAAGGGTGACCACGCATGGTGGGGCAACGACGCCTTTGACGAGGGTGGCTTCTATCTCGACCGCATCGAATACATCGACTACGGCACCGACCCTGCTGCTTGGATTGCAGCCGCAGACGCGGGCGAAGTTGACGCGCTTTGGGAGACTGTTGGTGAATTTATCGACATAATGGACGGCCTCGGCTGGGTGAACTCAGAAATCGCAACCGGTTCCACAATCGTGATCCGCCCAAACCAAGACAGCGACCTCTACAAAGACAAGCGCGTGCGTCAGGCGCTCGCAATGGCTGTGGACAACGAAGTGTGTCTCGAGCTTGGCTACTCAAACCGCGGTGTAGGTGCCAACAACTACCACGTTGGCCCTGTTCACCCTGAATGGGACAGCTCCGTCGGTCGTGGCGAGTACAACCCGGCAAAAGCGATGGAGCTTCTGACCGAAGCTGGCATGGCTGATGCTGAGTTTGAACTGATCTCTATCGACGATGACTGGCGCAAAAACACCACTGACGCTGTAGCCGCTCAGCTGCGCGACGCGGGTATGAACGTCAAACGGACCATCCTGCCCGGCTCCACATTCTGGAACGATTGGGCAAAATATCCGTTCAGCTCGACCAACTGGAACCACCGCCCATTGGGTACGCAGGTTCTGTCGTTGGCGTACCGCTCTGGCGAAGCTTGGAACGAATTTGCATTCTCTAACGCCGAGTTTGACGCTCTGCTCGCAGAAGCAAACTCCATCGCGGATGCCGAAAAGCGCCGCGAAGTGATGAGCAAAATGCAAGCGATCCTCGTGGACGAAGGCGTGACGATCCAGCCTTACTGGCGGTCGCTCTATCGTCACCACACAGACAACATCGTGGGCTGCGACATGCACATCGCATACCTCCCACAAGTCTATAAGTGGGGCGTAAAAGCCTAAAGCTTAAGCAATACGCGCCGCGCTCCTATCGAGCGCGGCGTTTTTTTGTCGCCACCGGGATTAAGACAGGCCACGCTTAAGAGGGCCAAGCCCGGCTCGCAAACCACAGGGGCCTTCATGGGACTGTTTATTCTTCGCCGATTGGGCGTGATGCTGCTCACGGCACTTTGCCTGACATTCGTCGTCTTTTTCTTGACGAACCTTTACCCAAACTTAGAAAAACTCGCCAAGTCTGAAGGCAACAACCGCATGACCGATGCGGAAGTTTCGTCCTTTCTCGACAAGCGCGGGTATCTCGACCCTCTCGTGGTGAAATACGGGCGCTGGCTTGGCGTAGTGCCTGGCTGGACCTATACAGATGACACCGGCAAAACCATCGGTCGCTGCATTGATCCAGGCATGGCGCCCGAAGATGCGCCCCGCTTTTGTGGCGTGATCCAAGGCGATTGGGGCAGCTCAACCGTTTTTAAAGAACCTGTTTTTGACGTGACCATGAAACGGCTCGGCCTCACAGGCTGGCTCATGCTTTTTGTGATGCTCGTGATGGTGCCAGGTGCGCTGATCATTGGTGTTTTGGCTGGGATGCGGGAGGGGTCTCAAACGGACCGCACGCTTTCAACAGCCTCCATTATCACCACGGCAACGCCGGAATATGTATCCGGTGTGATCTTCATCGCGATCTTCGCCTCATCCGCGGTGGGCCTCAAGTGGTTCAAAGGCACGTCCGCTTCGGCGATGGATGGCATTACCTTTGAAAACTTCACCCTGCCCGTGCTGACCATCGCGCTTTACGGCATGGGCTACATTGCCCGCATGACCCGCGCCTCGATGACTGAGGTGATGACCGCACAATATATCCGTACAGCGCGCCTCAAAGGCGTAAGTTTCACCAACATCGTTCTCAAGCACGCTCTCAGAAACGCGCTCATTGCGCCCTTCACGGTGATCATGCTTCAGATCCCATGGCTTCTGAACGGCGTGGTGATCGTTGAGACACTGTTTAACTATAAGGGCTTTGGTTGGACACTCGTTCAAGCCGCGGGCAACAACGATATTGAGCTCTTGCTCGGTGTGTCGGTGGTGTCAGTGATCGTGGTCCTTCTGACGCAGCTCATATCCGATATTGGCTACGTCTACCTCAACCCACGCATTCGCATTTCTTAAGGGAGGCCAAAGACATGGAACCACTTACCTGGACCGGCGTATTAAGCCCCTTGAACTATCTTTTGGGCTTGTCTTTTTTAGCCTTCGCGATTGCAGTCATTGCTCAGATCATCTTTTCATTTGTGCCGCGTGAAGCGGGCTACAATGTGAATGCTGATGGCACAATTGCAGCCTCAACTGGCCCGCATGAAACCGTTGCAAGTGCGATGCGCCTTGCGGCTCTCGCCATTGCTGGCACGCTGCTTCTCTACATCATAGGCGGTATGATCATGGGCAAAGCGGGCGGTAACATCGGTTGGATGATGCAGCGCCTTACACCCACATGGATTGCTTTGGTTGTGACCTTCGCTGTGTCGATTGTGTATAGGCGCAAGCTGGGCCTTTATGGCAAGCTTTTCGACAGCCCCATCGGCATGTTCGGCTTTGGCCTTGTGATGTTCTGGGTCTTCACGGCCTTCTTTGCAGGCGTGTTTGACTGGATCATCACGCATGATCCACTGAGCCAAGTCTCAGGCATGAAGAACAAAGCGCCCGGCACGCCACTCAGAGGCGTTGAAGAGGGCTACACGCATTACCTCTTGGGCGGCGACAACCTCGCCCGCGACATCTTCAGCCGGATGATTTCTGGCTCAACAATCGTGATCCAAATTGCACCACTTGCCACGCTCTTTGCGTTCATGGTGGGCATCACACTTGGGCTTCCAGCGGGATATTTTGGCGGCAAGCTCGACACGATCCTGTCTTTCCTGGCCAACCTCATCTTGGCCTTCCCGGTGATCTTGCTCTTTTACCTCTTGGTCACCCCAGAAATCCGCGCCACAGGCTTGCCCACCTATATGGCCATGGTGCTCTTTCTCTTCCCAATCGTCTTCTTGGGGGTTTTGTTGAACTCACGCTTTTACACGCGACCCAAGCTCAACACGCCCCTTTTGGCCATCGTATTAGGTGTCGCCATCATCCTCTACGCAAGCTTCATCAATGAAGACGGCGGCGTAATCGACATATTAGGACCCCTCGATCTCTTCGATGTCCCAGGTGGGCTTCTTACGGTGTTTGTCTCGGTGGTCTTTGTAAACTCACCCACGGTGTTCCGGATCGTGCGCGGCTTGGCCCTCGACATCAAAACCCGAGACTACGTGGCCGCCGCTCAAACACGCGGGGAACGCACCTGGTACATCATGCTGTGGGAAATCCTGCCCAACGCGCGCGGGCCACTGATCGTCGATTTCTGCCTGCGCATTGGCTACACCACGATTCTCTTGGGCACCTTAGGCTTCTTTGGTCTGGGCCTTCCGCCCGAAAGCCCAGATTGGGGCACGATGATCAACGATGGGCGCAAACTGCTGTCGATCTATCTGCACCCAGCCCTACCACCCGCCCTGGCCCTTCTGAGCTTAGTACTTGGCCTCAATCTCTTGGCGGATGGCCTTAGAGAAGAAAGCCTTAAAGACTAGGTTTTTCTTGGCAAAATACTCCCGCCGGAGGCCCTATTTGGACCTGAAAAGGTCCAAATATATAAAATCAAGGTTGGACCCAACATGGTCCAATCACCTCAAGAAACCCCGTGAGGCCACGCGCCGCCGGGACCCAAACATAGCCATAGCCGCTCCCACGGACACTGAATAACGCAGGAGACACGCCAATGCCGACCCCAGACTATGACGGTCCAATTCTTGAGATCGACAAGCTTTCGATCTCCTTTTTCACCCGGCTCCGCGAAATTCCCGCAGTGATGGACTTCTCCTGTACCGTACAACCTGGCGAAGCGATGGGGCTTGTGGGCGAGTCGGGCTGTGGCAAATCCACGGTCGCTTTGGGCGTGATGCAGGATCTGGGCGTGAACGGCCGCATCGTGGGCGGCTCGATTAAATTCAAAGGTCGCGATTTGGGCGCCATGACCCAAGAGGAGCTGCGCGACGTCCGCGGGTCTGAAATTGCGATGATCTATCAAGAGCCCATGGCCTCTTTGAACCCGGCCATGAAAATCGGCAAACAGCTTATGGAAGTGCCGATGATCCACGAAGGTGTCGGCGAAAAAGAAGCCTACGACCGCGCGCTTGAAGTGGTCACGGACGTCAAACTTCCCGACCCCGCACGCATCCTCAACAGCTTCCCCCACCAACTCTCAGGCGGGCAACAACAACGTATCGTGATTGCCATGGCGCTCATGGCAAACCCCTCGCTTCTCATTCTAGATGAGCCGACAACCGCCCTCGATGTTACCGTTGAAGCGGCCGTGGTCGAGCTTGTGAAAGACCTCGGTAAAAAATACGGCACGTCGATGCTTTTCATCAGCCACAACCTCGGCCTGGTGTTGGAAACCTGCGACCGGATCTGCGTGATGTATTCAGGTGAGGCTGTGGAAACGGGCTCCATTTCTGATGTCTTCGACAAGATGCAACACCCATATACGCAGGCCCTCTTCCGCTCCATTCCGCTTCCAGGTGCTGATAAAAACGCCCGCCCCCTTGTGGCTATCCCGGGCAATTTCCCGCTCCCACATGAGCGCCCCCCAGGCTGTAACTTCGGGCCGCGCTGCGACTATTTTGAGGAAGGTCGCTGCAACGCAGATCAAGCCATCCCGATGTCGACCATTCAAGGGGACGACCGTCATGAAAGCCGTTGTCTCAAGTTCCAAGAAATCGACTGGAACGCCCCTATCAAAGCCAGCACCTCCACACAAAAAACAGAACCTGGCAAAGTTGTTCTCAAAATGGACAACCTCAAAAAATACTACGAAGTTGCTGCCAATTCGCTCTTCGGTGGCGGTGCCAAAAAGGTTGTGAAGGCAAATGAGACGCTGAGCTTTGAAGCCCGCGAATCTGAAACGCTTGCCATTGTGGGCGAGTCTGGTTGCGGCAAGTCGACCTTCGCCAAAGTGTTAATGGGGCTAGAGACAGCGACCGATGGCAGCATCACGCTCGACAACCAATCCATTGAAGCTGTGCCAATTGAGGAGCGCGACACCAAAACCGTCTCAGATGTGCAAATGGTGTTCCAAAACCCCTTCGATACGCTCAACCCCTCAATGACCGTGGGCGCGCAAATCGTGCGCGCCCTCGAGATCTTTAAGATCGGCAACACGGTCGATGAGCGCCAACAGAAAATGCTGGAGCTTTTGGATCTGGTGAAACTGCCGCGCGCCTTTGCAGAGCGTATGCCGCGCCAACTGTCCGGCGGGCAAAAGCAGCGTGTGGGCATTGCCCGAGCCTTTGCCGGCGGCGCGCGCATTGTTGTGGCTGACGAGCCCGTCTCGGCGCTCGATGTGTCGGTGCAGGCAGCGGTGACAGATCTGTTGATGGAGATCCAACGTAACGAAAAGACCACCCTTCTCTTTATCTCGCATGACCTTTCGATTGTGCGCTATCTCAGTGACCGGGTCATGGTGATGTACTTGGGCCATGTGGTGGAATTGGGAGACACCGAACAGGTCTTCTCACCACCCTATCACCCCTACACAGAAGCGCTCCTCTCCGCCGTTCCCATCGCCGACACCAGCATTGAAAAGCAACACATTGTGCTCGAAGGCGATATTCCGTCGGCCATGAACCCTCCTTCTGGCTGCCCGTTCCAAACGCGCTGCCGTTGGAAGGGGGACGTCCCTGGCGGCCTTTGCGAAAGAGACGTGCCGCCTGTGCGCACATTGGACGGAGGGCACCAAATCAAATGCCATTTGGCAGATGACATCTTGGCCCGTATGGAGCCGGTAATCAAAATCGCGGCCGAATAAGCGAGTTTAGCAACGCGAATTATCGCTTTTGGCAAGAGTTTGCGCTTGGGATATAATCGAACCTGCCTCTAGCGCGGTGCGCTATTGAGGCAGGGGATCTGTCTTTACGGCTTTGCCCGACCATTCCTGTGCGCCTTTACATGCGCTTCTCTCTTCTTTGAACAAGAGATAAATTTTAGACAGTTAAGCGGGGCGCGTTAACACTTTTTAACCTTTGATCTTCTAGCTTTCACATGGGGCGTATTGGAATTGTGAGAGTCAGACATGTCCCAAGCCATGGCGTTGGATTCAGCTTCCTCGTGCCTCCCGTGTGAAGGGGTTCAAACCGCAAGCTGTCTGCCCCCTGCGCGCTCCGCCGCGCGGAGCGTTTCTCAAACGGTTCCTCTGCAGCTAAAAGGCCCAAGCCGTGACCCGCAAGAGGCAAATTGGCCAGCGGGATGGTGGCTGTTGCCAAGCGTAGCAGGCGGCACGGCTCTATGGATTCAGTTTGCGGTCTGGATCTTTTTTTAAGGAGTTTTGGACTGACAGAGAGGCTCAGACGTCAAAAGCGCGTTGGCCTGTAGCGCGCGGCTGCACTTTTTGGAAAATATTTGGCCCAAAGCGCCAAGAATCAGAAATTTCAGCACACTAGCGCCCATAAATGATACGAACGTAATCACGGGTCTCTTTATAGGGCGGTATACCGCCGTGCTTTTTAACCGCCCCCGGACCCGCATTGTAGGCTGCAAGTGCGAGCCGCCAGGAGCCAAACGCGTCAAATTGCTCGCGGAGATACTTGGCCCCTCCATCGAGGTTGTCTTTTGGATCCCGCGGATTCACGCCGAGATACTTCGCCGTTGCAGGCATGAGCTGCGCCAATCCGTAAGCGCCTTTGTGGGATCTGGCCTTTGGATTCCAGCCTGATTCTTGCGTCACTAGCTTTAAAAAGAGGTCCCTCGGAACGCGGTTTCGTCTGGCAGCCGCTTCGGCCAAAATCAAATACGGCCCCTGGTAAGACCCATCGTAAGCCGCACCACCGCCTGTGCGCCCAACATCTGGCACAACTGGTTTGAGCCTTATTGAATTGGCGTATTGCCCCTTCGCACGACCATCCAAGACACTGAGTTGATTGCTCAAAAGCTGCGCGCGCGATTTCGAAGCAACGACTTCTTGCGCCTGCGCATGAGCGCTCCCAAAAAGACCTATTGCCAAAACCAAATGCCAAACGCGCATCAATCGCCATCCCAGTATCCTTGACGCGTAAGTATAGCGACAATTTAAATTTTCGCCAGTTCACCGATGTTGAGATCTAGTTAACCAAGATCGGCTGGTATAGGTTCGCACAACCAGCAAAAACACCATTAGGGGGAACAGGCATGGCGGGCTCGGTCAATAAGGTCATTCTCATCGGCAACCTCGGGCGCGACCCGGAGGTGCGGACGTTTCAAAACGGCGGCAAAGTCTGCAATTTGCGCATCGCCACGTCAGAAAATTGGAAGGACCGCAACACAGGCGAACGCCGCGAACGTACCGAATGGCACTCTGTTGCGATCTTCTCAGAACCGCTCGCGCGCGTTGCTGAGCAATACCTGCGTAAAGGCTCGAAAGTATACCTCGAAGGCCAGTTAGAGACGCGGAAATGGCAAGATCAATCGGGGCAAGACCGCTATAGTACAGAAGTGGTTTTACGTCCCTACACGTCGACACTCACCATGTTGGACGGCCGCGGCGAAGGCGGTGGCGCAATAGCAGGTGGCGGCGGGGGCGACTACATGGCACCCCCTGCAAGCGGCGGCGGTCATTCAGCCCCCTCGCCTGCGGGTGGCGGCTATGGTGGACCCTCAGACATGGACGACGAAATTCCGTTTTAAGGCCAAAAGCCCGCTGCAAAACACAGGCCTTAGCGCTGCGCTAAGGCCTCCGCGAGAAGCGCCTCAACCTGGTTCGCATCGACATCTGAGGTCACAAAAGCCTCGCCGATATCACGCGCAAGAACGAACCGCATTTGCCCGGCCACCACCTTTTTGTCCTGTCGCATCAAGTCCACGAGCGCGCGGGCATCCGGTAGATCACCAGGTATGTCTGCAAGGTCGCGTTTCATACCCATGGTCGCCAAATGGGCGCGCACCCGGCTTGGGCATTCTTGGCTCACAAGGCCCATGCGGGATGAAAGCTCAAAGGCCAAAGCACAGCCAATGGCCACAGCTTCCCCATGTAAAAGCCGCTCAGAATATCCCGTCGCCGCTTCCAGCGCATGAGCAAAGGTATGGCCAAGGTTCAAAAGCGCCCGGTCGCCTTGTTCGGTTTCGTCGCGCACAACGATCTCAGCTTTCATCTCTACGGAGCGCTGCACAGCGTAAAGCCGGGCCTGTGCATCTCCGGACGCCAGTTTTGGCCCGTTGTCCTCAAGCCATGTGAAGAAAGCCGCGTCTCCTAACAGGCCATATTTTACCACCTCACCATAGCCCGCGAGAAAATCGCGCGGCGTTAAGGATCCAAGTGTCTCGGTGTCGGCCAAAACGCGCGCAGGTTGGTGAAAGGCTCCAATCAAGTTCTTGCCGAGTGGCGAATTGATGGCGGTTTTGCCGCCTACAGAGCTGTCGACCTGCGCCAGCAGAGAGGTTGGCACCTGCACAAACTGCACACCACGCCGCATGATCGCGCAGGCAAATCCAACAAGATCGCCAATCACGCCACCGCCCAAAGCAACAACCACATCGCGGCGCTCCATGCGTTCAGCAATCAGCCATTCCACAACGCGTTCGAGGTGCGCCCAGCTTTTCGTCGCCTCGCCTGGAGGCAGCGACAACACACTCATCGTGATGCCTTCCTCCAAAAGGGCAGCTCTCAAAGGATCAATATAAAGGGCACCGACGTTATCTTCGGTAACCACCGCCACATGTTTTCGCGCCAAAAGCGGTGCAATTTCGTGACCAGCACGGCTCATAAGGCCCGCGCCAATCATAACATCGTAAGCGCGCTCTCCCAGAGCCACATGCACTCTGACGGGCGCTTTTCCGCTCTCAGACATCTTGGATTTCCTCTTGAAGATAGCCCGCTTGGGTCAAGGCAACTTGAACGCGACCCGCCATGTCTGCCACACTCACACGCCCGTCTCCCTTCACATGCAGCTCGGCTTTTGCATAAAGCGGAAGGCGCGCGTCGTAGAGCTCACGCAACGTGGCTTCAGGATCCGCCGTGCGCAAAAGTGGCCGCGTATCTTTGCCTTTCACCCGCGACCAGAGCACCGGCAAAGGGACATCGAGCCAAACGGATGTTCCCAAATTGTGAACCAATTTTCTGTTGTTTTCCGCCATGAAGACGCCACCGCCCGTGGACAAAATACAAGGCGCGGCGCGCAACAGGCGCTCTAGCACTTCAGCCTCTCTGGCACGAAAGAAGGCTTCTCCATCGCGTTCGAAAATCTCCGCGATCGACATCTTTGAGGCTTCGACAATCGCAGCGTCGCTGTCTTTGAATGGTACACCCAAACGTTCTGCCAAAACCTTTCCAACAGCGGTTTTGCCCGCGCCCATCATGCCAACCATGACAACGGTTTTGAGTAGTCGCGCCACGCCCAAGATCTCCTCGTTTGCCACGCAGCGCCTTGCGAAAATTGCTTATGGCCTGCGTTTGTCGCGTTTTGACACTGAATGACGTGAACTTTTTGAAAAGACCATATATAACTTGCATGAAGCAGTCGCGATAAGCCCAACTTCTCAGGCAAAGGAGTTATGTGGGGCGTACAAGCAAAGCGGGGTGGCACGATGTTTCGATTGATTAAGTATCTGTTCTACTTGGCAGTTTTGGCGAGCATTGGATTGGTCGGCTATGCCTACATAGGACCCTTTTTAGGTGTTGATTTTGCACCGCCCCAAGAAGAGGTCACGCAGCCTGTGACCCTTTCTCTCTCGTAAATTGCGACATGGTTCGGGTATCGATCTCAAAGTCTAACTTAGCTGACGCAGTCGCACGCTCTCTCAAGGCGATGACCGTAGGCGCGTGTCTTTGCTTTTTCCCGAGTTTCGGTATGGCACAGAACGTAGAGGCGCCACTCGCCGGTGTTGATTGGCTCAAGCAAGCACTCGAGAGCCCAAGTCTATCAACGGGGGCTCTTCCAGAAGACCGAGGTCTATCAAATGGTCAGACCTATCAGAGAAACCTCGTAAAGCGCCCGCCAGCGCCGACACAGAGTTCTCTGGCTCCTAATCCGCAAAGCGCAAGCGCCACTCTCAGCCCCAGCGTTGACACAAAGCCAATTGCAGCCACAATCGGGCCTGCCTTTGGTTTGATGTCAGCTCAGACCAGCGGCCTACCGACAACGCTGTGGGAGAACAGTCGCGAAACGGCCTTAATCGATATACTACAACGCACCGAATGGCCGAGCTTGCCTGCGCTTCAAAGTCTTATGCAGCGACTTTTGCTCACCGAAGCAACCCCACCGGCCTTCGCCAGCACCGCAAGCGGCACCACATGGACGGCGGCGCGCGCGCGTTTTCTGGCTGACCAAGGTGGTGTGTATCAGGCGCAGGCTTTTTTAGAAGCACGCGCCGGCCCGAGCCCGTCTCTCGCGCCTGTCATTCTTGAAATCGCGCTCTACACTGGCGACGGTCAGGCTGTTTGTGAGCGCTTCCCTGCAAGCTATTTCGCTGCACTTCCTTTGGACAAACGGCTCTATTGCCAGATGCGAAAGGGCGATTGGGAGGTCGCAGGTCTGTCTTTGGCGGCCGCAGAGGCTTTAGGCAGTTTGGAGCCGGAGACCGCGCAATTGCTTTGGGCGTTTTTGGAACCTGAACTCGCCGAAGCGCTTCTCGATTCCGACATCCAAGCGGAGCCGATCAACACCGAAACTGGTGCACCAAAAGCCCCTAATCCACTGCGCACGGCTTTGAGCCGCGACATCGGATTGCCTTTGAATGCCGCGCGCCTTCCGTTGGCTTATGCCGTGGCGGATCTAGATGGGCAAAATGGATGGAAGGCCGAAGTAGAAACCGCATTGCGCCTCTCGCGCGCTGGTCTTTTACCTGACAATCAGCTTTTGGCCATTTTGACAGCGCGAGAACCAGCTGCTTCAGGACGGCTGTGGGACAATCTTGCCGCTTGGCAAATTTTTGACGAGGCTCTCACACGGCAAAACCCTATGGCTGTTGAAGAAACGCTGCCCCTTGCTTTGGCTGCGGCGCGGGTCTTGGGTGTTTCCGCAGCCTTTGCGCGGCTCTATGGAGACCGTACACAGGCCCTGCCGCTTGAAGGCGAAGCGGGGCAATTGCAAACTCAATTGTTGCTTCTCACACAACGGTTTGAAGCCGCGGGGCCTGCACTCCTGTCTGAGACAGATCAAAACAAAAGTCTGCGAGCGGCAATCGAGGGTCGCGCGGTGAGCAACACATCGGGCAGTCCCCGTGCTGCAGCGATCTCCTCTGGTTTTGCAGATACAGAGTTGCCCGCTAAATTTTCCCGTCTGGTAGACAACAACCGTGCAGGCGAGGCGCTTTTGGCCGCGGTATCACTCATCAATGAAGGGTGGTGGGGAGATACCCGCAGCCTACAAGACGGGTTGCGACTTTTGCGGCGCTTGGATCTGGAAACGGATGCACGGCAAATTGCCGTTCAACTTTTGATCTTGGATCCTCCCGCATGACTGCAGCATCACAAGACCTCAGATGGATCCAGGCCTTCATCGAAGCGCAAGCCGCCGAGTTGGACGCGGCAACCAATACGCAGTTGGCTTATGCGCGAGACTTAAAAGATGCTCAAGCTTGGTTGAATCGAAAATCTCTAGGTTTTGCTGAAGCATCCCGGGAAAATGTGGAAGATTACTTGGTGTTCTGCGAAGCTCAAGGTCTGTCCGCCGCGACACGCGCGCGGCGCCTATCAGCTCTGAAACAGTTGTTTCGATTTGCTTTTGAAGAGGGACTTCGCTCTGACAATCCAGCCATCCAAATTAAAGGGCCGGGCCGAGCAAAACGGCTTCCTAAAACCCTCAGTGAAACCGACGTTGACCGCCTTTTGGAAGCTGCCCGCAAAACGGGCCGGACAGAAGCAGACCGATTGCGCAATGCGGCGCTTCTAGAGCTGCTTTATGCCACCGGAATGCGCGTGACTGAGTTGGTGTCTCTTCCCGTGTCAGCTGCACGAGGAGATCCGCGCATGCTTTTGGTCACTGGCAAAGGTGGCAAAGAGCGCATGGTCCCTCTTTCCCCCCCAGCCCGTGAAGCCCTCAAGGCCTGGCTCGAAACCCGCGACGCCCAGCAAGAGGCAAAAACTGAGAGCTGGGCACGTAAGCCACTGGCTCACAGATTTTTGTTTCCGAGCCGCGCAGGCCAAGGCTTCATGACCCGTCACCGCTTTTATGGACTAATTAAGGAGCTCGCCGTTTCAGCGGGCGTTGCGCCGTCGAAGGTGACGCCGCACACACTGCGGCATGCTTTCGCCACACATTTACTGGCCAATGGGGCGGATTTGCGCGCCATTCAAACTCTTTTGGGTCATGCGGACGTAGCCACCACTGAGATTTACACACATGTCTTGGATGAGCGGCTGCAAGAGCTTGTGCTGGATCATCATCCCTTGGCCAAAGACACTTAAGCCTCTTGGACTTCGCTAAAACTAAATTCAAATTGTTCCTATTTCTACCGAAGTAGCCCGCTCCCTACCGCCCTCTATCCTTGGGCGATTCGGTTGAGAAATTCCAAACTTTCAACGTGAAAAGTCCTTGCAATTTGTTGATAACGCACACTGTCAGAAGGCATAGCCGTGCCTTTTTGATTGCCGCATAAGCCAGCCCAAGCCGCATTTTTCTGGCCACAGTTCGCAAAGATCAACGCGCTCAGATCAGTGATCCCCATTGACAGACGCGCAACACCGAGTACCTCAACATCATGGATACTAGCTCCGTTCTCGACGCCACCTTCTGGACAACCTGCGCCGTAATTTTAGCCCTGCTTGTTTGCTCGGGCTTTTTTTCAGGTTCTGAGACCGCACTCACGGCTGCCTCTCGTGGGAAATTGCGCGCGCAAGCTGACAAAGGCGACAAGGGTGCCACGCGCGCTCTTGAACTCACAGATGACAGCGAACGTCTGATTGGTTCAGTGCTATTGGGCAATAACCTTGTCAACATTCTCGCAACCTCCCTCGCGACAGCGCTCTTTACGCGGGCCTTTGGGGAATCTGGCGTGGCCTTAGCAACGCTGCTCATGACCGGTTTGGTTTTGGTTTTTGCCGAGGTGCTTCCAAAGACCTACGCAATCACCAATGCCGAAACGGCGGCCTCCGCCGTAGCCCGCCCTATCGGCATTATCGTGCGGATTTTTGCGCCGATCGTTGCTACTGTTCAGGTTTTGGTGCGCGCAACGCTGCGCCTTTTTGGCGTTCAAATTGATCCAGACAGCAATGTTCTGGCCGTGCGCGAAGAGATCGCTGGGGCTCTGCAATTAGGGCATTCTGAAGGTGTGGTTGAAAAAGAAGATCGCGACCGGATTCTTGGCGCATTGGACCTCGGCGACCGCACGGTTGAAGAGATCATGCTCCACAGATCTGACATTGAAATGATCGACGCGGCAGATGCTCCCGAGCTCATCCTCGACCAATGTTTGGCCTCCAATCACACGCGCTTGCCCGTTTTCCGCGACGAGCCTGAAAATATAATTGGCGTCATTCACGCCAAAGACCTGCTGCGCGCTATCGATAAGGTGATGCGCGGCCCTGATGCGAAACCAGGAGACTTGGCGCGGTTTGAGATCACCGACGTCGCGATGAAGCCCTATTTTGTGCCTGAAACCACAACGCTCGATGACCAAATGCGGGAGTTTTTGCGCAGGCGTGCGCACTTCGCTTTGGTGGTGGATGAATACGGTGCGCTTCAAGGGTTGATCACTCTTGAAGATATTCTCGAAGAGATTGTGGGCGAAATTGCAGACGAATTTGATGAAGACGAAGGCCCTGAATTGCGGCCATCCGAGGATGGTCATTACATCATTGAAGGCTCTATGACGATCCGTGACTTCAACCGCACCACAGATCATGCCTTACCTGATGACGAGGCCGTTACAATGGCTGGTTTGGTGATCCACGAAGCGCAAACTATTCCCGCTGAGGGGCAGGTCTTTTCGTTCCATGGATTTCGCTTTGAGGTCACGGGCCGTGATGCAAATCGCCTTACAGAGCTTAAAGTAAGGGCCCTTTAGAGGGCCCGTACGCTGCCTTTCGAGCGAGTTCAGCTGTGAGCCGTAGTGTTGCGCCAAATCGCAGAATTTATCGTCGGGCGATAAGAGGTATGTATGTTAGGCATACGTACATGCATACGTGATGCATACGCTAAACACAGCCCGCCAAGACATTGTTTTTAAACGCCTATCTTCCTTTAAAGAGCCCCCCGAGCACCCCACGGACGATGCGACGACCGGTCGTTCCGGTTAACTCTTTAACAACCATTTTTGTCATCTGCTCCCCGAAGCTTTGACCTTTGCGCGTGCGACGGGAGGTAGAGCGGGTAACTCGTTCGCCCGAGTAGCGACGATTGGTCGAGAAATCGCGCAGCATGGGCTCCATGTCTTCTTCTTTGGCTTCCGCTTCTTCAGCTTCCTTCGCCGCAGCCTCGGCCCGTGTTTTGAGGGCCTCATAGGCGCTGACACGGTCGATCACATGCTCATATTTGCCCGCGATATGGGACGTTTTGATCACATCTTCGCGCTCAGCTTTGGTAATCGGCCCAAGTTGTGACGTTGGGGGGCAAATGAGCGTACGTTCCGCCATGCCTGGCACGCCTTTGGGCTGCAAAAATGACGTCACAGCCTCGCCAACGCCCACCTGCATAATCGCCTCTTCGATATCAAACGCCGGGTTTTCGCGGTAGGTTTCTGCCGCTTGCCGCAGAGCCTTTTTATCGCGGGCGGTAAAGGCCCTAAGCGCGTGTTGCACGCGGTTGCCAAGTTGCCCCAAAATATCTTCGGGCACATCGGCTGGGTTTTGCGTGATGAAATACACCCCAACGCCTTTCGAGCGAATGAGCCGCGCCACTTGCTCAACTTTATCCACGAGAACCTTAGAGGCTCCGTCAAAAAGCAAATGTGCTTCGTCAAAGAAGAAAACGAGCTTGGGCTTTTCTGGATCGCCAACTTCCGGAAGCTCTTCAAAAAGCTCGGAGAGGAGCCAAAGCAAGAAGGTCGCATAAAGCTTTGGCGCGCCCATCAATCTGTCAGACGCGAGAATGTTCACTCGGCCTTTGCCCGTCTCATCCACGGCCATGATGTCTGATAAAGCCAAAGCGGGTTCACCAAAAAGGTTCGCACCGCCTTGGTTTTCCAACACCAAAAGTCGGCGCTGGATGGCACCAACAGAAGCCTTGGAAATATGGCCATAACGCAGGCTTACGGTAGAGCCGTTCTCGCCGAGCCACACCAGCATGGATTGCAGATCTTTTAGATCCAGAAGCGGGAGGCCCTCTTCGTCCGCCACGCGGAACGCAATATTGAGCACACCTTCTTGGGCTTCCGTAAGCTCCAGCATGCGTGCGATAAGCAAAGGGCCCATCTCTGCAACTGTGGTGCGCACAGGGTGGCCTTGATCACCAAAGAGATCCCAAAAGGTGACTGGATAGGCATCATAAGCAAAGTCAGATAGCCCGATGGTTTCAACGCGTTTCATGAAGGCGTCGTGCAGTTTGAAGTCCTCTCGTCCGGACTTCGCGAGCCCTGAGAGATCTCCTTTCACGTCAGACAAGAACACCGGCACACCAGCGCGTGAAAAGCCTTCGGCCAAAATTTGTAAAGTAACGGTTTTACCCGTGCCGGTTGCGCCCGCAATCAAGCCATGCCGGTTGGCATATTTGAGCGCGAGCCCTTGCTGCGTGTGATAGCCCTCGCCGCCACCTCCAACGATGATTTCTGCCATACCGCGTCCTCCAAGCACATTCGATCTGTGGCAAAATACATCGTTAATCATTCTATGCCAGTATCAAAGCGTTCTCGGAGTTGGTCTTTGACTGATCTTCGCGGGACATGACTTCCTCCCTGTCAGACTGGCCGTGCGCACCTTTCGCGTGCGGCCTTTTTTTCGGCCTTGACCGGTCACCGCACGGCGCTCCTCAGACCTCACAGGTCTTTGCAAGACTTTGACATAAAAGGTGTTGACGCCTTGGCCTAATCCCCCTAGCGTTCGCTCATAAGTCGGCCAGTTCGACAGGGAAACATAATTGAAAAAGGGCCGTCACTCACGGCTCTTTTTCTATTTTCAAGCACCAGCGTGTCCCACAGCTCCACTGCGTCCCGCCCTCCCATCGAATTCATACAGCCTTGTGAAGCGATCCCTTGCCTGCGCTATCAAATTGCGCCTGACATGTCCCAGATCACATGCTAACACCCGCTGCAATAATCAAAGCTATGAGGCGGAACAGAGACTATGGTTAAAGGACTATCACTCCTGATCGCTGCAATTTTCGCAGCAGGCGCGGTTGCTGCGCAAACCACATCCACACAAACAGATGCCACCACAGGTACAAGCGCGGATTCTATCCCACTCAGCATGGGTGAAGCGGTCGACGAGACCTCAGGGCGTAAAGTGGGTGAAACCTACGTTTTGGAAACAACAGGCGATTGGCAAATTCGCTGCGTTCAAGCGCCTGAAGGTCAAAAAGACCCTTGCCAGCTTTTCCAGCTTTTGCGCGATAGCAACAACACGCCTCTCGCAGAAATGAATATTATCGCTCTGCCAAACACCAGCCAAGCGGCCGCGGGCGCGAATATAATTGTGCCACTAGAGACTTTGCTCACCGAGCAATTGCGGATGACCATCGATGGTCGCAACGCGCGCCGGTATCCCTATAGTTTTTGCACGGATGTTGGATGTCTCGCACGCCTTGGCTTGTCGCAAGAAGATGTGAACGGTTTTCGGCGTGGGAATTCGGCGCAGCTTTCAATTGTGCATGCAGCTCAAGCCGACAAGCGCGTTGACCTCAACGTGTCCCTCACCGGGTTCACAGCTGGGTTTAAGCGGCTCGAAGAACTCCGCGACGCAGACGGCTAAAATGCTCGGCTAATCGGGCTAAACGCGTTTGAGCGCCAAGACGGCGTTCAAACCACCAAAGGCAAAGGCGTTCGACAGCACAGCGTCCACCCTTGCCTCGCGGGCTTCATTGGGCACAACATCAAGCGCGCATTCTGGATCGGGTTCTTCATAGCCAATGGTTGGCGCGATCACACCGTCGCGTAGAGCCATGATGCAGGCCAAAAGCTCTACGGCGCCTGTTCCACCAATCAAATGGCCGTGCATCGATTTGGTCGAGCTGATCATAAGCTGATCTGCATGCGCTCCAAAAACTTGAGCAACGGCTGCGCATTCCGTTTTGTCATTGGCGGCGGTACCTGTTCCATGCGCATTGATATAGCCCACGTCTTGCGCCGACAGCTTTGCGTCTTTCAAAGCCCCTGAGATGGCGCGAGCCGCTCCTTGTTTCGATGGCATGACAATATCGGAAGCATCCGACGACATTGAAAAGCCGACAACTTCAGCCAAGATCTCCGCCCCACGGGCCTGCGCGAGTTCCATATCTTCAAAGACAAAGACCCCCGCGCCCTCGCCTTGCACCATACCATTGCGGTTGGCTGAAAAAGGCCGACACGCATCCCGGCTCATCACGCGAAGGCCCTCCCAAGCTTTAACACCGCCAAAAACCAGCATGGATTCGGAGCCGCCCGTAATCATGACTTGAGCCACACCGCTTCGGATCATGGCAAAGGCTTGCCCCATGGCATGGTTAGAGCTCGCGCAGGCAGTTGCGACGGTGAATGACGGACCGCGCAGATTGTATTCCATCGAAACATGGCTCGCCGCCGCATTGTTCATAAGCTTTGGAACGATGAAGGGATGAACGCGGTTTTTGCCTTCTTCGTAAACCACGCGGTAGTTTTCGTCCTGGGTCGTAAGTCCGCCGCCTGAAGTGCCCAAGACAACGCCAGATTTGTCGGCCAATTCGCCTGAAAAACTCAAGCCGGACTGAGAGATCGCTTGGTGTGCGGCTAAAAGCGTGAACTGCGTAAATCGATCATAGAGCGCAATCTGCTGGCGATTAAAATGCGCGTTTTGATCATACCCTTTGACCTGCCCAGCAATCTGTACGCTTAAGCGATCCACATCTCGGATTTCGAGCTGACTGATCCCGCATTTGCCCTCGCGGAAGGCCTCAAGCGTGCTTGGAACATCGGATCCGAGTGCATTGATCGTGCCTGCACCCGTTATGGCAACGCGCCTCATGGCTTTTGCTCAGCAATCAGCTCTTCGACAGCCTTGGTGATCGATGTAACCGAAGAAATATCAAACTTACTGTCGCTTGGATCATTGGCATTAAACGGAACGGAGATGTCGAAAGCTTCCTCGATCGAGAAGATGCACTCCACCAGCCCCATGCTATCTATACCCAGATCTTCCAGCGAATGATCCGGTGAGACATCACCGACCTCTAAAACCGCCTGTTCCGCGATTATTTCGATGATTTTATTCTCAACGCTCATGCAAGCGACCTTAGTTTTATTTTCATGCCAGTCACTTAGTCCGCGTCGTTGGATTTTTGAAGGGCCGTCTTAAGCCTTGCGACCTCCGCCGCAAGCCTTGGCAAACGGCGCAACGCTTTGTAGCTTTCTATACTCGCCGTCATCGGCATTGCCGGATCACCCAAGAGCACCTTACCGGCAGGTTGGTTGGTGCGGACCATCGTCCCGGCACCAGCGATCACATCGTCGCCCAACCGCACGTGATCCGTCACACCCGCTTGGCCTCCCAAAACAACACGATTGCCCAGAACAGAAGACCCCGCGATGCCCACCTGACCACACAAAAGGCAGTCTTCTCCCACCTCTACATTATGTCCGATTTGGACCAAATTATCGATCTTTGTGCCTCGCCCAATACGGGTGTCGGCCAAAGTTCCGCGATCTATGCAGGTGTTGGCGCCTATTTCGACATCATCGTCTAGGCGCACGGAGGCCAAAGAATGGATGCGTGACCAAACCTGAGGGGTAACAGCGCGAGACGTTCCAAGCGTTTCACGGACGGATTCCACATCTGACTTCTCGGCTGTTACAAAGGAAAATCCGTCTGCGCCAATCACTGCGCCAGACTGGATCGTGACCCGATCCCCGATCTCGACATCTGCACCCACCGTGACCCTTTCGGCGAGCCAAGTGTCACACCCAAGCTTTGCGTCAGCAGCAATCACCGAGTGTGGCCCTACACGCGACTTGGCTCCAATCGAGGCGCCACTTTCAATGCAAGCCATCGCGCCAACTTCCGCGCTTGGATCAACTTGAGCACTTGGATCAACATAGGCCGTGTGATGGATGCCCGGCTTCAGCCCGCGACGTGGCTCCATCAGAGCCGTCACTCCGGCAAGCGCGAAGCGTGGTCTGGGAGCAAACAGAGCAGATTTGAGCCCATAGGCCTGCCAATCTGCTCCCGCCCACAAAAGCGCGACGACTGCGCCGCCCTCAGACAGCCTTTCAGCATATTCTGGAGTCGACGCGATGGCGAGATCGTTAGGCCGCGCTTGGGAAGGCGCTGCGGCGCCCTCGATCAATTGGTCGAGATCCCCTGCACTGTCAAAACCTAATGCCGTCGCGATATCCGCTACGCGCCACATAGCGCCTCCGCATGGATTGTTCGTCAGGCGGGCTTAGCCTTGAACTGCGCGAAGAGCCACCCCTTGTTCGGCCAACGCTCTCCAGATCTTGGCATCGCGACGGTAAACATCTCCGCGAAAACGGACGGTTCCATCGATTTCAGTGAAGGCTGTGCGATAGATCAGATGAACCGGGACAGGTGTCTTGAGGTTAACCCGACGCTCATCGCCTGTTGCAAGAAGAGATTGAAAATAGGCTTCAGGATTACCTACCTGAGGCGCAAGAAGCGCGTAAGCGAAGTCAAACGGGTCTGCCAGGCGAATACAGCCATGGCTAAAGGCCCTGTACTGGCGGCCGAAAAGCTTCTTGGCGGGCGTATCGTGCAAATAGATATTGTACCGGTTTGGGAACATAAATTTCACAAGCCCTAAAGCGTTGCCTCTGCTCGGGGGCTGACGCATGGCGAACGGAAAAGTTTCTTCGTCATAAGCTGCAAAATCAATGGCCGCCCGGCTCATGACTGTGCCGGTGGAGTCGGTTATTTCGAGCTGGCTCTGTGCGTTTGGATCCTGCTGCATCATGGGCAAAAACTCGTTTACCACAATCGAGCGCGGCACGTACCAGCTTGGGTTAATGACCATAAACTCCATCACATCGGAAAATTCAGGGCTGCGGCGGTCTTCTTCGTTTGCACCGATGACCGATCTGGTCCGGAAGGTGACCGTTTGCCCGTCGATGATCTTCGCACTGAAGTCCGTCAAGTTAACCATCACGTGTCGACGGCCAAGAGGCCGATTGATCCAACGTTCGCGCTCCATTGCAACAATGATCTGCTGCAAACGCGCGCCAGCACTTTGATTGATCGCCTTCAGAGTGCCAGCGCCTGCGACGCCGTCAGCCGACAGGCCATGTGCGGCTTGAAACTGGCGCACACCAGCGGTGATTGTTTCATCAAAAATCTGCGTAGGAGTTCGCTTTAGATAGCCCATAGCGATCAAACGATCGCGCAATTGCACAACGGCGGCACCTTGGTCCCCAGGCTTGAGTTTCTTAGCACGTACTTGCGGACCCCAGCCACCTTTGGCCAGCAAACGCTCAAAGTCTGCTTTGGCTCTGATTAAGCGTTGGTATTCCGGGCTGCGCGGAGGAAGCGCCTTTAGAAAGCCTTTTGGGGAGGATTTAGAAAACGCGTCAATCGTGGAGTACCGATCACGACGTGGAGCTTTTCGCACAATTTCGGAGTCGACCCGAGATGGCACAAGTAATCCGGTTTGGATATCTCGCGCGAATTGCAAAAAACGCTGGCTGAGCTCAATTTCGAGCGCAGCGCGTGTTTGATCGTCTTTCGCAGCATTTATTTTTTGGCGCAGCAGGTTTGCGTCGTAGCGTGCCGCCGGCAGGCCATGCGATGTGGCTGTTTCAAAAGCATCCAGTAGAGCGCCTCGCCGAGCACGGTCATCGCTTGATTTTCCGGTCCATAAGGGTGCATATCCCCGCGCCTTATAAAACGCAGCCAAGTCTCTGTCTTTGCGGGCATTTTGCGCCAAAGCTTGAGTAAACGGAGAAATTGTTGGCTGAGATGTATTCTGCGCCATTGCTATGGGCGCCGGACCTACAGCCACAAAAAACACCGAGGCGGCTAAAGTGGCTAAATTGAAAAACGTCTTCACAACACATCTCCTCGCGCAGAACTTATGCCAAGATAACACGTTTCTTTCCTGCATCCCGCACGATGTCCATTCACATCTTCGAAAGTTTCACTTTCCAGCGAAGGACCGTGGCACCCTTGCATCCTCCATCATTTTGACCTCGCGTGACATAAGCCTTGAGCAAAAATTTGCCGAAAAAACGATCAATTACGGCGACTTCTTGAGGAGGGCTTTGTTCCCTTAGTTCAATGTGTCATAGACAGTGGTGTCTGGGGATAACTAGTGAATAGCGCGAATGCGCACAGAGGCAGCAGCTAAATAAGCGCGGGGACACATGACGACACTAGATACAGGCATTTCACGCCGTGGACTTTTGCGGGCATTCGCAGCAACTACATTGGTGGCAGCGCCAACTTTCTCGAATGCGGCGGGGTTCTTGCGCGGAGCCGGTGACATACGGCGCGTCAAGCTCTACGCGAGCCGAACCGCAGAGTCGGTTGATGTGATTTACTGGATTGAGGGGCATTATATCCCTGAGGCTCTTCAACAAATTAACTACGTTATGCGGGATTGGCGCCAAAACGAGTCGACGAACATCGACACCCGCACCATCGACATCATGGCGGCGTCTCTTAACATTCTTGGAACAAGCGAGAGCTTTACACTGTTGTCCGGTTACAGAACGCCAAAAACAAACGCGGCACTACGATCGCGGTCTCGCAATGTTGCCAAGAAATCTCTTCACATGAAGGGCCAGGCCGCTGACCTGCGGCTGTCTTCAAGGTCACCTGGTCAGTTAGCGCGCGCTGCGGCATCTTGTTCGAGTGGTGGCGTTGGGCGTTATTCTCGATCCAACTTCGTTCATGTGGATTGTGGGCCTGTGAGGACCTGGGGGCGATAGAGCATTCGCTAGATCGTCAATGACATGTGCAGTTTCGACGGCGACATACCTAACATTCTAACTATGGGGATCGCTCCGGTGCGTCCCACTGGTGTATTGGCCCATGTGTAATATAGGCCAACGACTGAAGAATAATCGCATTCGTGTTTAATGTAAGAGCTGTATTTGGCGTATTGCTTGCGCTGTACAGGCCCGCGAACCAGCCTCTATCCGTCTGGAGTTGCGGAGCAAGTGCTTCAAGGGCTGCAGTTGCATAGTCATCTTGAAACAGAGCAAACCAAGCAAATACCGCTTTCATCGATTGTGTTTCTGCATCGGGATGTTCGTGCCCTTCTTCGTCCATGACTGTCCAGAAGCGTTCGTTTCCATAAATCGAATTGTAAGCAAAGTAGGGCGCGCGATCTAAATGGTCTTCACTTACAAAAACAAGACGCGATACTTCGTGCGACCTCTGTTTTTGCAAATCATAAACATGATACGTTAAGCCTCCGATTGACCCCGTCAAACCAAACTCGAGCCCATGCAAAAAGAACGGCTCACTGGTCACTGGATCAATCGCATCAAATCTCGCAGGATCTCTCATATCAGCGGGGACCTGCACGCCTTGAGCATTCACAATTTGGGTGCGATCCCACGTACCCTGAGCCCTAAAACTATCAACGCCCCAAAGGGCTACGGCACGCGCCGCATATTGCTCATAGCCCAGTCGACCTTCTTGAACCTCAATCACGCCTTCATCATCGTCACGATAAGCTCCGATAAGCTCCCCATCCTGTCCTAAAAAAGATAAATCCCAAGACAGAACAACGTCGTGAATGGCTGGTCTGAGCTCAGGCACCGCAACAGACAATGCACTTAAACCAGACAGCAAACGCCCTAGATCCAAGACCGACCACCCGACCCCGCCCTGTACCGGAGTATTGCTGTAATCCACCATCTCCAAAGTCTGCGTATTATAAACTTTATTTGGAAACCGATCCTCGACCAGCGTCAGTTGCGAGAGGGAAGCTACGAACTTCGAACCGCGTTCCTTCAACAACTCTTGATCTATGAGATCTAACTTTCGCGCTGAAATGACACCCAATAGATAGGAGCCTTGATCCCAAAGGGTAGAAGAAGGGTAATTCTCTACAGAATCTACGAAACCTGTTTCACGAGTATTTGCCTCCAGATAGCTCCAAGCTTTAAGCGCAAAAGCTCGCTCATTCTCTGTCAATGGCCGGCGAAGTTCACCAAAAGATCTCAATCTATCTGACGATGCCTTCAACTCAACAAGCGGGTCGATCGCATGAAGCTTTGGGGAAAGATCCAGAAAAAAGAACCCGAAAAAGACGCACATAAGCCCAAAGACGAAAGCATTGGATCCTGTCAAATAGTCCCTAGAATGCATCCGAAACCCTTTTCAACTTTTTTAAAAAATACGTACCTGCCATAAAACGAGTGTTTCGTATGTAAAAGCCAAGC
>JBCDCE010000046.1:0-31214 GCA_039182515.1 Pseudomonadota bacterium | reverse complement strand
GCACGTCACTTACGGCGATGCTAAAACCCAAAGTCACGCGCTTGCACAAGCCTTCCTCGATATGGGCGCAGGTCCGGACGCGCCTGTGATGATTCTGTCGGGCACAGAGCATACGATATCGGCCTCTACAGGCGCTTCGCGGGCTAATTCAACGCCAATTTGACGGCGCGTTTCATAGACAGACCGTCCACCCAAAATCGAATCCGGGCGCGAGAAATACACATGTTCAAAGATACAGAATCGCGACTTTTGCGGGGCAAAGGGTCGGTGCGAGTGAATTTCGCCATGTTCAATGACAACCATTTCACCGGGCTCTACTTCTCGGACGAACTCTGCGCCGATGATGTCGAGGCCACAAGTTTCTGAGCTGAGCGCCCATGCACCATCAGAAATCTTACCAATCACAAGGGGTCTAACACCCAAAGGATCGCGCACCCCGATCAGTTTCGTACGGGTCATCGCAACAACCGAAAAAGCGCCTTCCACCCGGCGCAAGGCGTCCATCATGCGCTCCGGCACGCGGCGCTGCAAGGACCGCGCCATGAGATGAATGATACATTCACTGTCGGAGGAACTTTGAAAGATCGAGCCGCGCTCGATCAGCTCTCGGCGCAAGGCGTCTGCGTTGGTGATGTTGCCATTATGGGCGATCGCTGCGCCGCCCATGGAGAATTCGCCGAAGAAAGGCTGCACGTCGCGAATCGCCGTTTGGCCTTTAGAGCCTGCGGTAGAATAGCGGACATGCCCGATCGATAATGCGCCGGGCAGGGTTTCCATCAGCGACGCCTTGGTGAAGTTATCGCGAACGTATCCAAAACGCCGAGCAGAATTGAAGCCTTGTTCAGGGTCATGGGAAACGATCCCGCCTGCCTCTTGTCCGCGATGTTGAAGGGCGTGGAGGCCAAGGGCCACAAAGTTGGCCGCGTCTTTTACGCCCACAACGCCGAACACGCCGCATTCTTCTTTGAGTTTGTCCGCATCAAATGGATGGGACGGCGGGCAATCGAGCTCAGCACTCTGGGTCACGGGATGGCAGCTCCGGGCGATGACGTCAGTTGAGGCCTCATAGCTCGAATTGCTCAAACTGTCACGAAAGGATGTGGCCGTTTTGCCAATTTGCCCACGTCACGCAGCGGAAATAACGTCCCCCACCTTTTTGCCTTCAGGCAAGTTGGCGCTTGCGTCTAATTTCAGAGCAATTTCCGTTGCACTTGCCGTGCTACGAACCACATCAATGCGCCCGCCAAGGGCTTCAGCGAGAGGGGCTATGGCTTGGATATCGAGCCTGCGCGCAACGCCTTTGTTCTCAACAGCAACAGCGCCGCTGCGTTCATAGATTGCCGCGGCTGTGTCGGTGGCCATCGCAATCCCCACATCTACGATTCGAATGTCGAGCGTGTTGTGAACACCTTGATGACTGCGTACGATCATACCGATCTCGCCAGAGGAGCTGTAGCGCACCGTATGGTTCAACAGACGTTCAACAACTTTGCTCAAGCGCCCTTCATCCACCCAAAATTCCCGTGGCGCGTCGTCTGTGACGTGCACGGTGTAGGCGAGGGTTTTCCCACTTGCCGCTATGCGCTCGGCGAGGTTTTGTTCCCAGTCCTTGGCAAGTTCTTTCACAGAGGCACGTGACCGGTTGGGCTCGTCGCGCGGAACTTCGCTCGACAAGGTCGCCATGTGCAGATCCAGTTTGGCCAGGATCGCGTCTGCCGCGGATTGCCCGCGCGACACGTTCTTTTGCTGGTCAGGGGTCAAATTATCCTGTGCAATGCGCTGAAAGAGCGCTGAAACTGCACTAATTGGCAGGCGCAAGTCATTGTTAAGATTTATCAAAGCGCGACTTGAGTCCTTGGACGCATTCATCACTGCGCGCTGCAACGTCTCTTGCATACGGGCTGACTTGTCCAATTTGTTTTGAACGCCCTTCGCCTCTTCAATGAGGCGGTTATTCAGCGCTTTCGCGGCGCGCATTTTTGAACGTGAGCGCACCAAACCGAGGAACAAAACCCCGATCACTCCCAATAGAACCATCACCAACAATTCTGGCGACAGCATCAACGGTCCAGCCATTTTAACCTCCACGTTGGGCCCCACTCAGCCCATTACCCAACAGGTACAATTCGATTGGAGGCGTCTGGACGTAGCCCCACGCGAACTGACCCGCAACAATCGAATATACCGAACTCTTTATTGTTTGTTTGGTAAACGAATAGTTAACAAAGCGCTCATAAAGCGTTAATTGTCGCTATATTATCGTTAATTTTTTCAAAACCAAGCGTTAATTTTCAATTAATTTTGGAGAGGTTTATGCGCCGCAGTCGCCAACAAGTTGTAGATATTGTGTTCGCAGCCATCCAAGCGCTTCTTCGGGGTTTTGGTCTTGGATGCTCTGAGTGATCTGGCCAAATACAGCTGCTGATCTGGAATTATCAATCATCTCAAGGCTTTGGCTAGCTAGAACAACTTCATATACGAAGAAAGCAACCGCAACTAGGAGTAGGCCCCGCAGCACTCCGAACAAAAAGCCCAAGCCCTGGTCGATCCCGTTGAGGGCCGAGCGCTGCACGATACTGGAAAAAAGTGGCGTTATGATCGACATCACAACTAAGGCCACTGCGAAAACGGCGCCAAAAGCAGCAATGATCGCGATTTCACAGCTTTCGCCTATGAAATCGCCCACAATTGGGATTTCTTTGATTAAAGGCTCAGCTTGTGGTGCAAACACAAAGGCCAAAACGCCCGCTACACCCCAGGCCGCAATTGAAAGAACTTCGCGCACGAACCCGCGAGAATAGGCTAGGAGAGCGGAGATCACCACTATTAGGGCAACCGCGCCGTCTACCAACGTAAAGCCTTCCATGTCTCACTTCCCTTTTATTGCGTGCGCTGAGGCCCCAGCGCGAAGATCTCTGTTGCGAAGGCCAGAACGTCTGGCACTTGTTGCAAAGTGATTGACGCACTCGACAGAGCTTTCGCTGATTGAGGGGCAATCGCGGCGGTGAAACCAAGTTTTTCGGCTTCTTTCAACCGGTTTTCGGTTTGAGGGGCCGGTCTGAGCGCTCCAGAGAGGCTAATTTCGCCGAAAATGACACACTGTTCGGGAAGCGTGGTGTCTTCGCGCGCGCTCACGAGCGCTGCGGCCACGGCCAAGTCTGCGGCCGGTTCGGTGATGCGCAGCCCGCCTGCGACGTTGAGATATACATCGAGGCCCGTAAACGGCACACCTGCCCGGCTTTCCAAAACGGCTAGGATCATAGCCAACCTGCTGCCATCCCAACCCACAATGCTGCGGCGCGGTTGGGAATGGGGCGAGGGCGCCACGAGCGCTTGTATTTCGCATAAAACGGGACGTGACCCTTCAATCCCAGCAAAGACCACCGAGCCAGCGGTGGGTTTGCCACGTTCGGCGAGGAACATGGCAGAGGGGTTCTTCACTTCTGTGAGCCCACGGCCCGTCATTTCAAAAACGCCCATTTCGTCGGCTGGCCCGTAACGGTTCTTCACCGAGCGCAAAATCCGAAACGGGTGCCCGCGCTCGCCTTCGAAATAGAGCACCGTGTCGACCATATGCTCAACAACGCGCGGCCCCGCGATCTGGCCGTCTTTCGTGACATGCCCAACCATGACGACGGAAATGCCCCGCCGTTTGGCAAATTGCGTCAGCTCATGGGCTGTGCTGCGCACCTGGCTGACGCTGCCGGGAGCGGCTTCCACGGTATCAGCCCACATGGTCTGAATGGAATCGATGATCACGAGATCAGGCTTGGCTTCATCCAGTGTGGTAAGAATGTCGCGTAGATTCGTTTCTGCCAAAAGATGCACGGGGCTCTCAGTCAGGCCGAGCCTCTCGGCGCGCAAACGTACTTGGCCTGCCGCTTCTTCGCCTGTCACATAAACCACCTTGAGCCCATTGCGCCCAAAGCGTGCGGCGGCTTGCAATAGAAGCGTCGACTTGCCGATGCCCGGGTCTCCGCCCAGCAAAATGGCTGATGCTTCCACAAGCCCACCGCCCAAAACACGATCTAGTTCCGCCACGCCCGCCAAAGTGCGCTGAGGCGGGCTTTCTTTGGTGGCAAGATCCGTCATGGCGCGTGCGGTGCCGCGCCTGTTGGTCAGAGATTTGCCGGAAGGGCCTGCGCTTAAGGGAATTTCTTCAACAAGCGTATTCCATTCCCCACAGCTTTCGCATTGGCCTGCCCATTTGGAGGCCTGCGCGCCGCAGTTTGAGCACCGGTAAGTTGGGGATTTAGCCACTGTTGTCCTTGAGTTGTCGTGCTGTGAGAACAGAAAGCACGAGCGAGGCCAAGATGCAAAAGGTGAAAAGATAAAGGCCCCAAGCAACCTCAACCCGCCCAACGCCAATGCCTTTGGCGAGAACAACGTAAAGCGCGATCAAAAACACATCCGCCATGGCAAATTTACCGAGCGTGGTGAGCGCAGGCAGCGTTGCGCGGCTCATCAGATTGAACTGAATAAGGGCGAGACCGAGGGTCTTTAGGAGCGGTGCAACAAGCGCAAAGAAGGTGACAACAAGCGCCAGCAAGATGTCCGACTTCCATAGTGATTGCAGGCCAGAAATGACGCTGATCTCAGGCAGCTTGAAAAACGGTAGAAGGCCAGCGCGCATCAAAGGCGCAAACCACGACAGAGGAAAAAGGATCAAAAGCGCTGCGTTTGCCAGCTTCAGAGCCATCATTTATCTGCATGGCCTGCGCAGAAGCGGTGGACCCAGCCTTCTTCGCGCAAGAGCTTTTCAGCGAGTTTGCCCAAACGCTCAGACCGCGCGCCAACCTTTTCTGTGGTGCTTTGCGCGATCGCTTCGCAGCGCAGTTCTCGAGCAGATTTACGCTCTATCTGCGTGGCGGAGATAAACACAGTGCCCAAAATCAAAAGGGCGATGGCAAAAAAGACCACCCAACCATGCGATTTGCCCTCAAGGATTGGCGCATCCGTTTGTTTGTCTTCCACCGCGCGGGACCTTTGGCGGACAGCGGTTTTTAGAGCCTTGGTCGTTCCCCAATCAAAGAGTTCGTTCAACGCTATATAGGCCAACAAAAAAAAGCAGGTCAGCGCGAAGAAAATCGCCAAGGCCGTTGCGGAAAAGCTCCAACCCAAAATCCAATCTGGGCTCTCAGCCGAGAGCGAGCCGACAAATCCCAATACCATAGGGGTGGCGAAGATAGCTGCGAAAACCAGGGCAAGAATGCCCAGCCCACGTCCGCTTCCGCCGCCTTCGATGAGTCCGGTAAACAGCATCTCGAAGAGGCCAGCGATGAGTTGAACAAGCCCAGAAATGAGCCCGAAGATGCCCTCTATAAGACCGTCAATCACCGGATCGCCTCGATCGGGCCCTCAGCGCGGCCATTTATGAATTGGGCGACGTAAGGGTCGCTAGCGGTGTCCATCTCAGAAACGGTTCCACTCCATTGAATAACCCCGTCATGTAACATGGCAACTTTGTCAGCAATGGCGCGAACGCTTGACATATCGTGGGTGATTGTCATGGCCGTGGCCCCCATCTCCACCACAATTTCGCGGATGAGATCGTTGATCACACCCGCCATGATGGGATCGAGGCCAGTTGTTGGCTCGTCAAAAAAGATCATCTCTGGGTTCGAGGCAATGGCGCGGGCAAGACCTACGCGCTTTTGCATGCCGCCAGAGAGTTCAGCTGGAAACTTGTCGGCTTGCTCAGGGGTGAGCCCCACGCGACGTAGTTTTTCGACGGCGATTTCGCGGGCCTCTGACTGCGCTGTTCCCGTTTGCAAAAGCCGGAAAGCCACGTTTTGCCAAACGCTTAGGCTGTCAAACAGAGCGCCGCCCTGAAAGAGCATCCCAAAGCGGGCCAGAAAGGTCTCGCGGTTTTGCTTGATCGTCTGACCATCCACAAGAATCTCGCCCTTGTCGGGTGTGACGAGCCCCAAGATGCATTTCAGGGTTACGGATTTACCCGTGCCAGATCCGCCGATGATAACGAGGCTCTCGCCTTTGGCCACATCTAAGGTCACGCCTTTGAGGATCTGCGCGGCGCCAAAAGACTTGTGAACATCGCTCAGAGAAATCATGCGGAGAAAAAGACCTCCGTAAGCAGATAGTTTGCCGCCAAGATGAGCACGCTTGAGGTCACAACAGCAGATTTTGTTGCGCGCCCGACGCCTTGAGCGCCGCGCTCGGAGTTCATGCCGAAATAGCAGCCCATGAGCGCAATGATGAAGCCAAAGACCGCGCCCTTTATGAGCCCTGAGGTGACGTCCCAAAGTTCCAAAAAGTCGCTGGTATTTTGCAGATAGGCGCCAGATGAAAAGCCAAGCCGTGATGTGCCAACCACATATCCGCCCATGATGCCAATGGCGTCTCCTACGGCTACGAGCACGGGCACTGAAAGCGTGGCGGCCAAGACGCGCGGCACCGTGAGATATTTCATGGGATTTGTAGAAAGGGTGACCAGCGCGTCGATCTGCTCTGTCACTTTCATTGTGCCGAGCTCAGCTGCAATCGAAGAGGCGACGCGCGCTGCCACCATCAAGCCGCCCAGCACCGGGCCAAGCTCGCGCACGATCCCAATGGCCACAATTTGAGGAACCACCGCCTCGGCATTAAAGCGCGCGCCGCCTGCATAGATTTGCAAGGCCAATGCGCCGCCTGTGAAAAAAGCCGTCAGGCCCACAACAGGCAAAGAAAAGTAACCGATTGTCAGAAGCGCGCGCAGCAATTCGCGCGTGTAAAAGGTCGGAGTGACGAGGTGCCTGAGCGTGAGAGCTGCAAAGGCAACAACAGCGCCAATTGCCCCCAAAAGGTCCAGGGTGGCGCGCCCGATACTGCCCAGAAACGCGGTCATATTCCCGCCCTTGTGTAGCGGCCGCCCAAAGACGTGAGAATTTCGTAGCCAATTGTACCGGCCTCAGCGGCCAAATCGTCGATGGATTGGTTTGGGCCCAAGACTTCAAAGTAGTCAGGGACCTCCTCGAGATGGGTCACATCCACCGTAAGCAGGTCCATCGAGACCCGCCCGACGATGGGGCAGGCCACGCCTTTGGCATAAAGCCGAGCTTTTGATCCTGACAGCGTGCGCAACAAACCGTCGGCATAGCCACCACTGACCGTGGCAATCAGGGCTGTGCCGGGGGCGGTCCAGGTATTGCCGTAGCCCACGGCCTCGCCAGGTACCAATTCGCGCGTTTGGATCGTCGGCAGTTGTAGATTTACAACCGGTTTGGCTTTGGCAAAAGGCATGCCTCCGTAAAGGCCAATGCCAGGGCGCACCATGTTGAAATGATAATCGGCGCCCAAAAGTGTGCCACCGGTAGCGGCAAGGGAGAGCGGCGTATTTGCGCCTTCAGCCATTTGCAAAAATACATCGCGCTGAAAGGGGTTCATGGGGTGATCTGGATCGTCCGCGCAACTGAGGTGGCTCATAATAAGCTCTGGGCCCGCATGTAAAGCGGCGTCGCGCACAGCCACCCAAGCGCCGGGTTCAAATCCAAGGCGGTTCATACCTGTGTCGAGTTGGATTGCAAATGGATGCCCCGGCAAGCGTTCAAAATGGCACGTGAGTTGTTCGATCGAATTGAGCGCAGGGATAAGGTCTGCGGTTTCAATCGCTTCAGTCGCCTCAGCCATATGGCCTTCAAAAACAAAGATGCGAAAGCCCGAGCCCATGATGCGACGCAGCGCGGCGCCTTCTTGGGCCTGAGCCACGAAGAACGTTTTGGCACCCGCACTCGCCAGAGCTTTCGCCACAGGTGCGAGCCCCAAGCCATATCCGTCTGCTTTGACCACGCCTGAGGTTTCAACTGTGGGCGCAGATAGAGCATCGAGCGCGCGATAGTTGGCGATGATCGCTTCGGGAGAAATTGTCAGACTGCCTGTCGTCATAGGTGGCGTTGTGGCAGGGATTGGCGGAGGGTCAAGGGGTGGGCTGCTGTGCCGGAGCCGAGTGGCCGTTTTTTTGTGAAAAAACGCCTGTTTTGGTTTGTCGTTTTTACAAAACTACGCGCCTCCGGCGGGAGTATTTGGGCCAAAGAAACGCAAAAGTGTTGGTTTGACAGAAGGGGGCGGCCGCTTAGAAGCCTTCGATGTTTTCGCCTTTTTGCCAGGGTTGCACCAAGTTGCCAAAGCGTGTGAAGCGGCCTTCAAAGCTCAGATCAACCGTGCCGATGGGGCCGTGACGTTGCTTGCCGATGATCACTTCTGCTTTTCCATGCAGACGCTCCATCTCTTCTTTCCAGCGGGCCATGTTTTCAAGGTCATGATCGCCTGGTTTTTCGCGCTCTTTGTAATATTCTTCGCGGAACACAAACATCACCACATCGGCATCTTGTTCGATTGAGCCAGATTCGCGCAGGTCAGAGAGTTGGGGGCGTTTGTCGTCGCGGTTTTCAACCTGACGGCTGAGCTGCGAGAGCGCGACAACGGGAATGTCGAGCTCTTTGGCGATAGCCTTGAGGCCTTGGGTAATCTCGGAGACCTCGTTTACACGGCTGTCTTTTGCCGTGGCGGGGCGCAGAAGCTGGAGATAGTCCACAAACAAAGCGTCAAGACCGTGGGTGCGTTTTAGACGACGCGCGCGGGCGGCCACTTGGCTGATTGGCAAAGCAGGTGTGTCGTCTATATAAAGCGGGCAAGCCTCAAGGGTTTTGGCCGCTTCGACAAAGCGGCGGAACTCGCCTTCTGTCATATCGCCGCGCCGGATCTGTTCTGAGGGCACTTCAGATGCTTCTGACAAGATCCGGGCGGCGAGCTGCTCTGCGCTCATCTCAAGGGAGAAAAATCCCACGACGCCACCATCAATGGCGCCGTCTTCTCCGGTGTCGGTTTTGCCTTTTTTGTAGGCCTTGGCAATATTGAAGGCGACGTTTGTGGCCAGCGAGGTTTTGCCCATGGACGGGCGACCTGCGAGGATCAAAAGGTCGGATCGGTGCAAGCCGCCGAGCTTTTTGTCAAGATCCACGAGGCCGGTTGAGACCCCGGCCATGCCGCCTTCGCGTTGATATGCGGCATTGGCAACGTTTACCGCATCGGTGACGGCTTTAAGAAAGGATTGAAATCCAGTGTCAGCCTGACCAACTTCCGCCATTTTATACAGGCGTTGTTCGGCCTCGACGATTTGTTCTTTGGGCTCACTGTCCATGTCCACTTGGGCCGCACGGGCGGAGATGTCTTGCCCCAAAGTTATCAACTCACGGCGCACGGCCATGTCGTAGATCATTTGCGCATAGTCACGCGCGGCAAAGCTGGCGGCGGCAGTGCCCGCGAGTTTGACCAGATAGGTTGCACCCCCCAACTCTTGCAGGCCTGCGTCTTGCTCTAAAAACGCTTTGAGCGTGACCGGTGAGGCCAGGGTGTTTTTGCTGATCCGCGCCTGCGCCGTTTCAAAGATGCGGGCGTGAACCGGATCATAGAAGTGATCGGCGCTGATGATCGAACTGACGCGATCAAAGATATCGTTGTTGGTGAGGATCGCGCCCAACAGTTGCTGCTCAGCCTCAATGGAGTGGGGCAAAGTGTCCGCCAGATTTCCTGAGTTGATCGATGCAATTTCGTTCATGCGGTATCCGCCATTTGTGGGTCATTGTGATGTCCCGTATTGAGAAGTTGGGCCGTCACAGGAGCATTTTGGGGCTGCGCATCGTTCTAAAAGACTGAAGCTGCACGATGCAAATTGTATGTTTGTGTGGATAACCTTGGATAACTTACATCACAGCCAAAAGCCACAACATTTGCCGATTTTCGGGCTAGATTGCCCCAAATGTAGAGGTGAATGCCCGTTGCAAGAGACTATTTTGCGGAGCTCTTTCTGGCCTCTTGCCATGCGCGCGGGGCCTTTAGGAAGGCTTCCACGTCGCTCAAAGTCTCTGCATCAAAAGACTTGAGCTCTTTTGCTGCCTCTAGAACATCCCACCAAGTGCAAAGCGAAATGAGGCCAACGCCGTGTTCGCCCAACGTCTCGTTGATCTCTGGGAAAATCCCATAAGAGAAAATCACAGCTGTCCATTCGCACGTGGCGCCCGTGTCGCGGATTGCATCGACAAAGCTGAGCTTGGAGCCGCCGTCTGTGGTCATATCTTCAACCAAAAGTACGCGATTGATCTCTGTCATCACGCCTTCGATGCGGGCATTGCGCCCATATCCTTTTGGCTTTTTGCGCACATAAGTCATGGGCAAGGCCATGCGCTCGGCAATAAAAGCAGAGAAGGGGATGCCTGCCGTTTCGCCGCCGGCAACGCAATCAAAGGCTTCAAAGCCCGCCTGGCGCTTGATCTCGAAGGTGAGAAAATCCATCAATGCTGATCGGATCCGCGGGTAGCTGATGAGTTTGCGGCAATCTACATAAGTCGGAGAGGGCAGGCCTGAGGCCAGCGTAAACGGCTCTTTGGCGTTGAAGTGCACTGCGCCGCATTCCAAGAGCATTTTGGCCGAGAGATGCGCGATTTCCGATTGCGAGGGCACCATGGTGTTAACCTTCCTTTACGCGCCAGGTCACGGGACTGGCTGGATCGAAGACGGTAACAGGGCCTTCGTCTGTGTCGATCTTTTCAGGGTGATCGGATTGCCCTTTGACCAGGGTCAATGTGTCGTCGTTTGGCGGTAGGCGGTAGAACGCAGGGCCGTTGAGCGAGGCAAAGCCCTCAAGCTGGGACAAAGCGCCTTCGCGCTCGAACACTTCCGCCAAACAGGCCATCGTATTAGGCGCAGAAAAGATCCCCGCGCAGCCGCAGGCTTGTTCCTTTAAGGGATCCGTGTGCGGAGCGCTATCAGTGCCCAAAAACACACGATCAAACCCGGAAGTCACCAGGTCCACAAGCGCCTGCCGATGGCTTTCGCGCTTGGCGACAGGTAAGCAGTAGTAGTGCGGTTTGATCCCACCTACGAGGATATGATTGCGCGTAATCATCAGGTGGTGGGTCGTGACGGTCGCGCTAAGGGTCTCTCCCCCAGAGCGCAAGTAATCAACCGCGTCGCTTGTCGTGATATGCTCCATCACCACCCGCAGGCCGGGAAGAGAAGCGCGCAACGGCGCTAAGACGCGCTCAATAAAGACCGCTTCGCGATCAAAAATATCGACTTCAGGCGTTGTGACTTCTCCGTGCACACAAAGCGGTGTGCCGGTGTTTTCTAAAACCTCAAGCACGCCGCGCACTTTGTCGATATCGCGCACGCCTGAAGCAGAATTGGTTGTGGCCCCAGCTGGATACAGTTTCACAGCCTTAATAAGCCCTTTCTCAATCCCGGCGCGCACGTCCTGTGGATCGGTGCTTTCCGTTAAATAGAGAGTCATGAGCGGCTCAAACGTGGTCCCTTGCGGCAAAGCGCCGAGGATCCGGTCGCGGTAGTTGGCAGCGTCTTGGCTTGTCACCACCGGTGGCACCAAATTTGGCATAATGATCGCGCGGGCGAAATGGGCCGCACTCCAAGGCAGAACGGCGCGCATCATACCTGCGTCGCGCAGATGGAGATGCCAGTCGTCGGGTCTGCGAAGCGTGAGTGTTGTTGTCATGGGGGCTGGCCTACACAACTCCGTCGTGGACTGCCAGCGGATCTAGGTGAAATTGGCACAATCAAAGTGCGTAAAAAATAGGCGATTTTCAGGGAGAGCGTGACCTTCAAACGCAGCAACTTGCGCAATGATCTGCAAAGTCCTTGAGGTTGGGGCTTGGGGCATTGCCCCTTGTTGGCTGGTCTGCCTAGAAAACTGGCATGTTAGACGGTGGCCCTTCTGTTCAACTTCAGCGCACGCATGGCACTGCGGCAGTGGCAGTGTCAGTGCGAGACGGTCGCATACAGCTGGACCGGCTCAAGCAAAGCGGCTCTGCCAAATGTCTACTCCCGCGCGTCCACAGGGCGGTGCCTCAGGCGGTTTTTCTCAACACGAGTGGCGGCATCACGGGCGGTGACCAAATTGAGTTTGGCGCGCAAGTTGGTGCTGATGCGAGCCTGATTGCCACAACACAAACCGCAGAACGCGCCTATCAAAGCGTCACTGGCTCGGGCCATGTTGATGTGACCTTAGATGTTGGCGAAAATGCCAATTTGGTTTGGGTGCCCCAAGAAACAATCTTGTTTGATCAGGCCAATCTTGACCGGAAAACACGCGTAAATCTCGCACCTGGTGCAAGCCTTTTTATGCTTGAAAGCTTGGTTTTTGGCCGCTGTGCAATGGGCGAAACGCTTGTATCCGTGAGCTGCAAAGACACCAGGCAAGTTGATGGCCCCAATGGCCCAATTTGGCGAGATCGTTTGCATATTTCAGATCAAACCGTTCAGGATGCTGGCCATCCTTTTGGGCTTGCAAATGCGGGGGCAATTGCAACGGTTTATGCTTTTGGGCCAGCCTATCAAAACCTGAAGGTGCAGTGCACGGATGGCGTTCGCCTGTCAAAATCGGCCTGGACGGGGCAGACAGTTGTTCGCATGATGTCGCCACGCGCCCATGCGCTACGCAATGCACTCGTGTCCCTTTTGGCGGAAAATCTGCCGGAAGGTGTCCCACGAGTTTGGCAAATTTAGGAGGAGCTGGTGAACCTCACACCGCGTGAAAAAGACAAGCTTTTGGTAAGCCTGGCCGCCATGGTGGCGCGAGAGAGATTGGCGCGCGGCGTCAAGCTGAACCATCCCGAAGCGATCGCTTTGATCACAGATTTTGTGGTCGAAGGGGCCCGTGACGGGCGCAGTGTTGCCGACCTAATGGAAGCGGGTGCCTCGGTGATCACAGCCGCGCAATGCATGCCGGGCATTTCAGACATGATCCATGATGTGCAAGTGGAAGCCACCTTTCCAGATGGCACCAAGCTTGTTACCGTACATCATCCAATACGCTAATATTATCAGGGGGATATGATATGATCTTCAACTTTATTCTGGGTCTTTTGGCTGGTTACCTGGTGCCAGTTGTTGAGCCAATGGTAAAGCAGTTCATGGAAAAGATTGCGCTGGAAAGCGTTGAGCTTGACCCAAATGAGTTTGATATGCTGGCGCTGATAGTCTTACTTTTGGCGGCCTTGGCCCTCGTGCTCTTATTCCGGTTTGAAAGCAACGCGTTCATGCTCGTGTTTGGGGCCGGGATCGGCCTTTTTCTAAAGCGTCTCATCGCTCTGTTTTCGGCGCGTGGCTGAACCGCTGATGCCTCAAATTCTAAAACCTATGAGACGAAAGGTTATCGCATGATCCCAGGAGAGGTATTTCCCACATCAGGCGAAATCGAATTGAACCAAGGCCTGGACGTCACCACCCTTGAGGTCTCCAACACAGGCGATCGGCCCGTGCAGGTTGGCAGCCACTATCATTTCGCGGAAACCAATTCGGGTTTGAGCTTTGACCGCGCTGCCGCGCGCGGCAAGCGGCTCGATATTGCCGCTGGAACGGCGGTGCGCTTTGAGCCGGGTCAAACCCGGGAAGTGCATCTGGTGCCCTTTGGCGGTGACCGAATTGTTCATGGATTTAACCAAGCCGTGATGGGCTTGCTCGACTAAGTAAAGGCTTCAAGATGCCCGCAAAAATTTCCCGCGCGACTTACGCTGATATGTACGGACCCACCACGGGGGATCGCGTGCGGCTTGCCGATACGGAGCTCTTCATCGAGGTTGAAAAGGACCTCACAACCTATGGTGAAGAAGTCAAGTTTGGCGGCGGCAAAGTGATCCGTGATGGCATGGGCCAAAGCCAGGTCACGCGTGCAGACGGTGCGGTTGATACTGTCATAACCAATGCGCTGATCGTGGATCATACCGGCATCTATAAAGCAGACGTCGGCCTGAAAGACGGGCTCATTGCCGCCATCGGCAAGGCAGGTAATCCTGACACGCAAAGCGGCGTGGATATTATCATCGGGCCAGGCACAGAGGCGATTGCGGGCGAGGGCAAAATCCTCACTGCAGGCGGTTTTGACAGCCATATCCACTTCATTTGTCCGCAACAAATCGATGATGCTCTGCATTCTGGGATTACAACGATGCTTGGCGGCGGCACGGGGCCAGCGCATGGCACTTTGGCCACGACTTGCACCCCTGGGTCTTGGCACATTGGGCGTATGTTGCAATCGCTCGACGCCTTCCCGATGAATTTTGGCTTGTCGTGCAAAGGCAACGCCAGCCAGCCAGCTGCTTTGGTTGAAATGGTTGAAGGCGGTGCTTGTGCAATGAAACTGCACGAAGACTGGGGCACCACGCCTGGCGCAATTGATTGCTGTTTGAGCGTGGCCGACGACATGGACGTCCAAGTGATGATCCACACCGATACGCTCAATGAAAGCGGGTTTGTGGAAAACACCGTGGCGGCCATGAAAGGCCGGACCATTCACGCTTTCCATACTGAAGGGGCTGGCGGCGGGCACGCCCCTGACATCATCAAAGTGGTGGGTGAAAATCATGTGATCCCAAGCTCCACCAACCCAACGCGCCCCTATACGGTCAACACCATTGAAGAGCATCTCGACATGCTCATGGTCTGCCACCACCTGGATAAGTCCATTCCCGAAGACGTGGCTTTTGCCGAAAGCCGGATCCGGCGTGAAACCATCGCCGCCGAAGACATTCTGCACGACATGGGCGCCTTCTCGATCATCGCGTCGGACAGCCAAGCCATGGGCCGCATTGGTGAAGTGATCATTCGCACCTGGCAGACGGCGCATAAAATGAAAGTGCAGCGTGGGCGCCTCTCAGAAGAAAGCGGCGAGAACGACAACGTCCGCGTCAAACGCTACATCGCAAAATATACGATCAACCCGGCCATTGCCCATGGGCTCTCCGATCACATAGGATCCATTACACCCGGCAAGCGTGCCGATCTGTGTTTGTGGTCGCCTGCTTTCTTCGGTGTGAAGCCTGAAATGGTGCTCTTGGGCGGCACAATTGCTTGTGCTCAGATGGGCGATCCGAATGCGTCTATCCCCACACCTCAGCCTGTTTACACCCGGCCCATGTTCGGCGCCTTTGGATCTGCAGTTCAAAACTCAGCCGTCACCTTTATCAGTGCCGCGGCGCAAGCGGCGGGGCTGGGCGATCAGCTTGGTTTGGGCAAATCAACGGCAGCGGTTTCGAACACGCGCAACATTGGCAAAGCCGATATGATCATGAACGATCTCACGCCGGAGGTGGAGGTGAACCCCGAGACCTACGAAGTGCGGGCAAATGGCGAGCTTCTCACGTGCGAACCTGCTTCTGAGTTGCCACTCGCGCAACGCTATTTCCTCTTTTGAGGTTTGCACAATGTGCAATGCGGCAATGCAGCAAATGCCTCTACATTTAAAAATCCTTTCCTCCTATTTCAGGCTCAGCAACGTAACCCGTACTGACCAGGAACAGGCCCATGGCATTTATCCAGAAACCAACCGCGCGTTTGACACAGGCGTATCAAAAATTCAGCCGCAAACGCAAAATGTTTGCAGAGCTTTCTGCATTGTCCGACAGAGAATTAGCCGATATCGGCCTCTATCGTGGAGACATCGGTCGGGTGGTGCGCGACAGCGCCTACTGATCGACAAGCATTCAAGCGTCCGCCGCGCCGCTCGCTCAGAGCGGGCGCGGCTTTTTGCTTTTTTGGAAACGGATTGTCCACGTAGTCCTTGCATGAAATGCAATGCCGCATTGCAGCAATCGCGCCTACTCACAACGCTTGATCTGACCTACCTTCAGGGTAACCAAAGAAACCCTGAAACGAAGGAGGCTTCAAATGGCATTCTGGTCAGACATCGAAACACCCGCCGTCGCATCGCGCTTGAACCGCAGCTTGAACAACTTTTGGGACAGCGTAATCGCTGCGCGCAAAATCTCAATCAGCTTCGACAAACGCGTCGCGGAGATGGAGCACTTGAACGCAAAATCCGACGCGGAACTTGCGCAGCTCGGTTTGCAACGCACAGATATTGCGCGTCACGTCTTCCGCGATCTCTATCACTACTAAACACGTCTTTCGGGGAGACTTGCCTTGGATAGTCTCACAGGCAATCTCCCTCGCGCGATCGAGGTTTTGCCCTTTGGGCATGGCCGCTCCCCAAGCGACTATGTGTCCTTGGATTTTGAAGCGAGGTTCTTGCGTCGAAAGCGCCTAAGCTTGCGCTCTGGTCAATCCGTTTTGGTTGATTTGCCGCACGCCGTTGGTCTCCTCGCAGGTCAAGCGCTCCTGTGTGATACCGGCCTCGTTGTTGAGGTTGAAGCTGCAGCCGAGCCGCTGTTGTCGATCCAAGGCGAAGACTTAGTGCGCTTGGCTTGGCACATCGGCAACCGACACACGCCTTGCCAAATTGCCGCCGATCGCTTGCTTATCCAACAAAACCCCGTTTTGGCGCATATGTTAGAAACTTTGGGGGCCCGTGTTGAGCCGATCAGCGCGGTCTTCGAGCCCGAAACAGGGGCTTATGGGACGGGGCGCACAATGGGCCACGATCACGGCCACGACCATTCTCGAAGCCATCCACATGATCACGGCGCGCCTCATGAGCACGAGTGATCTTTTGACATTGATGCGCTGGTTGTCGCCTGCGTTTCCCTTGGGCAGTTTTGCCTATAGTTCTGGTCTTGCGCAGGCGCACGCCGAGGGCGTTCTCAACTCCCAAGAGGATCTGAGCAAAGCGCTCACATATCTCGTCACACAAGGCTCGGTTTGGGTCGATGCTGTGACGTTGAGCGAAGCATTAGATGGCCAAGACATGCGCGCTGAAGCTCTGGCGCTCGCCGCGAGTTCGGAACGCGCGCAAGAAGTACTCGACCAAGGGCGCGCGTTCCAAAAGACGCTTGCAACATCCGATGGCATTGAATTGGCCGCAGGGCCTTATTTGCCGCTTTTGGGCGAAGCCGCGCGCGACTTGGAGTTGAGCAAATCCACAGTGATTGCAGCCTATTTGCAAGCCTATGTCGCAAACCTTGTGACAATTGCTGTGCGCTTAATCCCTTTGGGGCAGTCGCAAGGCCAAGCTGTGCTCAAAGAGTTAGAGCCGGTCATCACGCGCACCTCTGAGCGCGCGGTTAATTCCTCCATAGAGGACGCAGGCTCCTCAAGTTTTGCTTTTGATTGCATGAGCATGGATCACGAAGCTCAAGAGGTGAGGTTATTTCGGTCATGAGGGCAAAGGCCGGGATTATGTGCGGCTTTATTTGGGAGTTTCAGACATGAACGGTCCATTGCGGGTGGGCATTGGCGGCCCTGTCGGAGCTGGTAAAACAACCCTGACAGAAGCGCTCTGCCGTGCACTCTATCCGGCCTATTCGGTCGCTGTGATCACCAATGATATCTACACACGCGAAGACGCGGAGTTTTTGATGCGGGCGCAGGCCTTGCCGATGGAACGGATCCGCGGTGTGGAAACAGGCGGCTGCCCGCATACTGCCATTCGCGAAGATGCGTCCATCAATCTCGCAGCCCTTGCTGATCTTGAAGAGAAACTGCCTGGCTTGGACGTCGTCTTTGTCGAGTCGGGCGGAGATAATCTGGCGGCGACCTTTAGCCCAGAGCTTGCAGATCTCACGATCTACGTCATCGATACCTGCGCTGGCCAAGACATCCCACGCAAAAAGGGCCCGGCCGTGTTGCGCTCGGATATTTTGGTGATCAACAAGGTCTCCTTGGCGCCGCATGTGGGCGTTGACGCGGAGCAGCTGCACCGCGATGCAAGCGCCGCGCGCGGGTATCGACCTTTCGTGTTGGCAGATGTGAAGCTCGGAAACGGCGTGCCCGAGATTATTGAGTTTCTAAAAGCAGAAGGCGGGCTTTAGCGCCGCGACAACTAAGAGCGCAACCGCAACGGATCTGCGTCCACCTGCGGTGTTTGGACTTTTGGTGCCGCTTGCGCCTTTTCCGCGCCATTGCCAGTGAGAGGCTCAGGCAGCTTAATCCCGTCTTCCATGGCCTTTGTCAGCCGCTTGCGCGCAATGGGCATGCGCATGTGTTGCAAGATCGCGCGCGAGAGCTTTGCGGTGCGATGTTGCTTTTCACTGGCGTCTGTAAAGATCAACAAACGGCGCAGATAAGGTCCATACTTGCGCCGCGCTCGCATCATTTTGGCGAGGCCAGATGCACCCAATGGTCCAACACCAATCCGCGCCAACAACCGGTAGAGCACTTTCATCTCAAGCAGGTCTTTTTGCAGATCACCGCTGCTGTGGGGCGCGGGGATCAACGAGACATGAGATTTGGCGAAAAGAGCCGCATGGGCGGCGTCCATGGGCCGCTTTGGGTCAAAAATCACATAGGCGTCTTGCGCCGCATCAATCATATCGGGCGCATAGCCGTAGCGATCCGTGAAATTTAGGCGGCGATATGCGCGGAAACGCGTATCCCATCCTGTAATGCGCGGATCAAGTGTGGCTTGTGGCTGGACAAGGAGCACAGCTGAGCCCGGGTGTGCGGCAGAAAAACTCGCAGCTGCATAGCCACACATCCCGCGTCCATAAAACAGAACCCGATCGAAGTTATCAAAAAACCCATCGTCGGTCAGAGAGTCAAAGAAATCGTACACTTCTTGGGCGCGAAACCAGGTGTCGTCTGAGGCCATAAGCGACAGCAAAGACCATCCTGTGGCCCGAACAAGATCAAAGCCCAGCGGCTCGTTTTGCTTGCCGTCGTTGCGAATGTCTTGGGTGTTTTCGAACGTGACGATCAGGGTCTCACCCTCATCGACGAACAACGCCCCGTGGTCTGAGCCAAGCTCCGTATAATAGCCATGCTGACGGCCCAAACGGGCCATCGCAGCGTGCCAATCCGATAAGGAAAGGTCGCTCAACTTAGGCGCAATTGATACAGCCGCGTCTTGCATAACTCAGTTAGTCCTCACACACTCGTTAACCTGTAGCGAGCTTCAGAAGTGATAGTCAACTGGGGCGAAACTTTGAAAGCCCAAAGGGAATTTTTCGGTTTTGATGTGCCGCCATTGCGAAATGCATGCGAAGGTTGTGTGGCTTTGACTTGACGACGCCGGCTGTTCGCCCTCTTTTGTCGTCTCCCTTAGTCTTCCATGATCCTCTTCCAGCAAGGGCGCGCACTGCGACAGCTGAGAACATCGGATCCTGCGAGATCGAACGCCCAGCCAAAAGGGCCCAAAGATGCGGTTTTTGTGATGACCATGCCTTCCCAAACGCAGCCAGATGCTAAAGCCCCGTCTGAAGCTGTGGTCAAAGACGTTGAAAACATCTGCGGTGTGGCGTGGGCCTGGGCCAAAGCGGGCAAAGGCGTGGCCATCGCCACCGTCGTGGAAACCTGGGGCAGCGCGCCACGGCGTGTGGGCAGCCAATTGGTGATTTCTTCTGAGGCTGAGATCGAAGGCTCAGTATCCGGCGGCTGCGTGGAAGGCGCCGTTGTGGCGGAAGCCTTGGAGGCCATCGAGGCGGGCGAGGCCAAAATGCTCACCTATGGGGTAAGCGACGACGACGCCTTTGCCGTTGGCTTGGCCTGTGGGGGCACCATTCGCATTCTCGTGGAGCCTCTTGGGGCGGTCTACCCAATGCCGATCCTCGAAGAGCGGATCGCCGCACGTAAAGAGCGCCGACCCATTGCGGTGGTGAGTGATCTCAAAACCGGAAAGCGCGAAGCGGTTGCTTTGGGCGGCGCCTACGACGCTTTTTTCTCTTCAGACAAAAGCGGCTTTGAAGAAGATCTCTTTGTTGCGGTGCAAAATCCCCCTTTGCGCTTGATTGTGGTGGGGGCGGTGCATATCGCACAGGCGCTTTTGCCTATGGCGCGCTTGGCTGGATACGATCCGGTGCTCGTGGATCCGCGCCCAGCTTTTGGCGCGGAACACCGCTTTGAAGGCGAGCAGATCAGCGATGCTTGGCCCGATGCGGCCTTAGAAGAGATTGGGATCGATCTGCGCACAAGTGTTGTCACGCTGACCCATGATCCGAAGTTAGACGATCCAGCTCTGCAGATCGCGCTCAAGTCCGAGGCATTTTACGTGGGCGCTCTAGGATCCACGCGGACCCATGCCAAACGCGTGCAGCGCTTGTCAGACGCGGGGCTCAGCGAAGAAAATCTCGGGCGCCTTCACGCGCCCGTGGGGCTCGACATAGGTGCGGCATCGCCTGCTGAAATCGCTGTGTCAATTTTGGCAGAAATGACCGCGCGACTTCGAGGCAAATAGGCATGCGGTTTGGTCCAATGTCTTTAAACGCCGCGCAGGGTGGGGTGCTCGCGCATTCTCTCATCGCGGGTGGTGCGCGGTTGCGCAAAGGCACTGTGCTGACTGAAGAAGACGTTGCGGTTCTAGCCGCAGCGGGGATCGACAAGGTCATAGTGGCAATGCTGGACCCAGGCGATGTGGATGAAAATCAAGCGGCAGAACGCTTAGCCAAAGCCCTGGTTCCTGATCCAGAAGCTGCACATCTGCGTGTGGCTCCGGCCTCTACCGGCCGAGTCAATATCTATGCCGATCAGCCAGGCCTTTTAGAAATTGATGCGGGCAAGATACATGCAGCCAACGCAATTAGCCCAATGATCACAATCGCCACGCCACCCCCTTGGCAAAGGTTGGGCCTCCGAGGAATGGCGGCAACCGTTAAGATCATCTCTTACGCTGTTCCAGGCCCGGACATTGAAGTAGCGGCAAAAGCCGCGCGGGCAGTCTTGTCCTTGCGCCCGCCGGTCTATGACACGGCCGGCTTTATCCAGACCGTTCTAGCTCCTGGTGAGGCCCCAGCTCAGAAAACCACGCAGGACCGTTTGGCCCGTTTAGCCGTTTCGCTAGAGGCGCCAGTGCTTGTTCAGCATGAGGTGCGCGCACTGTCAGATGCGATCCAAGCCCAAGTGGCCGATGTGATCTTCATTCTCACAGCCTCCGCCACCTCTGACATTCAAGACACAGCCCCCGCAGCGCTCGTCCGCGCAGGTGGCGAGGTTGTGGCCTTTGGTATGCCGGTCGATCCGGGCAATCTTCTGTTTTATGGGCGCTTGGGCGCCAAGCACGTTATTGGCTTGCCGGGTTGCGCGCGCTCTCCTGCGCTCAACGGAGCAGATTGGATCTTGGAGCGTGTCCTGTGCGGCGTGGAGGTGACTCAGGCTGATATCGCAGGCATGGGCGTTGGCGGTTTGTTAAAAGAAATTCCCTCGCGCCCACGCCCTCGGGAAGGATAAGCCACTATAAAAACAGCAAAGCTCCGGCTAAGGCCGGAGCTTTTCAATCAGGTCACGCCAGGATCGTTACTTCGGAAGCGGGCCGATCATCATAACCATCTGACGACCTTCCATCTTGGGCATATTCTCAACTTTACCAAAGTCTTTGGTATCTTCGGCCACACGCTCAAGAAGCTCGCGCCCGAGATTTTGGTGCGCCATTTCGCGGCCTCTAAACCGCAAGGTTACCTTCACCTTGTCGCCATTTTCCAAGAATTTGAAAACATTGCGCATCTTCACGTCATAATCATGCGTGTCTGTGTTAGGGCGGAATTTAACTTCTTTGACCTCGATGGTCTTTTGTTTCTTCCTAGCTTCAGATTCGCGCTTTTGTTGTTCGTATTTGTACTTGCCGAAATCCATGATTTTACACACGGGCGGGCTGGCATTTGGCGAGATTTCCACCAAATCAAGCCCAGCTTCATCGGCCATAGCCATGGCTTTTGCGGGAGATACGACGCCGGCATTTTCGCCTTCTGCGCCAATCAATCGAATTTCGATGGCCTTAATGCGTTCATTCACGCGAGGGCCAGTTTCGCGCTGGGGTGGCGCATTGTGGGGTCTTCTAGCGATGGCGGTTATCCTCTTACCGTTTCGGGGAAATTGAGCGGAAATTACCCCTCCCAAGGGGTCCGCACAAGGACGATATCAAAGCCAGCACCGACACGATAGGCAAAAACGCAAAGGTCGGACATTTGGCCTCTGGGCTGATGTAAATATGAAAGGTTATACCAATGAGCAAGTCCCTTGTTTCTGCTATTGCAATCGCAGTTGTCCTTGGTGGCGGCTACTACGCCTACACAAATTTCATCCAACCTCCTGCTGGCGACGCGCCTACCACTCAAGAGGTGACGGAAACGGTTACCGAAACTGTCGCTGAGCCTGTCGAGACCGCGACCGAAGCGGCAACTTCGACTGCTAGCGATGCAATTTCTGACGTCCAAGCAGCAGCGCAAGAGCAGGTCGATGCTGTGTCAGATCAAGTGACCGAAACGGTCACGGAAATTACCGACAGTGCCGCTCAAAAGGTCGAAGAGGCCACGCAAGACGTGCAAAACGCCGTTAGCGATGCTGTAGAAAACCTCACCGGCGGCAATGAAGCTGCCGCGGCACTTGCCTCTGACGCAACAGGCGCTGTCGCCGATGCTGTGAACGACGCTGCAAGCTCCGCTCTGGGGTCTGCCACAGAAAGCGTTTCCGAGGCCGTTTCATCGGTCACGGATACAGCCTCAAACGCGGTGAGCTCAGCGGCTGACACTGCCAGCAATGTTGCTGAAACCGCAACAGAAACGGCCAGCAGTGCAGCAGAGACAGCCACTGAGGCTGCAACCGATGCCGTGACGGATGTTGTGGACACTGCGACCACCGAAGCTGCTACAGAGGCCGCCACCGATGCCGTTGAAGCTGCGACAGAGGCTGCAACCGATGCCGTGGAAGAGACTGCAGCGGAAGCCGCGACTGAAGCCGCAAATGATGCGGTAGAAGAGACTGCAACTGAAGCTGCGACGGAAGCGGCCACAGAGGCGGCTGAAGAGACGGCCACTGAGACAGCAACAGAAGCTGCCAGCGAAGGCGGGATTGCCGATCTTTTGAACGCTGAGACCTTTGACTTCGACGCCGTGAGCGACTGGGTCAAAGGCGCAGAAAATCTGGACCTTGCACAAAAAACCACGCTTCAAGCAGCGCTTGAGCAAGCCAAAAGCAACCCAACGCTGCTCAGCGCGGTGATTGAGCAAATCAAAGCAATGATTGGTCTCTAAGAGACACCAGACCCAAAACCTGTTGAGGCAGGACGGCCTGCCTCAACACTCCTTACCCGACGAAAGCTTTCTCGACCACAAAGTGCTTCGGATCGGAATTAGCGCCTTCCTCTAAGCCATTGTCTTCGAGGATCTTTTTGAGATCCAAGTTCAGGCCCATAGAGCCACAAATCATGGCGCGATCGGTCTCTGGCGACAGCTTATCAATCCCAAGCTCTTGCAGAAGTTGACCACTTTCCAAAAGGGTTGTGATCCGCCCCATAACAGGGCTCTCTTCTTGCGTTGTTGTTGGGTAATAGACCAGCTTTTTGATGTTCTCTTCACCGAGCAATTCGCCCATCATCTCGTCGTTGCGGATGTAGTCAACAAGCTTACGGCTATAGGTGAGCTCTTGGGCGCCGCGACATGTATGGGTCACGATCACCTGCTCAAAGCGCTCGAAAGTCTCTGGATCGCGCAGAAGCGATGAGAAAGGCGCAAAGCCTGTTCCTGTCGAGAAGAGCCAGAGGCGTTTGCCGGGCAAGAGCGCGTCATGCACCAGAGTGCCAACCGGCTTGGGCCGCAAAATCACCTCGTCGCCTGGCTTGATGTGCTGGAGTTTGGAGGTCAGCGGGCCATCGGGCACTTTGATCGAATAAAACTCAAGTTCCTCATCCCAGGAAGGAGATGCGATCGAATAGGCGCGCAGCAAAGGTTTTTGCTTACCCGTTTTGGGGTTCACATCGCCCATGAGCCCAATCATCACAAACTCGCCGGAGCGAAAGCGCAAAGAGGCAGGCCGGGTGGTGCGGAACGAAAACAGCCGGTCCGTATAATGTTTGACCTCTGTGACGGTTTGCGCGTCGGGCAAGGTCGGTTTTGCGGTCGTTTCAGAGGCAGTCACGGTATCGGTCACAGGATTTGTTGAAGCTTTTGGTAAAGGGCTCATTTCTGTCATGTCTACTTGTCACGCAAAGTTGACACTTTGCGCAACCCTTTTCTGCTTATTTCGCGGCGGAAACTACGCGGCTTTTCAGGCGCGCTTGATAATTGTGCTGTGTCCAATTGGCCCGGCGCAGCCATTGCGCTTCAGGCTGGCGCTCTGCCAGGTCTTGCGAGATTTCAACCTCGTCAAAACCCGCACGGCGCGCCATGGCGTATTGATCCGCAATCACGTGGCCTGCGGCCCGCAGGCGACCTTTAAAGCCCATGCGCCGCAATTGGGCCGCGATGGTAAAGCCGCGCCCATCCGCAAAAGACGGGAAATCCACACGGATCATCTCGACACCGCTCAAGCGGTTGTGAAAAAGCTCAACGTCTGCGTCTGAGGGCAAATCGAGCGCTGCGCAATCATTGGCAGCCTCAGGCGCGCAGAAGCCTTTGGTCCAATCGTCTGAGTGAAATCCTGTGTCACGCACAATCTGGGTCATCACAGTTGCCTTTCGCTGGCCATCTCACGGGCAGCGCCGCTACTATGGCCTTTCGGTTTGAGATGGATGCCGCATTCGGTTTTCGCACGTCCGCGCCAGCGCCCGGCCCGAGGGTCCTCTTTGTCCGAAACAGGCGTGGTGCAAGGCGCACATCCTATGGAAAGATATCCGTCCTTTACCAATGGATGACGGGGCAATTGATGGGCCTGGATGTAGTCGGAGACATCTTGCGCGCTCCAATCTACAAGAGGGCTCAGCTTCACGCGTCCGAACGCATCGAGTTCGACTGGTTTCACCTTTGCGCGCTCGGGCGTTTGATCCCGTCTGCGCCCTGTGATCCAGGTGTTGTACGGCGCAAGTGCTTTTTGCAAAGGCTCGGTTTTGCGCAAAGCGCAGCAAGCATCCGGGTCATAAACATGCAAAATGCTGTCGGCGTCCTGGATTAAAAGCTCAGCGCGCGGCGCCCGAAAAATCTGAACATTTGTCAGGCCAAGCTTGGCAGAAACCTCACGCTGATAGTCCAAGGTTTGATCAAAGAGCATCTCTGTATCGATCATTAAAACCGGTAGGTTTGGATCGAGCTCGCTCACCATATGCAAGAGCACAACCGCATCTGCGCCAAAGGATGACACAAGCGCCACTTTGCCAAGCAAGGGATCACTCAGAGCGCGCTCCAAAACTGGGGGGCGCACAGGGGTTGCGTCAAGCGGCATTGGCTTTTGCCTCAGGGTAAAGAGCGGCTTTGAAAGGGGCTGCCCCTAAGCGCTTGTAAGCCTCTAAAAAAGCCTCGTCGCGAGACTTGCGCAGATCAAGATAGGCCAGGACCAGCCGCTCGACCGCCGGAATGATCTCTTCGGCGCTAAAGCCGGGGCCCGCACGCTCGCCGATGGCCGCATTTTCTGTGCCGTCACCGCCAAGTGTGATTTGGTAATTCTCCACGCCCGCGCGATCGAGGCCCAGAATGCCGATGTGGCCCACATGGTGGTGCCCGCAAGCATTGATGCAGCCTGAAATTTTGATTTTGAGCGCGCCGATATCGTGCTCAAAGCCCAACTCTTCAAAGCGCGTCGCGATCTCTTGGGCAATCGGGATGGAGCGCGCTGTGGCAAGTGCGCAGTAGTCCATGCCGGGGCAGGCGATAATATCGGAGATGAGCCCAATATTGGCCGTTGCAAGGTCGGCTTTACGCAGCGCGGCGTAAACAGCGGGCAAATGGGCTTTGCGCACATGCGGCAAATTCACGTTTTGCTCGTGCGAGATCCGCAACTCGTCGTGCCCGTAGGTTTTGGCGAGGTCAGCAAGGGCGCGCATTTGATCAGAACTTGCGTCGCCGGGTGTTGCGCCGGGTTTCTTCAGCGAAACGGACACAATCGCGTATCCTTCAGCCTTGTGGTCGTGAAGGTTGGTGTCACACCACGCTTTAAACGCAGGGTTTGCTGCGAGATGGGCCTCAAAGCCACCTGTGCCGGCCTGGACCCAATCAGGGGCGGCAAAGCCCGCTTCAATCTCTTTGAGTAAGGCCAGATCCGCACCTTCAAAGCCGGGCTTGATCTCTTCAAAGCGCGTCTCGATCCGGGCGCGAATATCGTCGATCCCATGCTCATGCACCGTGATCTTGATCCGCGATTTATACTTGTTGTCGCGCCGTCCCAAGATGTTCCAGACGCTGACAACCGCTTCCATATAGGGCAGCAAATCTGCCAAAGGCAGGAACTCGCGCACCACTTTGCCAATCATAGGCGTGCGGCCCAGCCCACCGCCGACGATCACTTCAAAGCCAACCTGGCCCTCGCGCAAAACCGCTCGAAGCCCAATGTCATGGGCCTTTGTCACGGCCCGATCAATTTCAGAGCCCGTTACGGCAATTTTGAATTTCCGCGGCAAGAACTGAAACTCGGGGTGATCCGTGGACCATTGCCGCAAGAGCTCTGCGTAAGGCCTTGGATCGAGGATCTCGTCGGCCGCAGCACCTGCAAAGTGATCGGCTGTCACGTTTCGGATCGTATTGCCGGAGGTTTGGATGGCATGCATCTCAACTTCCGCCAAAGCGTCCAGAATGTCGGGTACATCTTGCAGCTTGGGCCAGTTGTATTGGATGTTTTGGCGTGTTGTGAAATGCCCATAGCCTTTGTCCCAGCGGTCGGCGATCTCGGCAAGTTTGGTCATTTGCGCAGAGTTGAGCGTGCCGTAGGGCACCGCCACACGCAGCATATAGGCGTGCAGCTGCAAATAGAGCCCGTTCATCAACCGAAGGGGTTTGAACTCATCTTCGGTCAAAGAGCCGTCCAAACGGCGCTCCACTTGGGCGCGAAACTGGGCGTTGCGCTCGGCTAAAAAGGCTTGGTCAAATTCGGTGTAGCGATACATTAAACTTGCTCCGCTTGTTTGCCGTGATTGTAATTCGAGGGGCCGGTGCGCCGGAAATCTTCGCGGAAATGCTTGGGCTCGGGGCCGTCTTCGCCCTTTGCCGCGTCCATCAAATACGCGCCGACCACCTGGCCAGGCTGGCTTTGCGCATGGAGCAAGCGCAGCTGTGCCACGGCCTCGTCTTCGATCAATTCCGCCTCGCGGAGCGCTCGTGACCATTGGTCGTCTTGGGTGAGATAGATGACATCACCAAGCTTTAGATCATTGGCGGTCACAACCTTGGGGGTGAAAGCACGGGGCATCAGAGCGCTCCTTCTTGAACTTGAATGGCGCCATGGGGTGGCTCAAGCGCCTCAGAAAGGGCGGCTTGTCTGCCATCGATGCCATAGATCATAACGGCAGGGCCCTTTAAATTGGCTTTTGTGAGTGTGTCGCTGAGTTGCCCGAGTTGGGTCACGAGGCGGCGTTCGTCAGCGCGCGAGACATTCTCGATCACGGTCACAGGGGTCTGGGGGTCTGCGCCAAACATCAGCAAGCGGCCTTGAATATAGCGCGCGGCGCGCTTGCCCATGTAAATGGCGGCAACCTCGCCCTCACGGCTCAGACGTTTCCAATCATGATCGGTAAAGCCCTTGGTGTCATGCCCGGTGAGAAGTTGAAGCGACGAGTTGCGCCCGCGCCGTGTTAGGCTCTTTCCCAAGCCCGCGGCTGCGGCGCTGACAGCCGTGATGCCTGGGATTACAGCAAAAGAGACCTCAGCTTGTTCAAGCACCTCTGTTTCTTCATCGAGCCGCCCAAAAACGGTTGGATCGCCAGATTTTAATCGCACCACTTGCGCGCCGTTTTGCGCATGCTCGACCAAAAGCGCGTTGATATCGGATTGCGCGGTGGAGGGGCCAAAGCCTTCTTTGCCCACATCAATCATAAGCGCTTCGCGGCGCGCCAATTCAAGGATTTCGGGCGTCACGAGTCGGTCGTAGACGACAACATCCGCGGCATCGAGCGCTTTGCGGGCTTTGAGCGTTAAGAGGTCCGGGTCACCCGGGCCAGCGCCGACAAAATCCACATGGCCGGGACGGTCTGTTTTGGCCAGATGCGCGTCGAGCAAGTCTTGTAGAACTGTTTTAGCGCCGGTCTCGTTTCCGACCTCAAATGCTTTTGGGCCGTCTTTGAAGTAGTAGTCAGCCCAGAAGTCGCGCCGGGCCCGTCCCATGGGCAGGATCTCGACGACTTTGCGGAAGGCTTTGCCGATCTTCGCCAGGGTTCCCAGGTCGCGAGGCAGACGCGCTTCGAGGTCCGCCTTGATTGAGCGCGCAAGAACAGGGGCCGCACCTTCCGTGCCGATTGCAACCGTCACTGGATCCCTGTCGACGATTGCGGGCGTGATAAAGGCGCTGTCTGCAAGGTTGTCCACCACATTGACCAAGGCGCCATCCGCGGCAGCAAGCCGGGCCACACGTGCGTCTTCGGCCTCGTCTTCATTCGCGGCGTAAAAGAGCACGGCGCACATAGCGTCGCCAGGCTCTAGCGCGCGGGTCACCAAGCGCAGTTTGCCAGCCTCGGCCCAGTCCATAAGCGTTGCGTTTGGGTCCGCAGCAAAGACCGTGATATGGGCTTCCGTTTTCATCAAAAGACGTAGCTTTGCCAAAGCAGCGTCGCCGCCGCCCGATAGGACAATTCTGCGACCCGCAACGGCCATAAAGATCGGAAAGTGCTGCATGAGACGGGCCCCAGTTCAAATCTCATTGAAATATAGGATATTGTTCCGTATTTTGACCATATAGGCTGATAAATAAGAACTATGTTCCAAAATGTCGGCGGATATTGGATAGCATTGTCAAAAATGGAGAAAGCGCAGTGGTTTATTCGCTTGATGAGACGGACCGGAAAATCTTGATCCAACTGCAAACGGACGCGAGCCTCTCGCTGGACGAGATTGCCAGCCTTGTGGGCGCGTCTAAGACCCCTGTTTGGAACCGGATTCGCAAGATGCGCGAAGCGGGTGTCATTGGCACACAGACCGCACGGCTCGATGCCGACCTCCTAGGCTTTGAGGCCTGTTTTTTCGTGTTGGTGCGGACCTCTGAACACGAGGCAGAGTGGCAAAACACATTTCTGGCGGCTTTGAAATCCAAGCCCGAAGTGCAAGAGGCGCACCGTTTGGCGGGAGATATCGACTATATCCTTAAAGTGCGCGTTAAGAACGCGCGCGCTTATGATGCGTTCTACCAATCGCTCATCCAAGAAGTGCGGATTTTTAACGTCACGGCTTTGCTGAGCATGGAAGAAATTAAGTCCACGCAGGCGCTTGCGCTTTAACTTGGCATTTAAAAGCCACGCGACACCATAAGGGTCTCGAGCCCGTGGAAATGATAGGCCAGTTTGTAGTGTGGGTCCCCGGCAAGCCGCAGATCCGGCATGCGATCAAATAAGACCTTGAGGCCGATGTCGAGCTCAAGTCGGGCCAGCGCATGGCCTAGGCAAAAGTGCACACCGCCGCCAAATGAGACCAGACTTCCAGATGCGCGCGTGGGGTCAAAGCGATCCGCTTTGGCGAAAACGCTCGCGTCACGATTGGCGCTTCCGAGTAAAAGGGCAACTTGGTCGCTTGGCTCAAAGCGATGCTCAAAAACCGTGGTGGACGTATGGCACCAGCGCATGAAAAGATGCAGCGGCGGATCGTAGCGCAAGACCTCTTCCACCACGCCTGCATCTGACCTGCGGATGTTGTTGCCCAAGAGGGCAGCGACCCCGTTGCCCATGGTGTGCACGGTGGCTTCGTGGCCCGCGTTGAGCAGTAAGATACAGGTTGAGATCGTCTCGTTTTCGCTGAGCCGTTCGCCGTCTTCTTCAGCTTTGATGAGATGGCTGAGCAGGTCGTCTTTGGGGGCGCGCCGGCGTTTGACGATATAGTTTCGCAAGAAGGTTTGGAAGGCCTTCGCGGCCGCTTCTGCTTCGTCTTCCATCGCGCGGGTGCGGTTGGCTTGATACATCCCCACCATGGCATGCGACCAAGCTAAAAGATCGGTTGCAGCGCTTTCCGGCACGCCGAGCAAGCGCGCAATGATGCGCACGGGCAGCGGTGTGGCATAGGCTTGCAAGAGATCAAACTGGGGGGCTTGGATCTCGTCCAAAAGTGCGTGACAGAGCCTTTCGATCTCTGGTGCTAGGCTTTTGATCCGCCTTGTGGTGAAGGCATGCAGAACCAATTTGCGCAGGCGTGTGTGCAAAGGCGCTTCGCGCTCGAGCATCGAGTTGGCCTCAAGGGCATAGAAGGTTTGCAGATGCGCGGGCGGGTTTGATTGGGGCTGTTCGCGGCCAAAGTTGCGATCCCTTAAAAGCTTGTGCACCGCGCGATGAGAGCAGGCCGCCAGGCAAGAATACTCTTGCCAATAAACGAAATCCCCCTCAGCGCGCATCTTTGCATAGGCCGGATAAGGATCGGCATTAAAGGTGGGATCGTTTGGGTTTTGTGAGAAAAGAGGGGGAATAGGAGAGCCTCTGGCCAGTTATGAATTAAGCGGGCCTAATGGCCCGCCGGTGAAGTGTTAATTGGGCCTCCGGCGGGAGTATTTTCGCCAAGAAAAAGAGGAGCGTGCCTTTTAGGCTGCCTCGAGCGCGCGAATGATGGCGGAGAAGTCTTCAGCTTTAAGGCTTGCGCCGCCCACCAGAGCGCCGTCGACGTTGGAGACGCCAAAGATGTCGTGAGCGTTGCCGGGTTTAACCGAGCCGCCGTAGAGCAGCCGCACTGAGCGGCCCACGCCTTCGCCGAACCTACGTTCAAGGCGCGCGCGCATGAAATCATGCACTTCGCCAATTTGATCCAAGCTTGGAGTCAGACCCGTGCCAATGGCCCAAACAGGCTCATAAGCAATAACCAGGTTTTCGCCCGTGGCGCTGTCGGGGATGGAGCCCGACATTTGGCCGCCCAAGATATCGAGCGTGTTTTGCGCCTCGCGTTCGCCTAAGGTTTCGCCGATGCAAATCACGGCTTTAAGCCCAGCTTTTTGTGCAGCGACCGCCTTTTCTCGGATCTCATCGTTTTGCTCGCCTTGATCGGTGCGGCGCTCGGAGTGGCCTAAAATGACGTAGTCTGCACCTGCATCCTTGAGCATTTCCGCGCTAATCTCGCCAGTATGTGCGCCCGTTACTTGGGCGTGGCAGGTTTGCCCACCTGTGGTAACAGCGCTATTGCCAAGCGTTGGTTTTAAGCGGCTGAGCAACGTGGCGGGCGGGCACAAGAGAATGTCGACGGTGCTTTCGTGGAAGCTTTCGGCCAGGCTGCTGGCTTCGGTGAGGGAGGCTTGGGTCCCATTCATTTTCCAGTTTCCAGCAGCAAGCTTGCGGCGCATGATCATCCCTCTTTGATTGCGAGCCGTGCCAATCTGCAGGCCTCTGAGGGTTGGTCTAACGCGCTTTCGGGCAAGGACCAATAACCCATGCGTTGAGTTTTGCCGGTTTTCGAGTTGGTGATCTCAAACGGTACCGCGCCTGAGCGTTCAAGCTCAGCGGCCAGAGGGCCTTTGATGCGCAGATAGATGCCCCCTTCAGCGTCCATACAAGCAAAGATTTGGCCGTC
>JBCDCE010000045.1:0-33338 GCA_039182515.1 Pseudomonadota bacterium | reverse complement strand
GTCCCCGCGGGGACACAAGCTGATGACATCGCGCGGACCTTTCCAATGCACGGCCTCGAGGCTCTCGTGATCGACACCGGCAAGCGCCCCAACCCCAAGCTCAATGCGCTTGCACAACATGCGCGAGCCGACTACATCCCGCTTCCGCGAGCAAACGCACAAGATCTCAACACAGTCATTACGGATGTCTTGAAGGATTGAAGATGCATTGGGATGACCCCGATCTAAATTGGCCTAACGCGAGCGCATCGCGGTTCATTTCCGAGCGCCCTCACCGCTGGCATGTACAAGATGTCGGTTCCGGTCCGATCCTGCTTTTGATCCACGGCGCAGGCGGCGCTACGCACACTTGGCGCAGCTTGATCCCAACGCTAGCCAAGACCCACCGGGTGGTCGCTCTAGACCTTCCAGGTCAAGGCTTTTCCAAAGCCGGGACACGTCACCGCTCAAGCCTAGATTTGATGTCGGAAGACATCGGACGCTTGATCGACGCACAAGGCTGGGAGATTGACACAGTCATCGCCCATTCCGCCGGCAGCGCAATTGCTCTAAAATTGGCCCTAAACGGTGATATAGGCTCTGCGAAAGTGATCGGGATCAATCCGGCGTTGGCCAATTTCAAAGGCCTTGCAGGTGTCCTCTTCCCGATGTTTGCGAAACTCTTGTCCCTAAATCCTTTCACGGCAAATGTCTTCGTTGCGACCTCTGGATCCGAGAGTTCCGTCAAGCGCTTAATCGAAGGCACAGGGTCTGTAATTGATGACGAAGGTATGCGGCTCTACACCGCCCTGATCAGCGATAGAAATCACGTGGATGCAACACTGGCCATGATGGCACATTGGTCTCTCGACGGTCTTGTTGCCGACCTACCCAATGTTCGCAACCAGGTGCTTTTCCTGATCGGGGAAAACGACAAAGCCGTGCCGCCCGACACTGGTGAGACCGCAGCAAAAAAGATGCCAAACGCATCCACCGTACGACTGCCAAACCTCGGCCATTTGGCGCATGAGGAAGATCCGGAAGGCACGCATGCCGCGATCCTAAATTTCGTGAAGTAGGCGGTGTCCCCGCAGGGACACTCTGCTAATCGGACTGCTCAATCACATCCAAAAAGGCACGCAAGGCACGCTCCAACTCCGCTCTTGGGATCGCAGAAAAATCACGATCTAGCTTGATCTGAACCTGCTTGTTGGCCGCCGTGGCACGAGCATGCCCCAAGCTATGGGCTAAATTGAGGGTTGTCCTGGCACCAGATTTCTTGATCCGGGGCTGCGACGGGGCAGGGGATGCAGCTAAAAACGCTCTTAATACCGCAAGTTCCTGCGCTGGCTTGGACCCCGCCGTCTTCAAAGCAGCCTGCAATTCTTGGGTCCGACTTGGTTCCGCCTCTAAGCGCTTTAACACGTCCAAACCCAAAGCGCGTGGCACCACATCCAACTGGGTTAATGCTCCATCCAGCAGACCCAAAAGGCGCGCGAACGACTTTATATAAGCTCTCTTCTGGCGCCCCGCAGAGACAAAGAGCTGGTCCACTGCCACACCCACGGTGTCTGCACTTGTCTCAGGATCATCCGCGTAGGCAAGGGCGAGGGCGGCCATCTCTCCAAAGCCAATACCTTTCCGGATCAGGTTTTCATCCACCATGCGCTGGTAGAGCCCCTCTAATCCCGTTCCCTTATGAAGCACTGCCGCTGGGATAACCTCCCATTGAGGATCTTTGGTTTCGGTAAATAACTCGCGAAACGCCGTAAGACGACGATAGCCTTGGACCAGGGCGTAAGTACCGCCTTCTAGCTCCTGCACCTGAATAGGATTTGAGAGACCAATCACCCGAATAGAGTCTTTCAACTCATCAATCTCTACATCACGCGTCGCCAAACGGTCACGCGTAAGATGCGCCACTTCAATCGACAGAATAGGCACTAACGTGCTGATCCGACCCTCTTTTTTTAGAGCCACATACTCGTGAGCAAGTCGATCATTTTCATCTCGGATCAAGGCCTCTTTGGCTTGCCTTTCTGCCAAAGCATCGCCGCTCTCCGCAATGGCTGTCGCCATCGGCCCGCGACGTCCTGAGCTTTTGTCCTCCGTCTCAATCTTGGGGTCAGACGTCTCAACGTCAAAATCGATATCAAACACACGACGCTTTTTCATAGGCTTACTCCAGTGTTTCCCAAGCGGTCAGCAAATTGTCTCTGAATTCACAGTAGGCTTGATCAAATGACGCGCGCGCGCGCCGCCAAGTTTCTCGGGTCATATCTCGGTAGTCGATCTCGTAGATGGAACTCAGGAACCGACCTGATTGCTCAACCGCACGGGTCATTTCAATGGGATGATCTGTGACGCGGTCTTCAAACACCTTGCGAAATGCCTGCTGCATTGCCCTGTGCAACTCGTTGCCTGGCTCATAACGTGTCAGCAAAAACCGCACATCCGCAAAGGCCTTGGGCAACCGCATTGTCCCCGCGGGGACAACACTCGCAAACCGAGACAAGTCCTCTAGCGCTTCGGCCAACTGACCAATGAACGACGTCGTGCTGTCATATTCCCAATAGCCGGGACCAGACGGAATATAGAGAACATCCGCGGCAAACACCGCATTCATGGATTGATAGCCAATCGCAGGCGGGCAATCGAACAAGATCACGTCATACCGATCATCTGGGATCTGATCGAGAAAGCGGCTCACAGCTGCAAAGAAAGACCATTCCGGGTTCAAATGCCGGTACTGAGCTGAAGCGAACTCGACGAAAGCGGCATTCGCACAGGACGGCAAGACATCGATCGTAGACCAACTCGTTGGCTTGATGAAATCTGTCACGCGCAAATCAGCCAAACCCATGTCGGTAATTGCAGCAGGCAATTTGCGCTGGGGCAGGGCGGCTCCACTTTCCGCACCTTGTGAACTTGCGTTCATCTCCTGAGTCTGATGCACCAAGTCACGTGCCATGACGCCCCAAACTGTATATTCCTCCGCCACATCGGATAGACCCATTGAGTGGCTCAGTGTTGCTTGCGGATCAAAGTCCACCGCGAGCACTCGGTACCCATCCAAAGCGGCCGCGTGCGCGAAATGCAAAGCGACTGTTGATTTTCCAGCACCGCCTTTAAAGTTGGCCACCGCGGCGCGGATCGCACGTTTGCCTGCGGGGCGCTGAGGCATCAAGGAAGCCCGATTGACTTTCAAACGGCGACGCAACTCGTTGATCTCGTCCAAGCTATACCATCGCTGGCGCCCTTCGGCCTCCACGAGCCCCTGCGGCATAGAGGGATCCGCTGCCAAGCGACCGCGCAAAGTAGATTGGTTAACCTTAAAAATTAACTCGGCCACTTCCCAAGAAGAAAATCGGCGTAGTGTCTTCTCCATCTCAGGCGAAAACGTTTGTTGCCTTATATACCCTTGCATCTTCAACGATTGCGCCTGTAAGCGGCTCAGATCTTCGTGTGAAAACATTCCGTCTCACCCTCTGTCCCCATGGGGACGCTATTTTCTGTTTTTTTCTGATTTACGCTTAATTTGCAGAAATAGCAAAAGCGATTATTACGAAAACACCAAAACATGCGTTGTTTTAAGGGCTTCGATTCGGTCAAAACCCTGATCATCTGTGCTGCGCTGGTGTTTAACGGGGACACAATCTACTTCTAAATAGGGGACACTCGCTTGCTACAGACACAAGATTAGGGGACATTTTGCGCCGATTGGGGGACATCCAAGCTGTCACCCAATACCAATTAACCCAAAAATTCTTTCTTATTTGGACGAGATGAAAGGTTGAATATCGCTAAGCCTTGACAGAATCGAATTTCTCAACGCAAATCAGAGCACAGTCGAGAAAAGCGTCCAGTAATAGGATGCGGCGGCGGTAAATAAAAAGCAGCAACCATTATTACAGGCACTCAAATGGCTCTTCGTGTCACCGGCTCAAGTGCCGCGAGCGCTAAGTATGATCTTATCACTGCGATGGGGTCTTATGCGCTCGCACTTGGTAAAACAGATCAGCGACGTGTCCTCAGATTTCTGACACTGATTTTTGCTCGTTACAACTGGCAGCAAAACAAACTGACCGTTGGGCAGGTAGAAATAGCAGCTTTGTGGTCTGTGGATCCCCGAACTGTGAAGCGTGAAATGTCAGTGCTCAAATCTAAAGGTTGGCTCTATGTAAAGCGTCCAGGCGCACGAGGCCGTGTGACCGAATACGGACTTTCAATTGATCAGATCTTTGCCTCGACCCAAGAGAGTCATTCGAAGGTTGGACCTGACTTTGTTGCGCGTATGGAGCAAACGCCTGCCGCCGCAACCACAACGAACGTGATTACTCTAGCTTCGCGCCAAGGTAACTTGGAAAGCCCTCTACAGAGCGGGTCTGAGAAGGGGGAGGAAAGCTTATGGGGGAATGTTTGCGATCGGCTCTATGCGCAAGACGCTGCGCTCTTTCAGGCCTGGTTTGCTAGTCTCAAACCGGCGGAACAGAGCCAAACAAAGCTTATATTGGAAGCGCCCTCTAAATTCCATGCTGAGTACGTCAAAACACACCTCATGGGTCGGCTCTTTGATGCGTGTCAAAGAACCGATCCAAAGCTTCGTTATGTCGATGTGGTGGCTTAGCGGACAGCCAACCCGTCAGCATTGAAAAAGCGTGTCCAGCCGTCATGTGGCTGCAGGCCAACAACATCACCGGGTTTCACATCGCTGACACCATGGGTGCGCTGTGTGACTTGCCCCAAGGGCCCACAGTCGAGCAGCACGTATTCGTCTGCGCCTAGGTACTCCACGAGCTCTACAGTGCCGTCAAAGAGGCCAGAGCCGCTCGGACCAAAGGTTAGATGTTCTGGACGCACGCCCACTTGGACAGCGCCGGCAGGCGCATTGGCATTGCCCGTGACATGAGCGAGATCGACAACGTTCATTTTTGGAGAACCGATGAACTGCGCCACAAAGAGGTTTGCGGGGTTTTCATAGAGCTCACGCGGCGAGCCGACCTGCGCGATTTTGCCGAACTCCAGAACTACGATACGATCCGCGAGTGTCATGGCTTCAACTTGGTCGTGGGTCACATAGATCATTGTGCGGCCCAGAGACTTGTGCAGCCGAGCGATTTCATAGCGCATTTCCACGCGCAATGCCGCGTCGAGGTTCGACAGAGGTTCGTCAAAGAGGAAGGCTGTGGGATCCCGCACAATCGACCGCCCGATGGCCACACGCTGACGCTGACCGCCTGAGAGATCTTTGGGACGGCGCTCAAGATAAGTCTCTAACTTGAGGATTTGAGCCGCTTGTCCAACTTTTTCATCAATCTCAGACTTTGGCGCACCAGAGGTTTTGAGTGAAAAGCCCATGTTGTCGGCGACGCTCATGTGCGGGTAGAGCGCATATGACTGGAACACCATGGCCAGGCCACGTTTGGCGGGAGGGTGGTCGGTTACATCTTTTCCATCGATATCAAGCGAACCGCGCGAAATATCCTCAAGGCCGCCGATCATACGCAGAAGCGTTGACTTCCCGCAGCCCGATGGGCCCACAAAGACAACGAACTCGCCATCTGCGATTTCGAGATCAACACCCTTGATAACTTGCACATCCCCGTACCATTTTTCGATGGCATTCAGCTTAATCTGTCCCATGTGCTAAACCTCTTTGGTTGGACTGGCCCAAGTCAGCCAAACGGCTGCTGTCCAGGTAAAGGATTGGCCCCCAGCGGGTGCCCCCGTTAATGGATTGAAATATTCTGCGAAGCCGTAATCTCCGATGAGACGGCGCGTGGCCAAACGGATCTGATCGCTTTGCGCATGGCCTTGCTCTTCGAGCCCCAGGCCAATCAGCATGTTCATGAAGCCCCAAGACGGACCGCGCCAGTACCGCATGGCGTCAAACCGTGGGCTGTCTGGATCGTGGCTTGGAACGGGGTAGGGGGTTTTGGCTAAGGTTTTGTCCAAACGCGTCAGCGCCCGTTCTGCTTTGAGACCACCATACCAACACAAGAACGAGGCGTTTGACGCCACACCGGTAAAGCTGCCTGTGGCTACTGTGCGTGCATCATAGGCACCGAGCTCTGTGTTCCAAATCGTTTCAGCGCCGGCCTCGAGAACCTCAAGATCCGTTATTTGTTTGGATACGTCCGCGCCAATGATCTCACCCAGAGCAATCACGTCACGCATGGCGCGCATGACTGTGAAAGTCATGGTGGGATCTGCCACACGGAAAGGGTTCGACTCCAGGAGTTTCTCTTGGTCCCAATCGTTGTTACGCCCTTGATTTACGAGCCAAATGTAGCGGTCGTAATCCCATTTCTTGGGCCGCATATCCGCATCTACATGGCTCAGATCGCGACGTTGGTATTCACCTACATCAACAGGGTCGATGAGGTTCATAGCCGTGTCCCAATCGGGTGAATTATCACGCCCAGATTCCCATGGATGTGTGGTGCAAACAGCCCCCTGATCAAGCCGCCAGGCCATAAACCAATCCATCCAAGCAACCATCTTGGGGTAGAGCGCTTTCACCTTTGCAAGACCCACTTCTGGATTTTTCTCATAGATGCGCCGCGCGAAAACGGGTGCGATTGGAGGCTGCGTGATCCCAGACGAAGGGATCGGTCCAATGCCGCCCCACACATCCGGCCCAGGGAAATACCGAGGGTCAGGTTTATGGAAGATGATATGGGGCACCATCCCATCGCTCCATTGGCCCAAAAAGAGCGTCTCTAGTTCTTCCCATGCCCGTGCGAGGTCAAATTCGGCAAAGCCCAAAGCGGCAAAGGCGCTGTCCCAGTTCCATTGGTAAGGATAGAGGCCTTCCGTGGGGATCGTGTAACCCCCACGATCATTGGCGAGCAAAATGGCCTTGGCTTCTCTGTCCATGTTGGTTTGCATGGTCATCCTTTCACACTCCCGGCCGTAAGACCCTTGGTCATAAACCGCTCAAGTCCAAGGAAGAGCGCCATGATCGGAACCGTCGCAATAACAGCACCTGCCATCAGGTGTTGTCTCGGGATCTCAGAGGAGTTGAGCATTGCAACACCTCTGGTGAGCGTGAACTTCGAAGGATCGTCCAAAAGCATGAATGCCAAAAGGAATTCATTCCAAGCGATCATGAACACGTACAGCGAGACAGAGGCCATGGCCGGCAAGCTCAGAGGCAATGTGATCTTCCAGATCACACGGAGCCTTGAGAGCCCGTCCATAAGTCCGGCTTCTTCCACCTCTGCTGGCAGACCGCGGAAGTAGCCTTGCAGCATGTAAAGCGCCACAGGGATCGTCGTTACCGGATAGATCAGGACAATCCCAAAGACCGAGTTACGCAGACCCGTCATCGAAAAGGCGATGTAGATCGGCAAAGCTAAAACGATCATTGGGACCATATAGATCAACAGGATTGAGCGCGAGAAGGCCGCGCGGCCGGTAAAGCGCAACCGCGCCACCGCATAGGCCCCAGGCACCGAAAAGGCCAAAGTGATGAACACCGTCAGGCACGATACATAGAACGAGGTCCAAAGGTAGCGCCCGAAACTAAAGTCCAAGAAGAGCTCTCGGTAGCTGCGGAAGATATCACCGCTGAAGTCGATCGAGAAGTCGAGCGGGTTTTGCAGCAGCGCCTGTTGGGATTTCAGCGAGGTCATCACCATCACATAGAAGGGGATGAGCACGATGGCCGTGAAGAAAATATAGCCAAAGCCCGTGAGGAACCGGATCCACGTTTCTTCAAACTCATGCCGGTTCAGCGGGGCAGGGGGGATGTCTTCTAAGATCTTCACAAGCGAAATCCCGAAGCTCAGCGCCAAGATCAGCGCCCCCACAAGGCGGCTAAAGAGGGTAACCTCTTCGCCGATTATTAGTGGCCCAAACCCAATGAGGGTCAAAACCACAACCGCCAGCGCAAGTGCTCCTGCAACAACCATTGGCCCAAATTGCTTGAGCACAGTCACTGTTGCGGCCCCTGCAATGGCCCCCCAAAAGATCGACAGCAGGATGGAGGGGCGAAAAGCGTCGCCTGTGGCGAAAGACATCGCCACAGCAACAGTTGTTGAGATTACCACCAGCCAAAGAGCGCCAATGATCGGCCCAGAGACATATCCATGACGAAACATGTTCATAGTCCTTCCTCCTGGCTCATAAATTTGAAGAAGAAGACGCTAAAGAGCAGCAAGCAGGCGAAGATCACCACGGCAACAGCAGCACCCGCGCCGATGTTGGAGATCGCAAAGGCTTGCTCATAGACGTTCACAGTGAGCGTCCGTGTGCCTGCGTTACCGCCTGTCAGCAAGAAGATGTCGTCAAACTTGTTGAAGGTCCAAATGAAGCGCAAGAGGAACAGTACCGAAAGGATCCCCATCAGCTGTGGCACCGAAAGATACCAGAACTGCTGGAAAGGGCTCGCGCCGTCCATGTCAGCCGCTTCATACATATCCGTGTCGATGGATTGCATCCGCGCCAGGATGAAGAGGAACGAGAGCGGGAAGTACCGCCAAATCTCGAAGATCGTCACCATGATGAGCGCAAGTGGGCGCTGGCCAAAGAAGTTGATCGCTTCATCTGTTACGCCCATTTGCAACAAAAGCGCATTGGCGGAGCCTGAGAAGGGATCAAAGAGTGTGACCCAGGTGAAGGCCACCGCAATAATCGGCGCCACGTAAGGAAAGAGGTAAAGGCCGCGCAAGATACCTTGGCCCTTGAAGCTTTTGTCCAAGAGAAGCGCTGCAAAGAGGCCCACAAGCAGTGCACCAACGGTGCCAAATACCGTGTAGAACATCGTTACCCAGAGCACCTGCCAGAACTCGTCCCCGTCAAAAACACGGGCAAAGTTCTCAAAGGTGAAGGTCGAGTTCGTCAAAATGTTGTCGCCACGTCCAGTGGTTTTGGGCTCAGTGCCTTCCACTTCCGCTTCAAGCGCCTCGAGATCGCCGCTGTAGTCGATGTTAAGGCGGTACCGATCACGAAATCTGCCTTCGATGTCGCCAAAATCGCATGTCAGGGTGCGCCCCGACAGGCCACAGGCCGCTGGTAGATCACTCAGAAACGTAACGCCTTCGGGGATTGTATCGGTGAAGCTGGCTCCAGTGACCATTTTATCTTGGCTGGAGTTCCTCACTCGATAATCGATTTGGGGTACATCCCCACGGACCCGCAAGGATTCACTGACCACAAAGGTCGGTGGGCGCAGATCTCCCAACTTTACGGGTTTCACACTGATCCAGAAAATTGCCAAGAGCGGCAAAATCACGACCAGGGATACGCTTATGATCGTTGGCGACAAGAGCCCCCAGGCCAATCGCGCTTCACGCTTGGCAAGAGCCCCCTTCGCGGTAGGAGGGGTGGCAGCAGACATCTGGTGAACCTCGGTTTGAAGGTTGCAGAGGAAAATTCAAAATTTAAAGGAGAGGGGAGGGGGCCGTGGCCCCACTCCCGGGAGGAAAGCGAGGTTACTGAACCTTGCTCAACTCGTCGTTCATCTTCGCAATCGCCGCTGATGCGTCGATTTCACCGTCGATGAACTCGCGAACAACGCGGTTGATCGCTTGGCTGTTGATGAGTTTGGATGCCAGACCAAGCTGACCTTCCGAAACACCCCAACGCTGAGCCACATCCAAGCCTCCGACGATTTCGTCGATCATTTCTTGTGCGTAGAGCTCACCCAATGGCGCTTTGCGGTCCACACCCACAGGCAGGGTCGCCCAGAGGTCTTTGAACTTTGTAGGCTCGTCCGCGGTGCCAGGGCGCACAGGGAATTTGCCTTCGGGTGCGATGGAAAGTGTTTGGCCGTAGCCCTCTTCCATCGAGAACTTCACGAAGTCCATGGCGGCGTCTGTGTCAGCGTCGTTTGTGATGCCGTAGTAGCGGACGTCACCCCAAGCGGCCCCATCGGGGTTCGATGGGCCAGAGAAGTTGGTTACGATGCCTGTGACATTTGCCAGATCACGTGTTTGTGGATCGCCATTAATGGTGGGCGGGGCACTGTCACGCAGGCCGGCCAGTTCGTCGAGAATGAACGGTGACCAGATGATCATCGCGGCTTGACCCGAGAAGTAAAGCTCGCGCGATTGCTTCCAGTAAAGTTCACCGGGAGGCGAAGCGGCTGTGATTGCTTTATAGAAATCAAGTACTTCAGTGGTTTTGGCTTCATCAAAGCCTTTGAAACCGTCTGCGTTTACGGGTGTTGCACCATTGGCCAGGAACACGTGCTCAAGCACTTGGCTCATGAAGCCTTCGTCCACTTTGGTTGGCGCCACGAAGCCATACATCGATGGTGGGTTGTGGAGCTTTTCGATCGCGGCCAGCACGTTTTCGTAGCTGGACGGCGCGGCAAGGCCCATCTCGTCGAATTTGTCTTTGCGGTAGACAACAAGCTGTGTCCAGCCGTCAACTGGCACGCCTGCGTAGCCGCCATCTGTGGCAACCATGTTCAGACCACCAGCGGAGAAGGTGTCGGCGCCTAGATCTTCGATCACGTCGCTGGCCGCTTCAGTGTCTAGAATGCCGGCGTCTGCCCATGGCAGACCGTACTGCAGTGGGAAGTAGATGACGTCAGGTAGGTCGCCCGCCGCAAACGCCGCTGTTGCGCGTGTGCCGTAGTCTTTTTCAGTGACTGGAATCACTTCAACCTTGGTGCCGGTGGCAGCTTCGAAGGCTTCAGCGATCTCTTGTTGTTTGGCCAAACGCTCGGGCTGTTCTTCTGTTGTCCAGAAGCGCAGGTCCGCTTGTGCCGCAAAAGCACTCAATGTGAGCGCTGTTGTGGCTGTCAGCCAAAAGGTGGTTGGTTTAGTCATCAGATCAATTCCTCCCTGGATCTTTGATGATGGTCATAAAATATACGCGCGCAGCTCCTCGCTGGTGCGGCGGGGGGCACTAATCGACCCTCCTGCATGGAATTTGGCTGTCTCGAGCAGCCTTTGAGATGGTGCTGGTGCGCCGTCTATGATCGCTTTCAGCATTTCAATGAGTTTGTGACCTGCGCTCCGGTTGTCGACGCGGTAGGTGGCCAAGGATGGATCACTGTGATCTGCCTCTGGGATGCCGTCATAGGCTACAACAGAAACATCATCGCCGATCCGCAACCCCAAGTCGCGGGCAACGTGATAGGCGCCTAGGGCGGTCTCATCTGTTGAAAAAACAACAGCCGTAGGGGGCTTAGAACTTTCAATCAGGGAGCGAAAGGCGTCGGCGCCGTCTTGTGCTGTGCGAGCGCCCCAACGCACCAAGCCTGCGTCGTAGTCCAGCCCAGCTTTGTCCAAACCTTCGCGGTAACCTTCATGACGCAGATGTGTGAAATTAAAGACATCAACCCCGCCGACATATCCGATCCTGTTATGCCCCAGCGCGTGCAAGCGCATGACTGCGTCTTCCATCGCATCTTCGCCTGATATATCGAAATAAGCAGCTGTATCTTCTGCAAAAAAGTTCGAACGACCGTAAAGGATTGCGGGCACCCCTTGCGAAGTAAGGTAGTTCAAGCGGTGATCATTGACCCGCGCGCGGGGCAGGACAAAGCCATCAACTTTGCGCTCGTCGACCATGCGCGCCATGGTCTGGATCATGTCGTCGTCGGAGGTGGCGGAGCCCACAGTCAGCGTCCAGCCGATTTCACTCGTGGCCCCGGTCAGACCTGCAATGAAGTCTTTGAGGAAAGGCGATTGGCCGTCGTGTTCGTCGATTTGCAAGACCAGGCCAATGCTTTTGGCGCGCCCCGTGCGTACAGCCTGCGCTTGAGCATGAGGCCGGTAGCCCATCCGATCCGCTTCCCTGCGCACGCGGGTCTTGGTTGTTTCAGAGATATCTGCGTAGTCATTGAGTGCCCGGGAGACGGTCCCTTTTGTCATGCCGAGGTGCTCTGCCAGGTCGGTGATTGTCACTCTCCTGGGGGCAAGTCTGACAGGTGTTGTAGGGGCAGCTAAGTTTTCCATGTGCTATGATGGGAAGCCGAAACCGGTTTCGGCAAGACCTAATTTTAGGCATTTTCCTAAGAAGTTGAGGTTTACGGGCAGACCTTTTGCGAATAAATGCAGCTTTTTGAAGATTTGATCGGCAGAGGCTGCACTTGGATATTGGATGATTCGCAATCGTTTTTGGGTTCACTAGATCCTGCAAATGGTGACGTGGCCGTGAATTGATCCTTGCCCAAAAGCCGCTAGATTATTGCGCATGATACGAACGCTCTTTTCTTGTGCCTGCCTCGTGGCGCTCTCTTTCGCAAGCCCTGCGATTTCAGATGAGATCACCCTCATCGTGGACCGCGATGAAGATGCAATCGAGTTCTTTGTGAGCGTCGCGGGTGAAACCATCACACCCCTTTTTGGGGTGGAGCCCAAGGGCCTTGTGGCGCTCGATGGGACCGTTTCGTTTGAAGAGCTGCGCATTGGCACGGCTGTTCAGGCGGATTGGCTCATTCAAGAAGTTGAGTTTGCCGTCGGCGGTCAGCCGACCGTTTTCGAGGCGATGTCGATGATGGTACATCCTAAGACGGATCTTTTGCCCTTTGTAGAGCCGGTGGATGGCTCCATTGCGATGTCCGTTTGCAATGTGCCAGACCCCGGTCCGATGGCTCTGGAGGCCTTGCACAGCTATGCAGGCTTCATTGCCTATCCTACCCAAGGGTATGAAAACTTAGAGATCACTTTGCCGCTTAATCGCGAGATGGTGGTCACGACCCACAGCTACTTGCGTGGTGAATTTCTGCATTCAAGCAAGCAAAACATCGCACCCGGCAGCGCAATCATGCTTGAAGGCCTTTCGCCTTTGGAAGCGAGATTTCATCAAAAGTGGGGGTTCATAGGTTTGGCGCTCTTGGTTGTTCTTAGCGCCGTTTCAGGCCGTTCGGCCTGGGGGATGGCCCGCGCGGCGCGCGCGCGAGCTCAAATCTCGTAGCGGCAGCTTAGGACGCGTTTGCAGCTTCTTCAGCAAGCATTGCGTCTGCCATTTCGAAGTAAGCCTGGTAGCGCTTTTTGGCTTTGCCGCGCTGACGCACTTCTTTGATCGCTTCATAGTTGCCGGAAACATCACCGACGAGGATCAGACCGACCATACCTGCAGAGGCGTGTGGCTGGCATTGGTAGCCGTAGGCGCCTTCTACTTCCATCACCACTTCGACGTCTTTGCCGATGCGGCCTTTGAATTCGGTACCACCTTCAGGCATCATTTTCTTGTCGACCTGGGCGTTGTGACCTGGGTTTTCAGAGATGAACTTGATGGTGTCACCGACGTTGGCGCGGATAACAGCAGGCACAAAGACCTGGCGCTCTTTTTTGTTCTCAGGATCGGCGTTGAGCATCAACACTTCGATCACTTTAGGCTCGGTAGCGTGGCTTTCTGCAAAGCTCACAGCCGGGGCAAATGCAGCAAGTGCCGTGCCACCCAACAAGGCCAAATGTTCGCGACGCGTAGTTTTCATTAGAGTTCTCCCAATTTCGTCGTCCACAGAGGTAGTGTACCGCGGTCGACCGTCCAGCAAAAAAGCTAAGGTTTTTGACCTTTGCTATTCAATATCAAGTGAAGCGGCCTGCTTAAGCCACTGCATGAGCAATGGCACATTGCGTCCAGAGCGCTGAAAGCGCCTGTACGAGGTGCTCGATATCGGCATCTGTGTGCAACGGACCAGGCGTGAAGCGCAGTCGCTCTGTGCCTTTTGGCACTGTTGGATAGTTGATGGGTTGCACGTAGATCCCGAACATATCCATGAGATAATCAGAGATCATCTTGGTTTTGACGGGGTCTTTGATCATCACCGGAATGATGTGGCTGTTGTTCATCAAATGCGGGATGCCCTTCTCATCCAATCGCTTGCGCAAAAGCGCTACCTGGCGGCGCTGTCCCATGCGCTCCACGTCCGAGTTTTTCAGGTGGTGGATAGACGTCCGTGCGGCTTCCGCAACGCCAGGGGGCAGGGCGGTCGTAAAGATGAACCCTGAGGCAAAGGAGCGGATAAAATCCGTGAGGGCCTTAGAGCCGGTCACATAGCCGCCCACAACGCCGAAGGCCTTGCCGAGCGTGCCTTCGATCAATGTGATACGGTCTTGCAGACCTTCGCGCTCTGAGATGCCGCCGCCGCGCGGCCCGTACATGCCCACGGCATGCACTTCATCAAGATAGGTAAGGGCGCCATGGCTTTCCGCGCATTCCACGATCTCTTTCATGGGGCAGATGTCACCGTCCATGGAATAGACGCTTTCAAAGGCCACAATCTTAGTGGCGTTCGCCGGGCAATCGCTGAGCTTACGATCCAGATCGTCCACATCGTTATGCTTCCAGATCTTCTTTTCCGCGCGGCTGTGGCGAATGCCTTCGATCATAGAGGCGTGGTTTTCGCTATCAGAGAGGATCACGGCGTTCGGGAGACGACTTCCCAAAGTGCTCAGTGAGGCCCAGTTCGACACATAACCAGAGGTGAAAAGAAGCGCGCTTTCTTTGCCGTGCAGATCAGCAAGCTCGTCTTCTAAGGCGAGGTGATGGATGTTGTTGCCGGAAATGTTGCGGGTTCCGCCTGCGCCCGTGCCGCACATCTCAACGGTTTGTGTCATCGCTTTGATCACATCTGGATGGTGGCCCATGCCCAGGTAGTCGTTCGAGCACCACACGGTCACATCGCGTGGGTCATGTTCGCGGTGTTCTTTGGCTTTGGGAAATTTACCACAGACCCGCTCAAGCTCGGCGAAAATACGGTAGTTTCCATCCGTTTTGAGTTGGTCCAGTTGTTCGTTGAACAATGCGTCGAAATTCGTCGTCATGGCGCAGTCCTTGTTGAAGTGGTATTTTTGGGCGCTTGGGATGGCAGCATCCAACGCCATAGTTTGTCGTCAGGGACAGGTAGGATCATCACCCAGTGTTCGAATGTTGCGAGCACAGTGATGGCAGTGAGGAGCGAGAAGCCCACGGTTTCGAAAGGCGAGACCGCGCTCCATAGGCAGAACCCAAAGTAAGCGCTAAGTGCTGTCAGGGCTGTGACGGAGACCGGAAAGAGCCAGTTGAGCCGCCGATGCCGGAAGTGGCTGGGCAAATGTGTGAGCGCTTTGGGCAAAAACTCTGTGTTGATCCGCGGCACGCCCAGATAGAGGTTTAGCTTTGCTGAGAGCCGCGCCATGTAAAGAACTGCGAAAGTCATGAGCGCGATGTGGTTCAGCATATAGATCTGAAAGGCCCACAAGATTACCAAGAACCCAACAAGCATGATCTCGTGATAAGCCAAGGTGCCCCAGGCGCGAATAAAGCGCTCCCAGCCGGGAACGTTTTCAGGGCAGGGGGTTTGATTGGGGCCGGTGATCACGCCGGATAAAAACGCAAGCTCAATCCATCCCCAAAGGAAAATTGCACTGGCAAAGCCCATATAGGCTCCAAGAGGCGTGAGCCAATTGGCGCTAACCTGCATGAGCCCTGCCCCCATAAAAAGCATCGGCAAAGCCCAGAAAGTGAGGCGGAGTGGCCACTCGCCACCCCATTTGTCGCCATGTTTGACCAAGCACAGGATCGCGCCGGTGGAAAACCACCAGACAAAAAGCGCCCCAAGGGCTGCGATCCAGGCCGAAGCAAACATTAGTAGGCAGGCTCCATCATTGAGCTTTCGGGCAATTCGTTTGGAATGGAGCGGATCATGAAGAGCCCCAAGAAGGCGCGACCCGCGCCGGCCATACCGCTGAACTGTTTGATCTTGCCGCCTACGCCGCCTTCTTTCTTGCCGTCTGCGATGCGGATGTTGGCATCGTTGAGCCGGTCGAGGTTGCGGCGGAAGGCCGGGTGATCAATGTCGAGCGTGATCGGGAAGACCTGTTTGGAGATCTCGGAGGTTTTGCGATAGACCTCCATACCGTACCAGGCCTCATCGACCCCCAAAGCTTTGTGAAACTCAGGACGCTGGTGATCGCGCACCCACATCGTGCCGTAAACGGCCGTGAGGAAGAACTTGATCCACCAAACGTTGCCCCCTGAGGTGAGCTTTGGGTCTGTTTTCATCAAAAGCGCAAAGGCTTCACCATGGCGGAACTCGTCGTTGCACCATTCTTCAAACCACTTGAAGATCGGGTGGAAGCGCTTGTCAGGGTTCTCCTGCAAATGCCGGAAGATCGTGATGTAGCGCGCGTAGCCGATCTTTTCGCTGAGATAAGTGGCGTAGTAGATGAACTTCGGGCGGAAGTAGGTGTACTTCTTTTTCTGGGTCAGAAAGCCCAGGTTCACCGCAATGCCCGCTTCGCGCAGAGCATCGTTGATGAAGCCAGCGTGCCGCGCCTCGTCTCGTGCCATGAGGCCAAAAAGTTGGGTGATATCGTCGTTGTTGCCGCGCCGTTTCATCTCTTTGTAAAGCACGCAGCCCGAAAATTCGGCTGTGCAACTGGAGACAAGAAAGTCGATGAACTCAGCTTTGAGCTTGGGCTCCATGCCGTCCCAATCCACTTTGTCCCAGTCTTCGTTTTTCTTGAAGTGACCCTTGTTCGGATCTGAGACCATCTCTCCGATGAGTTGGTCCCAATCGCTGCGCACTGGGCTCACGTCGATCGCGTCCATCTCGTCAAAGTCGGTGGTGTAAAAGCGCGGCGTCAGCAACGTGTCTTGCATGGCCAGATCGGTGGCCTTTTCGCTGCTGTCGACAGCAATATTCGCTTCATTCGTGCCATGGCGCGACGTCTCGGAGTGATGGCCGTTCAACGCCTTTGGGTTTTGCATGTTCATGACATCACCTCTTCACTGAAGGAAAATTCGCAGAGCTCTATGAACTCCAGGTCCCCGGTTGCACGGGTCCAAAGCCGCTCCAAAAGGTTGGCGCGGGTGATCACTGCGATGCGGTCTTCGCTGACCATTTCGCCGTAAGGCGCCATGATCTCGCTGCCTTGCACCTCTACGGTGTCGCCAGGGTTCACAACGGAGCCGTCGTTAAAGCGCACATGCGCAGAGAGCTCTTCGAACTTGTGGCTGATGGTGACAGTGCAGGGCACTGTTTTTGTCTCTCGGGTGAATAGTCCCATAGTCCGGTTCCCCTTTGGATCAGAGATCAAACAGCTTGGCGAAGGCTGCGTGATGTTTTGCGCCGAACCCGTTCAGATCCAGCTGGAAGTTGGAGGCGTCGTCAAAGAGCATGATCCGGCCGTTGGTGAATTGAACAAGGCGTACAGGTGCGTCTTGTTCAGCTTGGGCGACGATGCGCTTGCGGCTAACGCCGCGGACCACGCCCGCGATGAACCCGCCTTGATCTGGGTCAAGTTCTGCAATGAGAGCGCCGTCGGTGCCTTTCACAAAGGCATAGCCCTCGTCATTGGCCTCCAGAATGAAGCTGCGCTCCTTGGCCACGTCTGTGATGGGTGGAACGGCCGAATGAGGCCTGTCTGTCAGCACAGAGAAGGTCACAAGGACAAGCGACAGCAAGGCCAAGCCAAACATGGCCCGCACCAATACGGTGGGGATCATTTCCTTGTCGCGCTCATTCAGTTTGCGGCGATCGGCGATATCAACAGAGTTCTGGCTCATGGCATTCACTCCGCTGCAACCGCAGCGCCCGCAGGAGCGCGCTGCACTTGAGGTGTTGAAACACGGGTCTCAGCGGCTTCGGCGATTAGCCCAGCCACCTTTTCGGCCTCTGGGATGAGACGCAGGGCCAGCTGAGGCTTCTTGGTCTTCCAAGGCCTGACATGAGGCCAGCATAAGAGGTAGCTGAAGCGCATCTTACCAAGGGTCTCAAAAGCGATTGTGCCCAAGCCCGAGCTGCGCAGATCGAGATTTGCATTCGCAATTTGACCGTAGGGCAGGTTGTAGGTCACGGGCATGGCCACGCCAATTTTCATCACAATCCGCCCCGTCGTGACGGTGTAGATCGCGGCCCTTGCCTGCATCCAAGAAATCAGGGTGAAAATCCCAATTGCGAGCAGTCCCAACACCAAAATTGGCAGTGTGGCGAAGAGAGCTTGCGCAAGAGGGACAACGTCCAAAAGGGAGACACCGCGCCAAATCGCGAGGAGTACAAAGTATCCCGCGACCCATTTCAGCGCGAAGCTTTCCACTGCCAAAGCGCGCCACGAAGGGCGGCCTTGCCAGAGGATTTCTTCCCCTTTGGGCAGATTGTGCGACAGCCCGGGTGCGGGGTCGAAAGCAAAATCTTGTGTTGTCTGTGCGGCCATGGCTGGGGCCTCCTTATTCCACATCTGTCATGTGCGCGCCGGAAGAGCCGGCACGCACTTTTGGTGCCGTCCTAGATCTGCGCTTCGAGACGCGAGGCATCCGCGTAAAGCTTGCCGCCGCCGTAGTAGGCACAGATTTTGTCTTCTTCGAGCAGAGTCACCTGGGTCTTGGACTTCAGGCTTGGGACATTTGCGAAATGGCTCGCGTAGATCGAGCGGATCGCAACTTTGTCTGATTGGATTTTGGCCAATTGGATTGGCACAAGGCGCGTGCCGGAGCCGTGATCGCCTGTGAGTTTGTACTCAAGATAGCGCACGAGCTGCTCAGGCTCATCGAGCCACATGTCGGTGATCTCACCCACAACATGGCCGTCCCCTGACATCACAGGCATGCCGCGTGGGTCGCGCCCAGCACTCACAGCAAAGCCGTCAAGACCGGCCATGGGCACGATTTTTGGATGACCTTTGCCATCAAGCTCAGGCACATCCTGGCGATTTGCCCAAGCGGCGGGGCCAACACCGTCGATCATGGCGTCGCCGGTGGCTTCATAAGGTTGGCCGGGATAGTCCCAAACCTGCTTCATTTTGCCGTGCTTGGGATCCAGATCCGTGCGCCGTTGGCGATCAGGCCCTGGTACCATCACCTCGCCACGACCGTGGTTCAGCTTGAATGTTTTGGGTGAGGGCACTGGGAAGGGCCCTTGGTTTGCGGAGGGCTCCCCCGCGTCATCTTCTAGGGGATAGCCTTCTCGCATATTTTCCGTCTGCAGATAAAAAACCAGCAGGGCGAAAAATACCCAAAATCCCCAAATCGCGACGCTCGCGAAATCTACATTACCGACGATGCCAGCCATGGACGTCTCCTCTCCTTCAGTAGGTCATGTTGGAAAATCGGCCAGGCCGATCTGGCGATTTTCCGGATTGGTTTGCCCGCGCCGTACCAATGGGCCAAGTACGATGAGGGTTACAAAAATAAGGGCGATTTCGATGTGGTAGACGACCGAGTAGCCGGTTGCGGCGTCCGTCATGCCGGGGCCAAAGACCCCTTTGGCCGCGCCTGCGTTCACGAGGTCTCGGATTGTCCCGCCAATAGCGATCGACAAGCCTGCAGCTGTGGCTTGAGCCCCTCCCCAAGCGCCAAGTGCCAAGCCGCGGCCTTTGTCCGAGAGCGTCATGGCGGCGGTCAGCGTAGCCACAGCGAAGAGCCCGCTGCCCAAGCCAATGAGCGTCGAGCCAACAAAGAAGAGCGGGGCTGAATTGAGTGGGGCCGCGAAGATCACGGCAGCAAAAGCAGCTAGTCCGATCAATAGCCCGCGGGCGCACATCAGATAGGTGTTTAGGCCTGCTTTGAGCCAACGTGCGGCAAGCGAAAAGCCCACCAAAGCGCCTCCCGCCCAAGCAGCTGTCAGAAGCGTTGTGGACGAGACGCTCATACCGAGGATTTCGCCGCCGTAAGGCTCCAACAGCACGTCTTGCATGTTAAAGGCCATGGTCCCGAAGAACACGACGGAGATCAGGCGCGCAGCTTGGCCTTCCGCCATCAAAGCACCGAAGCTCTCGCGGAATGTGGGGCCTTCTACAGCGCGCTCAGCCTTTGTCATTGGAACAAGCTTTTCTTGCTTCCAAAGGGCGATCATGCACAGCACAAAGCCCACCAAGGCACAGCCCTGGACCACACGAATGAGGCGGAAGGGCGAGAAGTCTTGTAAGAGCCAGCCAACGATCAGTGAGCTCACGGCCATGCCCAAAAGGAACATCACATAGAGCAGTGCCACCACGCGCGGGCGCGTTTCGTCATCCGCGCGATCTGCGGCCAAAGCGAGCCCTGCCGTTTGGGTCATGTGCATGCCCAAGCCCGTCATCAAGAAGGCCAAGGCTGCGAGGACTTCGCCAGCCCAAGACGGCCCGACCATTTGTTGGCCGGAAAGTACCAAAAGCGAGAAAGGCATGATGGCAAGCCCACCAAATTGCCAAAGTGCGCCAAACCAAAGGTATGGGATGCGTTTCCAACCCAATGCGCTCTTGTAAGTGTCAGAGCGGAAACCCAACACCGCGCGGAATGGCGCAGAGAGCACAGGAAGCGCGATCATCAAGGCCACGACCATCGCAGGCACAGAAAGCTCCACGATCATCACGCGATTAAGCGTGCCCAACAAAAGCACCGCAGCCATGCCCACAGAAACCTGGAAAAGCGACAGCCGCAGAAGCTGGCCCAGAGGAAGACCTTTAGAGGCAGCATCCGCGAAGGGGAGCCACTTTATGGGCAGCCGCGTAATCATGGGCGCAGCTCCAAACATTCGGAGATATAAAAGCCGGATGAAACTCGCTCGATCTGCGAAAGGGTCCCGGTCAGGTTCAAGCGCCGTGCGTTGTGTGGCACCATCGTGGGCGAGCGGTCTTTTTGCGGAAAGAGCTTACCCAAACTCCAGAACGCCATGAGAAACGCCGTTTTGGGCGCAAGCGTGAACACCACATTGGATTTTGTGCGGTGCGCCAGCCCGTTGAGCGCAGTCTCTAGATCGGGACGCTCATAGTAAATCAGAGAGTCCATCGCGACGACGCGATCAAAGGTGCCAAGGTCTGGGCTCAGCATATCGCCTGCGTGCCATGTGACCTGGCCGCTGAGATGGTCAGGCAGGCGTTTCTGCGCAATGTCGACGAGAGCCGGCGAGATGTCGCAGGCCACAACTTCAGCACCGCGTTTGGCGAGCTCTTCAGTCATAGCACCTGTGCCGCAGCCAGCATCCAAAACGCGCATGCCTTGCACATCGCCCAGGGTTTCGAGCATCACGTCCCGCATCCGGTCTCTGCCCGCACGCACCGTTGCACGCACCCGTGACACAGGCGCATCTGATGTGAGCCGCGCCCAGGTCTCGGTCGCGGTGTCATCGAAATACGTCTCCACGCGGGAGCGGGTTTCAGAGTAGGTGGACACGATCAATCAAACCCCAGAAGTTCAAAGATTTCACGGTCCGGCAGGGGCGCGGGCGCAAGCGCCTCGGTGCCGTTGTAAAGCGCTTCCGCCAATCGGACGTATTCGGCCCGGCAGGCCACGATGTCTTCGTCATCGGGCATCTCGAAAAGAGTTTTCTTCTTGAGGCGAGAACGGCGGATGGCATCCACGTCGGGCATATGGCCGATGCGCTTGAAGCCAACGGTGTCGCAGAAGCGGTCAACCTCATCCGTTTCCTTTGAGCGGTTGGCCACACAGCCTGCAAGGCGCACTTTGTAGTTGTTGGATTTGGCCTGCACTGCTGCGATGATCCGGTTCATCGCATAGATGCTGTCAAAGTCATTGGCCGTGACGATGAGGGCGCGGTCCGCGTGTTGCAAAGGCGCTGCGAAGCCGCCGCAAACCACATCGCCCAACACATCGAAGATCACCACGTCTGTGTCATCCAGCATGTGGTGTTGCTTGAGAAGCTTCACGGTTTGGCCAACCACATAGCCGCCACAGCCTGTGCCAGCAGGGGGGCCACCGGCCTCCACACATTGCACACCGCCGTAGCCTTCGGTCACGAAGTCTTCAGGGCGCAGTTCTTCTGCGTGGAAATCGACCTCCTTCAGAATGTCGATCACGGTGGGCTGAAGCTGTCCGGTCAGCGTGAACGTACTGTCGTGCTTAGGATCACAGCCGATCTGCAAAACGCGCTTGCCGAGCTTGGTAAAAGCGGCCGACAAGTTCGACGAGGTGGTCGATTTACCGATCCCGCCTTTGCCGTAGACGGAAAAGACTTTCGCACCGTCGATTTTCATCGAGCTGTCTTGATGGACCTGAACGGAGCCTTCGCCGTCCTGCCCCCGGAGGCTTGGAATTTCGTCGCGTGGACTCATTGTGCAGGTATCCCTTCTAGCTGATCCTCGAGCGCGTCCGCTGCATCTTGCAGGGCGGCCAAGGTCTCGTCGTCTGGTGTCCAGTAATTGCGGTCGGAGGCTTCCAGCAGGCGGTTTGCCATGCGCACGGAAGCTTGCGGATTGAGATCGGCCAGGCGCTGGCGCATCTCGTCATCCAAAACAAAGGTCTCTGAAAGCCGCTGGTAAACCCAAGGCTCAACCTGGCCCGTGGTGGCAGACCAGCCCATGGTGTTGGTCACTTGCGCCTCAATCTGGCGCACACCTTCATGGCCGTGCTCGAGCATGCCTTCGAACCATTTTGGATTGAGGCTGCGCGAGCGGGTCTCGAGCGCGACTTGATCCTGGAGCGTCCGGATTTTGCCCGCACCCATTGTCTGGTCGCTGATATAAACCCGCGCTTCATCGCCGCCTTTGGCGCGTTTTACAGCACGGGCAATGCCGCCCAGCGTGTCGAAGTAATGATCAACCGTCGTGACCCCAAGCTCGACGCTTTCGAGGTTTTGGTAGGCCACATCGACGTCCTTAAGAGCCTGCTGCAGCAGGGCAGGGTTCGAGGCGCATTTGCCATCGGTGCTGTAAGCGAAGCTCTTGCGGGCTTGATAGGCATCCGCGAGCTCGTCTTCGTCGTCAAAGTTCGAGCCATCCACAAGCGCATTCACGTTTGAGCCATAAGCGCCTTCGGCATTGGAAAAGACTCGCAGAGCAGCTTCTTCCAGACTCACATCCATTTCAGCGGCATAGGCCAGGGCGTGGGCGCGCACGAAGTTCTGGCTGGTGGGCTCGTCCGCCATGGCGCATTTCAAGGCCGCTTCCGCCAGCATTTTGGTCTGTAAAGGCAGAAGATCGCGGAAGATGCCCGAGAGCGTCATGACCACGTCGATGCGGGGCCGACCAAGCTCAGAAAGAGGCACGAGATCCGCGCCCGACAAACGCCCGTAGCTGTCAAAGCGGGGAGTTGCACCCATGAGCGCCAAGGCTTGGGCAATTGGGCCACCGTCAGATTTGATGTTGTCACTGCCCCAAAGCACAAGCGCCACAGTCCGCGGCAGATCAGGTTGCGCATCCAGTAAGAGCTGCGCTTGTTTGGCCCCGTCTTGGCAGGCAAAGGCTGTGGGCATGCGGAAGGGATCAAAGGCGTGTAGATTGCGGCCCGTGGGCAGAATGTCTGGGCTGCGGATGAGATCCCCGCCCGGCACAGGTGGTGTGAAATGCCCGCTCAAAGCGCGCATCAGACCAGTCATTTCGCTGTCTTGCGCCAGGGCTTCGGCCATGCGCGCGCGCGTGGCGTCGTCTGCGTCTTTGACCAAATTCAGATAGTCAGCCCGAGCTGCTTCAGACAAAGGCCGACCCATGACGTACAGCCCGTCTGGGATCAACGCGTCTTCTGTTTCTAACAACACTTTCCAAAGTTGATCTGGATCACGGCCATTTAGATCCACCGCGTTGGCTTGATCCTTGATCAGCTTGTGCAGGTCCTCTCTTGTAGGATCGCTTGGAGCCATGGCACGCCAGCGCTGCACGGAATCCTTGAGCGCTTGGAGACCTTTGTAGAGCCCGCTTTGGGCCAATGGCGGTGTTAGATGGGAGATCGTGACCGCATTGGAGCGACGCTTCGCCAGGGAGGCTTCCGACGGGTTGTTGGCGGCATAGAGATAGACGTTTGGCACCTCGCCGATCAGCCGGTCTGGCCAATCGCGCGCGCCAAGCCCGGCTTGTTTGCCCGGCATAAATTCCAGCGCGCCATGCATGCCAAAGTGCAAGATTGCATCTGCCTGGAACACATGTTTGAGCCAATGATAATACCCAGCAAAGGCATGGGTTGGTGCGAAACCTTTCTCGAAAAGAAGGCGCATTGGGTCGCCTTCGTATCCGAAGGTTGGCTGAACACCCACAAAGACCTTCCCAAATTGATGGCCTAAGATAAAAACGCCTCGTCCATCCGATTGTATACGCCCTGGGGCTGGACCCCAAACGGCTTCAATTTCCGAGAGGTGAGGCAAGTCACGCACTATGGTATCAGCGTCCAAGCTGTCTGCCACGTTTGCGTCTTGACCCAATGACTGCGCGTTTCCTTCCAAAACGGCCGTTTTCAAATCCTCCACAGTGGACGGAGGCTCAATGTCGTAGCCTTCTTTTTTCAAGCGATGCAGCGTGTGCCAAAGGCTCTCAAAAACACTAAGGTACGCTGCAGTTCCCACAGCGCCGGCGTTTGGTGGAAAACCAAAAAGCGTAATCGCCAAATGCTTTTCGGCATTTCCCTTTTTGCGCAGATTGACCAGCCGCGCGGCTTTTTCTGACAGAGCCTCGATGCGTTCAGGGCAGGGCGCCATGGCTTTGTGGTCTGACGTGCAAGATTTATCGTGCCGACCTGCAAAAACAGTGGGGTTGGTGGCTCCATCGATTTCGGGAAGCGCGACCAGCATGGTGGTTTCGACTGGTCCTAAACCTTGCGAACTGGCTTCCCATTGTTCGATGGTTTGGAATTCCAATGGATGCGCTGCCAAATAGGGCACATCGAGCTCTTTGAGCATGTCAACGGCGGCATCGCTGTCGTTGTAAGCGGGGCCGCCAACGAGGCTGAACCCTGTGAGAGAAACAAGTGCATCAATGCCTGCCACTTTGAAGTATGTTTCCACGGCAGGGCGGGCATCGAGACCACCCGCGAACGCTGGGATCACGCGCAGACCACGGTTTTCAAAGGTGCGGATCACGGCATCGTAATGCGCGCAGTCTTGCGAGAGCACGTAAGAGCGCATCAAGAGCAGGCCAACTGTTGGCCCGTCTTGCTTGGGCAGATCGCTTAGTTCGGTAGAAATTCTCGTGCCTGACAGGCTTGGGTGATACAGCCCGATCTCGGGGTAATCGATGGGCGCGTTAGCTTCGATCACTTGCCAGTCTGGACGCGCAGTATAGCGGGCCACCAAAAAACGCAGCATCTCGCGGATGTTGTCGTCCGTACCACCCAGCCAATATTGCATCGATAAGAAATAGGCGCGCAGATCCTGCGCTTTGCCTGGAATAAAGCGTAAGATCTTTGGCAAGCGCTTGAGCATTTTCATCTGGCTTTCGCCAGATTTTTTACCTGTCGATTTGGGCTTTAGCTTCTTTAGGAGAGCCATCGCTGGCGACATGGGTGCGGACATATCCAAATCGCCCGCTTTGGTGAGGCTTGTGATCTGGCTGTCAGAGATGAGCCCAAAAAGTGCGTCGCAACGAGCGCGCGCGGCTTTGAGATCTGGCAGGATGGCTTGAACGTGATCTTCCAAAAAGAGGATTGTGACGACGATGATGTCAGCGCGTGCAATCGCCTCTTTGGTTTCCGCCAAAGCCTCGGGACTTTCGCCCCATTCGGCGGCCGCATGGACCGAGACCTCAAGACCCGCGAAGTCTTTTTGCAGCTCTGGCAAGACACGGGTAACGGATCCGGCGACATGCCGGTCCAGCGTGACAAGGGCCACGCGGTAGGGGGTTTGATCAAGAAGATCGCGCATAATGGGCCTTGGCCTCATAGAGCGTGTCGACACTGATCTCGATGACACCTTGCTCAGATGCAAATCGTTCCGTGTTGCGTTTGGCTTTGCCGCGCACAAAGAAAGGGATCTTTTTGAGCTCTTTTTCCGCGTCAGCTAACCAGATGACGTTTCCGTCTTCTATTGGAACTGGCCCTCGCTCAGGGGCCCCTCCCTGATGAAACGAGGCCCCTTCACTCGCCGCCGCAAGCGGCTTGGGCGCGTGGCCGCCATGGTGAGACGGGCCTGCCGCGTCGTGGAATTCAAAGTCCTCCCGGAACATCGCTAGGAGGTGCTCTTCGAGCCCCATCACCAGGGGATGTACCCAGGTGTCAAAGATCACGTTTGCGCCTTCAAGCCCGGCTTGGGGTGAGTAGCGCGCTGGGAAATCTTGCACATGCACTGGCGCTGAGATCACAGCGCAGGGAATGCCCAAGCGCTTGCCGATGTGGCGCTCCATTTGGGTGCCCAGGATCATCTCAGGCTGCAACGCATCGATGCGGGCTTCGACTTCGAGATAATCGTCCGTGATCAGCGCCTCGACGCCGTATTCCCGAGCGAGAGCGCGAATGTCGCGTGCAAATTCGCGGTTGTAGCACCCGAGGCCCACCACTTCGAACCCCATCTCATCGCGCGCAATACGAGCGGCGCATTTCACATGGGTTGCATCGCCAAACAGGAACACGCGTTTGCCGGTGAGATAGGTGCTGTCCACGGATTTGGACCACCACGGCAGGCGCAGGCGGCTTTCATCGATGGCAAAAGGCAAACCGCTTAATTCTGAGACCTCTGCCAAGAACTCGCGGGTGGCGGACACGCCGATGGGCACGGTTTTGGTGAAAGGCTGGTCTAGATTGCGCTCGCACCAGCGCGCGGCAGCTTCAGCGGTTTCGGGGTAAAGGAGCACGTTGAAATGCGCTTCGCCCATCCGTGCGATATCTGAGGGTGTGGCGTTGAGGGGCGCCACAACATTAACCCGAATGCCCATTTCCAAGAGCAGGGCTTTGATCTCTTGCACATCGTCACGGTGCCGGAAGCCCAAAGCCGTGGGGCCTATGATATTGCACGAGACAATCTCGCTGCGCGGTAACGGTTTCGCCAACGTTTTGACGATCTGAAAAAAGGTCTCATCTGCGCCAAAGAGCTCTTTGCGCGAATAGCTTGGCAGTTCGAGCGGGATGACAGGGCAAGGCAGACCCATGGTCTCGGCCAAACCGGCTGGATCGTCTTGAATAAGCTCAGCAGTGCAGGAGGCCCCAACGATCATCGCCTCGGGTGTAAAGCGATCATAAGCGGCTTGGGCCGCATCTTTGAAAAGATAGGCGGTATCAGCACCCAAATCGCGCGCCTGGAAGGTCGTATAGGTCACTGGAGGGCGGTGATCGCGCCGCTCGATCATGGTGAACAAGAGATCTGCATAGGTGTCGCCCTGCGGGGCGTGCAGCACATAGTGCAGGCCCTTCATGGCCGTTGCGACACGCATTGCGCCGACATGGGGTGGGCCCTCATATGTCCAAACCGAAAGCTTCATGACGTACCGCGCAGGAGTATTTTTGCCAAGAAAAAGAGGCTCATTCCGCAGCCTCCAAATGTAGGCGCGTCTTGCGGCCTATGGGACGCGCAAAGAGACCCGCGAGATCGCCGGCTTGTTCGTAAAAATGCACCGGGCTGAAGACGAGCTCGATTGCCCATTTTGTGGTGAGCCCTTCGGCCTCAAGTGGATTGGCGAGGCCGAGCCCGCAAACGACCAGATCTGGACGCTCGTCGCGTACGCGGTCGAGTTGTTTTTCGACATCTTGACCTTCAGAGAAGCGCACATCGGGCGCAAATTGGCTCATCTCCGGGCCCATGAGGGCGTTATGAATAAAGGGCGCGCCAACTTCTTTGGCGGTCATGCCGCATTCTTGGGTCAGAAACCGGGCGAGGGGGATCTCAAGCTGGCTGTCGGGCAAAAAGAACACAGATTTACCGCGCAGGCTTTGAGATACAGCCGCCACGGCCTTTTCAGCGCGGGCGCGTGGGGCGGCTGTTGCGGCCTCAAACGTGGCTTCGTCCACGCCAAATTCCAGCGAAATGGCGCGCAGCCAAGCGGTTGTGCCTTCTGCGCCGAACGGGAAAGGGGCGGGGATGTGACGCGCGCCTCGGCGCAAAAGAGCGGCATGAGTGTCGCCCAAGAAGGGTTGGGTGAGGGCAAAGACCGTGTGCGGTCCAACACCAAGATCGCTCTCAGCACGTGGGGCTGGAAGAAATTTTGGTTTAAGCCCCATGGCTTCTAAAAGGTCGCGGGCTTGATCTTCGACAACATCTGGTAGGGCGCCGCAAATTAGGAGTTGGCGGGCGTCCGTGGCGGGCAGAACATCGGCCATTGTCGCCAAGCAGGCATCTTCGCCTTGGGTGAAGGTGGTTTCAATGCCGGAGCCCGAAAAGTTCAAAACACGCACGTTTGGCGCATGGATTTGTGACAGGCGCTCGGCGGCTCGGGCCAGATCAAGCTTGATCACTTCGGACGGGCAGGAGCCCACCAGGAACAGCTGTCGAATATCTGGCCTCCGCGCGAGGAGATGGGCCACTTCTCTGTCGAGTTCTTCATTGGCGTCGGCCAAGCCTGCAAGGTCTTTCTCTTCCAGGATTGCGGTGCCAAAGCGTGGTTCTGCAAAGATCATTACGCCGGCTGCACTTTGCAAAAGATGGGCGCAGGTGCGTGATCCAACCACCAAAAAGAAAGCGTCCTGCATTTTGCGGTGCAGCCAGATGATGGATGTGAGGCCGCAGAACACCTCGTGTTGCCCGCGTTCTTTGAGCACAGGCGCTTGGCAGGTGTGGGGGCTTTGCTCGGTCATGAGGGGGATCCTTCAAGCCGGGCCATGCGCAGCTTCCATAGAAATTGCGCGGCGTTCAGCACGTATGCGGCATAAGCTGCGAGGGCCAAAAGCATCAAACCTGTTGGGCTCATCGCGTCTGTGAAGAGCGCCCAGAGATAGGCTGTATGCAAGGCAATCACGCCAAAACTGACGACGTCTTCCCAGAAAAATGCCGGGGCAAAAAGATACTGCCCAAAGACAATTTTCTCCCAGATGGCGCCCGTGATCATGATCAAATAGAGCACGCCGGTTTTGATCACGATTGAGAGTGTGGCGGCCTCATAACCTGCGCCAGTGGCCAAATATCGCAAGACGAGACCCAAGGAGATTAGGAAAACGACAAACTGAAACGGCGCAAGAACGCCCTGAACCGTGGTCCAGACCGTTTCATCTCTTCGTGCGCGCTCGTCCTTCGTGTAAAGACCGCTCCGCGCAGCATTTGGTAGCGAATGCGCAGACATATTAAGCCGACTCCCTGCCAGGCAGTTCCTGAACAAAACTGTCTTGCTGGGAGAAAAGTGTCAACACAAACTTACACACGTATGTTTTGTAGAATAGACATTTAGCCTTGATGGCATCGATCAGAGCACTAGTTAACAGCCTAACACAGCAGGGAACGCATCTTTTGAAACCGCCGAAGTCTTTTGACAAGACGACCTTGGTCGTAGAGAATGGCAATCAGTCCCAGGCCCATGCGCATTTTGCGCAGGTGATGGGGGCTCGAAAGGATAGCGTTATGGCCAAGTGGCCGAACTCTGCCGGTCCCGAAAAACCGACGACGTCAGCATCCAAGGGCGCTGCGTCTGTTGACGTGTTTGCACGTCAAGTCATTGAGGTTGTCGCAACCCGGCAATCAGGCGGTGAAAGGTTGGTGGACACGACGCTGTTGAAGCGGTTTTGTGATCAACTCATCGCGCGTGATCAAAAGAAACATCTCGCCTTTGTTGATCATCTTTTGGCAAGTGGTTTGCGTCGCGAAGAGATCTGTGACCTCTACGTTCCGGCCGCTGCGCGTGTGCTGGGCGATCAGTGGTGTGAAGACCAAACCAGCTTCGCCGACGTCACAATTGGCTCAGCGCGCTTGCAAAACCTTTTACGGAGCATCGCACCAGAATGGCAAGTGGGTTGGAGCCCCGCGCCGAACGCGCCGTCTGTTTTGATGTATGTGAGGCAAGACGAGTTCCACACCCTTGGCGCGATGGTGGCTGCAGGCCAAATGCGGCGCCTGGGCTACGACGTGACGCTGCATATTGGATATGAGGTCCACGAAACGCTGCAAGTGTTGCTCGAAGAACCCTTTGATATTGTGATGATATCCGCCTCAAGCAGCGAAAGGCTTGAAAGCCTCAGGAAATTGATTGTAAATATGCGAAATGCTGCAGATGTGAATATGCCAATTGCGATTGGTGGCTCTATTTTGCTGACCCATGACGATCTAAAAACACTGACCGGTGCGGATTATGCCGAAGCAGACCCAAGAAGAGTTTTGCGCTCATGCGGAATGATACTCCCACACATGGCCTCCGATCCTACAGAGATCGAGACGTAGATGATTTTGATCCTCTCCAACGAGAATCGAACGCAATGACGTCCCGGGGCACGAAATATTGGACGGGCGGTTCCATCCCGTTGATTGCCCCAGATGTATTGGGCGACATTATCTCTGCTGCTGCCGATCTCGCGCTTGTGGTAACGATGGATGGCAACATTCTGTCAGTTTTGATTAACAACAACAGCCGGTCTCTCAATCGAGCGCGAATGTGGGAAGGGCAGAATGTTCGGGACTTTCTGACGCCTGAAAGCGTGCCGAAAGTGGATGCCAAGTTGGCGGTTTTTGAAGCGGGTGAAATGACCACCGATATGGCGGAGCTCAATCACCTAGACCAAGGCCAAGAATTCCCAATTCGCTATAGTTTCCACCGAATCGGTCCGGATGGTGCAATGCTCATGTTGGGGCGGGATTTGCGTCCAATTGCTGAAATGCAACAACAATTGGTTAAAGCGCAGGTGGCTCTGGAGCGCGATTATGAGACTCAACGCGAGTTTGATACGCGCTACCGTGCTGTCATGGATGCAACACGCGAAGCCATGGTTTTTGTTGCAGTCAGTTCCGGACGGATCGTGGATGCAAATAAATCGGCCTGCCAAATGCTCGGCGCTGCCCGTGAAGATTTGGCCAGTGCGGCCTTTGCCCAAGAGTTTGACGGACGACGCCGGGGTGAGCTGATCGAAAGCATCACAAATGCCGCCATTTCTGGGACCGCGATGCCGATGCCTTTGGTTACGCGGCGGTCTAAAAAGCGGGTGATGATTTCGCCCAAACTGATGCGTGCGGCGGGCGAACGCTTGTTGCTGTGTACGCTTGATCTCACGGATGATGTGGATCTGGTGAACGATGAATTGGGTGAGGATATTTCAGCGCTCTACCGCGATGGCGTGGACGCCATTGTGTTTAGTGATCGCCACGGGGTTATCAAAGCGGCCAATGAAAGCTTTTTGAACCTGTCGGATGCGGCGCATTTGAGCAATGTCAAAGGCCGCCCCCTGAGCGATTTCCTGACCCGCGGCACTGTGGACCTGAAGGTGCTTTTGGAGAATGCTTCAAGCGCCGGCAGCATGCGGATCTATGCGACTAAGCTCTCAGGTGAGTTTGGCAATCAGCTTTCCGTTGAGATTTCGGCAACATACCTGAATGACCGCAATTCGCCCGCCTATGTGTTTGTGATCCGCGATGCGAGCCGCACGGATGCGAGCCGTCGCCCGGGCGTTGCGGTGAGCGATGACGCTGTGCGCAGTGTGATGGAGCTTGTGGGATCTGCGACGCTCAAAGAGATCGTGGCGGAAACGACAGATGTGATTGAGAAGATGTGTATTGAAACGGCGATTGAATTGACCCGGAACAATCGCGTAGCCGCCGCTGAAATGCTGGGGCTCTCTCGTCAATCGCTCTATGTAAAGCTGCGTAAGTACGGCCTAATTTCGCGGGACTGATCCGGCCCTCTCCCTACCACCCTTTATTGTTTGCTGATTCCATTTCGATTTTATGGACGGCTTAGGTTTATCTGCTTGGCATTTTTCTCAATTTTTAGACGTCACCCATGCGTCTGACCAATCAACTCTTTCAGCATCGCCTGTAATTTTGCTCTATCGTCAGTTGAAAACCGCGTCATAAGTTTTGCGTCAAAGCTTTGGGCGCGTTCAGACAAGTCCCTATAAACCTGTTGGCCACGTTTGGTCAGCGAAAGCGTTGAGCTTCGACGATCTTCGGCCACGTCTTCTCTGGCAACAAAGCCCTTGGCTCTGAGAGCGGCTACGGCGCGGCTCACTTTCGTCTTATGCAGTTGCGCACGATCGCAAATATCTCGGGCCGCAAGCTGGCCGTATCTGCCCAAATGAAACAGGACCCGCCATTCTGTGCGCAGCATGCCGTAGGTGTCTTTGTAGTGTTTTTGAAAGGCCAAACTTGTGGCTTCTGAGGCCATGTTGAGCAGATAGGGGGTGAATTGCGCAAGATCAAAACTGTCGTCTTTGGTCATTGGTTTTTCACTTGTTAGTTACAAAAGCAACCAATATCCAACTGATGCAGCGAAAGGAAGTGCCATGACCGATCAAAGCGATATTTCTGGTCTGACCCGCGCGCCAATTGGGTCTGGTTTAACCGACGGCTACATGCCGGGATGGGGGAATGACTTCGAAACAGAAGCGCTACCAGGCGCGCTTCCTCAAGGCATGAATTCGCCCCAGAAGGTCTCTTATGGGCTTTATGCCGAGCAATTGTCTGGTTCGGCTTTCACGCAGCCTAAGCCTGAGCGCACGTGGTGCTATCGCATTCGCCCTTCTGTGCGCCATACAAGGCGGTTTGAACGTATTGAGCTTCCCTATTGGAAAACTGCCCCTGCGGTGAATGACGGACTGACCTCTTTGGGCCAGTATCGCTGGGATCCGGTCCCGATGGCGGAGGTGCCGTTAACCTGGCTAACAGGCATGCGCAGCATGACCACGGCGGGGGATGTAAATACCCAAACTGGTATGGCGGCCCATATCTATCTTGTGACTGCCAGCATGGTGGATGACTACTTTTATTCAGCGGATAGCGAGCTTTTGGTTGTGCCGCAGCAGGGGCGATTACGGTTTTCGACAGAACTGGGCGTGTTAGATGTGGGGCCGCAAGAGATTGCGCTTATCCCACGTGGGCTTGTTTACCGTGTTGAAGTGCTTGAAGGCCCATGCCGAGGCTTTGTTTGTGAAAACTACGGACAACGTTTTGATCTGCCCGATCGCGGGCCGATTGGCGCCAACTGTTTGGCCAACCCGCGCGATTTCAAAGCCCCGGTTGCCGCTTTTGAGGACCGCGATGCACCCTCAACCGTGACGGTGAAATGGTGCGGGCAGTTTCATCGCACAGAGATCGATCATTCGCCTTTGGATGTGGTGGCCTGGCATGGCAATTATGCCCCGGTCAAATATGATCTGAAAACCTACTGCCCGGTGGGTGCGATCCTATTTGATCACCCAGACCCGTCTATTTTCACCGTACTCACCGCACCCTCTGGTGTGCCCGGGACGGCCAATATTGACTTTGTGCTGTTTCGGGAGCGTTGGCTTGTGGCGGAGAATACCTTCCGGCCGCCTTGGTACCACAAGAATGTAATGTCTGAACTGATGGGCAATATTTATGGGCAATACGATGCCAAGCCCGAGGGATTTATTCCCGGAGGGACGAGTCTGCACAATATGATGCTGCCTCATGGGCCAGATAGAGATGCTTTCGAGAAGGCGTCCAATGCTAATCTTGGACCCGACAAATTGGATCATACTATGAGCTTCATGTTTGAGACGCGCTTTCCGCAACATCTGACGGAATTTGCGGCCCATGAGGCCCCAATGCAGGACAATTACATCGACTGTTGGACCTCGCTTGAGAAGAAGTTCGACGGGACGCCTGGGCCAAAATGATGCCTTTCGACCGTCAGCCCACCCACCCACCCCTGCCGCTCGAAAGGCATCACGGGAAAAAGCATCCATGAAGC
>JBCDCE010000044.1:0-33819 GCA_039182515.1 Pseudomonadota bacterium | reverse complement strand
TCTTGTCGCCACGCAGCGCTTCCAACGCCACCTTGGCTTTAAACTGATCGGTAAAGTTTCGGCGCTTCGCCATTCTCGTATCCCTTCAAAGGTTTGGGATACACCTTAGCCGACTGTCCAGTTTTCTGGGACCACTTCACAGAAACCCGCGTGGCCATATGCTTTGGTCTGGATCCCAATTTGGAACTTGGCCTACGTTGCAAGTCTTGCTGTGTTGACGTTTGTTTTTGAACCAGCATGGTTTGCGCCTCGTCTCTATGGTCAACAGATAGGCACACTGCATGAGATTTTTTTGCGCTGTCTTACTTTTGTTCCCTTGGTGCTTACGGCATGCGTCTTGTCTCACGCCTTCTTGCGCGCTTATGATCTAGGGCGCCAGGGATTGGTCAAGCGCCTATGACCCCGGTCCTTTACAGCTTCCGGCGCTGCCCTTTTGCGATGCGTGCAAGGTTGGCTTTGGCCTATGCTGGGCTTGAGGTTGAGCACCGCGAGATCCTACTGCGGGATAAACCCGCGGTGATGCTCAGTGCTTCACCCAAAGGCACTGTCCCTGTTTTGGTGCTCGAAGACCGCGTTTTGGAGGAAAGTCGGGATGTGATGGTTTGGGCGCTTGAGCGCTCCGACCCAAAGGGCCTTTTGCTCATGTCACAAAAGGATTGGGCGCTGGTGGACGAGATCGATGGGCCTTTCAAAGCAGCGCTCGATCGCACCAAATACCATACGCGTTACGGCTCGGACCCGAGAGTAGAGCGCCTAAAGGCCCAACCCACATTGGACAAACTCAGCGCCCGGCTTTCTGCTCACCGCTTTCTCTCGGCTGATGCGCCTCGGGCGACTGACATCGCCATTTTTCCCTTTGTGCGCCAGTTTGCAAATATCGACAAAGCCCAGTTTCAAGCCACGACAAGCACAGCTCTCCAAACCTGGTTAGAGCATTGGCTCGAGAGCGACGTCTTCGCTAAAATTATGGTCAAACATCCCATTTGGCAGCCCGCCTGACCTTTTTCTTGGTAAAAATACTCTCGCCGAAGGCGTCCCAACCATAGACAGCGGGCGCTGGGGTTCCTACCCTTGGGGTACCTTAGGAGGTGACCAATGGCTTTACCCCTCGCTCCCATTGCGGGACTTGCCCTGCGCTACGGTGCTGTTGCAGTGGCAAGCTATGCGCTTACGCGGAACGTGACAAAAGCGCATTATGATCAACGCGGGCAAGATGCGCTTGATGACGTGGAAGAAGGATTTGCGGTAAGACGTGATCCCGGTCAAACCGATGCCACCGCGCGTATGGTTCGCACGGTCCGGCTTGGAAAGTCTGGGCCTGGCTTTGAGATCGATGCATCGGCCTTTGGTCGCATCAAAGTCAAACGAGTGTAGCTCACATGAAACTTTTAATGTCCCCGGCCTCCCCTTTTGTGCGCAAGGTCCGGATATTGGCGCGTGAAGCGCAGGTTGCGATCGAAGAAGTTGCGGTTACAGCCTCTCCTTTGGGTGGCGAAGAGGCGCTCAATATCGCCAATCCGCTCGGTAAGATTCCAGCTCTTGTCCGCGATTCAGGTCCAACGCTTTACGACAGCCGCGTGATCACGCGCTATATCGATGCTCAAAGCAATGCCCAGTTTTATCCCGAGGCGCGGATTTGGGAAACGTTAACACTTGAGGCCACCGGTGACGGCATTGCGGATGCAGCTGTTGGCATCATCTATGAGCACCGGGTCAAGGCACTAGAAAAGGTCTCGCATGATTGGGTTGAAGCGCAGTGGCAGAAAGTTACGCGTGCTTTGGAGGCCATCGAGGTGCGCTGGATGTCTCATTTGGCGGGGCCCATGGATATGGGCCATATTTCCGTGGCTGCTGCCCTTGGGTACCTTGACCTGCGCCATGACGCGCGCAGCTGGCGGGACGGGCGTCCGCAACTTGCCGCCTGGTATGCTGAATTTGAAGCGCGCGCGTCTATGCAAGAGACGAAGCCCAACTAGAGCAAGGCCTACCCTTAACGCTGAACTATTCCGGTTTAAACTCGAAAACCCTCGTGCCGGCTAAATTTGGCAGTTCGTCATTCACGAGCAATTCTTTCATCTGCGCGATAGCCGCTGGCGATTCAAAAAGTGTGGAGTGATTGAGCGAACCACGCTTTGCCAGCGCGGTCAGATCGAACACGTTTACAGGCAAGTCTCCGAGTTTTTCCGGATCCCGGATAGAGCCCAAACGTTTAAGCCGACCCGTCAAAATGGATGAGGCAAATAGCGCACCATCCTCGGCGGAGACAAATATTGAGAAGGGTTGAGGAAGGTTCGGAATACGAGAGGCTTGGCGCTCAAACACTTCTTCGTCGATGTCGGGTTCCACCAAAGACACAGACGCGATCTTCGACATGTCCATAGAGTTGCTGATCGCGATTTGGCGCAAAACTTCCATAACCAATTGCGATCCCATGGAATGGGCGACCAGAGCAACTTTGCTCCCGTCCGAGGTGAGCATTTTCAAAAGGGTCTCTAGATCATCCCTCGCAAAAATCACGCTATCGCGGTCGTAGACATACCCGCTTGTGGCGGCAGCACTTGGCCAATCATAAGCAACGGCTGGAAAAGGAACCTCATAGTCCCAAGCGATCTGCGCCAGACGATACGAGGCCTCCGCCAAGTTCTCATTATAGCCATGCACGAAAACAAAGGTTTCTTGGCGCGGGTCGGTTCTCTCGGCACGCACGGCGCGTAAAAACGCTTGAGCGCTCGTGTAACGTACGGCGTCCGTGCTGTAGAAATCCGTCTTTGGGTTTACGGTTCCGCGTGGAAAAGTCACCGAGCCAGGTGCGCGATTTTCTGGAATCGAGAGGTCGATGCGCCCATAATTTGTGACTGTGCTGCGTTCGGACCCAAAGCTTGTGAGGCTGCCGGGATCAACCCGGTTAGAGGCGACAAAGACCCGTTGGACTTGGGTTGGGTCTTCTAGCCCGCGCTGGATTGTCAGAGCGCCACGCGGCGCACAACCCATGAGCAGGCCTAATACGAGGGCGACGCAGACAAAGTTTAGGCCCCTAGAACCCATAGCTCACGCCAATATTCAGGGCATTTGTGATGATATTTGTTTTCAAAGAGCCGCCGCCTTCGAGTGATGCATCATTGGAGGAAAAGGTGCCTTTGTATTCGCCAAAAACCGACCAATTCTCGTTGAGCGGATAGGTGACCCCCGCCATCCAAGCGGCAGCAGGCCCCGTGATTTGATATTCAAACGTGTTACTGCCTGCGAATTCAGCGTCCACATGTGGGATTGAAAGGCCAAGGCCGCCGCCAACATAGGGCGTCCATTTGCGCTCCTCTGAGGGCCAACGACGATATGCATTTAGTGTGAGAATGTTCAGGCCGTCCGTCAATTCAAGATCGTCGAAGCCGCTGTCTGCCAAAGTATCGTCGGTGGCGTAGACTTTGGTGTGGTTGAAATCTACACCCCACCCAAAGGTCGGACTTTTCCAATATGTCGCGCGGAAGCCGTAGTAGGGAGGGGCTTCAAAAGGCCTGCCTTCCCATTCAGCCAAAAAGTTGAAATCTGTCCCGTTCGCATCGCCTTTGACACGGCTGTGGGGCGCGGACTGAAAGCCGGTGTAAAAGCTCAACTCCCAATCGGCTTGGACAGGTGATGTCCCTGCGAATGTGATCAAAACGCCTAGAGCTGAGGCTGCTAAGGGAAAATTCTGCGCGCGCATTGGCGAAATCCTTCGGTCAATCGTTGAGAGCGAAACTAGGCAAAAAGCCCCGAAATGACACCCCCTTGTGGTGCAAGCCATCGCAAAAAATCGCCCAACATGGGTGCCTGTGCCTCTTTTCCACCTGCGACATTCCATCCCAAATTAAAAACAACACTGGCCTGCGCGCGATTGTCGTCTGGACGCCTTGGGGTGCGAGCGCTAGGTAGCGCTTTGAACAGGCAATACGAGGCTCGTATGGCCTAAGTGATTCATGGAACGGGCCAACTTTGGCTCAGACGGACTGCTAGGAAGGGAGTGCACGCGCGTGGCTCATACCGAAGACGATCACACCACACGCCGAGACTTCATCTATTACGCCACTGCTGGCGCAGGTGCTGTAACGGCTGGGGCGGCCATTTGGCCCCTTGTCAACCAGATGAACCCAAGTGCCGATGTTTTGGCTCTGGCCTCAATCCGTGTGGATGTGAGCGCTGTTGAGCCCGGCACGCAGATCACTGTGCTGTGGCAAGGCAAGCCTGTCTTTATCCGCCACCGTACAGGTGCGGAAATTGCAGATGCGCAGGCGCAAGACGCAGATGCTGCGACCTTTATCGATGCTCTTGCACGCAATGAGAACATTGAAGCAGAAGCCCCCGCGACAGATGCAAACCGTGTGATGCCTTCGCCGGCCGGCGAAGGGGACGGCGCATGGATTGTTCAAATGGGCGTGTGTACACACCTCGGGTGTGTGCCTTTGGGCGACGGTGCAGGCGATTTCGGTGGCTGGTTCTGCCCCTGCCACGGTTCGCACTACGATTTGGCTGGTCGGATCCGCAAAGGTCCGGCACCACAAAACTTGTTGATCCCGCCAGCGGCTTGGGTCGACGATACAACAATTGAGCTCGGATAAGGAGACGTAAGCATGGGTGGAATTCCGCACGATCACTACGAACCAAAATCTGGGTTCGAAAAAGCGCTTCACAAGCGTCTACCAATTGTGAGCTTGATGTATGACACGCTCATGATCCCCACACCCAAAAACCTCAATTGGATGTGGATCTGGGGTATTGTTCTGACGTTCACGCTCGTTTTGCAGATCGTCACCGGCATCGTTTTGGTGATGCACTACGTGCCGCATGTTGATCTGGCTTTTGCGTCTGTTGAGCACATCATGCGCGACGTGAATGGCGGTCATATGATCCGCTACGTGCATATGAACGGTGCATCGCTCTTCTTTGTGGCGGTTTATGCGCATATTTTCCGGGGTCTTTACTACGGATCGTACAAGGCGCCTCGTGAAGTGACGTGGATCATCGGTATGCTGATCTACCTGTTGATGATGGGCACCGCCTTCATGGGCTACGTTTTGCCATGGGGTCAGATGTCGTTCCACGGTACTGCTGTGATTACAGGCCTCTTCGGCGCGGTCCCATTCGTGGGTGAAGCGCTGCAAACTTGGCTTTTGGGTGCAAGCGCTGTGGGCCAACCGGCTCTGAACCGTTTCTTCTCGCTGCATTACCTCTTGCCCTTCTTGATCTTGGGCCTTGTGATTGTGCATATTTGGGCTTTCCACACGACAGGCAACAACAACCCAACTGGGGTTGAGGTACGCCGCACGTCGAAAGAAGAAGCACAGCGCGATACGCTCCCATTCTGGCCGTACTTCGTGATCAAAGATCTCTTTGCTCTGGCCGTGATCTTGGCGGTCTTCTTTGCGGTTGTTGGCTTTATGCCGAACTACTTGGGCCACCCTGATAACTACGTTGAAGCCAATGCTTTGGTAACGCCGTCGCACATCGTGCCTGAGTGGTACTTCTTGCCGTTCTACGCGATCCTCCGGGCCTTCACGTCTGACGTTTGGATCGTGATGTTGGTAGAGTGGCTGAGCTTTGGCGTGATCGATGCGAAGTTCTTCGGTGTTGTGGCGATGTTCGGTGCGATCGTTGTTATGGCCCTTGCGCCATGGCTCGACACATCCTCTGTACGCTCAGGTCGCTATCGTCCGATGTTCAAGTGGTGGTTTGCGCTCCTTGTGGTCGACTTCATCGTCCTGATGTGGGTGGGTGCGATGCCGGCTGAAGAGCCCTATGCAACCATCTCGCTGATCGCCTCTGCTTATTGGTTTGCTTACTTCTTGGTGATCTTGCCGCTCTTGGGCCTCATTGAGAAACCCCTCGCACAGCCAGACACCATCGAAGACGACTTCAAAGCTCACTACGGCAAAGCCGGTGACGCTGGCGATGCTGTGGCAACGCCCGCTGAGTGAGAAAGGACAGATCAATGTTGAAGACACTCACTCTTACTGCCGCCTTGGCATTGGGTTTCGCGGCCCCTGCCTTCGCGGCGGGTGACTACAAAAACAAAGTCACCGACTACGCTTTCTCGTTTGAAGGCCCCTTTGGAAAGTTTGACCAATTCCAACTGCAACGTGGTTTGCAGGTCTACACGGAAATCTGCTCAGCCTGCCATGGCTTGCAGTACGTCTCCTTTCGTAACCTGAGCGATGAGGGCGGGCCTGGGTTGCCAGAAGATCAAGTGCGGGCATACGCTGAGTTTTACGAGGTGTTTGACCAATCTTTGTTCGACGGCGAAGGCGATTTTCGCCCGGCGACACCCGCTGACAAGTTCCCTAAGTCTGGATTGTCGAATGCACCGGATCTGAGCTTAATGGCCAAAGCGCGTGCTGGCTTCCATGGACCTGCGGGCACCGGGCTTGCACAGCTCTTTAAGGGTATGGGTGGCGCCGAATACATCGCGTCTTTGCTCAACGGCTATACGGGTGAGGAGAAAGAAGAAGCTGGTGTGATCCTCTATGAGAACACGGCTTATCCTGGTCAGTGGATTGCTATGGGCCCGCCGCTCTATGGGGATGATGTGGAATACGCCGATGGCGCACCTACAGACATCGAGAGCATCGCTCAGGACGTTTCAGCGTTCTTGATGTGGACGGCTGAGCCCAAGATGATGGCGCGCCAGCGGGCTGGCATGACAGGCGTGATTTTCCTCACTCTCCTGTCGGTTCTGCTCTACCTCACAAACAAGCGCCTCTGGGCGGATGTGAAGAAGCCCAAGGGCGTTCCAGCGGAATAGTCTCCGACGATTTCACGAACAGCTTAAAACGGCCTCTCAGATCCTCTGAGGGGCCGTTTGGTTTTGTGCCTTAGAAAATAACAAAGTTTCCAGGAAAACGGGTGCTCAAACCGTAGATTTTTGAGCCAAAATGAGGTATACTATCCCAATATCAAACATCTGTAGGAAAGGACGGTATCCCTTGGGAGAACGGTAAAACTGATTTCATTTTTCATGCTCGGTTTCGAGCTTTTGGTGATTTGGGGCCTTTATGTTGCCCTTGGCTTGGTCACCGCTTACGAGCCCCCGCTTTGGCTCACCGCAGGCCTCATCCTTCTTGTTGATCGCTCTATTTCGGCTGTGTCGCGTGTTCTGACGGCGGCCCGGAAGCGATAAGTCTTGGCATCTCTCCTGGTGCTCGGTATCACCGCGCGACGGACAGCATGCACAAGGCCCGACCCATGAGCTTCAACACATTTGGACATCTCTTCCGCGTCACCACCTGGGGGGAAAGCCACGGGCCTGCTTTGGGGTGCACAATTGATGGATGCCCCCCAGGCGTTCCCGTGGTCGCGGAAGACATCCAGGCTTGGCTCGATAAGCGTAAACCCGGCCAAAACAAATACACCACGCAGCGGCGTGAAGCAGATGAGGTGGAGATCTTGTCAGGGGTCTTTGAGGGCCTCTCCACAGGGACCCCTATTCAGCTGATGATCCGCAACACAGATCAACGCTCGAAAGACTACGGTGACATCGCTAAAACCTTTCGGCCTGGCCATGCGGACATCACGTACCATCAAAAATATGGGCTACGTGATTACCGTGGCGGTGGACGCTCCTCGGCACGTGAGACAGCTGCCCGGGTGGCCGCAGGGGGTGTAGCCCGCGCCGCTCTTCGTGCTTTAGTGCCCGGCCTAGAGATCACGGGCTACATGGTGCAGATGGGCCCGTCTAGCATTGATCGCGCGCGGTTCGATTGGAACGCTATCCCGGCCAATCCCTTTTGGTGCCCCGATGCTGTGCAAGCTGAGGCTTGGGCCAATGAGCTCGATGCCTTGCGCAAAGCGGGCAACTCGGTGGGCGCGATGATTGAGGTGACAGCGCGAGGGTGCCCCGCTGGCCTGGGTGCGCCGATCTATGGCAAGCTTGATACAGACCTTTCCGCGGCCATGATGAGCATCAACGCGGTTAAGGGCGTTGAGGTTGGGGAAGGCATGGCGGCTGCGGCTTTGACAGGCACTGACAACGCAGATGAGATTTATCTGGAGAATGGGGAGATCCGCTATGGCTCCAACCATGCGGGGGGTATCTTAGGTGGCATCAGCACCGGCCAGGATATTGTCGTGCGTTTTGCAGTGAAACCTACCTCGTCGATCCTAACAGAACGCGCCTCTGTGACCCTCGATGGCACAGCCACGAGTGTTGTGACCAAAGGTCGGCATGATCCTTGTGTTGGTATCCGTGCGGTGCCCGTGGGCGAAGCCATGATGGCCTGTGTGATCCTCGACCACTTGTTGTTAGATCGGGGACAAACTGGGGGACAGCGCGGCACAATCGGCTAGCGCTGTTTGGCGATCTGAACGGCCAAAATGCCTGCGGTGACGATGATCACGCCCAAGAGGTCTGTTGGTCCCAAAGCCTCGCTGAGAAACAAAGCTGCGATCGCGACCCCAAACACAGGGTTGAGAAAGTGAAAGGTTGAGGCTTTCATCGCGCCAATGCGTTTGACCAATAAAAACCAGACAAAAGTGGCGATGAGGCCTGGAAAGAGGGTTGTGTAGAGAAAGGCGATGATCAGCGGCCAAGACCAGGTGATCTCGATGGTCTCGATGCTCAAGGAGACGGGCGCGAGAAAGACCGCACCGATCAGCATTTGGATGCCGACAACCATAAGGACATTGTCGCCTGCGGCGGCATTTTTTACGGCCATAGTTGAGATCGTGAGCGACAAGACCCCAATGATGCACAGCATGGTGCCAAAAGGATCAACACCGGCATTCAACCGCGCGCCCATGATCAAGAACACCCCCGCAAAGCCCAAGCCCAAGCCAAGAAGACCGAGCGGGCTCATGTGCTCCTTCAAAACAATCCAACTGGCGAGGCTCACGAGAAGAGGCATGGTGGAGGCAATGATGGCGGCAAAACTGGCCTCAACTGTTTGCATGGCCCAGAAGTTCGTGCCGAGATAGATTCCGAACTGAAAAATGCCGAAGATGGCAGCTGCGCGCCATTGGCTTGGGCTCAGACGCCAGGGTTGGCCCAACGCTGCCGCGATGCCTACGCCTATAAGGCCTGAGATCAAATAGCGCAGACTGAGCGCGAATAGCGGCGGCGCGTCGGCCACGATGATTCGAGCGGAGGTAAAAGCAGAGGACCAGATCACCGCAAAGACAAGGCCCATGGCGATGGCCGTTATATCGATCCGATTGGTCATGGTGTTTGCATAGATCATGTCTAGGAGAAGGTGGAGAGCATTTCGCAACTTGTCTGTACCCGGGGCTCTGCCCCGGACCCCAGAGTATTTTGGCCAAGAAAAAGAAACGCGGAGTGGACGGACTGACGGAGGACGTTTTAGAGCTTCGCATTGTCCTTTCAGCAACAAAAAAGGGCCGCGGCGAGCGCGACCCTCTTTCGTGTTTCTCTGGGGAGAAACTTAGCCGTTCACGCTGTCTTTCAACGCTTTGGCAATGGTCATTTTGACGACCTTGTCGGCGTCTTTTTTCAACATTTCGCCAGTGGCTGGGTTGCGCACGGTACGCTCTGGGCGTTCGCGGCAGTATATTTTACCAACGCCTGGGAGCGTTACGGCGCCGCCACCGGAAACTTCACGGGTAATCAGGTTAATGATACTGTCGAGGGCGGTCCCTGCTGTCTTCTTATCTGCGCCCATTTCGTCAGCAAGTGCTGCTACAAGCTGGGTTTTTGTCATGGGTTTCGCCATGTCTGATCTCCTCAATTGCCCGATATGTTGGGGCTGTGTTTGCGCACTCTAGCGGTATCTTGTGGTATGGCACAACGGCTACGCTGCGAAAACCAGCGGAAAATCCCTTCTTTTTATGACTTTTGGGCCATTTAGAGGAAGGCGGTCTCGTCAAAGGAGCGCAATTTGCGCGAATGCAACCTCTCAAGCGGCATTTCGCGCAGGATCTCCATCGCGCGGATGCCGATCATAAGATGGCGTGCAACCTGGGTCGTGTAGAAGCCCGAGGCCATTCCAGGCAGTTTTAATTCGCCGTGTAGAGGCTTATCCGAGACGCATAAAAGGGTGCCGTAGGGCACGCGAAACCGGAAACCATTGGCGGCAATCGTGGCGCTTTCCATATCAAGTGCAATGGCACGCGATTGGCTGAGGCGCTGCACAGGGCCCGATTGATCGCGCAGTTCCCAGTTTCGGTTGTCGATGGTGGCCACTGTGCCGGTGCGCATGAGGCGTTTGAGTTCGTAGCCTTTAAGCCCACTCACCTCTTCCACGGCTTCTTCCAGAGAGGTTTGGATCTCGGCAAGCGCTGGGATGGGCACCCAGACTGGCAAATCATCATCGAGGACATGATCTTCACGCAGATAAGCGTGAGCCAAGACATAATCGCCAAGGCTTTGCGAATTCCGCAGGCCTGCGCAGTGACCGACCATCAGCCAAGCATGGGGGCGCAGAACCGCGATGTGATCGGTGGCGGTTTTGGCATTAGATGGACCCACGCCGATATTTACCAGTGTTATACCTCCGCCCCCTTCGCGCTTTAGATGATAGGTCGGCATTTGCGGCATCTTGGCGGGCACATCCAAGCTACCTTCGGGATCCGTTAGAATTTGGTTGCCGGTTGAAACAAAGGCTGTGTAGCCGCTTTTGGGATCGGCCAGCATTTGCCGCGCATAGGCTTCAAATTCGCTGACGTAGAACTGGTAGTTCGTGAAGAGCACATGGTTCTGAAAATGCTCGGGATCGGTGGCCGTGTAGTGAGCCAGCCGGGCAAGCGAGTAATCGACGCGTTGCGCCGTGAAGGGCGCAAGGGGCTCCGATCCGTCCCCGTTTTTATAGCCAAAGGCATTCACTATATCGTCGTTGGTTGTGGCTAGGTCTGGCACATCGAAGATATCGCGCAGAGGGTATTCCATTGCCCCGTCCTGGGGGACTTGGAGATTTGGATCGCCAGCGACTGCGAAGTGCACAGGCATGTGCGTCTGCGAGGCTCCGATCTCAACAGGCACACCATGGTTTTCAAGCAAGAGCTCTATCTGCTGAATGAGGTAGTTTTCAAAGAGATCTGGCCGCGTGACGGTGATGGCATATGTCCCAGGCCCGGCCACATGGCCAAAGCTGAGGCGGCTATCGACAGAAGCAAAGCTCGTCGTATGCAGCCGGATCTCAGGGTAAAAAGCTCTGTAGCGCGTGGCAGGTCTGGGGCCCGTGATCGAGGCGTTGAAGTGCGTTTTTAGAAACTGCGTTGCGATCTCGTAGTGCTCTTGCAGGCGCGCAACGGCGGCCTTTGCATCGCTAAAGGCTTCTAGCGCGGGTATTTTGGGGAAGGTGATGTGCGGGATCGGTTCGGAAACTGTCACGTCCAGGCCTCAATCAAATCGGTTTTTTCAAAGGTGCGCACATCGATCAGTCCAAGATCGGAGATGCGGAGTTCTGGTATGACAACCAGCGCCAGAAGGGAATGCTGCATATAGGCATTGTTGAGCGTGCATCCACAGGCTTGCATGGCTTTCACCATTTGATCGGCCTGGGCTGCGACCTCCTTGGCAGGGCGGTCCGACATCAACCCAGCAATGGGTAGAGGGACCAGAGCGGTTTCTTCACCATCTTGGATGAGAACAATGCCGCCCCCAACGTCGCGTAGTCGATTTGCGGCTTGGGCCATGGCCTCTTTGTTGGTGCCGACCACAATCATATGGTGGCTGTCATGCGCCACTGTGGAGGCCATTGCCATCTGGCCTTTATAGCCAAAGCCCGACACGAACGCATTGGTCACGCCGCCCGTGGCCTTGTGGCGCTCGACAAGCGCGATATGGCAAACATCCTGCGCGGGATCTGCGGGAACCTCACCGTTTTCAACGGGCAGGTCACGGCTCAGCGCTTGGGTGGGCGCTTGGTTTTCAACCACGCCAATCACTTTCGCCGTGACTTGGTTTGCGCCCTTAGGGGCCTCTACCGTGAAGTCTTCGGGGGTGATGGCCTTTGCCATGTTGACGGTTTGGCGCGTATGCGCGGGCCAATCCAGGTGCGGAAACTCTGCGCTGGTCTGGCCGTTTTGTGCCACGATTTTACCGCGGGCCAATACGGTTTCAATGGGCAGCGTTTTAAGGTCAGAGGTGAGGATGACGTCCGCACGCCGCCCAGGGGCCAGGCTTCCCAATTCGCGCTCAAGCCCAAAGTGGGTGGCGGTGTTGATCGTGGCCATTTGGATTGCAGTCATTGGATCACAGCCGCAGGCGATTGCGTGGCGTACAACTCGATTCATATGGCCGTCGTTCACAAGGGTGCCCGAGTGGCAGTCATCTGTGCACAGGATCATCTTGCGGGGGTCGATCCAAGCTTTTGTATAGGCGGTGATTTGGGCCTCGACATCGTACCAGGCCGAGCCCAAGCGCAGCATTGCCGCCATGCCTTGGCGCACGCGGGCGATTGTATCGTGCTCTTGTGTTCCTTCGTGGTCATCTGCCGGGCCACCAGCGACGTAGGCATGGAACGGCAAGCCGAGATCTGGTGAAGCGTAGTGCCCCCCTACGGTTTTTCCCGCGGCTTGCGTTGCGGCAATCTCTGCCAGCATTTGCGGATCGCCTGCAGACACACCGGGAAAATTCATCATTTCACCGAGGCCAATGATCCCGGGCCAGGCCATCGCTTCTGCGACGTCTTCCGCACTGATCTCAAAGCCGGTGGTTTCAAGGCCAGGGGCGGAGGGCGCACAGGAGGGCATTTGCGTAAATATGTTGATGGGCTGGAGGAGCGCTTCGTCGTGCATCAAGCGCACGCCTTCAAGCCCAAGCACATTGGCGATCTCGTGCGGATCATGGAAAATGGTGGTTGTGCCGTGAGGCGTGACAGCGCGCGCAAATTCAGCTGGCGTGAGCATACCGGATTCAATGTGCATATGGCCGTCGAGAAACCCGGGGATCACGTAGCCTGTGGTTTCGATAATCTCAGTGCTTGGCCCGATCATGGCGCTTGCATCAGGTCCGAGATAAGCGACGCGGTCTGAGCCAATGGCAAGATCCCAACGCAGGATCTCTTTGGAATGGACGTTTACGATCTGGCCGCCACGGATCACCGTGTCGGCGGGCGAACGTCCAGAAGCAATTTCTACAAGATGGGGCGCGCTTTCGGCCCAGGTCGGAATTTGGGGAATAGTAGGCATGATCTAGGGTGGCACGCCTTTCTAGTGCTCGCAATGCTTGGGCGAGTTTTGGATCCGAGGAATTGAGGCAACTCTACTATAGGGGGAACGAAATTGCTTTTTTCCCGTTATACTTTTGCCTAAATTTTAGACGATGCACCGCAATTGTAAGTTTCGCTGTACATCACTCAAGTAAAAAACGGTGCTCATGATGCATGTCTTTGCGCTCTATTTGGAAATTGCAAACCCCCAACTTTCGGGCAGTGCTTGTCACGTGGGGCTGTCTGAATACAAAGATGGATCGATCAAAACCGAGTCGTGGCTCGTCAATCCTGACTGTGCCTTTGATGAGGTTCATATGGCCGCGCATAATATCCGGCCAGACGATGTTCTGACCGCTCCTGGTTTTGCTGGTGTGTTCCGTAAGATCAAAAAACGCACCAATGGGGCTGTTATCGTGACCCATACCAAGCTTGGACGCATCGCGTTTGAAGACGCGGCCCGCGAAGTAAAGTGTGGATCGCTGAATGCCACTTGGCTCAATCTTACAAAGGTGGCGCGCAATGCATGGCCTGATCGCTTTGGTCGTACGCCTTATGGCATCGATGCGATCGCGCGCGGCGTTGAGGTCGAGATTGTCGCCAATGATGCGCCTGGACGGGCGGAAACCTTGGTCCGAATTATGGCGCAGGCCTTGGAGAAAACAGGAATCCCGCCTGCGCAATGGGTGAGGGTGCTTGCCAAGCCGAAGCGCAAAAGCGTGTTTGATCCAGAAAAGCCCAACCCCTATGGCGCGTATTTTGGCAAACGACTTGTCTTTACTGGTGCATTCACCATGCCGCGCGAAATTGCTGCTAAGCGTGCCACAGCTGAAGGATATCTGTGCCAAAACCAGGTCACGCCGGACACTGACATTCTCGTTTTTGGCAAGTTGCCGCGAGGTACAAATGCGAAAGTGGCCAAAGCACAGGCGCTTATGGAAGCAGGCTATCCTGTGGAAGTTCTGAGCGAAGAGGCGTTTTTTGCGCGATTGGGCTATCAAACAGATTCTTTGACTGCCCCTGAAATTCTGAAAGGTTCGCGCTACAGGTTCTCGTAGTGCAGTTGCGGCCTTTGCATGTCGGGGATTGGCGTGCGCCCAGTGCGAACATGAGGTAGCTTCGCTCCAGCATTGCGATGGAGGCTTGGCCCATGGACGACGGACATCACCTACATAATCTAACCTTCTGGCAAGAGCGCGTAGATCTCGCAGCGTCTCTGCGTTGGACTGCGCGCCTCGACATGCACGAAGGTGTGGCCAACCATTTTTCGGTGCATCTGGGACCAGGCCGCTTTTTGGTAAACCCTAACAAGATGCATTTCAGCCGCGTGAAAGCTTCTGATCTCATCGAAGTAGATGCTAACGACCCTAACACGCTCAGCCGCCCGGATGCTCCTGACCCCACGGCCTTTGGCCTTCATGGTGGGCTTCATAAGCACTGTGCGCATGCTAAGGTAGCAATGCATGTGCATTCTTTGGGTGCCACGACGCTCGCTTGTCTAAAGGACCCAACATTGCCACCGATTGATCAAAACGCGTGCACATTTTTCAATCGAATTGCCTATGACGTGGGATATGGCGGCCTTGCTTTTGAAGACGAAGGGGCGCGCTGTGCGGCACTTTTCGACGATCATAGAAAGAAGGTTCTTGTGATGGGCAATCACGGGGTCATGGTGATCGGGGATACTGTGGCCGAGACCTTCAGCCGCCTTTACTATTTCGAGCGTGCAGCAAATCTTTACATCAATGCGTTAAAAACAGGTCAGCCTTTGGCGATCTTATCAGACGATGTTGCCGAAAAAACAGCCCAAGAGCTTGAAGCTTACCCTGAGCAAGGTGATGGCTTCATGAAAGAGATGAAGGCGATCTTGGATGAAGAGGGGTCAAACTACGCCAGTTAAGCGCTTGGCGAAAACCGACAGGCTCGTCGTTTCTGGCAAAGCCTAACGCGTTGACGCCTCCAAACTTCTGTCGTCACTGAGTGAGGGCAAAATGTCGGATCAAATGGATGCAGAAGCAGCGCGTTGGAACCATTACCCTGGGCGCGTCACTTTAAACCCGCTCTTCTCTTGGCCGCCCAAGCCCGTAGAAGTGTTGCGGTGGTATGCGCGTTATTGGCTTGCGATCACCACCAGCACCGTCACGATCCTTGTTGCGATTGCCGTGTTCTACATTGCCCTACCGCCGTTGGAAGCCATGCAGACATGGCACTGGAGTTGGGTCTTACGGGTCTATTTGGCGAATTTGATCCCGCATTGCATTTGTGCTGGGGCTTTGCATGTATGGCTCTATCGCTGGAAAAAACAGGGCAAAGACTTCAAGTTTGACCCGCGAGATCAAGTGTCGAGCAATGGCACCTTCACCTTTCGCAACCAAGTGCATGACAACATGTTCTGGACAATTGCCAGCGGCATTACGCTTTGGACGGCGTTTCAAGCACCTGTCTATTGGGCGATGGCCAACGGCTATGCGCCCGCGATCCTCTTTCCGGAAAACCCAGTTTGGTTTGTGCTCATGTTTCCTTTCCTTGTGGTCTGGTCGAGCTTTCATTTCTACTGGGTTCACCGGCTTTTGCATGTGCCATTTTTCTACAAGCTGGCGCATGCCCTGCACCACCGGAACGTGAACGTGGGCCCTTGGTCGGGCATCTCGATGCATCCCATTGAGCATCTGCTGTTCTACACGAACTTTTTGATCCATTTCATTGTGCCGAGCCATCCAATCCATGTTCTGTTTCATGGCTATATGCAAAGCGTGCATCCGGTGTTTAGCCATTCAGGCTTTGAGTTTGTCGCGATGGGGGACAAAAAGCGCGCAAAGGCTGGCGATTTCTTTCACCAGCTGCACCACCGCTATTTCGAATGTAACTACGGCACGGTAGAGATGCCTTGGGATCGGTGGTTTGGCTCGTTCCATGATGGATCAGAGGCGGCGACAAAGGAAACGCGCGCGCGAAAGACGCAGATGTATACTTGAAATGACCACTCTTTTGTCTTTCGGGCACGGCTTTTCAGCGCGTGCTTTAACCCCCCTTTTGCTGGAACAGGGGTGGCGCGTGATTGGCACAACCCGCTCTGATGAAAAGCGTGCGGGGTTGGAGGCCACAGGTGTCGAAGCATGGTTGTTCCCCGGTGAAGACCTGGGCGATGCGCTAGACCGCGCGACACATCTCTTGATTTCGGCTGGGCCGTCAGAGGCTGGAGATCCTGTTCTCAATGCGTTGCAGGTCGAAATTGCGGAGCGATCTTTTGAATGGGTCGGCTATCTCTCGACGACGGGCGTTTACGGCGATCACCAAGGAAATTGGGTGGATGAGCAAACCGCTTTGACCCCTGCAACCAAGCGCGGGAAATTGCGCGTCGAGGCAGAAGCCGCTTGGCGAGACATGGATCTACCTCTGCACATCTTTCGGCTCGCTGGGATCTACGGACCAGGGCGCGGCCCTTTTGCAAAAGTTCGCGCTGGTACTGCACGCCGGATCATCAAGCCTGGGCAGGTGTTTTCCAGGATCCATGTGGAAGACATCGCGCAGGTTTTAGCGGCCTCCATTCAGCGGCCAAATCCTGGTGCGATTTATAATCTGTGCGACGATGATCCAGCGCCGCCTGAGGATGTGATCGGCTATGCGGCTGAGCTTTTGGGCCTGCCTCTACCTCCGGCTGTTGACTTTGAAACTGCCGAGATGACGCCAATGGCGCGCAGTTTTTATGCCGAAAGCAAGAAAGTGCAGAATGACCGCATAAAAGACGAGCTTGGCGTCGTGCTGAAATACCCCGATTACCGCTTAGGTCTTAAGGCGCTCCTGGCCCAGGAAGAACGCGGGCCAGAAGACGGCCCAGAAGAGTAAAGACCGCAAGCACTGCAAGTGCCAACGCGATGTTTGAAGCATAAAATACCAAACGCTCTGGGAATTCGAGGCTGTTAAGGAATGGATAGGGTAAGCCGGATGTGACAGAGCCTATTGGCGTGTCGTTTAGGGGCGATAGAACCAATTCGCCCCAAGCCAAATAGGTTGCAACAATGCCCGTGAGCCAAGCAACGCTTGGGAGCACTTTGCGCCAGCCACGGTGCAGAAAGAGCGCATCGATCCACATCAGAACGGGGCCAAGGCCGTGCAGGTACAGCTCTTTCCAAAGCGCGCCGAGCTCACCATTGCGGGTCACGGAGGCAGGGTCTTCTAAGAAGAGCTTCCAGTAAAGAAACACGACCATGAAATTCACTACGGCCGTTGCTGCAACCAGGCCTTCCCAGCGGCGGGTGCTGCGCGCTTCCATGCGCGCGATATGGCGGGAGGCCACAAAGAACGACAAGAAAAGCGCCCAGATGGTCAAAAAGCGGAACGGCCCACCAAAGCCGTCGTACTCGCTGGTTGTGACCATGATGACGCAGTAAAATCCCGCCAACAGAAAGACGATCCATCGGAAAATGAGCGTGGGCGTGAGGCGGGCGTTCATCGAGTATTGGTCTTTCTGTGCGAAGGCTGCCTAAATCATGCGCATAGGCTTAGGGCTTGGTCCAGTCTTGGCGGAGATGACCTTGCGTTCGGCGCGTCCGCCGCCATATGGAGCGCAAGACGGATTTGAAAGTGAGACTATGGGCCGAACCGCGCTTGCTGCCTTTTTAGAAAAAGACATTGTTCGCAACTCGATCGTTGCGGTGATCCTCTTTAACGCGGTGATATTGGGGTTAGAGACCTCCAAAAGCGTGATGGCCGCTGCGGGGCCGTTGATCATTCTTCTCGACAAAATCTGTTTGGCGATTTTTGTAGCTGAAATCGTCGCAAAACTGATTGCTTACGGCGGGCGGTTTTTCCGCTCGGGTTGGAATATTTTCGATTTCGTCATCGTTGGTGTGGCTTTGGTACCGACCGCGCAAGGCTTGTCGGTGCTGCGCGCGTTGCGGATTTTGCGCGTGTTGCGGCTTATTACGGCGGCTCCTCGCCTGCGCCGCGTGGTGGAAGGGTTCATCACGGCCTTGCCCGGCATGGGATCGGTTTTTCTTTTGATGGCGCTGATTTTCTACATCGGCGCCGTAATGGCCACGAAACTTTTCAGCGCAAGCTTTCCCGAGTGGTTCGGCACATTGGGGCTGTCCGCCTATTCGCTCTTTCAAATCATGACGCTTGAGAGTTGGTCCATGGGGATCGTGCGACCTGTGATGGAGGTCTATCCCTTTGCTTGGGCCTTCTTTGTGCCCTTCATCATGGTCACAACCTTCGCAGTGGTGAACTTGCTAGTGGGTCTGATCGTAAACTCGATGCAAGACGCTCATGCAGAAGAAAGCAATGCAGCGACAGACGCCTATCGAGACGAGGTCATGCAAAGGCTCGCTGCTATCGAGAAAATGATATCGGAGCGCAAATAGGCTTAGGCCTTTAGGTAGGCTCCATATTAGGCGCGGTTTTCTAGGCTCTCCACACCCATAACCTCGAGCACTTTGCGCTCGATGCCTTCGGCATTCAGGCCTGCAATGGCGTACATGTCTCGAGGGCCAGCTTGATCGATGAACGTGTCGGGCAAGGTCATTGAGCGGAACTTTAAGCCTTGGTCGAATACAGCTTCGTCAGCCAAGAGTTGCGCGACATGAGAGCCAAAACCCCCCACAGCGCCTTCTTCAACCGTGATCAGTGCGTCATGGTTGGCGGCCAGGTTTAGGATAAGATCGCGGTCCAAGGGCTTGGCAAAGCGGGCGTCGGCCACGGTGGGTGCAATGCCCTTGGCGCTCAAGCGCTCGCAAGCCTCTTCCACTTCTTTGAGCCGTGTGCCGAATGATAGGATCGCGACCGTTTTGCCTTCTCGGACCATGCGACCTTTCCCGATCTCCAACGGCTCTGCGTCTTCAGAGATCTCTACCCCAACACCTTCGCCACGTGGGAACCGGAAAGAGATCGGGCCGTCAGAATAGTCGACGGCCGTTTTGACCATGCGTGCCAGTTCTGCTTCGTCGCTAGCGGCCATGACCACAAAGCCGGGCAGGTTGGCCAGGAAGGCGGTGTCGAAGCTGCCAGCGTGTGTCGCACCATCGGCGCCCACAAGACCGGCCCGGTCGATTGCGAACCGCACGGGCAGGCCTTGGATGGCCACATCATGCACAACTTGATCGTAGCCACGTTGCAGGAAGGTCGAATAGATCGCGCAGAAAGGCTTAATGCCACCGGCGGCTATGGCAGCTGCGAAGGTCACGGCGTGTTGTTCGGCAATGCCCACGTCAAAACAGCGGCTGGGATAGTGTTCGGAAAAGCGCTTCAGGCCGGTGCCATCGGGCATGGCGGCTGTCACTGCCACAACTTTGTCGTCCTTGGCAGCGTGTTTGAGAAGTTCACTCGCGAAAACAGACGTATAGCTTGGCGCGTTGGAGGGCGCTTTCGATTGCTCGCCGGTGACGACGTTGAACTTAGAAACCCCATGGCCCTTGTCGCGCGCTTGTTCGGCGGGCGCGTAGCCTTTGCCCTTCTTGGTGATGACATGCAGCAGCATGGGCCCAGTTGCGCGCGCATGCACCGTGCGGAGCACAGGTAGAAGCTGATCGAGATCGTGCCCGTCAATTGGCCCCAAGTAGCTAAAGCCCAGCTCTTCAAAAAGTGTGCCGCCCACGGCCATGCCTTTGAGCATGTCTTTGGCGCGTTTTGCACCTTCTTGAAAGGGCGGGGGCAGAAGCGAAACCGCTCCTTTGGCGGCCGCCTTCAGCTCTTGAAAAGGAGCACCAGCGTAGAGGCTCGAGAGGTAGCTCGACATGGCACCCACAGGCGGCGCGATGGACATCTCATTGTCGTTGAGGATTACGAACAACCGCTTGCCCAGGTGGCCCGCGTTGTTAAGCGCTTCGTAGGCCATGCCTGCGCTCAGCGCGCCGTCGCCAATGACAGCAATCCCATCGCCCAAACCTTCCGGGCACGTGCCACCCAAATCGCGCGCAACCGCAAAGCCAAGGGCTGCGGAAATGGACGTAGAACTATGGGCTGCGCCGAACGGATCGTAACCGCTTTCTTTGCGCTTAGTGAAACCCGAAAGCCCGTCTTTTTGGCGCAGGGTGCGAATGCGATCTCTGCGGCCTGTGAGAATTTTATGCGGATAGCATTGGTGGCCAACGTCCCAAATGAGCTTGTCTTTTGGCGTGTCGAACACAGCGTGAATAGCCACGGTAAGCTCAACCACGCCCAAGCCCGCGCCCAGATGTCCACCTGTTTGAGACACAGCACTGATCGTCTCTGTGCGCACTTCGCTTGCCAATTGTTTGAGCTCTGCGTCCGACAGCCGTTTGAGATCCGCCGGGATGTGCACGGTGTCGAGCAGTGGAGTTTGAGGCGTGTCAGACATAGGCAGAGGCCTTATTTATCGCGTGTGATCACGAAGCGAGCCGCGTCGCGTAGGGTTTCGGCTTTCGCGCCATACGGGGCGAGCGCGTCGCAAGCTTCGGTTACAAGGCGCTGAGACTCGCGCTTTGCAGCCTCCAAGCCCAAGAGGGAAACGAACGTCGCTTTGCCCGCTTCAGCGTCCTTTTGGAGACGTTTACCAGCGGTTGCTTGATCGCCTTCAACGTCTAAGATGTCGTCGGCGATTTGAAAGGCAAGGCCTAGCGCATCGGCATAGTCGGACAGCGCTTTTGTATTGTCGCCCGCCAGCCGTGGGCCTGCGGTTGCTGACCATTGGATGAGCGCACCTGTTTTACCTTTTTGCAAAGCGGTGATTTGGTTCAGGTTGAGGGGTATGGAGGCTGTTTCAGCCGCGATATCGAGGGCTTGTCCGAGCACCATGCCTTGGGCACCTGCTGCGCGGGCCATGGAATTTACCATTTGAGGCGCGTTGGGCCCGATCTGAGGCAAGCTCAAAAGCTCAAATGCAACGGTTTGGAGCGCGTCACCAGCAAGGACGGCGGTTGCCTCGTCCCATTTACGGTGCACAGTGGGCTGACCTCGCCTGAGATCATCGTCGTCCATACAAGGCATGTCATCGTGGATCAGGGAATAGGCGTGAATGGCTTCAATGGCAGCGCCTGCGAGAACGGCAGGCTCTTCTGCAACGTCGTGAAGTTGGGCGCTTTGTAAGGCAAAGAACCCCCGCAGGCCTTTGCCGCCCTGGACGGCATAGGCCATCGCTTTGTGCACAGGCAAAGAGCCCATCGCATCGATTTGAGCGATAAGGCGCGTGTTCACTTTGTCGGCGGCTGCCTTGAGTTGGTCTAGAAAGCTCACAGGTAGCGTGCCGATCAAATGTCGACAGGCTTGGTGCCGGTCGGTTGACCATCAGCATTCAGCGTGATGGCCGCTACTTTTTCTTCGGCGGCTTTCAGCTTGGCTTCGCAATGCGCTTTGAGGGCCGCGCCTCTCTCATAAAGTGAGATCGAGTGCTCAAGATCCACTTGGCCGCTTTCGAGCTGTTTCACTACAGTGTCGAGTTCGGCCATGGCGGCTTCAAAGGTCATATCCGTTACGGAAGTGTCTGTTTGAGCTTCACTCATCGTCCGCGGGCCTCCAATACTGTGACATGTGCTGCCACAGAGGCAGCAAGCGCGTCCAAATCATATCCGCCTTCCAAGGTCGAGACGATACGACCTTCGCAATGCTCATCAGCGAGATCGCAAATGCGCTCTGTGATCCAAGCAAAGTCCTCTTTTGTGAATGCGATGCTTGCCAAAGGATCAGCGCGATGGGCGTCGAACCCCGCAGAAATAAAGATCATTTCAGGTTTAAATCGCTCGACTTGCGGTGCGATCTGCGTGTTGAAGATGTTTTGGTACATCACGCCGGTCGTGTTGGCGCTTAAAGGAATATTCACCACGTTGTTGTGCGCACCAGTTTCGTGAGCATGCCCGGTTCCCGGAAAGAGCGGCATCTCATGGCTGGAAATGAAAAGAATTCGTTGATCGGATTCGGTCAGATCCTGCGTTCCGTTGCCGTGGTGTACATCAAAATCGATGATCGCGACACGCTTGAGCCTGTGGTGGTCAAGGGCATATTTCGCGGCCATGGCAACAGTGCCGAACAAGCAAAACCCCATGGGTGTTTCGCGTTCCGCGTGGTGACCCGGAGGCCTGACGGCGGCAAAAGCGTTTTGAACTTTACCTTGCATCACAAGGTCGACGGCTTTTGTATTTGCTCCTGCGGCGCGATAGGCCGCCTCCAGCGAACCCTTGGACATATGTGTATCAGCATCAAGCGAAACCCAGCCGGCCTCTGGGCTCGATTTGCGCAAATTGGCCATATGGCTGCGCGGATGGATGCGCAGCAAATCATTGTCTGCCGCCATGGGGGCTTCGTATCGCTCAAGAGGTAAGTCTTTCAGCGCATTGAGCACGTAGTCTAGCCGGGCAACTTGTTCGGGGTGGCCGGGGGGATTTACATGATCAAGGCAGGCGGGATGCGTTATTAAAGCGGTCGTCATGGGCGGATCTCAATCGGGAGCGAGCATATAGCCTGCGCCACGCACAGTCTGCAGGTAGCGAGGTTGCTTTGGATCATCTTCGATTTTGCGTCTGAGGCGTGTGATTTGGACATCTACAGCGCGTTCTTGCGCTTTGCCGCCGTCTTTGCCGCTTTCGCGACCTAGGTCATCGACCAGTTGGCCACGGCTGATCGGCGCGCCCGGGGTTGCCGAAAAAATGCGCATCAGTTGCACCTCTGTTGCCGTGAGCCGCACCAGATCTTCACCACGCCACATCTCTGCGCGTTCGATGTCATACCGGCACCCTCCTAAGTGTAGGACTTTTGGCAAGGTGTCGGCTTTGGTTGAGGGCATCCGGCGCAGAATGGCGTTTATTCTCAGCAACAACTCTTTTGGCTCAAATGGTTTGGGCAGATAATCATCCGCGCCCGCTTCCAGGCCTGCGATTTTGTCGTTTGTGCTGTCTTTTGCCGTGAGCAAGAGGATGGGCGTTGAGATTGTCTCGCGCAGGTCACGGGTTAGGGAAATTCCGTCTTGGCCGGGCATCATGATGTCGAGAACAATGAGATCGAACTCAAGGCCAGACAAAATGCGTTTGGCATGGGCAGCATCGCGGGCACCGCTGACCAAAAAACCGTTTTTGGCCAGAAACTTTTGCAGCAGGCCACGTATGCGCTCGTCGTCATCCACGATCAACAAATGTGCATCAGCATCCATTAGCGGCCCTCCATGATGGAAATGTAGCGGTTTCGCATTTCGGGGTCCATCATCGCTTCTAGCACTTTTCGAAAGCCCTGAACGGCCTCAGGGCCAGCACTTCTGTAAGCGCTCCGCATGCGTCCGCGTTGCGCAGCGCTAAGAGCTGATTCCAATTGAGCGCCTTCTTGCGTGAGATGCAAATGACGTTCGCGTCGATCTTGTTGACCAACCTGGCTTTCAACCAGGCCGTCCTCCACCAGTGTGCGCAAAACTCGGTTGAGCGACTGTTTTGTTACGCCGAGAATTGCCAAAAGGTTGTTCACAGTCGTGCCTGGCGCGCGATGAATAAAATGCAAAGCACGATGGTGTGCGCGACCATAGCCCTTTTCTAAAAGGATTCTGTCCGGATCAGCCGTAAATCCGCGATAAGCGAAAAACATTGCTTCAATCCCTTTGCGCAACTGCTCATCGGTCAGGAAGAGAAGATCTTCGCCGCTGCTGTGTCCTGCTTGATCGGCCATTTTGGGCTCCTTCTTTTCACAGGATACGTCAGCCTTGTTGACATTCCAAGACTCAACTGGTAGCCACCAATGGCTTTTTACGCAACTTTATGTCCGAATTGGACCTATATGGTGAAATAATCGAAAAGGAGGCTCTGCTATGTCAGGTTATGATGATCGCGATGGAAAGATTTGGTTGGACGGAGCGCTCGTCGATTGGCGCTCTGCTAATGTCCATATTTTAAGCCACGCGATGCATTATGCGTCGTCTGTTTTTGAGGGTGAGCGCGCTTATGAAGGCAAGATTTTCGAATCCCGTAAGCATTCGGAGCGTTTACAAGCCTCCGCGCAATACATCGATTTTGAAATCCCATGGACTGTTGATGAAATTGAAGCTGCTAAGCAAGAGGTCTTGAGCGTCAATGGGCTTTCAGACGCTTATGTTCGCGCTGTTGCATGGCGTGGAGCTGGCGAAGACATGGGTGTCGCGTCTGCCCGAAATCCAGTCCGGCTCGCGATCGCGGCTTGGGAATGGGGAGCTTACTATGGCGACAGCAAATTCAAAGGCGCCAAGCTTGATATTTCGAAATGGAAACGGCCGAGCCCGGAAACTATTCCGTGTCATGCCAAGGCAGCTGGTCTTTATATGATTTGCACGATGTCCAAGCATGCTGCGGAAGCAAAGGGTTGCGCGGATGCAATGATGTTTGATTACCGCGGCTATGTCGCTGAAGCCACCGGTGCGAATATTTTCTTTGTTAAAGATGGTGAAGTGCACACGCCCCTGCCTGATTGCTTTTTGAATGGCATCACCCGTCAGACCGTGGTCGGGATGCTTAATGAACGTGGGATCACGGTCAATGAACGGCATATCGAACCCGGCGAGTTGGAAGGTTTCGAGCAGTGCTGGCTCACCGGCACGGCCGCTGAGGTAACACCTGTCAGCGAGATTGGAACTTATTCCTTTGAAGTGGGTGCGCTGGCGCGCGAAATTTCTGAAGCCTACGAAACGCTCGTACGCACGTAAGCTCTTGGCGTGCCTAGCGCGTGAACTGTGTCACGCGCTAGGTTTTGTATGCCAATCCGGGCTTGTGATGATTTACCTATAGGGAACAGTTTCGAAGAACTTCCATATTTCTTCTGTCATGTTGTAGCCTATATTCCCGCTGTGCGGCCAATCATGGCCAAAACCATTCAGCCGCATGAGCCAAACCTCTGCCTGTGTTTCGGGGTTGCGGTATTTAATCGCAGTGGTGTTTGGGCGGGTTGTGTTTGTGTCGTAGAGGGACGCGCCGACCCGTTGAGCCCAAGAGGTAACAACCGAATGAACATCCGGTTGGCCACCCCAACCTGAGTACCAGCTTGGAATACCATCATAGCGGATCATCGGATCTTCGGTGCCATGGATATGCATCAAGGGAATGGCGCGCCTTGGCTGGCATTTACGCCAATCGGCGCCTCCTATGGTGCCAATAACGCTTACAAATGCAGCGAAATGCTCCGGGGCGTGGCAGGCCAAATGATAGGCCATATAGCCGCCGTTAGACACGCCAACCACAAAGACACGTCGGTCATTCAAATCATATTGTCGGGTCAAGAAGCGCTTGAGCGTAACTAGAAACCCAAGATCATCAACAGTGCTAAAGTCAAAACCAGGGTTCCAATGTGAGCTTGCATTGCCGGCGGGCAATCCTTGTGGGTAGACCACCGCAAATTTCTTTTGATTGGCCAGTTGGTTAAATCCCAAACCAAACCGCAGTTTTTCTGCGCTACCCCCCAGACCGTGTAAAACGATCACTAAAGGCGCAAGGCTTTGGAGGTCTTCCGGCCTATGCAAATAAAAACTGCGTTGAACTCCGTGCCACTGAATCATTTGGCGATCGTGTACGGTGGCGCTTCCGACCAAGCTTGGCCACACCAAAAAGACGAAACAAAAGAATAATCTACCCATTCGGCTTTGTGCCATGGACACCTTTAGGGTTGTGTTACACACTAACCGTTTTTTGCTTCGGATTTGAATAAACCAACTCTTTGAAGTCCCTTTGGACCCAAAATTTTGCATTTTCCCCTTAGGTTCATGGCGCAAGATTTCTTAGACTAAACCAAACGACTGGTGGGGTTAGTCAAATGCGACCATTTATTATTGCACTCGTGATGTTATTCACGGTGGGCACTTTTTTCCATGCTCTGCGCTTTCAATCGCGCACGATTGAAGCTGATGTGCAGGCCAGAGCGGAAGCTGCGGTTCTAGACGCTGGTGGGGCGGCAATCGATGTTTCAACAGACGGCCGTCATGTCACGCTCTCAGGTCTTGTGGAGACCAAAGCGCAGGAAACCGCATTTCTGGATAGCGTTGATGCAACCTTTGGGGCTTTGGGGCCAATCGACGGCTTAAGTCTCAATCAGCAGCCAAACTTTTTGACCGTTACAAAAACAGCTCAAGGGCTTGTTTTAGAAGGCACGGTTGGGACAGACGCAGAAAAAATTGCGCTGCTCGATGCGGCAAATTCTGTCACGGATGGCACTGTTGAAGATGCACTGCAAATCACCGGTCGAAAGTCTGATCTACAAGCACCAGCTTTGAGTGGGATAGCACAACTTGGGTTAATGAGCGTTGGTAATCTGACACTGGGAGAGGCTGGATATTCCGCAAGTGGTGTGGCGCAAGACACTGATTCAGCCAAACTGATCGGTACGGCTCTGTCCGGCCAACAGGGATGGTCAAATTTTGTTCAAGCGCCTGCTGATACACTTGAATTGGAGCTATTGCAGGCGAATTTGACATCAAAAACTGAAGAGTTTGAGGCGCTAGAAGCGGACTCTCTCGCACAAGCTGTGAGCTTGCAAAGCAGGATCGATCGAACTCAGGCTGAGCTAGATGTGGTAATTGATCAGAACGCTAGGCTTAAAGCTCAAGTCGAGAGCAAAGATGCCGAACTCACGGTGCTTTCGGAAAACTTGGCAGACGGGAAGCGGGCTCTGGACGAGGCTCAAAAGCAAATTGCCTCACTCGAAACGGATCTCTCGGGTCAAAAGGGTCGTTTTGCTGCGGCATCTGCACGGCTTGCAATCTTGGAAGGCCGTGTGAGCAAGCTCGATACGGATTTGCTAGACCAGGCCGAAGCAACGGCAGCGGCAAAGGCTCAATTGAGCGCGAAAGAAGAAGAGTTTTCGAAAATGCAGTCGGATCTTGATGCTGAGGTCGCGCGCTTAACGGAAGACTTGTCTAGTGGCCAGGCCGCGTTGGCATTGGCTCAAACTACCAACAATGGTCTTTTCGACGAACTGACAAAACGGACCACTGAGCGCAATTTGTTTCTAGATGAACGGGACGCTGCCTTGGCGCTACAGGCCAAAACAAGCGGCCGCTTAGAGCGCGTGTCTGACATCGCCAAGCGTCGCACGGGGCAGGTTGCGGCAGCCACTGCTGCGGCGTCGGCTATGGAAGCAACAAAGGACGCTGAAATACAGAGTCTGTCGGCCAGCGCTGATGGTCTGTTTGCCGAGTTGCAAGTGCGAACGAAAGAGCGTGACACTGCTTTGGCAGATGCCGCAAAACTGAAAGAAGATTTGGCGAAAGCTGAAGGCACGCTGTCAGCGCGTTTTGAAGCGATGGTCAAAAGTGGCGCTCGCATTGATGCATTGCAAGATGCGATCGCCTCGCAAACGACGGATATCGAGAATTTGGACGCTAAGCTTTCAGCCCGCAACGGCCGGATCACAGCTTTGTTGCGCGATGGACAAGCAGATCGTTCGGCTATTGAGCAAGCGGCTTTGGCAGAGAGCAAATCGCTCAAAGCGGATCTTGCTGGCTTGAAAGCTGACCTTGGAACCGCCTCTGCGCAAAACGACGGGCTTTTCTCCGAGCTGCAAAAACGTACGGGTGAGAGAAACGTTGCTTTGGCTGACGCGGCTCGTTTGAGCGATGATCTCAAAGAGTCTGAGACGGCTCTTTCGGCCCGCTTTGACGCTATGGTCAAAAGCGGCGCTCGGATCGATGGTTTGCAAGACGTGATCGCTGAACAGACTACCGAGATCGATGAACTTGAAGCCAAGCTTTCTGTTCGCAACAGCCGGATCATGGCCCTTTTGCGTGACGGCCAAACGGATCGGGCAACGTCTCAAAACGACCGCCAGTCCTTACAAGCTTTACTTGAATCGCGGACCTCCGAACGGGATGCGGCTCTCAGCGATCTGAGCGCCTCTCGCTCTGCCCTTGATGAGGCAAATTCTGCCAGTGATGGGCTGTTTGCAGCGCTTCAAACCCGGACCACTGAGCGCAATGTCGCCTCTGATACCGCGGCGCGTCTCGCGACAGAGGTTGCTGAAAAAGAAGCTGCCTTGGAGGATCGGTTTGTCGCGATGGCGAAAAGCGGTGTGCGGATTGATGCGCTCCAAGACGTGATCGGTTCGCAAACCAGCTCTATCGAAGATTTGGAAACAAGTCTTGCGGCGCGCAATACTCGGGTCACCGAATTGCTACGGCAGACTGCGGAGCTAAATAGCAGGCGTCAGAGCGAAAACGCGTCGGTCGAGGCGGACCTTGCGGCTGCACAGAACGCGCGGGATGCTCAGGCTGCCGCCGCAAAACGATCAGAAGAGCGCGCTCAAGTAGCAGGCTCAGAACTGGCTGCTTTGCGTGCAATGATTGAAAGCCAAGCTGGAACCATCGAGCGCCTGGAGTGGCAATCTGGTGAGCAAGCGGATTTATCTGCTCAATGCGTTGAGCGGGTGACAACAGTGCTTGAGGACACGCAGGTGACCTTTCAAACCGGGACTGCCAACGTGCGCCGAGCTGCCTTGCCTGTCTTGGAGCGCGTCACAGGAATCGTATTGGCCTGTGCGGGTGACAATGTTGTGGTGCAGATTGCCGGCCACACCGACAGCCAAGGATCCGCCTCGGACAATCAAGCTTTGAGTGAAGCGCGGGCCGAAACAATCCGACGCTTCATGATCGAGCGTGGCGCCTTGCCGGATGGCCTCACGGCGGTTGGGTTCGGTGAAACACAACCCATTGCAAGCAATGCAACATCCAGTGGGCGCGCTGCGAACCGCCGGATTTCTTTTGAATGGCAAGCGCGCTAGATCGCGCTGCCGTCTTCACCACCAAATTACCGAATAGGACGACCCAATGCCTTATCTTTTGACCCAACTTTGGCTCCATCTTCTCATCACGTTTGTGCTTGGGCTTTTGCTCGGCTGGCTAATTCGGAGCTACCTTCACTCTGCGAACAACGGCGAGTTTGATAAGCTAAAAAGTGAGCGCGATGATCTTGCGCAAGAACTCGAAACTTGCCGGTCTCAGGCTGCTCGGCTCTCGAGTGAGGGAGATGGCCTACGGGCCCGTGTGACAGAGCTCGAGACAGAGAACGCGGATCTTAGATCGCAAGTATCTGGATCTTTTGGATCGCGTCAAAAAGGTACAATTGCGAAAATCGCGCAAGCTGTGCAAGCGCCCTTTGCCAACACTGGGACGAAACCCGAGGGTTTGAGTGCGCCGCGAGGCGGCATCGCGGATGACCTTCAAAAAATCAGCGGTGTTGGCCCCAAACTTGAAGCGATGTTGCACGACCTTGGCTACTATCACTTCGACCAAATCGCGCAATGGTCCCCAAGTGAAGTAGCCTGGGTGGATGAAAATCTTGAAGGTTTTAAAGGTCGCGTCACGCGAGACCAATGGATCAAACAAGCCAAAATGATGGTTCAGTAGTATTTTCTGAGAAGACCATTAATGAGCGCGGGGCTCACGCGCTCATTCGGTAAAATTCGATTGATATCCCTTGGCTCGGGTAACGATTTGGTAGGCCTCCCGAGCCTAAGTGACACGCATCTAGGGGCGTTTCGCTGTGGGAGTATAAAATGGCTGATCAAACTCAAGACAATCAAATTCTTGGTTCCGTGTTGAATGACGAACTTCTCGGCAGTCAAGCGGAGGAGGAAATTATCGCAGGAGAAGGCGATGATTTGGTCGACGCGCTTGAAGGCGACGATCATGTTGATGCTGGTTTGGGTACAGACACGGTTTATGGTGGCGATGGTCGCGATACTTTAATCGGGGATGGCGAAGCCTCTGAGGAAGGTCAAGAAAATCTAATTGAAAACGGGTCTTTTCAGGCCAGTTCTTATGACGGTGCTTATGGAGCGCCATCCGGCTGGACGATTGGAGGCACGCAAAACTCCGGTGGGCTACACAATGATGCAAATCGTGCAACGGACGGGGATCAATACTATGCCATGGGGGGCTGGTCTGGTCAGAGCGGTGGAACGCTGAGCCAAACGCTCGACCTACAACCAGGTGAAACCTACACTTTGGGTTTCGATGCAAAGGTTGGGTACTTTGGGGGCCCGGTCTCGGAAGAGGCGCGCTTAGATATCCTGGATGCGAACGGCGATGTTATCGCAACGGAAACCGTAAAACTCGAGGCTGCAAACGAAGTTGCCTCCCCACAATTGACCTTTGTTGCGTCAACAGAAGCCACCACAATCCGCTTTACACATACTGAAACGTCACCCTCTCCGGGAGATTTCGATCTCGACAATGTGTCTTTGGTTCAAGGCACAGAGCGTATGGGAGAGACGCTTGTAGGGGATCCAAACACGTCAGGCGAGCTTTTGCAAAACGGTGCATTTGAAGATGCCAGCCTTGACGGTGCGAATTGGACCGCACATGCCAATATGGCAGGCTGGCAATCTGATCACTCTGGGATCGAAGGTTGGGCCGATGGTCACAATGGTTTAAAAACTGACGATGGTGGCGATTTTGTGGAACTTGATCGTCATGCCGGTGAAGTCGACAATCTCTACCAAGATGTCCAAACGGAAGCAGGAGTAGCCTACACGTTAACCTTTGATGCGGCAGCACGAGACACGGCCGTGGGCGAGTCTGTTGAAATTTATTGGAACGGCGATCTTGTCGAGACGGTTACTCCCGAAGGCAGCATGGAATGGCAGAGCTTTGAGATCACGGTCACCGGAACGGGTGGAAATGACAGGATTGAATTTCGAGAGCTCGCAACAGAAGATGACGCTCTTGGCGTGCTTCTTAACAATGCCAGTTTGAAACCAGCCGACGAAAACGACGACCGACTGGAGGGCCAAGCCGGTGAGGATACAATCGTCGGCAATGTCGGCGACGATCTTTTGGTTGGTGGTGGCGCTAGCACCGAGTGGGAGCTGGTCGATGGTAAATGGGTTTATCATGCCGATCGCGTTTCTTCCGAAGTTGACCCTTATATGGTTGTTGATGGCTCAGATGACGTGATCACAGGCGGAAGTGGTGATGACGTACTCCTTGGCAATGCAGGAGATGACAGCCTCTTTGGAGGAGAGGGCGAAGACCGGATAAATGCCGGTGTTGGTGAAGATCGGGCGTTTGGTGGAGTTGGAGATGATGTTCTCAATCTAGAAGATGGTGACGATTATGCAGAAGGCGGCACTGGTGCCGATATCGTAAATGCAGGGGACGGCGATGACGTAGTTTACGGTGATAACGCGTTAGACAACTTGCTTGCTGAAAACGATCCGAATGCTGGCACGTTTGCCCAACACGGGTCTTCAGGAGCATGGGCTGAGAGCTCTGATCCTGACACAGGAATGCCAGGGCTATCGCAAACGGTCAAAACTGAAGCAGGACAGTCCTATCAGTTCCAATTTGATCTCGCAGCAAATCTCGCAGGTGGCGCTACTCAAGGCGCGGTTGAAGTCTATTGGAACGGTGAACTGCTTGAAACGTTAGAAGCAAACTCTGGTGTCTTCGAAACGCACACCCTTGAAGTTGTTGGCAATGGAGATGAAGGTGTTTTGAGTATCAAAAATGTTCCAGTCGATGCGAGTAGTACAAACGACGGACCAGAATACAACACCGATGGTCCCATTTGGTCTTATGAGAAGTCTGTTGAGGTTGGCGGGGAAACGGTTGAAGTCTCAGCTTTTGCGCCAGGTCAAGCGAAACTTTACCAAGTAATCGACGGTCAGCTCAAAGTCTTTGATACCGAAGCCAGCGAATACTTGGATGCTGGTCCAAGTACGGGCTTAAAAATAAACGCTATCGGATTCAATGTTGAAGATGATCTGATTTACGGAATTGCCAAAGCAAACGGCGTCGACGCACTTGGCAATGAGGTTTCCAAAAAAGATCTGGTAATGCTTGACGCAGACGGTCAAGCCTACCGTGTTGGCGAGACTCCCGTTGGTGACTATGTGGGCGATTTCGACGACTCTGGAAATCTATGGACGTTCCAGTCCTCGTTGGACCGGATCACGAAGATCGATGTCAACGACCTGGACGCTGACGGCAATCCAAGTGTTGAAAACATTTATTTGCCAAAGGACTTCCTAGCAGGAAGGACCTACGATATTGCATTTAACGCTGATGCAGAAGCCTTCTTTGCGATCGAGCCACCGAGTCAGCTTGGTGGAGCTGGAAAGATTCATAAAATCGATGTGTCTAACCTAGATAAGGCTGGTGTCCCAGAAATCTCTACCTTGGAAATTAGTGGTACATTGGTTGATGGTGAGATGGCCTCTGGCATGGCAAAAGGGGCGTATGGTGCTGTATTTATGGACGGCGACGGCAATCTATATGCCGGATTGAACCGAGGCGACCATGACCTGGATGGCTCAACCGAGGCACAGGGCGGAATATACAAAATTAACTATGATTTTGTGGAAGGCCAAGCCTACGCCGAGTTGATGTCTGAATCTCAGTCTACTGGATCTAATGATGGTGCTGCAGACCCTAGGTCAATAGATCCATTCGCTGATGTTGATAGTGCGGCAACGGTCGTTTTGAGACAGCCAGAGCTGATATCCTTGGAAGGTGGAGATGATGATCTACGAGGTGGTTCTGGAAACGATACAATGTTCGGAAATGCCGGAGATGACATCATCCACGGCGGAACCGGGAACGATTGGCTGAGTGGCGATCAAGGCGATGACAGAGTTTTTGGTGGCGAAGGAACTGATGAACTCTCAGGTGGTTTGGGTTCTGACCATCTCGATGGTGGCTCTGGAGATGATACAATTTCGGGAGGTGAAGGACATGATAAGATCTATGGAGGCGCGGGGGACGACTCGATCGTAGGTGGAGCTGGAGACGACGTGATATATGCTGGAGAGGGCTCCGATCAAATCATAGGCGGTTCCGGTGATGATAAAGTCTACGCAGGCGTCGGAGATGACAACATCTCCGGAGGACAAGGTGCAGATACCATAGACTCTGGATTGGGAGCAGACACCGTCGACGGCGGGTCTGGAAACGACTTTATCCAGGGTAAAGACGGTAACGACACAATCTCTGGCGGAGCTGGTGCTGACAAAATTGTCGGTGGCTCCGGTGATGATACCATACACGGTGGCGAAGGTGACGATCACATTTGGGGGGGGCAATGGTGGAAAGACGGGGCTAGTGACACCTTTGTGTACTCGCAAGGTGGAGGAAAAGACACGATTCACGATTTTGAGATTGAAAATGATCAGCTAGACTTGAGCGCATACGGACTGTCTTTTGAGGACATCCAAGATAGAATGATTGATCATGGGTGGGCAACTGAGATTAATCTCGAAGGTTTGGATACTTCTGGAGCTGGTGACAAAATCCTTTTGAAATCTGTGAAAGCAGACGAACTGGACGAAACCAATTTCCTAATCTAATTAAAATGTCTCAGCCCATTACTCTTTTTCCAACCAGGAAAGTTATCATACCGCTGTTGCTTTGCGGTATGATTATAAATCTTGCAATCCTAATTTCTCCCATTTTTATGATGCAAGTCTTAGATAAAGTGGTTGCAAGTCAGAATTTAAATACATTGCTTTTGCTACTAATCATGGCGGTCGTAGCGCTAATCTTGAGCTCAACGATTGAGGGATTGCGTAATAGACTATTAATTGTCCTTTCTAATCAAACATTTTTGAGGAGTTTAGACCTCGAAAAGAACGTAGAGTTCCCCAAAAAATCTCCAAACTCTACAGAAGCGCTTAGATTGCAAGAAGTGGTAAGGACTCACCTTAAGTCAGTCTTCGATGCTATTTGGATGCCACTAATTTTCCTATTTCTTTGGTTTTTGGATATAAAGTATTTCCTAATTTCAATTTGTGTTTGTGCAATTTTAAG
>JBCDCE010000043.1:0-34798 GCA_039182515.1 Pseudomonadota bacterium | reverse complement strand
GCACCTGCGGCAGAGAACTCAGTTTTAAACTGGTCAATGGAGCCGAAGCTTTCAACAAGCGCCTTTTCCAACTCGGCTGGCATTGCGGACGCGCCCGGGCCCATCATTTCCCAAAACTGGTTGTGGTTCCAAAGCTGGCTGATGTTGTTGAAGATGCCGTTTTGCGCCACGGCATTGGCATCATAGGTGCCAACAATAATCTCTTCGAGAGATTTGCCAGCCCATTCCGTGCCTTCAATCGCTTTGTTGCCGTTGGTGACATAGGCGTTGTGATGCAGATCGTGGTGATACTCTAGGGTTTCTTTCGACATGCCTTTGTCGGCCAAAGCGTCGTGTGCATAGGGAAGATCGGGAAGCTCAAAAGCCATTGGTGTGCTCCTTGGTGAAGTGGTCGACTGACGAAGTGCGCTTCTCCCGGGGGTACGTCAAGGGGGCGAGGTACGCAAACTCAAAGAAATAAACACATCGCGCGCAGCTGGCGCTGCGCACCCCAAGTTTTGGGGGGCGCTGCCCCCGTCCGGATCTGTGCCCCGTCTTAGCGGGGCAAAGATCAGGACACCCCCGGAGTATTTTGCGCCAAGAAAAAGCTAGCGGGCGGCGTTGCTCAGAAGATCCCACATATAATCAGCCACTGACCGAAAGCAGATCAGATCAATTGTGTCTGTCTCGCTCATCCAAAAGGCTGCGGCGACTTGACTCACATGGGTGCGGCGCACCTGCCCTGTTTTGAAGTGGTTCGCGCGCAGGTCAACCGGCGTAAGTTTGGCGAGTACGTTCAGAACTTGGGGCCCTTCAAGTTGAAAAAACGCGCGCGCATCACTGACATTTGCCAGAAGGTGGTGTGACCCGTCTAAGGCCTTTGCGAGTTTCGCGAGCGCAGCGTCAGCTTCGGCGTGAGGTGTTAGAATAAGCGCCTCATCCGGAGACATCCACGCCATGCTAAACGCGCCATTTTGTGTGTATTGTCCCCGCTCTGGACAGGTCACCTCAAGTGCTGATCGTACCGCTTTTTGCAAAACGGCGCTTTCAAGGTCGCCTCTCAGGGTGATCATCCCTTTTGCAGCGTGTTCAGTGACGTTTGTGCTGCCTTCAAAGTGACGCTCAGACATTTTGTTTCTCCCCATCCGGGTCAAAGAAAACTGGGCTCACGATTTTGGCCTTCTTCACGGTTCCATCCAGCATCGGAAAGTCGATCACCTCGTCCATGCGATCAGGCCCATGTTTGATGAGCCCCATCGCAATGCCTTTACCCAAGGTTGGCGACATATAAGTGGAGGTCACGCGGCCTTGGGTGTTGCGCTGTCCGTTTTCATTTTTGCCCTCTGCCACAGCATAAGCCCCATCTGGCAGCACGGAGCTGTCAAGCGTCTCTAAACCGACAAGCTGCCAGCGCTCTGGATCCGTCATATGGCTGCGTTCTTGCGCGCGCTTGCCAATGAAGTCCTCTTTCTTTTTCGAGATCGCCCAATGCAGGCCCAAATCCTGAGGAATGACCGTACCGTCCGTTTCATCGCCAATCATGATGAAGCCCTTCTCGGCCCGCATGATGTGCAGCGCTTCTGTGCCGTAAGCCATCACATCGTATTTCGCGCCGGCCTCAAGAAGCTTATCCCAAAGCGCGCGCGCTTGGCCTGCAGGCACAGCGATTTCATAGCTGAGCTCACCAGAGAAGCTGATGCGGTAGATGCGCAAAGGGATGCCCGCCAGGGTCCCATCCGACCAGCCCATAAACGGCAGCGCCTCTTTGGAGACGTCCATACCGCCCAGATCTTCGAGCACCTTGCGTGCATTGGGGCCAACGACCGCGATCTGTCCGTATTGCTCCGTGAGGTTAACTACGTAGACTTTCCAGTCCCACCATTCGGTTTGCAGCCATTCTTCCATATGCGCATGGATCCGGTCTGCGCCGCCGGAAGTGGTATGGCAGAGCCATTCGTCCTCGCCCACGCGCGCCACCACGCCATCATCGCTCAAAAATCCGTTCTCAGAGCACATCAGACCATAGCGGCACCGGCCCTCTTTGAGGGTCGACATCATGTTGGTGTAGATCATGTCGAGGAATTTGCCTGCATCTGGACCTTTCACGAGGATCTTGCCCAGCGTGGAGGCGTCTAAGAGTCCAAGGTTTGCGCGCGTGTTTGTAACCTCGCGGTGCACAGCGTCGTCGTGGCTTTCAGAGCCACGCGGGTAGCAATAGGGCCTGCGCCACTGTCCAACGGGCTCAAAGTAAGCGTTTTGCTCTTCATGCCAGGCGTGCATGGGTGTTTTGCGAATAGGCTGAAACAACGCATTTTTGGCCTCTCCGGCAATCGCTCCCATGGATATGGGCGTATAGGGAGGCCGAAAGGTTGTGGTGCCGACGTCGGGAATAGAGCTCCCCAATGCGTTAGAAAGCGTGGCCAGACCATTGATATTGCTGAGCTTACCTTGGTCGGTCGCCATGCCGAGAGTTGTATAGCGTTTGGTGTGTTCAACGCTTTCAAAGCCCTCTTGAGCGGCAAGTTGTACGTCGGAAACCTTTACGTCATTTTGGTAGTCCAGCCAGGACTTTGCCCTGAGCGCAGGTTTGGCACCTTGCGGCATGAGCCAGACGGGGCTGAGCGGTTCTTGACCGGGTTCCTGCACGGCGGGCAGGCTTGTTTTCGGAGCACTGCCAGAGATTTTCTCAACAAGCGCCAAGACTTTTTGTTCAGCGTTTGCGAGCACTTCTGATGTGCTTTGCATGCCATCCGCAGCGCCCGCAACGCTCACAAACCCCGTGCCATCCGCGCCCAGCGGGGGACATGTACTGTCGGGCCGGAATGCGGCGGCTGCCTCGTCCCAGGTCAGCTTGCCACCACAATGGGACCAAAGGTGCACCACAGGCGACCAGCCGCCAGACATCGCCACAGCATCGCAAGCGATTTCTTCGAGAACCGTGCCTTCGCCGGCTTGGTCGCAGATTGCGACCGATTTTACGCGTGCGCCGCCTTTGACTTTGGCGATGGCTTTGCCAGTGAGGATCTCAATGTCGAGCCCGCGGGCCATATCCGGCAGAGGCCCTTCGGCTTGCGGGCGCGCGTCAATGATTGCAGGGACGTTCAGTCCCGCTTCTTTAAGCGCGATAGCGGTGCGGTAGGCGTCGTCATTGTTGGTCACAACAACTGTGCGATCTCCACAGGACACCCCGTAGTTCACGGCATAATCGCGTACCGCAGCCGCCAACATGACGCCGGGAATGTCGTTGCCTGCAAAGCTCAAAGGCCGCTCTATTGCGCCTGTGGCGGTGAGGATATGGCCCGCGCGGACCTTCCAAAGCCGGTGGCGCGGTGTCTCCACGGGGCCCAAGTGATCTGTTAAGCGCTCATAAAGAAGGGCAAAGCCGTGGTCATAAATGCCTGCGCCCATAGTGCGAGGCAGAACGGTGACATTGCTCGCAGATTCAAGCTCTTGCAGCGTGGCACCCACCCAGTCCTCCGCCGCTTGACCGTCGATTTTAGGGCCATCAACAACAGCTCGACCACCCCAGTGCTCAGCCTGTTCACACAAAATAACGTCGAGACCGGCAGCCTGCGCGGTTTTCGCGGCCATGAGGCCCGCGACACCACCGCCGACGATCAACAGATCGCAATGGGCATGCATGTGCTCGTAGAGGTCGGGGTCTTTGCGTGTGGGTGCTTGGCCGAGACCGGCAGATTGGCGAATGAAGGGTTCGTAGACGTGTTTCCAAAGGGGGCGCGGATGGATGAACATTTTATAGTAAAACCCTGCAGGCAGGAATTTACTCAGCAGGTTGTTCATCCAACCGATGTCATACTCCAAGCTTGGCCAGTGGTTTTGGCTGCGGGCGCAAAGACCCTCAAAGAGCGGTGTGGTTGTGGCGCGCGCGTTGGGCTCAAAGCGGTCACCCGTCCCGAGGTTCATCAGGGCATTGGGCTCTTCGGCCCCTGAGGCCACAACACCCCGGGGGCGGTGGTATTTGAACGAGCGCCCCATGAGCATTTGGTCATTGGCCAGAAGGGCTGAGGCGAGTGTATCGCCTTCGTAGCCCTGCATGGCTTTGCCGTTGAAGAGAAATTTGCGGCGTTGGGTTCTGTCGATCAAACGGCCCAAAGTGGCGAGACGGGTGCTCATTTTACGCCTCCGGTGGGAGTATTTTTACCAAGAAAAAGGATCATGGGAACTGTCTCCAGGTCCAACCGGGACGCTTTGCGGAGATCTTATCTTTGATCTCTTGAGGTGGTTCGGTGGTTTGGGCGGGATATGTGCCGAACACTTCTAGCGTGGCCGTGCAGCGGGCGGCGTGAAACCACTTTCCGCAGCCGTATGTGTGGCGCCAACGCTCAAAATGCACACCCTTGGGGTTTTCGCGGGCGAACATATAGCCCTCAAACTCCTCGTCTGACGAGCCTGGGCCGTAGCGCGTGAGATGCGCTTCGCCGCCTGCTGTGAGTTCCGTTTCTTCGGCCGCTTGGCCGCAATAAGGACAGGTCAGGACCAGCATCGCGAAGCTCCCGGTTTGGAAAGGCGAAGGGGATGTGCTATAAATTGGCTATGGGATTTGTAACTTGGGCCTTGGTGGCCGTTTTTATTTTGGGCTGTGGCATAGCCCTCTATGAGTGGCGCAAAGGGCGCGCGCTGCTGGCGCACGACTTTAACCTCGACAAGACAAGCGTGCAGAGCAAAATCGCTGCTGAACAGGCTAATGACGGCGCGCATCAATCGAGCATGCGCAGCGGATTGTCGGACGACGGCGGGCTCTAAAGATTTAGAAGTCGGTGTAAATAGGCTCAACAGGTGCTTGGTTGCGCCCCAAACCTTCACCCGTATAGAGGACCATAAGAAACATTGTGAGCATGGCTGTGCCTGCAGCCCCTGCGACAAAAGCCGCGAGCCCCGGGATGTTCTTGGCGAATTTGTTGCTAACCGATTGCATGGCACCACTCCTCTTTGGAAAGGAAATAGCTTGCTTTGATCGCCTTTCAACAACTCCAAACGCAAAGAGTTATCGTGTGAATAAGTCAATGAACTGTTTTGGGATAAAGTCGACAGCCTAAAGTTCATGTAATTCTTGAAACTAAATGTAGAGGCCTGGAGCGCCCGATTGTCAACATTTGGCACATTATCGCGCTTAAGCAAGTTATTTGAGGTTATCCACACAAACATACAATTTGCGTAGTCCAGGGCTCGTTTGGTAATTATCCACTGGACGATGCAGAAATTGCGAACAAAAAAACAGGTGCCAAGAAACATATGAAGAAACTTACAAACTATCTTCAACATATCGACTTTGATCTTATTGAAACTCAGGTCGCTCTTAAGCAACTTGAGCCCTTGCATAGGGCGGCAGAACGCAACTGGACGGAAAGTATTGCAATACGCATACAGGCAGAGAAGGATGAGGTACATCACCGCGAAGTCTTCCGCGATTGCAATACGGCCAAAAGCAAGCTGCTCCAACGCAAAGGAGAGCTCGAAGGCGAGCGCTTCGGGACCGGGGAAGACGAAGAACAATGGCACGATCAATGAGCCACCCCTGCTGCGACACTTTCGTCGATGAAGCGGCCTTGGCGGAAGCGGTCGAGGCCAAACTCGGCTGTGAGGCCGGAGTGGCCTGTGGCCATAAGTTCCGCAAAGCCCCAGCCGGAGCCTGGGATGGCTTTAAAGCCGCCTGTGCCCCAGCCGCAGTTGAGGAAAACGCCCTCTACAGGGGTTTTCGATAGGATCGGCGAGCGGTCGCCTGTGACATCCACGATGCCGCCCCATTGGCGCAGCATTTTGAGCCGCGAGATCATGGGAAAAGTTTCGACAAGCGCGCGCACGGTTTCTTCAATGTGCTGGAAGGAGCCGCGTTGGGTGTAGGCATTGTAGCCATCTGTGCCGCCGCCGATGACCATTTCGCCCTTGTCAGATTGGCTCATGTAGCCATGCACCGTGTTAGCCATGACAACCACATCCATGCAAGGCTTTATCGGCTCAGAGACCAAGGCTTGAAGCGGCACGCTTTCCACAGGCAGACGGAAGCCTGCCATATCAGCCAGCACGCCGGAATGGCCCGCCACAACAATACCGAGTTTTTGGCAATCGATGCTGCCTTGGGTGGTATCGACACCGACAACCTTGCCGCCATCGCGGCGAATGGCAGTAACTTCGCACTGTTGGATGATGTCCATGCCCATGTCGGAGCAGGCGCGCGCATAACCCCAAGCCACTGCGTCGTGCCGCGCTGTGCCTGCACGGTCTTGCCAGAGCGCGCCTAGAACGGGATAGCGCGGCCCTTTGATGTTCATGATCGGGCACAGCTCTTTGACGCGCTTAGGCCCAATCCATTCGGTTTTCACACCTTGCAGCTTGTTGGCATAAGCCGTGCGCTGGTAGCCGCGGATCTCTGCTTGGGTTTGCGCCAGCATCATCACGCCGCGAGGGCTGAACATGATGTTGTAGTTCAGGTCCTGGCTCAGGTTCTCATAGAGCGAGCGGGCCTTTTCATAGATCGCAGCGGAGGGATCTTGGAGATAATTCGAGCGAATGATCGTGGTGTTGCGCCCCGTGTTGCCGCCGCCCAGCCAGCCTTTTTCCAAGATGGCAACATTGGTGATGCCGTGGTTTTTGCCAAGGTAGTAGGCCGTGGCGAGGCCATGCCCGCCTGCCCCGATGATGATCGCTTCATAGGACGTCTTAGGCGAAGCCTTGGCCCAGGCGCGTTCCCAGCCAGTGTGGTTGCGAAAGGCCTCTCGGGCGATGGCAAAAGCAGAGTAGCGTTTCATCTCACCTCTCGCGGGGGCTGGTTAACGGTTTGTCAGTGCGGATCTGGAGCACGCGCGCTCGCGTAATCCGTCAGCTTTGGTTTTGGTCAGAAGCAAGGTTAGGGCCGCGCGCATTGGCGGCACAATACATCCATCTGCGACATATCTTCTCGCGCGGGGGTGTTGCGCGCGCATCAGAGCCTATATGGGAGCGATCAAAGGAGCGAAAAGCCGTGTTCTGGATCCTCATTCTTGCGATGACTGCCCTGGTTGTGGCTCTGCTGGCGTTGAGCCTTTGGCGGGGCGCGTCGAAGACAGCGCAAAGCGCGGTGGCCTCAGATGTGGCCGTGTACAAAGCCCAGCTTGAAGAGATCGACCGGGATGCCGCGCGCGGCATATTAAACGCGGAAGATGCCGAAACCGTGCGTGTGGAAGTGTCGCGGCGCTTGTTGGCCGCAGATGCGCGCTCAACCTCTGGCTCGGAAATACAAAAGCAAACAAAACATTGGCCAATGGCGCTTTTTTCTGGGTTAGCTGTGAGCCTCTGCGCCTTTGGGCTTTATGCTTGGCTTGGCGCGTCCGCCTACCCTGACCTGCCCCACCAGGCACGCGTCGAGGCCGCAGAAGAGGCGCGGCGCACGCGACCAGATCAAACGCAAGCCGAACTTCAGGCGCAGGCCCAGGGCATCGCACCGCCTGTGAGCACAGCGCCCGAATATTTGGCGCTTGTTGAGCGGTTGCGCGCGGCTGTGGCCGAGCGACCAAATGATCTGCGCGGCCATGTCCTTCTGGCCCGCTCGGAAGCGAGGTTGGGGAATTTTTCGAATGCCGCGGACGCGCAAGAACGGCTCATAGCACTTCGCGGCACTGAGGCCACCGTGGAAGACCACATCGTTTTGGCCGATTATTTGATTTTGGCCACAGGCGGATATGTGTCTCCCCAAGCAGAGCGGGTCTTGGGGCAAGTGATTGCGCTGGATCCAAACAATCAACTCGCTGGGTATTACTCTGGCTTGATGTTCAATCAAACCGGGCGGCCTGATCTGGCCTTCGGCATCTGGCGCAAGATTTTGAGTGAAAGCCAAGCAGAGGACCCTTGGGTCGAACCCATTCGCGCTCAGATCATGCAGACAGCTCAACGCGCGGGCGCTGTGCGCTATGAGTTGCCACCGCTTGCCCAAGCGCCTGGTCCTTCGCAAGCCGACATTGAAGCCGCCCAAGACATGAGCCCGGAAGACCGCATGGCGATGATCCAGAGCATGGTCGAAGGCCTCAACGACCGACTGGCGACAGAAGGCGGCACCGCCTCTGATTGGGCACGGCTGATCAATGCTTACGGCGTTTTGGGCAACTTGGACTCTGCCAAAGCCATTTTTGAGGAAGCCAAAGGCCGCTTTGCCCAGGATGCCGAAGGCTTGGCGCAAATTACAGCCGTGGCTGATAGGCTTGGCTTGAGAGAGTGATGGCCAGCGCATGATATACGAAGAAATGGACGCTTTCCGCGATGCCTGCCCGTCAGGCGCTCTTATTGGGCTGGATCTTGGCACGGTGACCATCGGCGTGGCGCTCTCGGATGGGTTGCGCCAAGTTGCAACGCCGCGTGAGACGATCAAACGGAAGAAATTTGGGCTCGACGCAGACCGGCTCAGCGCTTTGATCACGGAGTATGGCGCGCAAGGCCTGGTGCTTGGCTTGCCCCGCAATATGGACGGCTCCGAAGGCCCCAGGTGCCAATCGACCCGCGCTTTTGCACGGAATTTCACAGCGCGCCACGCTCTGCCTTTGGTCTTTTGGGATGAACGATTGAGCACCGTCGCTGCAGAACGCGCGCTTTTGGAGGCGGATACGTCTAGAAGACGTCGCGCAGAGGTGATTGATCACGTCGCGGCTGGGTATATTCTACAAGGTGCGCTAGATCGGTTGCGCGTGTTGGGAGCCGCTTGAATGAGTGATGTTTGGAGCCGAGACGAGATTGAAAGCCCTTGTGTAAAGGTCTGCGTCATCCATCCTGCCGCGCGCATCTGCACGGGCTGTTTGCGCTCGATTGAGGAGATCGGGGCTTGGTCGAGCATGTCCCAAGAGGCGCGCCGCGAGATCATGGCCGCCCTGCCTGAACGCCAGTCGCTCCTAAGCAAACGCCGTGGCGGGCGGGCTGCTCGGATCAAGCAAAGCTAGAAGCTCAAGGCAGCGCCAACCACTGCGCGTAGTCCTTCAGATGCGGGCGGAAATAGGCGATGCGTCTGTCTTGGCCCGGCACACCCTCCTCCCAAGGCGCCACGCCGTGGATCACATGCCGGTGCAAGACGCTCGCCTCACCTGGCTGACCGGGCAGCTCAACGCGTTCGCAGGTCTCAAAGACCTCGCGCCGCGCGGCTTGGTAGATGTCTGTCACGTCAATCTCAGCCCAAGTCTCCGACGCATGGCCTTCCAAAGCTGCGCGAAAAGCCTTTGCAATAATATGATGACTGCCACGCCAAACCACCAAAGGGCTCGCCTTTGGATCTATCTGATTGAGTGGCAGGCCCAAAATGACCCCATGTGGCTCTTTGAGATAGCGCCGACGCTCAGGTCCTTCGAGCAAGAGCCCATCGAGATGGGCGGCGTCTCGATTGCGTCGAAACCCGTGGTTGGCATCACTCTCATCAGGGTCTTGAAGAGGATACCCGGGGTAACAAACCGAGAGCTGCGCGCGGTGTAGGGTACTTGGCCAAAGCTCTGGAATAGCTTGTAAAGCCTCAATAACGCCGCCCGCCAAAGGCACCCCCCTAACAGCGCCGTTTGCCTCATTGGGCAGGCTGTCCACGCCCACAAACCAGGTTTTGCCATGGCGCAGCCAGGTGTTTTGTTCCACCGGATCCGCCAAGATGGCGTCCGCCACAGCATTTGCCGCTTCTGCCCAGGCGGCGATCTTTGCATCATGAGCGCAAAGCGCAAACCCATCGCGCTCAAAGTTGGCCCCAAAGCGCATTAGAAAAGCGCCGTGCGCAGCATATTAAGCGCCACCAGAGTCAAAAAGAACGCAAAGACCCGCTTGAGCGGTGTGGGGTTCATCGCGTGCGCCAGCTTCACGCCCCAGGGTGTTGTGATGAGTGTCATGGCTATGATCACGCCAAAGGCCACAAGATTGACCGCGCCAATGGTCAGCGGCGGTCGTACGCTCGGATCAATGGGCACGAACAAAAAGGCCAGCACAGAGGGGATCGCGATGAGCGCTCCAAAGCCTGCGGCCGTCGCCACAGCTTCGTGGATCGCCTTGCCGTGCAGGCTCATAAAGGGCACCCCAAAAGAGCCGCCCCCCACGCCCATGAGCACGGATAAAAACCCAACGGCTGGAGACGCAACGGCGCGCTTAAGTCCTGTGGGCATACTTTCAGCCAAGCGCCAATGGGGGCGACCCAACCCCATATAAGCGCCAATACAAATACCCAGCACACCAAAGATGGCCTGCAAGCTTTGGCTGCGCAGTTGTGCTGCAATCAACACACCCAACACGGCCCCCACGGCAATACCTGGCGCCCAAGAGCGCAACACAGCCCAATCCACCGTTCCTTTCTTGGCATGCCCTTGAACCGAGCGCAGCGAAGTGACGATGATTGTGGCCAATGATGTCGCCAGGCAAATCTGCATGAGCTGGGGGCTGTCAAAGCCCAAGGTGGAAAACGCGTAGAAAAAACCAGGCACCAAGATAATGCCGCCGCCCACGCCCAAAAGCCCCGCCAAAACGCCCGCAAAAGCCCCAAGCGCCAACATCGCGAGCAGCAAAGGAAGATAGGTTAAGGGATCCGCCATGGAGGGCTCCGCAAATGAACGCAGTCAATCTTGGCAGTGCCCTACCGAGATTGCTGCTGAGGGGCAATCCTTGCGCTTTATGCGTCGGGTGAGGTTATGCAGCTTCTTTCGAGACGAACCCAAGGGCCGTTTCCACAACCTCAGGCCCAGCGCCTTCACGGTGCGCATTTTCCGACAGATAGCGCCGCCAGGCTCGCGCGCCTGGCAGGCCTTGAAACAGGCCCAACATATGGCGCGTGACTTGATTGAGCCGCCCGCCTCGGCTGAGATGCGCGTCGATATAGGGCAGCATTTCCCGGGCCGCGCCTATGCGCGTTTGTGCTCTGGCTTGGCCAAAGATGGCCTCATCTGCGCCTAAGAGAACAGCGCCTGGATCATGATAGGCCGCGCGTCCGATCATGACACCGTCAAAGCCACGGGCCAAATGGGCTTTGGCTTGGGTCAGATCCGTAATCCCACCGTTCAATGACACATGCATATCGGGAAATTCAGCCTTCATGGCAAAGGCAAGATCATAATCCAAAGGCGGGATCTCGCGATTGTCCTTGGGGCTGAGCCCTTGCAACCAAGCTTTGCGGGCGTGGACCGTGATCCGCCGCACGCCCGCGCCGTGGATCTTAGCCAGAAAGTCCGGCAGCACTTTGTGAGGATCCTGATCATCGACCCCAATGCGGCATTTCACGGTGACAGGCACTTCGCCCACAGCCTCCGCCATGGCCGCTACACAGTCGGCCACCAGCTCGGGCTTTTCCATGAGCACTGCGCCAAACGAGCCCGATTGCACCCGATCAGAGGGGCATCCACAGTTGAGATTGATCTCCTGGTACCCCGCCTCTTCGCCCAGCTTTGCTGCTTTGGCGAGCTCAGCCGGATCACTGCCTCCCAGTTGCAGCGCAACCGGGTGCTCAAATGGATCATGCTCTAAGAGACGCAACGCCCCACCCCGGATCAGCGCAGCAGAGGTCACCATTTCAGTGTAGAGCAAGGCCTCCCGGCTCAACACACGATGAAAGACCCGACAATGCCTGTCAGTCCAATCCATCATGGGAGCAACGCTAAGGCGTGCATGGGGGTCAAGGTGATCGGCCATGGCGCGTCCTAGCAGGATGATTTGACTGCGTCGATACCACTGCACCAAGCTAGATGGCCGCTCTGAGCCCACATTGACCTTTGCTACGCGGTGGTATTTCGTGGCAGTGACCGCGCTATGTTTCAGAAAAGTGCAAGTTGATTTCGTTCACGCAAAGAGAATGAAAGTTCTGGATTGAGGATGGAACCTTGCCTTCCCTCTATTCATTGTATGTTGAAAATGCTGATTTTATAGATGAAATCGACCACCTTAATTCTGAAGGCCACTTCTACTTTCTGGGCATCTCGAAAGGAGACGCCAATCAAGAATGGCCGTCGCTTGTTTCGGTTCAAAGATACGACTACGCCTATACATCAATCAGTCCGGGAATTCTCTTGGTTCCAGATACTTCGCTCGTTTTTGTGGGGGCAGGTACACGTTTGCTTTGTTACGATCTCAAGAAGCAGGCAAGGCTCTGGGAAGAGGAAGCCTATCTCGGATTTTGGGGCTGGAGCCAAGCCGCTGAATACGTCTTATTGTCCGCCGAATGTGAATTCGCAGTTTGGGATCAATATGGTAAGAAACTGTGGTCCACTTTTGTTGAACCTCCTTGGAGTTTTGAGGTGAAAGGCGAGATCGTTGAGCTCGACGTCATGGGAAGCCTCAAAAATCTTCGCCTCGCTGATCGAATGCCTGCTGACTAACGGACGGCGGCTTTGTCCCGTAAAGACGACATTAGAAGGGGCGAAGATAGGGCTGTGCGAAGCATTGCTCTTAAGATCCAAGCGCATTTTGAGCATAGCTTTTTGGTCACTCCATCTCACCCAATATCCAAACCGCGCTTGGACCCGCGTTGGAGCTTGGGTCCGTCGACTTTTGCGTAAGGGTGCGCTACTCTGCCCTTCATTCAAACTCGCTAAATTCGCACAACCGCCTTTTGCAAAGTCGTTTAGAAAGACTCCAAATGTCCCTATTTCCATCGCTGCCAAACAATAGCCGATTGCTCGATCTCTTTGTGAGATTTCCAAAAAACAATCGCCCACTCATGACGTTTATCAATGCTGTATTGCGATCTGAGGGAGAGTTATCGATTGGTCAACGCGAGTTGATCGCGGCTTATGTGTCAGGCTTAAATGCCTGTACGTTTTGTCTTGGGTCTCACAAGATTTACGCCAAAGCCTTTGGTATTGAAGAGGCCACTTTGTCGAGCCTTCTGGAGGACGTAGACACCGCGTCCATTGACGAGTCTATGAAGCCCATTTTCAAGTACATCCAGAAATTGAACACCTTGCCATCGCGCATGGTGCCCACAGACAGCCAGGCTGTTTTTGACGCTGGATGGTCTGAGACAGCGCTCTTTGAGGCGATTGAGGTTTGCTCTGTGTTCAACATGATGAACCGGATTGTTGAGGGCACAGGTGTGAATTTCGACTATAACGAGGATCCCGCCAAGCATACGATTCAGTCGCCAAGCCCGGATGCGCTGGCCAACTCATACATCCTGCACGCGGACAAGATCGAAGCGCTCGTGGCGCAAAAATCTGCTTAGAGCGTTCTGCGAAGCTTTGAAGCGCGCCCTGGATGGCGCCCATGTTCTCAACAAAAATTGGCCAGGTCTTCGACAGCCTGAGCTTGAGCACCTGATTGCGTCACCGCTCCCCAGAACGAACGGATTTCTGTCACGCGCTCTATACTTCGCGCTCGAATAAGACTACCTCGCAGGCCTTCCCGAGCTTTGGTGCCCTATGCAAGACGCTTCCGACCTTCCCCAGACCCTGTCCGCAGCGCTTGCCGAAAAAGGCTATGACAGCTTGACCCCTGTGCAAGAGGCCGTGTCCGCTCCAGAGCTGGCCGGGAAGGATCTGCTTGTTTCCGCGCAAACGGGTTCTGGCAAAACCGTGGGCTTTGGTTTGGCCATGGCGCCTGAGCTTTTGGACAAAAGCGGTAATTTTGAAAAACCGGCTTTGCCTTTGGCTGTCGTCATCGCCCCCACTCGCGAGCTTGCACTGCAGGTACGGCGCGAGTTTGATTGGCTGTTTGCCCAGGCTGGCATCGTCACCGCGTCCGCCGTGGGTGGCATGGATGTGCGCACCGAGCGCCGGGCCTTGGAGCGCGGCGCGCATGTCGTTGTCGCAACGCCTGGGCGTCTGCGCGATCACATATCGCGCGGCGTCGTCGACTTGGCAGACCTGCGCACAGTTGTGCTCGATGAAGCGGATGAGATGCTCGATATGGGGTTTGCCGAGGACCTCGAGTACATCTTGGATCAAACGCCTGAAACTCGCCGCACCTTGATGTTTTCTGCCACTGTGCCGCCCAGCATCGCTAAGCTGGCGCAGAAGTACCAAAGCAAAGATGCGGAACAACTTAAAATTGGCAGCCCAGCCGCTCAGCACGCAGATATAGCGTATCGCGCGCTCAATGTGGTGCCCTCCGATATCGAAAAAGCCATCGTTAATTTGCTGCGTTTTCACGATGCGAAAACGACAATTGTCTTTGCCAACACACGCTCGATGGTCGCTCGGCTCACGACGAAGTTCTCCAACCGTGGATTTGCGGTTGTGTCTTTGTCCGGCGAACTCAGCCAGGCGGAACGCACCAATGCGATGCAGGCTTTGCGGGATGGGCGGGCCCAGGTTTGTGTGGCCACCGACGTGGCCGCTCGCGGCATTGATCTCCCCGGCCTTGAGCTGGTTATTCACGCGGATTTGCCGTCGAATTCAGAGACTTTGCTGCACCGCTCTGGCCGCACGGGGCGCGCGGGCCGCAAAGGCACGTCCATTTTGATTGTGCCGGGTCGGCACCGCTCAAAAGCGCAACGCTTGCTCAAAACGGCTAAGCTAGAGGCAGACTGGGGTGCGCCGCCTTCTGCTGAAGAGGTGCTCGCGCAAGAAGAAACGCGCATCATTGCCAATCTTGGCCTTGATGGGGCCCCGAACCCTGAGGAATTGGCCTTCTCTGAACGGCTTTTGGCTGACAGCACGCCCGAGCAGATCGCCACCGCCTATATGCGGCTTTACCGAGAGCGCCATGCCGCGCCTGAGATCCTCGGCACGCCTCCGGAGCCTGGCGCGAAACAGGGTAAGGCCAAAGCGGACGCCCGCGCGAATTTTGGGCCCAGCACCTGGTTTTCGCTCTCGATTGGGCGCAACAAACGCGCAGAGCCGCGTTGGATCTTGCCGATGCTTTGCCGCAATGCAGGCCTGCCCAAATCCGCCATTGGCGCTATTCGTGTGGCCTACAAAGAGACCTTCGTTGAGATCGCTGTGGATGCCGTTCCTGCGATGAAACAAGAGCTCGGAAATGAGCTGCTCTTGGAACAAGGCGCAAAGCTGACCGAGCTGCCAGGCCTGCCAGATTTTGAAGCCTCCCCTAAGGGGCCACCCGCGGCTCCTTATGATGAGCCAAAGGGCGACAAGCCCCGAAAGCCGCGCGCGGATAAACCCAAAAAAGCGGAACGGAGGTCAGCGGCTCCTGATCCCGACAGCGCGCCGCCCAAAGTGCGCAAACCCAAGAAAGGCAAACCCTTTGAAAAGGGATCCGCCAAGCATGACGGAAAGGGCAAAGGCAAACCCAAAGACAAAAACGCATCCGATCCGTCAAAGCCCTTGGGAGGCCGCAAGCCGCGCCACAAGGCAAGTGGCAAGGGAGGATCTAAGAGCGCCAAGCCCCCGCATTCGGTGAGCCGGAAAAGCAAGGGCGGCGAGGCAAGGCCCTTCCGAAAGCCGTCTAAGCGCGACTAAATCTCAGCTTGGCCATCAAAACTTAACGCACAACAAAGACCGACTGCTCCGCATGGCGCGCCACGCGGGCGGCGTTGGGGCCGATGAGGTAGTTTTTCAACGTGGGGCCATGGGCTCCCACAAAAATGCAATCTGCCTTCAGCGCGTCTGCCGTCTTGATGATTTGATCATAAACCGTTCCTGACACCACGTGCAGCTCGGTGTTGAGCGCCTCCGGCAGATTGGCTGCGGCCCATGCGGCCAGGGCCGTTTCGGCCGCCTCATGGATCTTTTGGCTGTGATCAGGCGCTAAAGACGCACTAACAATGGCCATGCCTTGATCTGGAACGACGTTTAGGATGTGCAGGGTCGCGCTTTCGTGCTGGGCCATGGAAATCGCAGCTTTTGCGCTGCGATCCGAGCCGTCAGGATCGTTAATGTCCACGGCCAAGAGAAGTGTTTTGAACATCGGCTTAACCTTTAAAAAGCGGGTTGCGTTGCACGGCGACGCTGGATCAGAACGATCCCTGCCAGCAAGATGAGAGCCGGAATGAAGAAGAGCTCTTTGGGCGCACGCTCGTTTTCGATCTCGACCTTGGCGATCACCACGGGATCGTCGAGGTAGTAGTCGAACTCTTGGCCGCTGATGGGCTGGAGCACATCGCCGCCGCCAAAGGGTTCATCAAGCTTCAAAAGCCCGTCTTCTTCCAAAACCAAGAGCCCCTGCTGATCGAGCGTAGAGGCCCCGGCACTTGGCAGGACAATCGTGACAGGCCGCACTTGGGCGGTGTCAAAATCAGGCCCTTCGACCGTGAAGCGCACATCTTGCCCATCCGGCACGTTCTCAAGCAATTGCAAAGCAGCGGGCCCTTCGGCAGAGGCGTATTTTTCGCTCACTTGATCGAGGAAGAAGTCCGGTCGGAAGAGCATAAAGGCGATGAAAAGGAGCACGCCTGTTTCCCACATCCGGCTCTTGGCGATGAAATAGCCTTGGGTCGCGGCTGCGAACAAGAGCATCGCAATGAGCGATATGAAGAAGACAAGCACCGCTTTGGCCAGCCCCACATCGATCAACAACAGGTCCGTGTTGAAGATAAAGAGGAAGGGCAAAAGTGCAGTACGGATGTCATAGGCAAAGCCCTGCACGCCCGTCTTGATCGGATCGCCGCGTGAGATGGCCGCTGCCGCATAAGCGGCGAGCCCCACGGGCGGCGTATCATCCGCCAAGATCCCAAAGTAAAACACGAAAAGGTGCACGGCGATGAGCGGGAAGATGTAGCCCGCTTGCGCGCCCACTGCGAGGATCACAGGGGCCATGAGCGAGGAGACAACAATGTAATTGGCCGTGGTGGGAAGCCCCATCCCGAGGATCAGAGACATAACAGCCACCAAGATCAACAAGATCCAAATGTTGCCGCCTGCGATGACCTCGACCACTTGGCCGATCACCTGGTGTGCACCCGTAAGGCTGATCGTGCCCACGATGATGCCCGCAGCGCCTGTTGCCACGCCGATCCCGATCATATTGCGCGCGCCAAGGATCAAGCCTTGGATGAAGTCACTCCAGCCTTCGACAGTTGCGCGGCTAAAGCTGTCGCCTCGGAAGAAGGCTTTCAAAGGCCTATGGGTCAGCGCCACGATGATCATAAAGATCGTGGCCCAGAAGGCCGAAAGCGAGGGCGACAAGCGCTCGAGGCTTTCTGTCCGCACCATCAAGTTCCACACAAGGATGAAGATCGGCAGAGCGAAATACGCGCCGCCCAAAAGTGTGGGTGTGAGGCGTGGTGCTTCCAATGGACCATCTGGGTCGTCCATCGCCACGTCCGGGTAGCGAGACGCTAGATAGACCAGCACCAAATAGAGGATCGCCACAACAACCAGCGCGCCATAGACGCTTTCGGCCATAAAGCCATCCAGCAAGATGCGCAGGCCGATCATCGCGAAGGTCAGCACGCCAAGGAAGATAAAGCCCGATAAGAACAGGATCAGGATCAACACAGGGCCAATGTGGCGACCGGCTTTCTTGAGCCCCTGCATCTGCATCTTCAGCGCCTCTAAGTGCACGATGTAAAGGAGCGCAATGTAACTGATCACAGCAGGGAGAAAGGCGTGCTTGACCACGTCGATGTAGGGAATGTTCACATATTCGACCATCAAGAAGGCGGCCGCCCCCATCACTGGGGGGGTGAGTTGGCCATTGGTCGACGAGGCCACTTCGACAGCACCTGCTTTCTCAGCCGGAAAGCCGATACGCTTCATCAGCGGGATGGTGAAGGTGCCAGTGGTGACGGTGTTTGAGATGGATGATCCCGAGATCATGCCTGTGAGCATGGACGACAGAACAGAGGCCTTAGCTGGCCCACCCCGCAAGGCGCCCAGCAGAGCCACAGCCACTTTGATGAACCAAGAGCCGCCCCCTGCTCTGTCCAGCAATGCGCCAAAGAGCACAAAGAGGAAGATCATGGAGGTCGAGACGCCCAGCGCCACCCCGAAAACTCCTTCTGTTTGCATCCAGTAATGGCCCAGCGCTTTGGAGAGCGAGGCGCCGCCGTAATTGGTGATGTTGCGCGCCCATTCCGAGTAGCCGCCGAAGAAGGCGAAGGCCACGAAAGCGCCCGCGATGATCACAAGGGGCAAGCCTAGGGATCGGTAAACGGCCGTAAAGAGCACAAACATGCCGATGCAGGACATGACGATGTCGCTGGTGCTCCAGAGACCAGGGCGATCTGCGATCTGAAACCGGAAGACCACGAGGTACAGACAGGCCGCCACACCCAGGATCAAAAGCGCCCAGTCATAAACGGGGATCCGGTCTTTGGGAGAAGATTTGAAGAGCGGAAAGGCCAGCGTGGCCAGCATGATCGCAAAGGCCAAATGCACAAATCGGGCCTGAGCCACGATATTGGCAAAGATGTTCATGCCCGTCGCCTGGGCAAGGACACCCGGCACCTTAGAAGCAATGTAGAGCTGGAAAAGCGACCAGACGATACAGGTCCCTAAAATGAGATTGGCTTGCCAAGCAGCAGAAGGATTGCGTGCGCCAGTATCAGCCTCGGCCACCAGATCATCTGCGGAAACTTCGTTTGTCATTTCAGGCCCCCACCTTTTCGTCTAAATTTGTCCTAGCTTTGAACTCACGTCCAAACCCAGTTGGGAGTTATTTGAGCCACAGATAGCAGTGCCAAAGGCCCCACATCCGAGGATCTAAATTATGCAGCCAGAAAAGCTTGTTGGGACAACACTTGTCGCCTACTTTTTGTTTCTTTGCTTGCTTGCCGTGATCATCGCCGTTCTATTCATGTGGAAGAACGCAACCGACAAGAAACAGCGCCGCCTATTCTTTTCTCAATTCGACCTAAACGAGTTGCGGATGAGCGCCCATCAGGTCGGTGTCGTTTACAAGGTTCTGTCGGAGGACGACGAAACCGTTGAAGCTGTTCGGATTTGGGACAAAAGCTCAAAAGTTCTAAACGCAAAGTCCAGGCACTTCAAAAAGTCATACCTCATCCCCTTTCAGGAAGATCGCTTCCTCTGATCCCAACAAACAGGTCAAGACGCGAAGTCCCAAAAGTACGGGGCGCCAGTTCAATTGGCGACCCGCCGTGTTCAGCGATTAGTCGATCAAACCAAGCTCTTTGTAGGCTTTGGCAGCCCCATCATGCAGAGGCGCGGAGAGGCCGTCTGCAACCATCTGGGATGGCTCGAGGTTTGCGAAAGCTGGGTGCAGGCCGCGGAAATCGTCGATGTTTTCCATAACCGCTTTGGCCACAACATAGACCGTGTCTTCTGGCACATCAGCAGAGGTCACGAAGGTCGCGCCCACGCCAAAGGTTGTTGTTGCGCTATCTGTGCCTTTGTACATGCCGCCGGGGATGGTCGCGACGCGGTAGAAGGGGTTGTCGGCGACAAGCTTATCGATTGGCGCACCGGTCACGGAAACGAGCTGAGCGTCGCAGGTTGTGGTGGCTTCTTTGATCGCTGCGGCTGGGTGACCGATGGTGTAGATCATCGCGTCGATGTTGCCGTCGCAAAGCTGCTTGGCCATCTCGGAGCCTTTGTACTCTGTGGCGAGCGCCAGGTCGTTCATGCCAATGCCGAAGGCATCCATAACAACTTCCATTGTGGCGCGCTGACCGGAGCCTGGGTTGCCAACGTTCACACGCTTGCCTGCGAGATCCTCAAAGCTTGTGATGCCGCTGTCGCCGCGCACGATCAGTGTGAAGGGCTCTGGGTGCACAGACATCACAGCGCGGATGTTCGGAAACGGGTTGTCTGAGAACTTCGAGGTGCCGTTGAACGCATGGTGCTGCCAGTCAGACTGGGCCACGCCGAACTCAAGCTCACCCGCTTTGATCGTGTTGATGTTATAAACGGAGCCGCCGGTGGATTCCACGGCGCAGCGAATGCCGTGCTCTTTGCGGGATTTGTTCACCAAGCGGCAGATCGCGCCACCAGTTGGGTAATAAACGCCCGTCACACCGCCGGTGCCGATGGAGATGAACTCCTGCGCCACGGTCATCGAGGCTGCGGTCATCGCGCCGAGTAATACGGTCCCGCCCAGTTTAAGTTGCTTCAACATATAGCTTTCTCCCTAGTTGAAAGTCACCCGGCCCAATATTCGCCGAGTTCTTGGTTTTTCGCTTCGACCCTTTGGATCACTGCGGTGGCATCTGCCTCAGACCCTGCAACAATCATGGCGATCAGCGTTTCGATCAGCACAAGTGTGACAACGTATGAGGAGAAGAATTGCGGGCTGTCGGTTGGCACAACAAACCCGTGAGTGGCATAGGCAAGCGCCGGGCAATCCAGAGCATTGGTCACCAAAATAACGTCTGATCCTGCTCTGCGCGCTAACTTTGCAACGGATACCGCCCGATTGGAATGCGGGCTCATGGTGACGATGAACACAACGTCCCCTGCCCCAAGCATGGCGAGCTGTGCGCCCACCGAGGCCCCCATGCGGCCCGCCAGCGACCAGTTTGGCGCAAAGTAATTTGCGAGATAGGCCATGTATTCGGTGATGCCTGTTGAAGCCAGTGCGCCAAACAGAACAACGCGGTTGGCCTCGCGCATCAGTGTGGCGGACCGCTCGAGCTTTTGTTGATCCGCGCGATCCAAGAAGTGCTCAATATTGCGGATGCAGGCCTGTCCTTGCAGCGTGAGCATCGATTGGCCGGACGCCGTGCTGGATCTGAGCTTTTCGGCGCGATCAGACATCGAACTCACCCGCTTACCGACCGAGCGCCGCGAGACGTCTTTCATCTCTTCAAAGGTCTCAAAGCCCAGCGCGCGGGCGAGCCGAGAATAGGTCGCGGGCGACACATGGCTGTCTGTTGAAATCGCTCTCAAAGGCCTACTGGCAATCTCTAAGGGATGCGCGAGCACATAGTCAGCGGCTTTTCGCAGCTGCTCTGAAAGCCCGGCGTAGCGCTCTGCCACGCGATCTTCGAGTGCATCATTTGGAATCGGTTATCCCTCCGGCTGTATCAGGCTTGCAAGTGTTTCACGTATTGTCAATCTCCGAAACATATGTTTCAGAATGGAAGACCCACTGTTCCAAGCTTAAGCACCGAGGCCCAAATGTTCGCCCGCACCGACCCTTCTCCCTTGATCATGGTGGCCCCAAAAGGGGCGCGTCGCAGCAAGGCTGATCACCCTCAACTTCCTTTGAGCATTGAAGAAATTCGCGATGAGACTGTGGCCTGCGCCCATGCAGGGGCTAAGGCGCTCCATCTACATGTGCGCGATGAAACAGGGGCGCATGCGCTCGATGCTGGCCTTTACCGGGAAGCGATAGAAGAAATTCACGACGCACTGCCAGGATTTCCGATCCAAGTCACAACCGAGTCCGCCGGAATTTTTGACGTCGATGCACAATTTAGGTGCTTGCGCGCGTTGCGCCCTGAGGCCGCAAGCATTTCCGTCAGAGAAATAGCCCGCAGCCCCGATCTCGCGCCAGAGGTCTACGGCTTTTGCGAGGCCGAAAGCGTAGCGGTCCAACATATTCTTTACGATGAGCGCGATTGGCACAGGCTTGAGGCTTGGCGCGCAAGTGGCATCGTCAGGCGCGGACAAGACGACGTGATTTTTGTCTTAGGCACCTACGCACCGCCAAAAGCGGCTTCGCTTGAAGCTTTGCGAGCCTTGGCCATGCTCTTTGAGAAAAACCCGGGCCGGTCCATGGTTTGCGCCTTTGGAGCTTCCGAGCATAAGATCCTTCGTGCCGCTGCGGCGCTCGGCGCGGATCTGCGTGTGGGTTTTGAAAACAACATCCATGAGCCAGATGGAACCCTTGCCAAGAGCAATGCGGCCAATGTTGCACGCCTTAAATCAGCTCTCAGCCCCCTTCAAACCATAGGAAAAGCGCGATGACCTCCCATGTGTTTCCAAGGAACTCAAAAAAGCCTCCTATCCAGGTTTCGCATGGGGACGGGGCTTATCTCATCGACACAAACGGCAAGCGCTATCTCAATTTCGGGGACGCGGCTGTCTCGTGCCTCGGGCATGGGGATCCGCATGTCTCAGAGGCGATCCGAGCACAGATTGCCAAAGTCTCATTTGCCCATACGGGTTTTTTCACATCGGAACCTGCCGAAAAGCTGGCGGACAAATTGGTCGCCTTGGCTCCCGGTGAGTTGGACCGGGTTTACTTTGTGTCAGGTGGGTCTGAAGCGATGGAAGCCGCGCTCAAATTGGCGCGGCAATACTATTTGGAAATCGGCCAGCCTAAGCGCACAAAGATCGTCGCGCGGCAGCAAAGCTATCATGGCAATACGCTGGGAGCCCTGGCAACAGGCGGAAACGAATGGCGCCGCGCACAGTTTTCACCGATCCTGATCGATGTGAGCCACGTGTCTCCCTGTTATGCCTATCGCGGTCAACAGGACGGCGAGACGGAAGAGGCCTACGTGGATCGGCTCATCGCGGAGCTCGACGCGGAGTTCCTCCGTCTGGGCCCTGATCAGGTGATGGCTTTTGTAGCCGAGCCAGTTGTGGGCGCAACGCTGGGCGCCGTGGGCCCTTTAGGCGATTATTTTGCCCGCGTGCGCGCGCTTTGCGATCAGTACGGGATCCTTTTGATCCTCGACGAAGTGATGTGCGGGATGGGGCGCACGGGCACGCTCTTTGCCTGCGAGCAATATGACGTGGCCCCTGATATTTGCGCCATCGCCAAGGGCCTTGGTGGTGGCTACCAGCCCATCGGGGCCACGCTTTGCACCAAAGCGATCCATGATGCGATCGAAGCGGGCTCAGGCTTTTTCCAGCATGGCCACACCTATCTGGGCCACCCCGTGGCCTGTGCTGCGGCCCTCGCGGTTGTTGAGCGGTTGGTGGATGATGCGACTTTGGCCAAAGTTACGCCCGCCGGTGACCATCTCAGCAAAGCCCTTCATGCCAAGCTTGGCCAGCACCCGCATGTGGGTGACATCCGAGGGGTTGGGCTCTTTCAAGGTGTCGAGTTGGTCGCGGATCGCGAAACCAAAGCGCCCCTGCCCTCAGAGCTCAAAACACATGCAAAGATTAAAGCGGCAGCGTTTGAAGAAGGCCTGATTTGCTACCCGATGGGTGGCACGCTCGACGGTAAAAACGGCGATCATATCCTCATTGCGCCGCCTTTCATCGCGACACCTCAACAGCTTGATGACTGCGCGGATAAGCTTTTGACGGCCATCGAGACGTCCCTCACATAAACGCCCCATCGACCGGCTTTGAATTTTTTTCAAACTTTTTTTGCCGAGGTGTCGATTGAGCCATGTCTCGTCCGTCGTGTGGGTGAAGAGGCAAAAAAGCCCTTCACGAAACCACATGAGAGGACAGACTTATGAACATCAAGAAAATCGCCGCCTACAGCCTTGGAACACTCGGCCTCGCCGCCGTGGCGACACTTGCTCTGCCGCGCCACGTGAGCATTGAGCGCTCGGCTGTAATTGATGCGGCGCCTGAGGCCGTCATCGCACTTGCGGCGTCCAACACCAGCTATCAAACCTTCAACCCTTACAAAGATCTCGATCCAAACTTGCAGGTCGAGATGTTTGGCCCCGCTTCAGGCGTTGGATCGGGCTTCACATTTGAGAGCAAAGACGGTGCAGGCCAACAAACAGTGGCCGCTGTATCCGCTGACGCGGTCAGCTTTGCGCTGGATCTTGGCCCTCTAGGTCAGCCCACCCAGGCGATCTCTGCAGTGCCCATGAATGGGGCCACCGAGGTGACTTGGAGCATGGATATGGACCTCGGAATGAACCCAGTTTTTCGCGTCATGGGTCTCTTCATGGACGGCATGATCGGCCCGAACTTTGAACTTGGTCTTGCCAACATCGCTGACGTAGCAGCTTAATAATCCCAGCCAACAAGGAACCAAAACAATGCGTTATACATTTCTTCTCTATTCTGATCCCGCAATGGCCGCTGGCATGACCGAAGAGGATTGGGCCAAGTCCAAAGAAGTTTACGGCCAATATATAGGCGCTCTGCAAGAGGCTGGTGTTTTTATCGACACCGACTGGCTCCATCCAGCAGACACGGCCACAACGGTCACATTGGCAGGCGGAGAGAAACAGGTTCAGGACGGACCTTTTGCGGAGACCAAAGAAACGCTTGGCGGCTTTTTCGCCATTGACGTGGAGAACCTCGATGAAGCGATGAAATGGGCTGAGAAATGCCCGCATGTGCACTATGGCAAGGTCGAAATTCGCGCCTCTGCCATGGGCAGCGTGTGACACGTAGCGATGCGCAGGCGCGGGCCGAAGATGTTGCCCGCGCCGCTTACGGCAAACTCATCGCGATGCTCGCCAGCCGGTCTGGCGACATCATCGCGGCAGAAGACGCCCTCGCCGATGCCTTCGTGGCCGCTCTCAAGACCTGGCCCGAACGCGGCATCCCCGACAAACCAGAAGCTTGGCTTCTCACTGTGGCCAAGAACCGAAGGATCGACCAGGCGCACAAAGAGGCCCGTTTGGTCATCACAGATGAGGCAAACGACATGGCAGACGCACAAGCAATCGAGCCCGAAGAGGCGCAGTTAGACGAACGCCTGAAGCTGCTTTTTGTCTGCGCGCATCCCGCAATTGATGAAGCCATCCGCACGCCTTTGATGCTGCAAACCGTGCTGGGACTAGAAGCTGAGCAAATCGCGAAGGCCTTTTTGATGTCCCCCTCGGCAATGGCGCAGCGGCTTGTGCGCGCCAAAAAGAAGATCAAATCTGCGGGTATTCCTTTTGTTGTGCCCGAACCAGAAGCTTTCCCAGAAAGAATGGGCGCAGTGCTTGAGGCGGTTTATGCCGCCTATGCAGTGGACTGGCTCGAAGGAGATGGAGATCTCAGCCATGAAGCCTTCTTTTTGTCCAATATCCTCGCGGAACTTGCGCCGGAGAACCCGGAAGCTTTGGGGCTCACGGCTCTGATCGGATTTATTGAAGCGCGGCGCGATGCCCGCATCAAAGATGGCGTCTTGGTTCCGGTACCGGAACAGGATGTGGAGCTTTGGGACAGCCCTCTCGTCGACAGATCGGCAAGCCTTTTGACCCAAGCCTCCCTCAAAGGCACCCCGGGACGTTTTCAGCTCGAAGCTGCGATCCAGGCGGTACACGCCGCGCGCTCAGTGACCGGCAAAACCGATTGGCGCGCTCTCTCTCAGCTTTATCACGGGCTCATGCAGGCCTATCCGACGATCGGCGGGGCCGTGAGCCGGGCGGCGGTTGTGGCCGAAGACGCAGGCCCCGCTGAAGGCCTGCGGATGTTGGAGGTGATCGACTACGACGGCTTGCCAAGCTACCAGCCGTTCCATGCGGTTCGAGCCCATTGCCTAGCTGAGCTTGACCGCACGGCTGAGGCCGCAGAAGCCTACAATACAGCGCTTTCTTTGTGTTCAGACGCCCCTTCCCAAAAGTGGCTCGAGAAAAAAATCGAAGTTTTGCGAAAAAAAATGTCGTGAGGTGTCGATTGGCGGGATCCTCATCCGTCGTGTGGGCAGAAGGGACAAAAAACACCCTTGCAACCCATAGATCGAAAGGATCCTACAATGACCGTCGTTTACACAATTCTCGCCATCCTCGCCGCCCTCTTTCTGATTGCAATGCTTCTGCCGCGCAAAGTTGTTGTGACCCGCAAAGCAGATGTGGCCTTGTCCCCTGAAGACGTCATCGCTCGTGTCGCCAGCACCGACGGGTTTCAAACTTTCAATCCTTATTGCACCACGGACCCCGACCTGAAGATCACACCCTTTGGCCCTGCGATTGGCGTCGGCTCCGGCTTTCGCTTTGAGGGCAAAGAAGGCAAAGGCACGCAAACCGTGACCGATGTGAGCGCCACAAGCGTCACCCATCTCATTGATCTCGGCGCCATGGGCAAACCCGTTCAAACCATCGAAGCAAAAGCAACAGCGTCCGGATCCCGCGTCACCTGGACCGTGACCTCCGATATGGGCCTTAACCCCATGTTCCGCATCTTTGGTCTTTTCATGGACCGTATGCTGGGCAAAACCTATGAGCTGGGCCTCAAGAACATCGCGGCGCTCGCGTAAAGCTTGGCCAAAGCCCGCCGTCAACGCCGCGCAGTTTAGAAGGTGGGCTCCTCGTCCGCCTTCTTTTCTTTTTGGGGGGGCATATGCTAAAATAATGGGGCCCGAGCAGTGAGCGGGCGAACCTGCGCAAACGGGAAAAGCCGCTGCATTGACCTCTAAAAATTTGTGCCGGATGCGGCCTAAACCGTTAATGGAAAACCGGCTACGCACCCTTGAAAAGGTTCTGGTAACACGCGCCATTTATCCAATTTTAATCTTTTGAGCGGATCCAATCGGCTCTAGATTGACAAATTAGGGGCATAAATTGGCAAAATTACCCCTTTTTCGACATTGTGAGGCTATTTTCCTTGCCTATGTAGTTGTCAGAGCTTTAGCATCTCGCTAAAGCCCGCGCGAAAGATGGGTGACCGCCTGTGGGAGACAATAATGTCAAATAATTCTTCTGATACCGGAAGGACCTTTGAAAAGTTCCCTCTGACTAGAGAGAACAAAGCAGGCATGATTATGCTGTCGTGTGACAAGCTACCCGGTTTTTTACTTACAGCCACTAGCGAGAAAGAGGTTAGATCAGTAATTGATGCTGGGTTGAAATTTGCTCTCGACGATCGCGGCTCCAAAGTCCAAGTTTATACTAACGGCAGTATCGCTGGACCTGTGATTGGGACGGTTGTCGAAATAGATGAGTAAGCAGTCACGGGGCGGGACAGCCCCGGGCTTCGGGGGAAAGCAGCTTCATGACGGAAGAGGAATACAAGCAGAGTGTGTCTGCGCTCCTAGAAGATTTCGGCATGAACTATGGAGCTTGTGCCTGTCCCCATGAAAAAGGTGGGTTTTTCTCATCTCCTAAAGTTAAAGCGTTATTGATTTTGGATCCGGAGCATCTCGACGAGATACAGCGGAAAGTGGCTGTTGAAACAATCCACGCCACTTTGACAGCGGCCTATCGTTCCTAGCCAATGCAGTGAAATAATTCCGCGCAATTCCAAAGTGCATCAATACCCACCATAAGCGCGTTTTGCAGGCTTTTTTTGTTCGCCAACGCGACTTTCGGTGCCTGATCGCCCGCCTGCCTTATAGACGTGCTTGCGGCGAAGATCTCGCAAGACCCTTGCCTTCCCATTCCAAAGGCTGGCCATCTCGTACAAGAAGACCGCCCCGAAGCCATTGTGGGCGCAGTGCTGCCGTTTCTAGATTTTTAACAAAGAGCCCGAACCGCCCTTAATTGCCGAATAGCGGTTGACGACCAAAGGCTGGTGGCCACACTGTCGCCCCGGAAATCATCGGCATGTCCCGGGTGGGGCCAGCCAGATGAGGTGGGTCAGAAGCGTTCTACGGGAGGAACACGAGATGAAGAACTTGGTAATGGGAGCAGCGCTTGCACTGACAGCGTCAGCGGCTGTAGCAGACGTCAAAGTTGGCATGATCACCACGCTTTCGGGCGGCGGCGCTGGCCTCGGGATTGATGTGCGCGACGGCTTTATGCTTGCCATCGAGCAATCGGGTCGATCAGACATCGAAGTTGTGATCGAAGACGACCAACGCAAGCCCGACATCGCGGTGCAGTTGGCCGACAAAATGATCCAAGCCGAACGCGTGGATGTGATGACCGGCATCATTTGGTCCAACCTCGCTATGGCCGTGGTACCAAGTGCAACCGCGCAAGGGAAATTCTACCTCTCGCCCAACGCTGGACCTTCTGCGCTTGCCGGAAAAGGGTGCCATGAGAATTACTTCAACGTGGCTTGGCAGAACGACAATCTGCACGAAGCCGCAGGCGCTTATGCCAATAGTGCGGGCTACAAAAACAGCTTCATTCTGGCGCCGAACTACCCTGCTGGTCAGGATGCGCTCACAGGCTACAAGCGCTTTTATGAAGGCGAGCTTGCGGGCGAGCTTTTCACCCAGCTGGGTCAAACGGACTATGCGGCTGAAATCGCGCAAATCCGCGCCTCTGGGGCCGACAGCGTCTTTTTCTTCCTGCCAGGCGGCATGGGGATTTCGTTTCTCAAGCAATATGCCGATAGCGGCGTAGAGATCCCGGTTGTGGGCCCGGCCTTCAGCTTTGACCAGGGGATTTTGCAAGCTGTGGGTGGTGCTGCCCTTGGGGTGGTGAACACCAGTCAGTGGAACAAAGACATCGACAACCCAACCAACGCAGCCTTCGTGGCAAGCTTCCAAGAGAAATATGGCCGTTTGCCATCGCTCTATGCCAGCCAAGGCTTTGACACAGCAAACCTCCTCGTGTCCGCAGTGGAAAAAGCAGATGTGTCTGATGCAGATGCCTTCCGTGCAGCGCTTGAAGCGGCTGATTTTGCAAGCACACGTGGGGCGTTTAACTTTGGGCCCAACCACCACCCGGTGCAGACAATCTATGCCCGCGAAGTGATCCAAGAAGGTGACGTCTTCACCAATAAGATCATCGGTGTTGCGCTGGAAAACCACTCCGACGCCTACGCAGGCGACTGTAAATTCTAAGACGTCTTCGTCTGTGAAACCATCGGTCCGCTCGTCTTTTGGCGGACCGATCTGGAGCCTTTAGATGTCGATCCTTCTCATCGTTGAGCAGGTGCTGAACGGCCTGCAGTTTGGGGTCATGTTGTTTCTCATGGCCGCAGGCTTAACGCTGATTTTTGGCGTTATGGGGCTGATCAATTTGGCCCATGGCTCACTCTATATGGTGGGGGCTTTTGCGGCCGCTGCCGTGGCGGGCCTCACCGGTTCGTTCCTTTTGGCACTCATGGCAGCCCTCGCGGCGGCTGCGCTCGTGGGCGCACTTGTGGAAATGGTGGTGATCCGGCGGCTCTACCGCAGCGCGCATCTCGATCAGGTTTTGGCGACCTTTGCGCTCATATTGATCTTCTCGGAAGGAACACGTTGGCTCTTTGGCTCCTTCCCGCTTTATCTCGACATTCCAGAGGCCCTATCCGGCCCAGTGACGCTGCCGGGTGGCATCCAATATCCGCTCTACCGTCTGACACTTATTGCGGTGGGTCTGATCGTGGCCCTTGGGCTTTGGTGGCTTATCGAGCGCACCCGGATTGGCATTCAGATCCGCGCGGGCAAAAACGACCGTGAGATGATTGCGGCTTTGGGCGTGGATATCTCCAAGCTCTACACCGTGATCTTTGCCCTTGGAGCCGCACTTGCCGGCCTGGCAGGCGCCTTGGTGGGTGCGATCCAATCGGTACAAGTGGGCATGGGAGAGCCGGTGCTGATACTGGCCTTTGTGGTGATTGTGATCGGCGGCATTGGCTCTATCAAAGGGGCCTTTATCGGCGCCATCCTCGTGGGCCTGACAGACACTTTGGGCGGTATTTTCCTCCCTGCCCTCTTTAAGCTCTTCATGGATCCAAGCACCGCAAGCCAATCGGGCTCAGCCCTGGCCTCCATGCTGATCTACATCCTGATGAGCCTGGTGCTCATTTGGCGACCCACGGGCCTCTTTGGAGTGCGCGGATGATTCCCGAGCGCTGGATCAATTGGGCCGTTTTGGCAGCCCTCATTGCTGTGCCACTTTGGGCTCTGCTGGCGGATGCACCCTTTACCATCACGTTGACCACACGCGTGGTGATCTTGGCGATTGCGGCTGTTGGCCTCAACATTGCGCTTGGCATCGGCGGCCTTGTGAGCCTGGGCCATGCGGTGTTTTTTGGGATCGGGGGCTATGCCATGGGCATCCTGGCCTCGCATGCGCAAACCTATGTGCCGCTTGAGCTTTTTGGAATGAGCATTGAGGGCACCAAATCCATGCCGATCATTTGGCTCACCGCCACGCTTCTTTCGGCACTGATCGCTTACCTAATCGGGCTATTGGTGCTCAGAACAAGCGGGGTCTACTTCATCATGATCACGCTCGCTTTTGGGCAAATGTTTTACTATTTCGCCATCTCTTGGGCGGCTTACGGCGGCGAAGACGGCTTGTCGATCTATGTGCGCAACGAGTTTCCAGGGCTCAACACGCTTGTTCCCATCCAGTTCTATGGGCTGTGCCTCTCGATCCTGGTCTGTGTGCTGTTTCTAAAAGCGCGCCTTGTCGCCTCGCCTTTTGGACTTGTGTTAAATGCAGCGCGGCAATCCTCAGTCCGGGTGGAAACCGTGGGGCTTAATCCTGCGCGCATCAAGCTTTTGGCCTTTGTTATCTCGGGGGCCATCACCGGGCTGGCGGGGGCGCTCTTTGCCGATCTCAACCGCTTTGTCTCGCCGCAGATGTTCAGCTGGCAGCTGTCTGGCGAGTTGATTGTCTTCATCATCATTGGCGGCGTGGGCCGGCTCATGGGCCCTGTGATTGGCGCGGCTGTGTTTGTTTTGCTGGAGCATTGGCTGGGCGGGCTTACGGAGTTTTGGCAGATTTGCCTCGGGGCGATCCTGCTTGGCATTGTGCTTTTTGCGCGCGGCGGCGTTGTGGGCCTTCTGACGGGCAAGGAGGGGGCGCATGTCTGATCCTATTTTGCAAACACGAAGCTTGAGCAAATCCTTCGGCGCTTTGCGCGCGACACAAGAGGTCTCGATTGATCTGAAATCAGGTGAAATCCACGCGATCATTGGGCCAAATGGAGCGGGCAAGTCCACGCTCATTCAGCAAATCACCGGGATCTTACCGCCCGACAGCGGCTCGGTACATTTCATGGGACGAGACGTCACCACTTGGTCCACCCCTCAGCGCGCCGAAGCGGGCCTGGGCCGCACCTTTCAGATCTCTGCGTTGGCCACAGAAGACAGCGCATTGGAAAACGTCCTTCTAGGGGCCATTGGGGCTATGGGCCGCGCTTGGCATATGTGGCGCCCTGCCCCAAAGATGAGCGCCTTGCGCGATCGAGCCGAAGAGGCCTTGGCCAGAGTTGGACTGTCAGATCATGCTCACACCCGCTGCGCGGAGCTCAGCCACGGCATGCGCCGCCAGCTTGAAGTGGCCATAGCCCTCACACTCCAGCCCAAAGCCTTTTTGATGGATGAGCCCATGGCAGGCCTGGGCAGCGAAGGCTCTAAAGCGCTCACGGAATTGCTGTCACGGTTGAGAGACGAAGCGCCTATCCTCTTGATCGAGCATGATATGGACGCGGTCTTTGCCCTGGCGGATCGGATCAGCGTGTTGGTCAATGGCCAGATCATCGCCACAGGCACAGTCGCCGAGATCCGCGCCAGTCGGGACGTGCAACAAGCCTATCTTGGAGAGACCGCATGAGCCTGCTTCAGGTCGGCAACCTTGAGGCCCGATATGGCGTGAGCCAAGCGCTGTTTGATGTGTCCCTCGAGGTACATCCAGGTGAGGTTGTGGCCCTTATGGGTCGCAACGGCATGGGCAAAAGCACCACGGTCAAATGCATTTGCAAGATGATGCCTTCCAGCGGCACGCTGCGGTTTGCGGATCAGGATTTGCGTCCTTTACCAAGCCATCGCGCCACCCGGCTGGGGCTTGGGCTTGTTCCTGAAGGTCGGCGGTGTTTTGCAGATCTGACAGTCAAAGAAAACCTGATCGCTGCCGCGCGGCCCGGCGATTGGTCTCTTGAACGCGTGCAAGAGCTCTTCCCGCGCCTCGGCGAGCGCCTTCACCAGCGCGCCGCGTCCCTTTCAGGAGGCGAGCAGCAAATGCTGGCTATTGCCCGCGCTCTCATGACCAACCCGCGCCTTTTGATTTTGGATGAAGCCACCGAGGGCTTAGCCCCTCTGATCCGCGAAGAGATTTGGGCCATCATCACCAAGCTCAAACGTGAAACGGATCTGGCTATTTTGCTGATTGATAAATCGCTCAACGAAATGCGCAGCGTCGCGGATCGCGCCGTCATCCTAGAGCGCGGCAGGTCAGTCTGGACCGGTGAGATCAGCGCGCTTAGCTCTGAGATTTCAGAGCGGTATTTGGGCGTGTGATACACCAACCGCACAAAACGCTTGAGCTTATATTTCTGGAAGTGTCTCGCAAGAAACGCACACTGAGTTGACTTCAACCTAAGGTCGTGACTTCTGCACTGTATTTTCTAAATTCAACGACCAGCCCCCGACCGCGGGCGTCGGGCTGAAAGCTCCCGCCCATGGGGGGCGGCCAGGATACGATCAAGGGGCTGGTCGGCTCCGCCTCTTAGGAACGGGTGGTGAGCGGGACGGTTCAAGCTTTTCGCTCCATGCTTTCAGGCCCCTGTCCGTCAATTCGAAGATAAGGACATATCAGCCCAGCTCGTTGGGGATCCGAACAGGTTTACTGTGACCTTTGACGGAAAGACTTTCGATCTGGTCTTTGATGGCACGCAATTTCAAGGCGCATCGGGGCAAAGCAGCCTAACCCTGTTTCCCTATTTCAATGCAAACAACGCGCAAATGGCGGCCTATTTGGTGGGGTATAGAGATCCTGACAACGACCTTTTGGGAACGCCACGGCCATTGGAGGATTTAACACCGCACCCGCCGATGTGGCCGCACGCAGCGGTCGTGTCACCTACATTGGCACAGGATTTGCGCGCGTTGTTGCCTCTTATGACAGTTATTTCGCGATTGCTGTAGGCGATGCATCTGTAGAGGTGGATTTCTCCTCCCAGACCGCGTCAGGCGAGCTCGCGCTGAAAGAAATTACTGCCTCACGCGTCGGCAATATTGCGATCAATGACACCACAGTGATTTTTGAGCCCACATATCTAGATGCAAACTACTTTGCGTTAGACCTCACCTTAGACCCCACAGATTTCGGGCTGACCAATTTCGATCAACAAACCGGGCGCGCCATTTTCTACGGTGCAGGCCCAACAAGTGTTGCAGGCGTTGCATCGGGCACAGGGGCGTCTGCCACAGGGCCAACAGGCCTACTGCTCTTGGATTTTGCAGCCGAGTAAAGGCGGGGCGCGCTCGGTTCAGTATATACGCGTCACAAAAGCGATTTCAGCTCAAACGCGGGATCCATGGCCTGCTCGGGTGCAATGGTTTTGCCTGCCTCCAAGAGGCGCTTTGAGACCATATAAACCCGCGGTTCGTTCATCGCATCTACTGCGCAAAGCTGGCCCTCTCGGTAGTAGAAATGCGCCGCCGAGCGCGGCTTTTCGCAAGGCCGTGTCACCACCTGGTCATAACCGCGGTTGAGGCCTGCGATTTGCAGCTTGACGTCGTATTGATCGGACCAAAACCAAGGTTTGACCAGGTAGGTCACATCTTGTCCGCTCATGGCTTGAGCCGCGATTGTGGCTTGATCAATGGCATTGGGCACTGACTCAAGCCGTGTGGGCTGGCCTTGATACCTAAACTCCGCGCAATCGCCCGCTGCATAGATCGCGGGATCGCTGGTTTGACCAGTATGATCCACCTCAATGCCCGTGGCCACGCGCAGCCCTGCTGCCTCAGCCAAGTTCACATTGGGGACAATCCCAATGCCCACAAGCGCAAGATCCGCCTCCAGAACCGTGCCGTCGCTTAAGTGGGCGGCTTGCAACGTGCCGTCATGCCCTTCGAAATGGGACAGCCCCGTGCCTTCGATGATCCGAACGCCTTCGCTTTCATGTAGCTCGCGGAACCAATCAGCCGTTTCAGCGCAAGCCACACGTTGCAAGATGCGCGGTGCTGCCTCTAGCAGAGTGACGTTCATGCCTTGCTTGGCACAGACTGCGGCCGCCTCGAGCCCAATGTAGCCGCCACCCACGATCACGATCCGCTTGCCCGCTTCGAGCTTTTCGGCCAGCGCATCGGCATCCGCTAAGCTCCGCAGATAAAGGATGTTGCTTAGGCCTTTGGTCACGCTCTCCGGCAACCTACGCACATCCGCGCCCGTTGCGAAAAAGAGCTTATCCCAGGAGAGCTCGCGCCCATCGCTGAGCTTGGCGGATTTAGCCTCGCGCGAAATCTCCGTCACAGCTTGGCCCGTAATCAGCGTGACGTTTTGATCGGCATACCAGGTGTCAGGGCGCAAATGCAGCTGCGCGACACTCATCTCGCCCAGAGCATATTTCTTCGAGAGCGGCGGGCGTTGATAGGGAATGCTTGGCTCTTGGCCCACAAGCGTGATGGGCGTGTCCGGATCAACAGCGCGATAGCTAGCACTAAAGGACGCCGCGGCCTGGCCCGCGCCTATAATTAAAATCCCAAACATCTATGCCTCCCTCATGCCTTGCGCTTTGTTATCACCGGAGCAAGAGGCCACTGCAACACTCCAAATCACCCCTGCTTTTGAAACCCGACCAAGACCGGAATCAAGCCGAAGGCGCCGGTCCAACACCTGCCCGTCCGAGCGGGCTGGTGTTTTGGTTTCTGCTACGAACAGAATTTCTGTGGACTGTGTTTGGTTTCAATAAAGTGCGCCAAACTAACCTCAGAGCACCACCCCACGGGCAGGTATTGGAACGGCTTGAGTTTCGTTTATTGACAGAGTGGCGATAGAAAACACTCAAGACGAGAGCGGTCTCTCGTAGTGAGTAACGTTTACAAGCCTTCCAGTATAGTCGCCTTTGAGTGCATCAAAAAGAAATCCTGCATTGCGCTCAAACGCCTTGCAAACTCTGTCTGTCTCCGTACCGACGCTCAGTGGCTTCCTTTTACTTACTTTGAAGTCTAGATGTTGCGAGAATACGTTCCATCTTCTTCCATTAAGCAAGTCAAACCTCAGATGCGGTCGGGAAAGCAGAAGGTTGCTCCATTCAAAAGTATCGGTGGGGAGGTCACTTAGACTTCTGAAATTAAAAGAATTTTCATACCTATAAGCCGTAAATCGAAATGCGTGCCAAGATGGAAAGAAACTTATATCGAGTTGGTCAATGAAGTCGGAAACATTAGAGCGGATCAAGCTGGCTTCATAATCCTTATTGTAAGGCTCCCATCCCGCATCATAGACTGGATGAGCAACGAACCCCTCAAAACTGCAGAACTTAGAAGTGGTCCCACCTTTTCGGACAGGTTTGCAGCGTTTCTAAGGTGTATCGGGTTTAGGTTTCATGCTGCTTTCTGCTGTTCCAAGCCTGCCCAATATGCGTCGTCCGGCGTCTGTCGATCAAGCGCGGAATGGGGT
>JBCDCE010000042.1:0-35835 GCA_039182515.1 Pseudomonadota bacterium | reverse complement strand
CCTGGAGGCCGTCGAGCCTGCTCGCGTCCACCAGCCAGCAGCGGCCGCCGACACACCAGCAGGTGTCTTAGTGTTCCGAAACTGTGACACGTGGTGTCCCCCAGCCGGGAGGGGGTGTTTCAGAGACGCAGATGTCTATCTCAGAGTGTGTCGACAGAGCGGCCGAACAGCTTTCTCAAACAGCGCGTATGGCGGACGTGCCAGAGCCAATCGTTGAGGCCGCACGGGACGTTCATGAAGAGGTACTCGCACTCACGAAATCAGCGAGTGCCAAAATGGAAGAAAGCCTGTCTGCCGTTGCTGCTCCGATTGAAAAAGCACTGGACGCCGAAATCACGCCCACATCCAAAACGCCTCCCCAGGTTTCCGAAAAGCCTGCACAAGCTGCGAGTTTGGAAGAACTGGCGCCAGTCACACCGGTCAGAACCACCAAAATATACAAACCAAAAGGGTCACCCAAAGCGGCATCCGTGACCTTGCCAGAAATGCCGGATCATCCCGTCCAGACCTCGGTTCAGACCACAGCTCAGCCCCCAGTGCAGGCTGAGCCTGACGCCATGGAGGGCCGGCCAAAGGTCTTGAAAAAACCCCGCGCAGATAAGGCTGATGATCTTAAACTCATTAAAGGCGTTGGGCCCAAATTGGCCAAATGGTTGAATACGATGGGTGTGTTTCATTTTGACCAAGTCGCCGGATGGACCGCAAAAGAGGTTGCCTGGATGGATGAAAACCTAGAAGGGGTCAAAGGGCGCGTGAGCCGCGATGATTGGGTCGCACAGGCCCGTGCACTCGCCACCTTAGAGAAAGACGCGCAAGCCGGATGAGTCAATCAGACCAAGAAACAGCAAAAGAGGGTCGCAAGGCGGCTCTCGTGATCGCAGCGGCGGGACTTGCCGCTGCCCTGGCCCCCACCATTACGAGCGCGTTGGGGCTCGGATTGCGCTATGAGATCTTGATCTATCTTTTTGCGCTGGCTGCGTTCTTTTGGTCTCTAGTCGTCACATTCCAAATCTGGCAGAAGGGGCGTAAATGAGCGGGAGTGCCACCTGATGTTGAAAGACGAAGACCGGATTTTTACGAACATCTACGGGATGCATGACCGGACTTTGAAAGGTGCGAAAGCGCGAGGCCATTGGGATGGTGCCGACAAAATCATCAAAAACGGCCGTGATTGGATCATAGACCAGATGAAAGCTTCCGGGCTGCGCGGGCGTGGCGGTGCGGGTTTCCCAACGGGGCTGAAATGGTCCTTCATGCCAAAAGAAAGCGATGGGCGCCCTGCCTATCTCGTGGTCAATGCTGACGAGTCAGAGCCTGGTACCTGCAAAGACCGTGAGATCATGCGTCACGATCCGCATACGCTGATCGAAGGCTGTTTGATTGCCTCCTTCGCGATGAATGCACATGCCTGCTACATCTACATCCGCGGCGAATACATCCGCGAGCGCGAAGCGCTGCAAGCTGCCATTGACGAGGCCTATGATGCAGGGCTTCTGGGTGCCAATGCCGCCAAGTCTGGTTGGGACTTTGATCTCTATCTGCATCACGGGGCAGGCGCTTATATTTGCGGCGAAGAAACAGCGCTCATTGAAAGCCTTGAAGGCAAAAAAGGCATGCCCCGCATGAAACCGCCGTTTCCTGCTGGGGCAGGGCTTTATGGCTGCCCGACAACTGTGAACAATGTGGAATCGATTGCGGTTGTGCCGACCATCCTTCGCCGTGGGCCAGACTGGTTTGCAGGCTTTGGTCGCCCGAACAACGCAGGGACCAAGCTCTTCGCGATCTCGGGACACGTGAACAACCCTTGTGTGGTTGAAGAGGCCATGTCGATTTCTTTTGAAGAGCTGATCGAGAAGCACTGCGGCGGTATTCGTGGCGGCTGGGACAATCTCAAAGCCGTGATCCCAGGTGGGTCTTCGGTGCCGATGATCCCGGGCAAAGACATGCGCGATGCCATTATGGATTTCGACTATCTGCGCGAACAGCGCTCGGGCCTTGGCACTGCGGCTGTCATCGTGATGGACAACTCCACTGATATTATCAAAGCCATTTGGCGCCTGTCGAAGTTCTATAAGCACGAAAGTTGTGGGCAATGTACGCCGTGCCGCGAAGGTACAGGATGGATGATGCGCGTGATGGACCGGCTTGTGTCGGGCGAGGCGGAACCTGCGGAAATCGACATGCTTTTAGATGTGACCAAACAGGTTGAGGGGCACACGATCTGTGCTTTGGGTGATGCCGCCGCTTGGCCGATCCAAGGTTTGATCCGCCACTTCCGTCACGAGATTGAGGATCGGATTGCGCATAAGCGTCGCAAATCAGCGCCTGTTGCTGCAGAGTGAGCTCTGAAAAGCACATTGCACATTTCAACTGGGGGCGGCTAAAGGCGCCTATAGGCGACCCGCTTGTGGCGGAATTTGTAGATAACGCCGCGCGCGTGAACGAAATCGCTGAAAGATCCGACGGATTCATTTGGCGCGATGGCGGCGAAGGCACCAGCGCATGGCAAATAGGCTGGCCGCTTTTCACCGAGACTCCGACGATGATTGCCTCCTTTTCTGTTTGGGAAAGTCCGCAGCAGCTTTGGCAGTTTGTCCATAAAACAGTGCATGGTCAGTTTCTGCGCCGAGGCGCTGATTGGTTTCATGCATCCGTGAGCTACAACTATGCCCTTTGGTGGGTGGAACCCGGCCACCAGCCAGATATTTACGAAGCGCGGGACCGCGTTGAGGCTTTGCGCGCAAACGGCCCGAGTGCTGAGGTGTTTACCTTCAAGGAATTCCCCCCTGAAAGGCTATCGGCCAAGGCTTGAGTTTAAAGGGCTCTAGGGCTTAGGGTCTGCGCGCACGATAAGGAACAACAGCGGAATGAAACTCGTCAACCTGTGGGATGGATTGGTCAGCGCACTCTATGCCATCGCAATCCTTGTTTTGTGCGGCGTGCCGATATGGTGCAGCCATCTGGCGATCCGCTACGGGATTGCGCCGAATTGGATCTACGGGTTTTTGGCAGCTTTAGGCTTTTTTGGGGGGCTGATCGCCCTCAACCTGTTGGGAAAAGCCACGCGGGGCGTGTCGCCCCATCGTGAGCGCAGGCGTTAACGCAAAGGGCAAAGTCATCCATGCGCCCAACAAAAAAAAATAAAATAATTGGCTCCTAAACCGCCTTACTTGTCCGGATATTTAACCAAGTTATTTCGCGGCGCGGCTTTGGGTATGACGCGATTTTACCGGGGGGACTTTTGGGAAAAGCTCAACGGGGCTGTTGGCCGCTGTGTCGTAGGCGGTTTGCATATCCTGGTCAGGGGTCGCATTCATCATGGTCTTAACCATGCGATTTTGAGTTTTGCCCACGAGACGCCAGTACCGAGCCCACGCATCCGCGCTCGCTTCAACCTGACGGGTCCAATATTCAAAGGGTGTCATGATGCGTCTCCTCACTCACCACTCGACAAACTGTCACAGGTCACAATTCTGTCAAATTTTAATTTGACCAATCGCCAATATCCCTTTGATTTACATCATAAACTTAAACAATTTCCCTCATTCGGTTTAACTGTTTGCGATGAGGCAACGATAAGTGATCACAATTTGGCCTAAATTGAGCGGGATTATTCGGCTGCTATTGAATATCCGAGCCAAGAGTCGGCATGTGCGAGGTATGAAACAGGCTCTAAAAAAACCCCAATGAAACGCATTCTACTTCTTTGCACGCTGCTTGCGGCACCAGCACAAGCGCAGTCTTTGCCACCACTTGGAACTCAAGACCATGTGATGGACCGGCTTTTCGCAGCGGCTGTGGGCGACGAAATTCGAAAAGCCTGCCCGACAATATCTGCTCGGCTCTTTCGTGTGTTGCGCGAAGCCCGCGCGCTTGAAAACTGGGCTCTGGAAAAAGGCTATTCAGAAAAGCAAATTGATGCTTTTCTTGAAAGCCGATCTGAGCGGCAAAAGCTCGAAAAGCGCCGTGATGCGTATCTTTTGGCCGCCGGTGTGCGCAGCGATGATGCACAAACCTATTGTTCTTTGGGGCGCGACGAGATTGCCAAGGGTTCTTTGATTGGATACCTGCTAAAGCTCCGGTGAACACACCAAAAAAGTCGTATGCGATGAGTCGCATGCGATAAGTAGGGACAGACGTTTATGGGCGATCAGCGAAAAATCATCATCGATGACAACGAAATCGAGGTAGATGGGGCCATGACGCTCATCCAAGCCTGCGAGCACGCAGGTATTGAGATCCCGAGGTTCTGTTATCATGAACGTCTCTCGATCGCTGGCAACTGCCGAATGTGTTTGGTGGAAGTTGTGGGTGGCCCACCCAAACCTGCCGCCTCTTGCGCCATGCAGGTGCGTGATCTGCGCCCTGGCCCTGAAGGCCAACCGCCCGTTGTGAAGACGAACTCCCCCATGGTCAAAAAGGCCCGCGAAGGGGTGATGGAGTTTCTCCTCATCAACCACCCGCTGGATTGCCCGATCTGTGACCAAGGCGGCGAATGCGACCTGCAAGATCAGGCCATGGCTTACGGCGTGGATTTCTCGCGTTTCCGCGAAGCCAAGCGCGCCACGGACGATCTCGATCTTGGCCCGCTTGTCGAAACGCATATGACCCGCTGCATTTCCTGCACGCGCTGCGTGCGCTTCACCACGGAAGTGGCGGGCATTAAGCAGATGGGCCAAACGGGTCGTGGCGAAGATGCAGAGATTACCAGCTATTTGGGCCAAACGCTCGATAGCAACATGCAAGGCAACATCATTGATCTTTGCCCTGTAGGCGCTTTGGTCTCCAAACCCTACGCTTTTACAGCACGCCCTTGGGAACTGAGCAAAACAGAAAGCGTCGATGTGATGGACGCTCTCGGCTCTAATATCCGCATCGATACCAAAGGGCGCGAAGTTATGCGCTTCTTGCCTCGCAACCATGACGGCGTGAACGAAGAGTGGATTTCAGACAAAACCCGTTTTGTATGGGACGGTCTGCGCCGTCAGCGCCTGGATAAGCCTTATGTGCGCGACAATGGCAAACTTCGCCCTGCCACCTGGGGCGAAGCACTCACCAAAGCGGCCGAAGCCATCAAAGGGGCTTCAAAGGTTGCGGGCCTCGTTGGCGACCTCGCTCCTGTTGAAGCGGCCTATGCGCTCAAAGCGCTGGTCGAAGGGCAGGGCGGCTCAGTGGAATGCCGCACGGATGAGGCCAAGCTGATTGCGGGCAACCGCAGCGCCTATGTGGGCACTGCCGCCATTGAAGACATCGATGACGCACAAAAGATCCTGTTGGTCGGTACCAATCCTGTCGTTGAAGCGCCCGTGCTCAACGCGCGCATTCGCAAAGCCTGGACTCAAGGCGCGGATGTTGTGGTTGTGGGCGATCCTGTTGATCTGACCTACGAGTACGAACACATGGGCACGGGTCGCGCGGCCCTCAAGCATGTGGCAAGCCTCGATATGGCTGATCTTAAAGACAAGAACTGCGTGGTCATCCTGGGCCAAGCAGCGCTGCAAGGAGACGACGGAGAAGATGTTTTGGCTGTGGTCCAAGGCATCTGCGAAAAATCTGGTGGCAAGCTTTTGGTCCTCCACACGGCTGCGGGCCGCGTTGGCGCTATGGATGTAGACGCTGTGACCGAAGGCGGCCTGTCAGCCGCTTTGGATGGTGCAGATGTGATTTACAACATGGGGGCAGACGAGATCGAACTCTCGGACGGCCCATTTGTGATCTATCAAGGCAGCCATGGGGATCGTGGTGCGCACCGCGCGGACATCATCTTTCCAAGTGCCGCTTACACAGAAGAAAACGGGCTTTTTGTGAACACGGAAGGGCGTCCGCAATTGGCCAGCCGTGCTGGGTTTGCACCAGGCGAGGCCAAGGAAAACTGGGCGATTTTGCGCGCCCTCTCGGCAGATCTTCGCGCTGTGCTACCCTTTGACAGCCTCGCCCAACTCAGAACGGCTCTTATTGCGGATGTCCCGCATTTGGCGAACATCGGCGCTGTGCCAGAGAACGAAGTGGTTGGCGTTCAAGCGACAGCGGCCCTGTCGGACGCGGACTTTGCCCCCGCAATCAAAGACTTCTATCTCAGCAATCCCATCGCGCGCGCAAGCCAGGTCATGGCGGAACTCTCTGCCCAGGCAAAAGCGCGCATCGTCGCCCCATTGGCCGCGGAGTAAGTGAATGAAGATCCAGGCCTCAGAGTTCCGTTCGTCCGGGCTCTTAGCGCTCGGACTGCCTGTGATCTCGTGTCTCGCCTTAAGCGCTTGCGTGGTGGAAAACGATGCCCCGATTGACCGAGCGCGTTACGCGCCGATTGAGACAAGGCCGTTGGACAACAATTTGGTACAATTCACTGCAAAAATACGGGGTCAGCAGCCTCAAGACCGCGTGATCGCTTTTGCGGAATGCGGAGCGGCGCAATATGCGCTCATTCGGGGCTACGGTTTTGCGCGACATGTGCGCACAACCGTATACTTCGAGGCTTCCCATTCCGTCGCGGATGCGATTTACACCATCTCACCATCCCTGCCGCGTGGTGTGAAAACAATCGATGCGGAAGTGGTGGTGGATGCCTGTAGGGAACAAGGAATACCCACGGTATGACAGATTTTTTTGCGACCACGCCAGGGATTGCCCTGATCATGGCCGGGCAGGCACTGCTTGTTGTGGCCTTTGTTATGATTTCACTGCTTTTCTTGGTCTATGGAGACCGCAAAATCTGGGCGGCGGTTCAGATGCGGCGCGGGCCCAATGTGGTTGGGGCCTTTGGCCTTCTACAAACGGTCGCGGACGCTCTGAAATACGTGGTCAAAGAGATTGTTGTGCCTGCGGGCGCGGACAGAACAGTGTTTATGCTGGCCCCCATGGTGTCTTTCGTTTTGGCGATGGTGGCTTGGGCTGTCATTCCCTTTAACGAGACATGGGTTTTGGCCGACATCAACGTGGCCATTCTCTATGTTTTCGCAATCTCATCGCTTGAGGTTTACGGCGTTATTATGGGCGGCTGGGCGTCGAACTCGAAATATCCCTTCCTGGGCTCGCTGCGCTCTGCAGCGCAGATGATCTCTTATGAAGTGTCCATCGGTCTCATCATCATTGGGGTGATCCTCTCCACCGGGTCGCTGAACTTCGGCGCAATTGTTGCGGCGCAAGACACTGGATACGGGCTCTTTGGTTGGTATTGGCTGCCGCACCTTCCGATGGTTTTCCTGTTCTTTATCAGCTGCTTGGCGGAAACGAACCGCCCGCCTTTCGATCTGCCAGAAGCGGAATCAGAGCTTGTGGCGGGCTATCAGGTTGAATACTCTTCAACGCCGTTCCTGTTGTTCATGGCAGGCGAATACATTGCCATCTTCTTGATGTGCGCGCTCACGTCGCTTCTCTTCTTTGGCGGTTGGCTTTCGCCCATCCCAGGCATTCCCGACGGAGCGCTTTGGATGGTTGGCAAGATGGCCTTCTTCTTCTTCCTCTTTGCCATGGTGAAAGCCATTGTGCCGCGCTACCGCTACGACCAACTTATGCGCATCGGTTGGAAGGTCTTCTTGCCCATGTCGCTTGCTTGGGTGGTGATCGTGGCCTTCTTGGCGAAATTTGAAGTGCTAGGGGCCTTCTGGGCCCGCTACGCGATGGGGGGCTGAGCCAACCCATGGGTGTTGATATCGAGCTATTTGAGCGTTTGGTGGAGCTCTCCACCCGCTACCGCCCCGGCGACGCTGGGGGGCGCACGCTCATGCTTGGTCGACACACTCTGCAAGTACGCGAAGAACTGCTGTTCAAAATTACCCGCGTGTTGCGACAGCATAAGGTTGAGCTGACCCTCGAAGACATGCTGCAAGACGACGGTTATTGCGAAACCATGATGCGCAGTCTCGGCTTTGGCGAGATGGAAGCGATGGATTTCTCTGATTATGAAGGCGCAACCGTACTCCATGATCTCAATCGCCCGATCCCGTCTGAGCTCGAAGACCAGTTCGATTTTATCTTTGACGGCGGCACGATAGAGCATGTGTTCAATGTGCCGGTGGCCTTAGAAAACGTCTTTCGGATGCTCAAGCCCGGCGGCCGCTTTGTTTCGGCCAATGGGTTTAATGGCTGGCCGGCCCATGGAATTTACCAGTTCAATCCTGAGCTTGTGTGGACCTTCTGGGCACGCAATTGCGGCTGTTTGGTCCATGATTGTCGAGGCATTCACAAGCGTCCGCGCGGGGGCAACTACCATCTTCAGTTCAAAGATCCTGCCGAAACAGGCAGCCGTCTAAAGCTACGCGGAAAAGTGCCTCCGGGGCGCATGTATCTTTACTATGAAGTCGAGCGCACGCCCGAAGCCAAGCTTCAGGACCGTGTTTTGCAAAGTGACTACGAAACGAAGTGGCAATCCCACACCAACGCCGGGTCAACCCGGCTCGATGACGAGGTGGCCTCAACATGACCCAGATCGATTGGACCCGCGCAGGCAAATACTTCCTGTTGATGGATATGTTCAAAGGCATGCGCCTTGGCCTGAAGTATTTCTTTGCGCCGAAAGCGACGATCAACTACCCGCATGAAAAAGGCCCGCTCTCGCCGCGCTTTCGTGGGGAACATGCGCTGCGCCGGTATCCGAATGGGGAAGAGCGCTGCATCGCCTGTAAGCTTTGTGAGGCCGTGTGTCCGGCACAAGCCATCACCATTGATGCGGAGCCTCGCGAAGATGGCTCGCGCCGCACCACACGCTACGACATCGACATGACAAAATGCATCTATTGCGGCTTCTGCCAAGAAGCCTGCCCTGTGGATGCCATTGTAGAAGGCCCCAACTTCGAGTTCTCCACCGAGACGCGCGAAGAGCTCTTTTACAACAAAGACAAGCTTTTGGAGAACGGTGAGCGTTGGGAAGCTGAGATCGCTCGCAATTTGGAAATTGATGCACCTTATCGCTGAGCCAGCGATGCGGAGTGGGATAGAGACGTGACAGACCCGAAGAACCCTTTTGAAGAGATGATGGCCATGAGCCAGGAATGGGCGAAATCGCTCAATCCTGCACTTGAGTCCTTTTCTCCCAAAGGCTTTGAGGCGCTCTTTCCCACAATGCCCAAAGATTGGCTTGAGGCCATGATGGGCAAGACCTTCAACCCAGATGGGCTCGATGCCAAAACGCGGCTTTTGGTGACGCTTGCTGGCCTCACGGCCCTTGGAGCTCAAGCGGAGCCACAGGTGCGTTTGACCGTGCGCAACGCTGTGGAGGCGGGGGCAACCCGTCAAGAAATCATCGAGACGATTGCCACGCTGTCCATGATCGCAGGGGTGCCTGCGATGACAAAAGCGATGGAGCTTGCGGAAGAGGCGCTCGCTTCGGACGCAGCGCCTGAGCGGTCTGCGAAAACAGGAGATGAAACATGAGTGTGGGTGCCTTTGCCTTCTATCTCTTTGCTTTGAGCACAATTGTTGGGGGGCTCTTCACAGTGATCAGCCGAAACCCCGTGCACTCGGTGCTTTGGCTGATCCTGGCCTTTCTCAGCTCGGCAGGGCTCTTTGTGCTCTTGGGCGCAGAGTTTGTGGCGATGCTCTTGATCATTGTCTATGTGGGCGCGGTGGCTGTGCTCTTTCTCTTTGTTGTGATGATGCTCGATGTGGATTTCGCAGAGCTCAAAGCGGAGATGGCCAAATATATTCCGCTCGCTCTGCTCATTGCCGTTGTTTTGCTCATGCAGCTTGGTATTGCCTTTGGCGCTTGGGAATTTGCCGAAGTGGCCGAAGCTCAGATCGCAGCCCCTGCCGGTGAGATGCACAACACCAAAGCCATTGGCATGCTGCTCTATGACAAATACCTGCTGCTTTTCCAGCTTGCGGGCTTGATCCTTCTGGTGGCTATGATCGGCGCGATTGTCCTCACGCTGCGCCACCGCTCGGATGTCAAACGCCAAAACGTTTTGGCGCAGATGTACCGCGATCCGGCCAAGGCCATGGAGCTCAAAGACGTCAAGCCAGGGCAGGGTCTGTGAGATTTCCCGTGATCATATGCGGCTTGAGCCTCCTGGGAGCGCCCAGCCTCGCTTCGGACATTCCCCTTGAGAGCTGTACACGCACAACACACATCAGCCATGCGGGCGAGGCCGCACATGTGGATCTGGGCGAAGGTCGTGTGATCTGGCGCGATTGGTGGGCCCAAGAGGGCACTGCAACAGACCTCGTGGTTGTGGATTGCGCGAGCGGCCAGGGTCTCAGAGCGCGTGTGGCCGAAGCCAATATGAGCGCCGCTCTTCCGTTTGACAAAACAGACCGCGCTTTGAAGGCCGTGGACCGCGTGCACGCAGGCGCCCGCGTTTTTGCCACCTTCGAGCGCTTGGAAGAGGCCTTGGATCGCGACGCCCGCCGCATCGAGCACATCGTTTTGACCAAAGAACCCTGTGCCTGCGCCGCCCTCTACCCAGAGACGCGCGGTAAAAAAATGAGTTTTGAATTCGAGAGCTTGCCTGAAAGAGCCGGGCTTGTGGCTGGAGATACGCAATGACCATCGGACTTGAACACTACCTCACAGTCGCTGCGGCGCTCTTTGTGATTGGGATCTTCGGACTTTTCTTGAACCGTAAGAACGTGATCATCTTGCTGATGTCCGTGGAGTTGATGCTTCTGGCGGTGAACATCAACCTGGTCGCATTTTCCAGCTTCCTAGGCGATCTCGTTGGGCAGATCTTCACGCTCTTTGTGCTCACGGTCGCCGCTGCGGAGGCCGCCATCGGCCTCGCGATCCTTGTGTGTTTCTTCCGCAACCAGGGCACGATTGACGTGGAAAACGTCAACGTGATGAAGGGGTAAGTTTGGTGAAGGGTCTTATACATATCTCCGCCGTTGCAGCAGCTTTGGTTGCGCTTAGCGCGGGCAGCGTCAGAGCCTCAATCATCTGGGACTGTATTACGGACGCTGGCCAAGGATACTTGGCAGAGACGTATGTTCGCGGCGTCTCTGTGTATTATACGACCGACACACTTTATTTGACTCAGTGCGTCCAAAACCGCGCCCTGCGTGTGGAAGGATTGGGGCGCGTGCCCAGCGACAGCGTGGCAAAAGATATGAGCAAAGTGCATCAGCAACTCTTGACTTCATTCATAGCCAAACGAGGGCGCTGGAGTTTTGGCGAAGCGGCTCAGCGCTTGTCTAGTCAGGGCTACGACACATCGCTCATTGAGATCGTTCCTGATGGCTGTCTCTGCGAGTTGGAGGAATAAACATGGCCACAATCATCCTCTTTGCCCCCATCATCGGCGCGCTGATCGCGGGCTTTGGGTGGAAGTTCATTGGCGAGACAGCTGCGCAGTGGGTCTCCACCGGGCTCTTGATGCTCTCGGCAATTCTGTCTTGGGTCGTCTTCCTGACCTTCGACGGCACAACCGAATACATCCAGATCTTGCGCTGGGTGGAAAGCGGGACGTTCTCCACCGATTGGGCCATTCGGATGGACCGCCTCACGGCCACCATGCTCATCGTGATCACGACTGTCTCAGCCCTCGTTCATCTCTATTCCTTCGGCTACATGGCCCACGACGAGAACTTCCGCGAAGGCGAGCATTATAAAGCGCGCTTCTTTGCTTACCTCTCGTTCTTCACCTTTGCGATGTTGATGCTGGTGACAGCTGATAACCTCGTGCAGCTCTTCTTTGGTTGGGAAGGGGTGGGCGTTGCCTCCTATCTTCTGATCAACTTCTACTTCCGCAAACCTTCGGCGAACTCAGCGGCGATGAAGGCCTTCATCGTAAACCGCGTGGGCGACTTCTGCCTGATCCTCGGGATCGCAGGGCTCTATTTCCTCGTCGACAGCGTGAAGTTTGACGACATCTTTGCAGCCGCTCCCATGCTCGCAGAGACTCAGCTTACGTTCCTGTGGCGCGAATGGAATGCAGCGAACTTGCTGGCTGTGCTCCTCTTCCTTGGGGCCATGGGGAAATCCGCTCAGCTGACGCTCCACACTTGGTTGCCCGACGCGATGGAAGGCCCAACACCCGTGTCCGCGCTTATCCATGCTGCGACCATGGTAACAGCGGGTGTGTTCCTCGTATGCCGGATGTCGCCACTCATGGAGTTTGCGCCGTTCGCCACCAATATGATCGTGATCGTTGGAGCCATCACCGCCTTCTTTGCGGCAACCGTTGGCCTCGTACAAACCGACATCAAACGCGTGATCGCTTATTCCACCTGCTCGCAGCTTGGCTACATGTTCGTGGCCGCGGGCGTGGGCGTCTATTCGGTGGCGATGTTCCATCTTCTCACACACGCCTTCTTCAAAGCGATGCTCTTCTTGGGCGCGGGCTCCGTGATCCACGGGATGCACCACGAGCAAGACATGCGGAACTATGGGGGCCTGCGCAAAAAGATGCCGCTGACCTTCTGGGCCATGATGATAGGCACTTTGGCCATCACCGGTGTTGGCATCCCGCTCACTCACTACGGCTTTGCGGGCTTCCTGTCGAAAGACGCGGTCATTGAAAGCGCCTTTGTCGGCTCACAATTTGCCTTCTGGGCATTGGTTGTCGCGGCCTTCATGACCAGCTTTTATTCCTGGCGCTTGATGTTTCTCACGTTCTACGGCGCGCCACGTGGCAACAAGCACACCCATGATCATGCCCATGAAAGCCCCAATGTGATGCTGGTGCCGCTTGGCGTTCTCGCCATCGGCGCGGTTTTCTCTGGCATGGCTTTCTACAAGCCCTTCTTCGGCGATGAAGCTGCGGTGAATAAGTTCTTCGGCATCCCGTCGAGTGGTGCGCACGCAAGTGTAGCTGAGCCGGATCTTCGCCTCGTGCCCTATGCTTTTGCAGCGGGCGACGAGAAGAAGGAGAAAAAAGAGGTCAAAGAAGGCGACGTTGGCTCTTTGGGGCAGGGTGCGATCTACATGCATCCATCCAATCATGTGCTGCATGACGCGCACTACGTGCCGAAGTGGGTGAAGGTGAGCCCCTTCATTGCGATGCTCTTGGGCTTTGTCTTGGCCTACGTGATGTATATCCGCCGGCCTGATCTGCCTGCCAAGCTCGCAGAGAACCAATGGCCGCTCTATAACTTCTTGCTGAACAAATGGTATTTTGACGAGATCTACGATGCGGTCTTTGTGCAAAACGCCAAGCGCATCGGGACCTTCCTTTGGAAGAAGGGCGACACCGCCACGATCGACGGCGGCATCAATGGCCTCGCGATGGGTGTGGTGCCCTTCTTCACGCGCCTCGCGGGCCGTGCACAGTCTGGCTACATCTTCACCTATGCCTTTGCGATGGTCCTTGGCGTGGTGGTGCTCATTACCTGGATGACGCTCTTCGGGGGAGCTAACTGAGATGAATAACCTTCTCTCCATCGTCACGTTTTTGCCGGCTCTTGGCGCATTGATCCTCGCGGTTTTCCTGCGCGGAGACGACGAGGCCGCACAGCGCAATGCCAAATGGACAGCCATCTGGGCCACGGGCGCGACCTTCGTCTTTTCGCTCTTCATCTACTTCGACTTCGATCCTTCAGACACGGGCTTCCAGTTCGTGGAAGATTACGAATGGATGATGGGCCTGAATTACAAAATGGGCGTAGATGGGATCAGCGTTCTCTTTGTGATGCTCACCACCTTCCTCATGCCGCTGGTAATTTGGTCGGCCTGGGAAATGACAGACCGCGTCAAGGAATACATGATCGCTTTCCTTTTGCTCGAAACGCTGATGATCGGTGTGTTCTGCGCGCTTGATTTGGTTCTCTTCTACCTCTTCTTTGAAGCGGGCCTCATTCCGATGTTCCTCATTATCGGTATCTGGGGAGGGGCGAACCGCATTTATGCGAGCTTCAAGTTCTTCCTCTACACCTTCCTTGGCTCAGTTTTGATGCTGGTGGCCATGGTCGCGATGTATATCGATGCGGGCACCACGGATATCGAAGCGCTTTTGAGCCATCAGTTCAGCTCCGACATGATGACGGTCTTTGGCTTGTCGATCTTTGGTGGATTGCAAACGCTTCTGTTCCTCGCATTCTTTGCGAGCTTTGCCGTGAAGATGCCGATGTGGCCGGTGCACACCTGGCTGCCAGATGCGCACGTGCAAGCGCCAACGGCGGGCTCGGTGGTACTTGCAGCAATTTTGCTGAAAATGGGCGGCTATGGCTTCCTGCGCTTTTCGCTGCCGATGTTCCCAGTGGCCTCTGATATCCTTGCGCCATTGGTGCTTTGGATGAGTGCCATCGCGATCGTCTACACGAGCCTCGTGGCGATGATGCAGGAAGACATGAAGAAGCTGATCGCGTATTCCTCTGTGGCGCACATGGGCTTTGTGACTATGGGGATCTTTGCCGCCAACCAGCAAGGCATCGACGGCGCGATCTTCCAGATGATCAGCCATGGCTTCATCTCTGGCGCGCTCTTTCTCTGCGTCGGCGTGATCTACGACCGGATGCACACGCGTGACATTGATGCCTACGGCGGCCTTGTGAACCGGATGCCCGCCTATGCCCTCGTGTTCATGCTCTTCACGATGGCCAACGTTGGTTTGCCGGGCACCTCAGGCTTTGTGGGCGAATTCCTCACAATTATGGGGGCATTCCAGGTCAACACATGGGTGGCGCTCACAGCGGCTACGGGTGTGATCTTCTCAGCAGGCTACGCGCTTTGGCTCTATCGCCGGGTGGTCTTTGGCGACTTGATCAAAGAAAGCCTCAAGTCGATCACGGATATGAGCTTCCGAGAACGCGCGATCTTTACGCCGCTTGTGATCATGACGCTTCTCCTGGGCGTTTACCCCGCGCTGATCACAGATGTGATCGGGCCATCGGTGAGTGCGCTCGTCGGACAATATGAAACGGCACTGGCAGAGTTCGATGCCGCGAATGTCGTTGCAAATGCACAAGGAGCGCAGTGATGCTGGCGCAAGACCTTTCCATCATCTTGCCTGAAATCGTGCTGGCCCTCTATGCGATGGCCGCTCTTTTGGGGATCGTCTATTCGGCCAAGGATGCACTGGCCTCCGTGGCGCTTTGGTCCACTTCTGCTCTGTTCCTGGCCCTTGCCTTCTGGATCGCAACTCGAAGCGGCACGGACATTGCCTTTGACGGCATGATCGTGAACGACGCATTTGCGCGCTTTGCCAAGGTCACAATCTTGGTGGCCGCTGCGGCCGTTTTGCTAATGTCGGAAGCCTATATGGAGCGGCGTGGGCTTTTGAAGTTCGAGTACCCGCTGCTGGTCGCACTGGCCGTGGTGGGCATGATGGTCATGGTCTCCGCAGGCGATCTGATGGCGCTTTATATGGGGCTCGAGCTGCAATCGCTTTCGCTCTATGTCGTGGCCAGCTTGCGCCGCGACAGCGTGAAATCCACAGAAGCAGGCCTAAAGTACTTTGTGCTGGGCGCGCTTTCTTCAGGTCTCTTGCTCTATGGTGCCTCACTCACCTACGGCTATGCAGGCACAACGCTCTTCTCGGGCATCATCGAGACAGCTGAAGGCGGAGACATGCCCCTGGGCCTGCTCTTTGGCCTCGTGTTCTTGATGACAGGTTTTGCCTTTAAAGTCTCCGCAGCGCCGTTCCATATGTGGACGCCAGATGTCTACGAAGGCTCGCCCACACCTGTCACAGCCTTCTTTGCAACAGCCCCTAAGATGGCAGCCATGGCACTTTTCGCTCGGGTGGTTTTCGACGCCTTTGGCGGCGCGGTCGTTGATTGGCAGCAGGTTGTGGCCTTCCTCTCGGTTGTGTCGATGTTCCTCGGCGCGGTCGCGGCGATTGGACAAACCAACATCAAACGCCTGATGGCTTATTCGTCGATTGCCCATATGGGCTTTGCTCTGATGGGGCTCGCCGCGGGCACTGTGCTCGGTGTGGAATCCATGCTGCTCTACATGGTGATTTACGTCGCTATGAACGTCGGCACCTTCTCCTTCATGCTTATGATGGAGCGCGAAGGCCAGCCTGTGACAGATATAGCCTCCCTCAACGGCTTGGCCAAACGAGCGCCCTTAAGCGCTCTGGCGATGCTGATCTTGATGTTCAGCCTTGCGGGCGTGCCGCCAATGCTGGGCTTCTTTGCCAAGTTTGGGGTGTTGCGCGCGGCCGTGGACGCCGATCTTGCTTGGCTCGCCATCGCGGGTGTGATCGCCTCGGTCATTGGCGCGTTTTACTACCTGCGCATCGTTTATTTCATGTACTTTGGCGAAGATCGCGATGATCTGGAGCTCAACAAAGGCATGGTCCTCAACGGCTTACTCATCGCGTCATCGGCAGCAATGATCTTGGGGGTTCTGAATCTCTTTGGGCTCGAAGGCCCGGCAAGTGCCGCAGCTGCGGCGCTGGTCAACTGAGGCTGACGCCATCGCGGGCCTGTTTCCAGCTGAGTATGAGCGGATCATATTAAACACGGTCGACAGCACAATGCTGGAAGCGGCCCGTCGCGCGCCGGATCTTACGCGTCCCACTTGGATCTTGGCCAAATCCCAATCCTCAGGCAGAGGTCGCCAAGGTCGAAACTGGGCCATGCCGAACGGTAATTTTGCAGCCACGCTTGTTTTGTCGCCTAACTGCACTGCGCTTGAAGCGGCACAGCGCAGCTTTTTGGCGTCCAATGCTCTGTTGAAAGCCCTGGCGCTCTATACGCCGATTGAGCGATTGAAAGTGAAATGGCCAAATGATGTGCTGCTTGCAGGCGGAAAGGTTGCAGGCATTTTACTCGAAGCCCAAGGGCAGGGCGGGCAAGTCGATCAGCTTATGATTGGGATTGGGGTCAACCTGGCAAGTGTGCCAGAGAGCGTTGAAGACGCACTCTTCCGCCCAGTTGCGCTGACGCAATACGGCGAAGCTGTGGACTCCGAGCGTTTTTTGATAGATTTGGCGTCGAACTATGCGATCCAAGAAAAAACCTTCGCGCAGTTCGGATTTGACCGGATCAGAGAAGACTGGTTGCAACGCGCGGCGCGGATCGGTGAGGTGATCAAAGCCCGCACCCCAAAAGAAACCATTCACGGGATATTCGAGACGATAGACGCATCGGGCAATCTGGTTTTAGGCACTCCGCGCGGCCAAAAGACTATTCCAGCAGCAGACGTCTATTTCTAGAAAAGGACTTGCCATGCTATTGGCCATTGATTGCGGCAACACCAACACTGTGTTTTCAATCTGGGACGGGACGCGCTTTCTCGCGACCTGGCGCACGGCAACTGAACACACTCGCACCGCCGATCAGTATTTTGTCTGGCTCTCTTCGCTGATGAGCTTCAAGAAGATCGATGTCGACATCACGGAAGTGATCATCTCCTCCACGGTTCCGCGTGTGGTGTGGAACCTAAGGGTGTTTGCCGATCGGTATTTCGACACGCGTCCTCTTGTTGTGGGCAAGCCTGAATGTTTGTTGCCTGTGGATGTGCGCGTCGATGAAGGCACGCAGGTGGGCCCGGACCGATTGGTCAATACGGTGGCGGGCTATGATCTTTACGGTGGCGATTTGATCCTGGTGGATTTTGGCACGGCCACAACCTTTGATGTGGTGGACCAAGACGGCGCCTATATCGGCGGGGTCATTGCCCCTGGCGTGAACCTCAGCTTGGAAGCTTTGCACCAGGCTGCCGCTGCCTTGCCCCATGTGGATGTCACAAAGCCCGCCAAGGTGATTGGCACAAATACTGTGGCCTGTATGCAATCGGGCGTGTTTTGGGGCTACGTGGGGTTGATCAATGGCATCACGGAGCAGATTAAGCGGGAACGCGGTCGGGATATGAAATTTGTCTCAACCGGGGGGCTCGCGCCGTTGTTTCAACAAGGCCATGCACTATTTGATGCGTTCGAGGACAACCTCACGATGCACGGGCTGACTGTGATCCACGACTTCAACAAGGAAAAAGCCACGTAATGAGTTCTGAGCGTTTGATCTATCTCCCTCTCGGTGGTGCCGGCGAGGTTGGGATGAACTGTTATGTTTATGGGTACGGTCCTCAAGACAACGAACGCCTGATCGTTGTAGACTTGGGCGTGACTTTTCCTGACATGGACGGCACGCCCGGCGTCGATCTCATCTTTCCCGACATTTCATGGCTCGAAGAGCGGCGGGATCAAATTGACGGGATCTTCATAACCCACGCGCATGAAGACCACATCGGGGCCATTGGCCACCTTTGGGAAAAGATCGGCTGCCCGATCTATGCGCGGGCGTTCACAGCCAATATTGGGCGGCGCAAGCTCGATGAATTTGGCATCGATCCCGGCACATTTCAAACAGTAAGCCCTTGGCCTGAAACAATAAAAGCTGGGCCTTTCACCGTGGGCTTTGTGCCCATTTCGCATTCTATCCCCGAAAGCTCTGGCCTTGTAATTGACACGCCTGCAGGCCGGGTTGTGCATTCGGGTGACTTTAAGATCGACCATGATCCCGTTGTCGGCGAAGCCTTTGACGACGCACTTTGGGAAGAGATTGGCAAGTCTGGGGTGAAAGCTCTGATTTGCGATTCCACCAATGTGAACTCACTGGCTGAGGGCCGCTCAGAAAGCCTCGTTGGCCCCGAAATCGAGCGCCTCATTGCCGCGCAACCTGGCATGGTTGTGGCCACCACCTTTGCCTCGAACATCGCGCGGCTAAAAACCATCGCAGAGGCCGCGAACCGGGCAGGGCGCTCAGTGTGCCTCTTGGGACGCGCCATGCGCCGTATGGTTGAAGCAGGTGTCGAGACGGGAGTCCTCGCCGATTTTCCGAAAGTGGTCAGCGCCGAAGACGCGCTTGAGATCCCGCGCGAAAACCTGCTTTTGTTGGTCACAGGCAGCCAGGGCGAGCGCCGTGCGGCCTCAGCTCAACTGGCCAATGGCAAATATCTCGGCCTCACGATGAAAGAAGGGGACACCTTCCTTTTCTCCTCCAAAACGATCCCTGGCAACGAACGCGGTGTGTTGCGGATCATCAACCAGTTTTCAGAACAGGGCGTTGAGGTGATCGACGATGCCTCCGGCCTCTATCACGTATCGGGCCACGCCAACCGCCCCGATCTTGAGCGCATGCATGGGCTTGTGAACCCGCAGATGGTTATTCCGATGCACGGTGATCACAGGATGCTCAGCACCCATGCCCGCGTCAGCGAAGCGGGCGGGCGCCAGTCACTTGTGGCGGTCAACGGCACGATGGTGGCACTTGAAGGCAATGCGCCGCGTGTGGCGGGTTACGTGGAAACGGGTCGCCTTTATTTGGACGGCAAGGTTCAGATCGGAGCGCTCGATGGGGTCGTGCGCGACAGGATCAGAATGGCGCTGAATGGTCACGTTCTGGTGACAGTGATTCTAGAAGGGAACCAACCTTTGGGCGAGCCATGGTGCGTTTTGCGGGGGATCTCTGAGATGGGATCGAGCAACGCACCACTTGTGGACGTGCTCGAAGAGGATCTCGATCAATTCATGCGCCGCGCCTCGAAGACCACCCTCAAAGACGATGATAAGCTCGAAGACGAGCTGCGCCGTATCACACGGAAAACCTGCCAAACCGAGGTTGGTAAGAAGGTGGAAGTGGATGTGGTGATCAGCCGCCTCAACTGATCTTTTTGAAACGCGCGATTTAAGATCAAGGCCAGCCCACTGAGAGGGCTCATGGACTTTGTGTGCCTAGCTGGCTTTGCGCTCTTCAAAGCTCAAAGCAATGAAGCTGGGCATATGATCGCCCATACCAACCACGTTTGAACCCCCACGATCCTCGCGTTGATTGTTCTTGCGGCCGCCGCGAGAGCGACGCTCTTTCTTTTCGCCTTCTGTGTCAGCTTGAGCCTCAACAGCGGTATCTTCGCTTTTTGACTTGGACCGGCGTGAGCGCGATTTTTCAGCCTTTGGAGTTTCGTCCTGTGATGTCTCGCTGTCCTGTGCCGCAGGCTCTGATTTCGCCAAAGGATTCTCAATGCGCGGCACTTCAAGCTTCACCAAGCGCTCAATATCCGCGAGGTTTTTCTCATCACGCGGCACGCAGATCATCATCGCGGAGCCTTTGCGGCCAGCGCGCCCCGTACGTCCAATCCTGTGAACATAGTCTTCGGCGTGACCTGGCACATCGTAATTAAACACATGGCTCACGTTTGGAATATCGAGCCCACGCGCGGCCACATCAGAGGCCACCAAAAAGCGCAGCGTGCCATCGCGGAACTTGGCGAGCACTTCCATGCGCTTTGATTGATCAAGATCGCCGTGGATCGCAGCCGCATCTAGCCCATATTTGGCCATGGATTTCGCGACAATATCCACATCCGACTTACGGTTGCAGAAGATGATTGCATTGCTGCAGGCATCCCCTTCGTTTTTGATCAACGCGCGCAAAACCGCCCGCTTTTCAGAGCCTTCGCGATCTTTGCGGCTTGCTTTAAACATCACAACGCTCTGCGTGATGTTCTCAGACGTGGTCGCGGCGCGCGCCACTTCGACCTTGGCAGGGGCCGAGAGGAACGTATTGGTGATGCGCTCAATCTCAGGCGCCATAGTGGCTGAGAAAAAGAGGGTCTGACGTGTGAAAGGGGTCAGTGAGAAGATACGCTCGATGTCTGGGATAAAGCCCATATCGAGCATCCGGTCTGCTTCGTCGATGACCATCACTTGTACACCGGTGAGCAGGAGCTTGCCACGCTCGAAGTGATCCAGGAGGCGGCCGGGTGTCGCAATGAGCACGTCCACGCCGCGGTCGATCGCAGCATCTTGCTCTTTGAAGCTCACGCCGCCGATCAAAAGCGCTTTGGTGAGCTTGGTGTATTTGGAATAGGTGTCGAAATTTTCAGCCACTTGGGCTGCCAACTCGCGCGTTGGGGCCAAAACCAAACTCCGCGGCATGCGCGCCCTGGCGCGACCACGTTTGAGTAGGGTAATCATGGGAAGCGTGAATGACGCGGTTTTACCCGTGCCGGTTTGGGCAATCCCTAAAACATCTTTGCCTTCAAGCGCTGGTGGGATTGCGCCCTCTTGAATTGGGGTGGGGGTTTCATACCCGGCTTCATCGATGGCTTTGAGGACCTTTGGGTCCAACTTCAAATCACTAAACTTGGTCATATGCATCCATTTGGTCGCCGCATCGGACGGCTGAAAAGATGGACGCAACGATTTGGCGCCCGCGAACGTCGCACGCATAAGCGTGATGCGCTTCCAGGTAGAGTAATTTTGTTGCTCAGTCAAATTGTCAGCGCGCCGTAACACCAAGCATGAGCGACCATCTGCCGGGACCTGCAGCGTTAAGCGCCAAAGAGGACAAATCGGGCGTGAATTTTGAGCTTTGATTCAACTTGTCCACATAGACACATTCAAAAGTTAAATTTTATTAATGTTTTCAGATAACATTTTAAGGCTATGAAATTATTGTGATAAAACGCTTTGGGAACGCTCTCTTCACGCCAAAGCTTGCAGGAAGGGTGCCGTTGCCCTTGCGTTAATCTACAGAGTTATCCACACAGTGGTGATAAGGCCAATCTCCCCTTTCGGACGTTATATTATAACAGTAAAAGGAATTAGATGAACGAAAGGGAAAACCATGCTCCGCCTGACACTTGCTTTTGCACTCTGCATCCTTCCAACACTTGGGTTTGCCGAAGACGATGATCATCTCAGCGAAGTTGATGGCTTGCGTATTTTGCACGCTTGGACCCGTGCTCACCAAATTGGCACAGCAGATGTCTATCTCGAGGTCGAAAACCAAAGTAATAGAGATGCGAAGCTAACAGGTGGGGATGTACATGAAGGCGACGGCGAGGTTGTAATTTTGGCGCAACCCACGCAGGCGAATTCCAGCCCAGTGCCTTTGCCAGATTTCATCTTTCCCATGGGTTCCGATTTCATCTTTGACGAAGACGGTGTATTTCTGCGCGTAAGTGGCGTCGAAGATGAGTTGGAAGAGGGTGATGAGCTTGAAATTCATCTCGCCTTCGACGGCTTTGGGGAACTTGTTGTCCATGTCGAGGTTGAATCTGAAGATGCGAAAAACCACTCTCACGCTGGCCATAACCACTAGCTTCCTGTGCTTCACAGCGACTGTTGACGCGCAAAACGTGGCGCTGGATAATTGGTCGCTGTTGGAATTGGCTGACGTGCGCGAAGTGGTTGAAGGGGACGAATGGAGAGCTGAAAAGAGCTTTCCTGACGCCCTGCGGAACGCAGCTCAGAATTTTGAGATTGCAGGGTTTTACGTGCCCATCGAGGCACAGGCCTATGTGCAGAGCTTTATTCTCGTCTCTGATCCCCTGAACTGTCCGTTTTGTGGCGACAGCGGATATGGGCCAGTGCTTGAAGTGAAAACGGCTCGCCCCATGCCAGACATTGCTGAGTTTGCACCGATATCCCTCGTAGGAACGCTCGAATTTATCGACGACACGGATACGTTTCAGATGTTTCGCCTGGTAGACGCGCGTCTCACGAACTAGGATTTTTCCTTGGATGTGAGGCTGGGGATTTGAGTATTTTTTCCAAGAAAAAGTGAGGCCTACGACAGTGTCGGCTTCTTTGAGATAGCGGCTTTATGACATCATTTCTTTGGTCGCGGTGAGCGAGATATCGGGATAATCGCGCTGAACTCGGTCGATGTCCCATTGCAGACGGGTGAGGAAAACCGTGTCTCCATCGTTATCTGTCGCGATATGAGGTTTGTTGGCGTTCACAAAGGCGTCTACATTCGCTTTTGGGCCGGTGACCCACCGCGCGGAGGTAAATTGGCTGGCTTCAAATCGCACAGGCAGCCCATATTCGAGCTCAATGCGAGACGCCAAGACCTCAAATTGAAGCGCCCCTACAACACCAACAATAAAGCCTGACCCAAAGGATGGCTTGAAGATTTTGGCTGCACCTTCTTCTGCAAATTGCATCAAGGCTTTTTCCAAATGCTTGGCTTTCATCGGATCGCCTGCGCGGCATGCCTGTAATAACTCCGGTGCGAAAGAGGGGATGCCAGCCACCCGCAAAGCCTCACCTTCGGTGAGGGTATCGCCGATGCGCAATTGTCCGTGATTTGGAATACCAATGATGTCGCCCGCCCAGGCTTCTTCGGCCAACTCGCGGTCTGAGGCCAAAAAGAGCACCGGATTAGAGATCGCCATGGGCTTGCCGGCACGCACATGTGTGAGTTTCATGCCGCGTTTGAAATGACCTGATGCCATGCGCACAAAAGCAACCCGATCCCGGTGCTTTGGATCCATATTGGCCTGCACTTTGAACACAAAGCCTGTGACCTTCTTTTCCTCAGGTGCAATTTCGCGCGGCTCTGCGCGTTGCACTTGCGGTTGAGGTCCGTATTCACCGATGCCTTTCATCAATTCTTGCACGCCAAAGCTGTTGATCGCGGAGCCAAACCATATTGGCGTCATTGTGCCCTCAAGAAGCGCTTTTGGATCAAGCGGCGGCATGAGCTCGCGCGCCATTTCGATCTCTTCTAAAAAGGTTTCCAAAAGATCAGCGGGAACGTATTCGGCCAGCTTGGGATCATCCAAGCCCTTGATTTGGATGGCCTCTGCAACCGTGTTGCGATCTGCGCGATCCATCAGCTGAAGTTCGTCGCGCAGGATATCATAGCAACCGACGAACTCTGAGCCGCGCCCAATGGGCCAGCTTGCAGGCGTCACGTCGATCGCGAGGTTTTCTTGGATTTCATCGATGATTTCGAAGGTGTCTCGGCTTTCGCGATCCATCTTATTACAGAAGGTTAGGATCGGCAGATCGCGCAAGCGGCAAACCTCAAAGAGCTTTTGGGTTTGGCTTTCAACGCCTTTGGCCCCGTCGATCACCATCACGGCCGCATCAACGGCTGTGAGCGTGCGGTAGGTGTCTTCGGAAAAGTCTGAGTGGCCAGGCGTGTCGACCAAATTGAAGCGGTAAGGTGCAAAATCAAACGACATGGCCGAGGCTGAAACGGAGATACCGCGGTCCTTTTCCATCTGCATGAAATCAGATCTTGTCCGCCGTGCTTCACCTTTGGCGCGCACTTGCCCTGCCATTTGAATGGCGCCGCCATAGAGGAGGAATTTCTCAGTGAGCGTGGTTTTGCCAGCATCTGGGTGCGAAATGATCGCAAAGGTGCGCCGACGCGCAATCTCGGGGGGCAAAACGGGGCGATTTGTATCCAGCATGCTCGCGATATAGCGAGGACCTTTGCCAAGGGGAAGGGGGCCATGGCGCACCAGATAATCCAAACAACTTTAGCTGTTAGGGCGCTGTTCACGGCCCTTATGATAGACCTGATGTTGGAAAGGGAGGTGCGCGTGGGGCAGCAGGGTATTTGGGGCGGTGTTCGCCAAGATTGGCTTTACGGGATTTCTAAACGCGGCACAGATGTGCTCGTGAGTTTGGGCATGGCGCCGATTTGTGTGGTCATCGGGATTATTTTGGCGATTTTAAATCCGGTTTTTAACCCAGGCCCGTTGATGTTTTGCCAAAAGCGGGTTGGTCAACATGGCCGGGTATTCGAGATTTATAAGTTTCGCACCATGACCCCAGGCTGGGTTGAAACAGCGTATCAGCGCTTTCTTCGACGTCACAGAATCGATGAATTTCCTCAATTTATCAATGTTTTACAGGGAAATATGAGTCTGATTGGGCCACGTCCCGAAACCCCTGAATATGTGGCCTATTACGCAATCAAACTGCCACGCTATTTGGAGCGCCTAGATGTTTGCCCAGGGCTCAGTGGTTTGGCGCAGCTGCGCGTTGGATATGCCGCGAACTTGAGTGAGACGCGCTCCAAGTTGCGCCATGATTTGCGTTACCTGCGCGACAGATCTTTTTTGTTTGACGCTTGGATTGCCTGTCTGACCGTTCTGGCCGTTGTGACGGGCCCTCCGCGCGACAGGTCCCAAGGTATAAAGACAAAAGAAGAACCGGCGGCCTCACAAGCTAAGGTCGAGAAAGGCAAGTTGATTAGAATTGAGCGCAGTGTCGCCGAAGCTTAGACGCCATCGGCAAATAGCTTTTCCACTCTCAGTCTTACTTTATCGGGTTGAGGCGCGGCGAAGGAGGTCTGCAATATCGCGGCCCACATCGCGCTCGGCAAGCTCAAATGAGTTGTGAAACTCTTCCCGTTTTGCGCGCAAACTTGTTGCCGCGATTGCACGCGCTGGCGCTGGGAGTGCGTGATTGCCGTCCACAGGCAAAGACATCGATTCCGCCGCAATGCCTTCGGCATAGATGATATGATGATCTGCAAAGAGAATTTGGTAGTAGTCTACAAATCCCCCGGCTTCCTGCACGATGGTAGTCCCGTTTAAAAGGTGCCTGGCACGCACAAAGATCTCAGAACGGCCCGCACCAACGCGATCTGTGCGCTGGTAAATGAAGAGCCGATGCTCGGGGCTGAGTCTAAGGTCACCCAGGTTATTCAGTGCACCAGCTTTGATCAGAACGGGGGCTTGCTTACCCATCGCACGTAGGGTGCTGCAACCAATCCATTGAATTTCTTGGGCACCGTCATCGCGCGTCAAAACGCGATCACCCACGCGGAGTTCCTCGATGGGGCGCTGAGCGCCCGTCTCAAGGGTGATATTGGTGCCTTTTGTGAACGCCACCGAGGCCAGTTTGGATAAAGCTCCCATGACATTTTCAGTGGAAATGCCCACCAAAACATATGGATGTTTGGGATGTATGGGCCCCAAGGGCATGGCATAAACAGCCTCAGCGCTTCCCTCCATCACCTCAACCAAAATCACCACATCCAAAGACTGACCGTCTTGGTTCATAAAGGTGAGCAAACTATCGAGGGCCAATTCAGCGCCCTTTTGGCCAAGCTCCGAATGAGGCGCGACAAAGATCTCTTGGCCCGAGGGATCGAAAGCCAAGGTTAGCCTTTTGAGGGTGGCATCTGCCGCCAATTCATAAGTGTCTTCCAACACCAATTCATCGGCAAAGCTTAAGGCATCGCCGCGGTTGACGCCTTCGGACACACAGATTTGGTCGCTTTGGTATACCCTGAGCGACTGTGCAAACCCAACTGGTCGGCCATCTGAATGAGGCTGTGTTTTAACCACCCTTAAACCCTTGGAACCTTCCTCATAAAGGACGTATACCCGATGTTTGACCTACAGGCCAATTGCGGCCAAAGCGAGACCGCTGTGAGGTTGGTATAAGCAAAGGAAGCAACAATGGATCTGGGAATTGCGGGAAAACGAGCCCTTGTTACGGCCTCATCAAAAGGTCTTGGGCTGGGATGTGCTGAAAATTTAGCCCAAGCTGGGGTAAATTTGGTTATGAACGCGCGCAGTGAAGGCCCGCTTGAAAGTGCTGCTGAGGATATTCGCAACCGCTATGGTGTCGAGGTTCAAACCATAGCCTGTGATATCACAACCCCAGAAGGCCAAGCGGAGACGCTCGAGCTTGCTGGGGCGCTAGATATCTTAGTGACCAATGCGGGAGGTCCACCCCCAGGGCTGTGGTCTGATTGGAACCGCGATGATTTCATCAAGGCGATTGATGCCAATATGCTGACCCCCATCGCGCTGATGAAAGCCAGTTTGCCCGGCATGATGGAGCGCGGCTGGGGCCGGGTGGTCAACATCACCTCTCAATCTGTCAAAGCGCCTATTCCGGTTTTGGGCTTGTCGAATGCCGCGCGCACGGGGCTCACAGGATATGTGGCGGGCACCGCGCGCCAGGTTGCCCCCTCGGGGGTGACCATAAATAACTTGCTGCCTGGGATCCATGCCACGGACCGCGCTTTGTCTCTGGACACAAGTGTTGTGAACGCAAGAGGGATCACCTTGGAAGAGGCGCGGGCCGAACGCGAAGCCACAATCCCAGCGCGTCGCTACGGCACACGCCAAGAATTCGGCGCGATGTGCGCCTTCTTATGCTCGCAAAACGCAGGCTTCATCGTTGGGCAAAATATCCTGCTCGACGGCGGCGCAACAAACGCAACGATCTGACCATGGCACAATCGACCTTCAGCCTAAAAGATCAGCTTCTCAATGCCCAAAGCGTGGGGCAACTGGCGGATGAGGTCGCGCATGCTTGGTCTGAATTCGACAAAGAAGCATTCCAAAACAGAGCCTTATCGCGCTTTCCTGATCTAGAATTAAAGGCGCGCCTAAACTGGATCGCAGAGTGCCTTGAGGACTGGCTGCCGAGCGATTTTGATGCGATGGCAGCGCAAATACTGCGCGCACAGCCGCCCATTTTGGATCCTACGAAATCCGATGATGATTTTGGCAACTTCATTCATGCGCCTTGGGGCATTCTGGTGGCGCGTCACGGCAAAGACGACCCAGAGTTGGCTCTGGACACTCTGGCAGAGCTGACCAAACGCTTTACAGCAGAGCTTGTCATACGGGATTTCGTCAGCACGCACCCTGAGATGAGTTACGCAAAGTTTGAAGCTTGGGCGCGCTCAGAGAACTACCATCTGCGCCGTTTGGTGAGCGAGGGCACGCGCCCGCTTTTGCCATGGGCTCAACGGATTGCGACGCCTGTCGATTTTGCACTGCCTCTCTTGGATGTTTTGCATAGCGATCCAACCCGCTATGTCACACGATCCGTGGCCAACCACCTGAATGACATTGCCAAAATCGCGCCTTCTGAGGTGCCTAAGCGGCTCAAGAAATGGGCTGAAACCTCGCAACAAGAGCCAAAAGAACTGGCCTGGATGACCAGGCACGCCACGCGTACGCTTGTTAAAAAAGGCGATCCCGAAGCGCTCGCTCTCCTGGGATATCCGCTGGATCCGCCAATTGAGATTTTGGAGTTTTCGGCTTCTGATACTCAAGTCCCCATCGGATCCCGGATTACTCTGCAAATCAAATTACGCGCCAAGGAGGCCACAAAACTACTGCTCGACTATGTGGTGGATTTTCCAAAGGCAGGTGGGCGTCGCAGCGAAAAAGTACATAAGATTAAAAGCCTAAGTCTAAAGGCTGGTGAAAGCTTGGATCTTGAGAAGGTCCATTTCTTCAAGGGCGATGCGACAACCTACAAGCTCTATCCGGGAAACACGCCGATCCAACTTCAGATCAATGGCCAGCGTTTGGCGCTCTGTGAGGTCGACCTAACGGCTTAAAGCGTCTTAACGGCCACCTTTGTGCTTTAGGCTTGAATGGCCGACGCCCCGGTGCCATGTGCATTGCCATGTGTCGAGCGTTTTAGTCAGGAACACAGCTTCACCATGCAACCGCGATTGGAAATCCGTAATCTGAGCCGGTCTTTTCAGGGCAAAAAGGTCGTGGACGACGTCTCATTGAGCGTAGCTGCGGGGCAGGTGACCTGTCTGCTTGGACCTTCGGGATGCGGAAAATCGACCACATTGCGCATGATCGCGGGGATTGAGCGCCAGGATGACGGTCTGGTTTTGGTCGATGGGGATATTCTTTGCGATGGCACGGCCACCACGCCGCCGGAAGCCCGTGAAATCGGCCTCATGTTTCAAGACTTTGCGCTCTTTCCCCACCTTAATGTGGCTCAAAACGTCGCTTTTGGATTGAAGGGCAACAAAACCGATGTGGGCAAGCGCGTGACCGAGATGCTGGCGCGGGTCTCGATGGAGAGCTATGCAGACACCTTTCCGCACACCCTATCTGGTGGTGAACAGCAGCGTATTGCTTTGGCGCGTGCACTGGCGCCCCGGCCAAAAGTTATGTTGATGGATGAGCCGTTTTCGGGGCTCGACAATCGTCTGCGCGATGGGATCCGAGACGAAACTCTCGATCTTTTGAAAGAAGATGAAGCGGCCGTTTTGTTGGTGACCCATGAGCCGGATGAAGCCATGCGCATGGCCGACGAAATTGCGCTTATGCGTCAGGGGCAAATTGTCCAACGCGGCGCGCCCTATCATCTGTATAACAATCCGGTAGACAAAGCTGCTGCGGCCTTTTTTTCCGATATCGTTGAGATCAATGGCACTGTGGAAGGCGCGCTTGTTGAAACCGCGTTTGGCCAATTTCTGACGCCAGGTACGCCAGACGGCACAGAGGTCGACATCGTCATCCGACCTCAACACATCAAAATCGACTTCGATCGTCAGGGCTCAGGACCATTGCCAACACCACAAGAGGGGACCCCTGCGCGCGGCCTCGTGGAACGGGCGAGATTTATGGGCAAAGACAGTCTTGTGGAGTTTCGCATGGACTTCGATCAATCGCGGCTCACGGCAACTGTTCCCTCGGTTTTTCTTCCCAAACCCGGCACACCTCTTTGGCTGATGTTGCGTCGCGACAGGTGCTTTGTGTTCCCATCGCTCTAATTTAAGATGCAATGGGCTACCCAAAACTACGCAGTTTTGGCGTTTTGGTCCGCAACTTGTGGCGTATCTGACAGGAAATCTTGAGCTTTTGGCGCGCTTGCCCCTTTTAACGAAGCCTCGAGACGCGTAGATACTGCTGCAGACTTCGCGCGCGCAAAAGACCAAACCAAACTGCGGCGCTATAGAGGAGAAACGAAATGGGTTTAGGCAATATTGGGCTCCCGGGCCTTCTGCTCATCGCAGTCGTGGTGCTTGTGTTGTTCGGTCGTGGTAAGATCTCGTCGCTCATGGGCGAAGTGGGAAAAGGCATTACAGCCTTTAAGCGCGGCGTGAATGACGGCACCAAAGAGCTCGAAGAAGACGTCGCTGAGACAGCAAAAGACGTCACACCGGACGCCGAAAAAGACAAAGCGTGAGCCACTGATGTTTGATCTCGGCTGGGCCGAGCTCTTGGTGATTGGCGTTGTTGCGCTGATTGTCGTCGGCCCCAAAGACCTTCCTGGCCTCTTTCGCAGCGTTGGCCGCTTTATGGGCAAAGCCCGTGGTATGGCGCGCGAATTCAGTCGCGCGATGAACGAGGCTGCGGATGACGCTGGCGTAAAGGACGTCGCGCAAGGCCTTAAGGCCGCGACCAACCCTGTCGATACAGCCATGCAAGGTGTCAAAGACGCCGCCTCCAATCTCACAAAGTTTGACGAGAACAGCGAAACGGGAAAGTTGGCCAAAGCCCGCTCGGAAGATAGCGCCAAGATCAAAGCCAAGGCCGCACGCGCTTCCGCAGAGCGGATGAAGAAAGAAGCAGAAGCCGCTCAAAAAGCGGCAGAGGTCGCTGAGGCAGAGCTTGCCCAGGTCACGGCCCAAAAGGACGCCTGATGGCTCAAAATGACGACATAAACGATCACGCAGCCCCGCTGATCGAACACCTCGCAGAGTTGCGCACGCGCCTGATCCGCTCGGTGATCGCTTTGGTGATCGGGATCTCAGTTTGTTTTGTGCCCATCGAAGGCAGGTTTATTGCCGAGCATATTCTGGAATTCCTTCTTGCTCCTATTGCGGAAACCCTGCGCGAGCTTGGTGACCCATCGCCCACGCTGCAATACACTTCGCCGCAAGAATATCTTTTTACGCTCTTTCGCATCTCGATGGTTTTCGGTTTTGCCTTAGCCTTTCCGGTGATAGCGTTCCAGCTTTGGAGATTTGTGGCCCCGGGGCTTTATCGCTCTGAAAAGTCAGCCTTTTTGCCCTTCATCATCGCCTCACCAGTGATGTTCCTGTTGGGCGCAACCTTTGCGCATTTGGTGGTAACCCCTCTGGCGATGGCTTTCTTTTTGGGCTTTGCGGATGTCAGCTCCATCTTTGCCAACCTCCTCAGCTCGTCGCCTGATTTGCCGCCCGATGCGGTTGTGGTGCCCGAAACAGAAGAGGGCGTACGCATCACGTTCTTTGGTAAGGTCAACGAAAGCCTAGGGATCACTCTTGTGTTCATTATGGCCTTTGGTCTGTGCTTCCAGCTGCCTGTGCTTTTGACCCTCATGGGCAAAGCGGGGCTGGTGAGCGCTGAAGGTTTGGGCAACGTGCGCAAATACGCCATGGTTGGGATTTTGGTTCTCGCAGCCCTTGTGACACCCCCCGATATCGTCACACAGATTATCCTCTTCACGGTGGTCTACGGCCTTTATGAGATATCGATTTGGTTGGTGCGCGGTGTGGAGCGCAGGCGCAACGCGCAGCTCAAAGAAGAAGGCCTCCTCGATGAAGATGAAGACGATCTTTCGGAGCCAGACGCGCCTTGAACACAGAAGACCTTACGCGGATTGCTGAAGCGCTTGAGCGTATGGCGCCAGCAAGCCATGCGTTGCCCGATGTTGGTCAGGCGGAGGGCTTCGTTTGGGAAACCAAGCCGGATCAGCTTCGTGCGATCTCGGAAATTAACCGTGTTGATATCAGCCTCTTGGTCGGCATCGACCGTGCTCGCGACACGCTCTTGGCCAATACCCTGCGCTTTGCGGAAGGCTTACCTGCGAACAATGCCTTGCTTTGGGGCGCGCGTGGCATGGGGAAGTCCTCGCTTGTGAAGGCTGTGCACGGGGCTGTGGTGGCCCAGGGGCATGGGCTTAAGCTCGTGGAAATACAACGCGAAGACCTGCCAAGCCTGTCGCGTCTCTTAAGCGCGTTGCGCACTTTGCCTGAGACGCGGTTTGTTCTTTATTGTGACGACCTTAGCTTCAGCCATGACGATGAGCATTATAAGTCGCTTAAGGCTGTTTTGGACGGTGGGGTCGAAGGACGGCCAAGCAACGTGGTGCTCTACGCCACGTCAAACCGCCGGCATTTGATGCCGCGTGACATGATCGAAAATGAAGCCGCAAATGCCATCCATGGCGGTGAAGCTGTGGAAGAGAAGGTATCTTTGTCAGATCGGTTCGGGCTCTGGCTTGGGTTCCATCCTTGCGATCAAGACAGCTATCTGGCCATGATCGAAGGCTATTGCCTGGCTTACGGTGTGACGATTTCGTCCGAGGAACTGCGGGCTGAAGCCATCGAGTGGCAAGCCACACGCGGATCACGATCCGGGCGCGTGGCTTGGCAATTCTTTGTGGATTTGGCAGGGCGCCACGGCGTGACGTTCTAGGCTCTAGTCCTTACTCCAAGAAGGGCACGGGATCTGTGCTCTCAAGACCGCGGCGCACTTCGAAATGCAAGAAAACAGGTTCTGCTTTCCGGATCGAGGCAATCGTCTGACCGCGTGAAACGGAATCACCTTTGGCCACTTTGACATCATCTACATTGGCATAAACGGTCAAAAGCCCGCCTGTGTGGCGTAGGATGATAATTGGCACCTGATCGGTGTTGCGGGTGATCGCTGCCACCGTGCCGCTTTCAGCCGCCTTTACAGGGGCTCCAGGGCTCGCTTGAATATCGATGCCGTCGTTCACACCCTTTTTGTAGTCGCGGATGATATTGCCGCTCACAGGGAAAACGAACTTCGCATTAGATGCGCTCGCTGAGGTGCTTGCGCCGATGTTTGCGCCGGAACTGGCTGTGCTGCCAGAGGTTTGCGGGCGTGGAACCGCAGAAGGTGCTGCACTTGCCGCGGTACCCGCCGCCGCTGTGGCAGTGCTTACCGGCAAAGGCTGGCTTGCGCTCGGCGGTGTGGGCGTTGCAGAGCCTGTACCTGGGGCTGTGACACCGCTTTGGGCCACTTCGGCATCAGGGGCTTGCACAGGGATCAACAAGAACTGGCCTTCGCGCACTTCTAGATCCGAGCCTAAGCCATTCCATGTGGCAAGATCACGTGGCGAAACGCCATAAAGCCGCGCGATGGTAAAGGCCGTCTCTCCACGTGCGACGCGGTGGCGAATTGGCTCAACGCCCGTGTCTGGCAATCCGCTGGTGTTGGGCGTTTGCGCGGCTTCGGCGTTGTCTATTGCAGCACCGGCCAGCGTTGTTACGTCCACCTGACCAGGGTTTGGAATGCCAGCCTCTTTCAGCTCCACATTACTCGGGATTGCCAAAATCTCACCTTCGCGCAGGCTGTCGTTGACCCTCACACCGTTAAAGCGCGCCAGGGTTTCAGGGGCCATGGCAATGCGCTGCGCGACCGTGGCCACGGTATCGGCGCGTTTGGCCACCACAACCTGGTAGGTTTCATAGGAGATCACGCCGCGCTCATCCGGGACGGGGCGGCTCGCGGCGGTCGCTTGACTAGCCGCTGTGGTATCTGCGTCGCTACGGAAGATGTCGCGGAAATCGATATCGAAGCCGCTCGAACAGCCTGCAACAAGAACGATGCTCGCCATTGCGGCGGTGGTTTTGAGGGACCTGCCCATGCTCAATTGCCTCACCCTAATATGCCTCATAGTCTTCTGCCTCTGCCTGGGCTTTTTTGTTTTATACGCCAGGCGCGCCGATTTCGGCGAATTATTTTTTTAGTCTAGGACAAGAGATCGTCTTCTCGTCCAAGCCCCTCAACAAGAGGGACAAAGCGCACGGGCCTCAGCTCGGTATACTCCAGCCCAGACGCAGTTTTTTCGACCCTTATGAGCGACTGGATTGCGTCCGATTGCCCAACCGGTACCACCATAATACCGTTCTCTTTGAGTTGCGCCAAGAGCGGACCTGGCGGATCTTCTGCAGCAGCAGTCACAATGATGCGGTCAAAGGGGGCTTGGTCGGCCAGCCCAAAGCTGCCGTCGGCCACCAGAGCGGTGATATTGGGCAAATCTAGCGTCTCAAAGATTTCTTTGGCTTCGCGCACCAGCCGTTTGTGACGGTCCACGGTATAGACACGCCGCGCAAGCTTGCTGAGAATAGCCGCCTGATAGCCTGAGCCTGTTCCCACCTCCAAAACTTTGTGGCGTGGCTCAACGCGCAGGGCTTGGGTCATAAGCCCAACGACAGAGGGTTGCGAGATGGTTTGACCGCAGGCAATGGGCAAAGGCGTGTCTTCATAAGCCCGCTCGGAAAAAACCCCGCGCACAAAGGGCGCTCGGTCAACCTTTTCCATCGCCTCTAAGACGGCTTTATCTGTGATCCCCCGCGATCTGAGCGCAAAGAGAAACTGCATTTTGCGCTCGGCGATATCAGAGGTCACTGCCAGTCCCCCAGTCCTCAAGGGCGGCCCAGTCGGTGAGATCGGCCCGCATCGGGGTCACGGATATGTATCCATCCAGATTAACATCCGCGTCACTGCCGGGTGTGGCGGGAACGTGCTGCGAGCCGCCTCTGACCCACACGAAAGACTTGCCAGATGGGCTGGCTTGGCGCTCGGCGCCAAAGCGCGCGCCCATGCGAAGCCCTTGCGGGACAAGCTTTGCGCCTTTCACGGCATGCGCCGGGACGGCGGGGAAGTTGACGTTGAAAAAGCGTGAGTATGAGGTGTCATCCGTGGGCGACATCTTGCTTATGATCGCTTTTACAACCTCTGCGCCGTGGGTAAGGGACGCTTCAAAAGGATCCTCTAGGTCGCGGTTGTCGGGCCCATAATATTGCGACAAGGCAATTGCCGGGAGCCCTTGTAGTGCGGCCTCCATCGCAGCGCCAATGGTGCCGGAATAAAGCACGTTTTCGGCAGAGTTGTTGCCCCGGTTCACGCCCGAGAGCACCAAATCAGGCGGGGCATCCGCCATCACCAAAGACACCGCCGTCAGGACACAATCAGCCGGTGTGCCTTCCACGGCAAAACGGCGCGGGCCCATCTTCGACGTGAGAAACGGCCGGGTGTAGCTGACACAGTGCCCCACTCCCGATTGCTCAAAAGCAGGCGCAACAGCCCAAACCTCTCCTTGATCGCCAGCCAGGCTTTGAGCGATCTTTTCTAAGGTTTGGAAACCTGGGGCTTGGATGCCATCGTCGTTGGTGATCAAGATCCGCATACTAAGCCTCATAGGCGAGGGGCGCGGGGCTCGCAATCCTCAACTCAAGACAGATAGAACTGCTTTGGCTTCTTGAGCAGGTGTTGCCAGGTTGTCGCGATTTTCACTTGGGAAAAAGCGGGCGCGGGTGGCGGTGGCCATGCCTTTGGGTTTGGCAATGTGAACCTTCGGCCCGGTCTTTTGGGTTTCATCTGCCCAGCTGCGCGCCAATGCGATCTGTGCCGCTTTTGTAGCGCCGTATGCGCCAAAGAAGGCGCCGCTTGCACGTTCATCTTCAAAAAAGAGGGCCTGGCCCGAGGTGCCCAAGAGCGGTGCAACATAGCTAATGAGGCGCTGAGTTGCGTTGATGTTTATCTCAACGGATTTAGCCCAGTCTTTCTCGCCAATCATCTGCGCTGGCGTCAGGGGAGGCGCATGAATGGCAGCATGCGCCCAAAGATCGAGCTGGCCCCAACGGTCGTAGATGCTGCGGCAAAGCTGCGCCATGGCCTCAGGCACGGTGACGTCCATTGGAGCAAGCGTGGCTTGGCCGCCCGCAGCTTTGATCCGGTCGTCGAGCTCTTCGAGTGCGCCTGTTGTGCGCGCCACGGCCACCACGTGGTGGGTCGATGCCAACTCCAAAGCTAAAGCGGCTCCCAAACCTCGGGAAGCGCCAGTGATCAGGGCAAGTTTTGTCATGTTGGGGAGATGCGAGCTTATCGCGCGAAGGTCAAGTGCCAGGGGTCAAGCGCTAGGATCAAGCGTCAGGGCACAATTGGCGGGCAGGCTTACTCTGCGGCTTTCATAATGAAGCCCTTTTCGATCTGATCAGCAGGCTCCACAGGGTATTCTCCCGAAAAACACGCGTCGCAATACTTCGGCGCCAAGGGATCGCGGCCTTTTGCTTCTCCGACAGCGCGGTATAGACCATCGAGCGAAATGAACTTTAAGCTGTCGACAGCCAGATGTTGACGCATTTCCTCTTCACTCATAGTGGCCGCTAGGAGTTTTTCGCGTTTTGGTGTGTCCACCCCATAAAAGCAAGGCCAAGCCGTGGGCGGTGAGGCAATGCGGAAGTGCACTTCGCGCGCGCCTGCGTCGAGGATCATTTCTTTGATCTTTCGGCTGGTGGTGCCGCGCACCACACTATCATCCACCAAAATCACGCGTTTGTCTTTGATGAGGGCCCGGTTCACATTCAGCTTCAGCCGTACGCCCATATTTCGGATTTGCTCCGTCGGCTCGATGAAGGTGCGCCCCATATATTGGTTGCGAATAATGCCCATTGCGTAAGGGATATTGGCTTCTTGGCTAAACCCAATGGCAGCTGGCGTGCCGGAGTCGGGCACAGGGCATACGATAT